>NZ_JAVAYN010000008.1:0-367422 GCF_054863025.1 Bradyrhizobium sp. 23AC
GGCTCACAGGGACTACCCGCCCTGCCCGCACCTCTCATGCCGACGCTGCCGCGTCCACCGCAAGCCCGGCTCGCGATAGTGACGACACATGATCGCCCCTCTTGGATGAGCCGGGATGGGCGACACATACGCCGAAACCGAATTTCGGTAAAGTGGAATATTTTTGCGCTAGTGGATTGACAGAGGGCGACACAGGCTCGGTCGCGCAGCCCGGATGAGCGCAGCGACATCCGGTATCGGCGCGAGTCGCTGCACGGCGATCGGTGCGGACGCGCGGATCCTGTTCAGCGACATCGAGCCGGGCGGCGCGCGAGCGCAAGAGCCTCGTTTGCGCCCTCAGTCGTGAGCGCCCGACATTTCGTCGTGCTTCAAGTGCCGCCTGCGGATATTGCGGGTGACGATCCAGACCACGGCCACGGCAACCGGCACGAAGATCGCGGTTGCCAGCGAAGGCTCGACATGCAGACCACCGTCATGGGCGCCCTTGGCGAGGTAGCCGAACAGGCTGACGACATAGTAGCCGATGGCCGCCACCGACAAGCCTTCGACCGTGCTCTGCAGCCTCAATTGCAACCGGGTGCGCTCGTCCATCGAGCGCAGCAGATCGCGATTCTGCTCCTCGAGCTCGACATCGACGCGTGTGCGCAACAGATCGGCCGCGCGCGCGAGCTTGATCGACAGATCGGCCTGCCGGTCCTCCATCGTCGCACAGGTGCGCATCGCAGGGGCCATGCGGCGGGCGAGGAAGGAGGACCAGGTCGGATAGCCCGCGATCTCGCCGCCTTCGATCACGGCGAGGCGGGCCTGTACGATGTCGTTGTAGGCGCGGCTGGCGCCGAACCGAAACGAGCTGCCGGCAGCTCCCCTTTCGAGCGAAGCCGCCAATGCGGTCAGTTCCGTCAAGAGATGGTTGTTGAGCTTGAGATCCTCGGCGCCCTGCATCTCCTCGAGCACTTCGACGAGCCGCCGGCCGATATGATCGACAGAGGGCGCAAGCTCGAGCGCGGCGGGCAGACCGAGCAGCGCCAGCGTGCGATAGGTCTCGATCTCCAGCACACGCTGCACGAGGGCGCCGAGCCGGCCGGGCGACAGGCCGTCGTTGCAAACGAGAATGCGGACGAAACCCTGATCATCCGTGCGAAAGTCGGATGCGACGACGGCAGGTCCGCTGCGGACCGCAGCGATGGCGAGACTGCCTCTCTCGAACAGCTGCTGCGCACGCTCCAGCGCCGCCGAGGTCTGCTCGACCTCGAGCTTGACGGCGACCAGCAATTGGCCGGATTGGCGCAGAGACCGGATCAACCCGGCCGACTCTTCACCGATCTCGCCGAACCGGCGCGCGGGCGCCTGCGGGCTGCTCAGGATCCAGGTGAAGGTGCTGAACTCCGAGTGTTGCTCCCAGCGGAGCTGGGTGTCACCGATCGTCACCTGGTGATGCTTGGTTGCGGCGTCCGGCGGCGCCTGCCCGTGCGACATGCAGAATGCCACGAAGCTCTGCCGATCCGCCGCAGCGACCTCGCCTTGGCCGAGAAAGGCAAAGCGGAGCACCGTGACCGGCGCCGTCAACCGGGTGAATGGACGCGCATGCACCTCGGCCAGCACCGCACCACGCTGCGGATGCAGTTCGAAGTCGGCGAGATCGAGGTCACGGTTCATCGACGGTCCCCTGGTGGGCTTTCAGGCCGCGATGTGCCGCCAACCTGGCCGTTCACTACCACAACACACCTCGCCTGCAACGCATCGCGCGTTGCGAGGCCGTTTTTTCGCCGCAGAGACTTTCGCGGGCCACAGCCTAACCAGACCTAGAACGTCCCGGCGATGGTAAGACGGAACGTCAACGGCTCCACGGGGTGCAGCACGTAGTCCATCACGCCGTTCTGACAGACTGAAGTTGGCGCAGTGCCCGATGCGCAGAGGTTGTAGAGCGTATCGGTCTTGAGCAGCGAGCCATAGGCATAACTGATCTGGTTCGCCCTCGTGTTGAGGAGGTTCAACACGTCGAGCTGAAGGCGCCAGCCATTGTCGATACGATAGCCGAGGCGGCCGTTGAAAATGCCGGTCGCAGAGGAACGGAACGCGTTGTCCTCGGTCAGTGGGCTCGACGCCAGATACCGCCAGCGCAAGGTCCCGAACCAGCCGGTCCTCTCGCCCAGCGTGACGCCGACTGATGCCATCATCGCGGGCGAGTTCGGAATGTAGTTGCCGGGCGCATTACCGATCTGCGCCTCGGGATAGCCGGCGAGCGAGGTATAGACGTCCGCCTGCTCGCTGTCATAACCGCGGAAGCGTGCATGGCTCATTGCGAGATCGGCGTCGATGTCGATCCAGGATCTGGGCCGGTAGTGGTTGGTCCATTCAAAGCCGTAGCGGCGGCTGGCGCGGGTCGCCGACGTGTCCCCGGCATCGCCGGAGAACAGGATCTCGGAATCCTGATCCAGGATGAAGAGGCTGAGCGAGGTGTCGAGGCCGGGAACGATCCTGCTGCGCACGCCGACCTCTGCACCCTTGGTGCGCACCAGGAGCGGCGATGGCGTCAGCCTCGTCGCGGGGTCGCTAGGATCCTCCGTCGTGGTCGCGCCGCGGGCGTCGTTGGAGTGCATGCCGTAGCCGGCGCCGAAGAAGAATTCGGTCTGGTTGAACGGGCCGAGCACCATCCTGAATTTCGGGCTGCCGAGCGCGGCGTCGGTGCGGCCGGAATTGTTGGCATTGAACCGCGACGTGACGTCGGCGGCATAATAGTCGCCGCGCCAGCCCACCGTCGTCCTGAGCCAGTCGGTCCAGCGCACCGTGTTTTCGGCATAGACGCCGACGCTGCCCTCGCCCACCTTGTCGCTGCGAACGCTGGCAAGGAAGCCGCGCTGGAAAGTGTTGGTGAGCGCGAGATCGATCGCATCATAGCGCGACTGCAGGCCAAAGCTGGTCTGCATCGGCAAGCCCGCCAATGAGCCGTTCAGCGTGCGCGAGATGTTGGCGCCCACCATCAGGCGATCGTCGTGCTGGTGGAACTGGTCACCGAGCACGGGATCGCTGAGGAAGTAGGTGAAATTGTTGAAGAGGTCGAGCTGGCTCTTCACGACATAAGCGTTGGCTTTCCAGGAGCCGAGATCGTCGCTCTGCGCGATGCGGCCCGAGAGCGCGAAGCGGTTGGTGCTGCCGCCGTCGCTTGGATCTTCCGAGCCGAAGCGATCGAGAAAGCCGGATGCGATCGCGCGCTGCGGGACCTGGTCCGTCGAATTCCATTTGTTGGCGTAAGCCATGCCGGTGACGGAGACGCCGTCGGTCGCGGTGCCCTGGCTGAAGCGCACGAGGCCGTTGAGCTTTCGCACGTTGTCCGGATTCTCCCACGGACCGTTGTAGGTCCCGATCTCGCCGGCCACGAGCACGGAGCCGTCACCGACCTTCGCGGAGTCCATGCCGAGCAGGCGGCGATAGCCGAAGCTGCCGGCGGTCACCTGCGCTATTCCCCTGGTGCGGTCGATCAGACCGATATGGACGCTGCCGACTGATGCGAAATCGCCTTCGTCGGCGAAGTACGGACCCTTGCGCACATCCACTGCGGCGATGGTTTCCGGGATCAGCCAGTTGAGATCGGCATAGCCCTGGCCGTGCGCGTGGGTGCGCATGTTCACGGGGACGCCGTCAACGGTGATGGCAAGGTCGGTACCGTGGTCGAGATTATAACCGCGCAGCAAATACTGGTTGGCTTTGCCCTCGCCGGAATGCTGCGTCACGATGAGACCCGGTACGGCTTCGAGCGCTTCGCCCGGCCGCGTGAAAGGGCGTGCATTGATCTCCTCGCCCGAGACGGAGATCTCGCTGGCCATGCTGGGCTGGCCCTTTGCACCCGAGGCGACGCTGCGCACATCCGACGCTTGCGCCGCTGCCGGATACACGGGGATGCGGTGATCGGCTGGGGACGGCCTGCCGGCCCGGCGCGATGCGACCGGCTTCTTGCGCCCCGCCGTCTCGCCGCCGCCGATCTGGATTGGCGGCAGCTCGCGTGAGGTGCTCTCGCTCTGCGCGAAAGCGCGGCCGTCATCCGCGAGCAGAACCAGGGCCGAGAGTGCCGTCAGCGCGCCGCCGCCACGACAGGGCTCACGCCACTTCGGTCGCATCGGCGCATGCCAGAGCTTTCGTCGCGGCCCGGTGTCGGCCGTCAGCAAAGACGCGGCGATAGAGCACGACCGAGACGAGCCAGGCGACCGCGAACAGCGCGATCACGGCAAAGCCGACATTGGCGAGGGACTCGTTGAGGCCGTCGACCAGCGTCCACACTCCTCCGGACAGATCGAGCCGGTCGGCGATCAGCCCGAGCGCCTCGATACCGCCGATCAACAGCGCGACCGCCACCGAGGCGCCGGTGATCGTGAGGTTGTACCAGAGCTTTCGCAAGGGGTCGACGAAGGCCCATCGATAGGCGCTCACCATCAGCGCGGAATCGGCGGTGTCGACCAGCGCCATTCCCGACGCGAACAATACAGGGAAAACCAGCACGTCGGCGACCGACGCTCCCCGCGCGGCTTCAGTTGCTGAGATGCTGAGCAGGCCGATCTCGGTCGCCGTGTCGAAGCCGAGCCCGAACAGGAAGCCGAGCGGATACATGTGCCAGGGTTTTGTGACCAGGCGGAACAGCGGTCCGAGCAGTCGCGCGAGGAAGCCGCGATTGGCGAGCAGCCTCTCGAGGCCTTCGGCGTCGTGAACCCCCTGCTCCCGCGCCGCGCGAAACGTCCGCCACAGGCCGACGAAGATGACGAGATTGATGGCCGCGATCACGAGCAGGAACAGCGCCGACACCGACGTGCCGATGAGGCCGCCGATCTCCTTGAGCAGGCTGTCGCCGCCAAGGCTCACCACGCCGAGCGCGAGCAATATGGTCGCGACCACGACGACGGTGGAGTGGCCGAGCGCAAAATAGAGGCCGACGCTGCGCGGCGCGCCACCCGTCTGCATCAGCTTGCGCACAACGTTGTCGATGGCGGCGATGTGGTCGGCATCGACGGCGTGGCGCAGACCGAACACCCAGGCCAGCAGCGCAGTCGCCAGCACCGTCGGCCGATCGCCGAACAGCGCGAAGGCCCAGGCCCATGCGGCGATGTTGGCGGCGATCAGCCCCCCGAACAGCACCACCGTTCCGGGCTCGACCGCCCGCAAAGTCCGCCTCACCGCCTGCTCCATCCACCTGATCCCGCAGTATGACGTTTATCAAGAACCCTCATACTGGCAAGAGCAAGAGCCGCGCCACTTTTCGGCCTGGCGGCCGAAGGGGCCCAGCGAGACGGAAGTCACCTCGTTGATTCAATGGAGACTTTTTTAGTCCGGCGCATCACGGCGCCGGAGCGGAATGCTGGGCTGCGTTTCACGCAAGCGCGTGCGCGGTCACATATCCACGGTCATCGACAGGAGATATGTGCGCGGTGCTCCCAGGAAGAACGTTCCGAACGAAGCCACGCTGGACCAATAACTCTCACCGGTCACGTTCTGGATGTTTGCGCGGAAATCCGTCTTCTTGCCGTTGATCGCGGTGGTGTAGCGGGCGCCGAGGTCGAGCCGCGTCCACTCGGGAATCGGCTGCTTGTTCGCGGCGTCGACGAACTGCCTGCCGGTGTAGATCACGGCTCCATTCACGGTGAGCCCCCTCATCCACGGGAGGTCCCACTCCGCACCGATATTGGCCTGTATGTTCGGAACGCCGATTGGCGTGTTGCCCACATTGGCCGCGACGGCGGTCTTCGTCAGGGTGCCGTCCAGCAGCGAGATGCCTCCGAGGACACGAACATCCGGCAAGAGTTCGCCGTAGACGTTGAATTCGAGCCCGCGGACTCGTTGCTCGCCTGTCGCCGCGAAGCGCCCAGCGGACGACTCGCCGCTCGCCTTCGATATCTCGAACGCGCTGAAGGTGGTTGCGATCCGGCCAAACTCCACCTTGATACCGGCCTCGTACTGCTTGGCGATGTAGGGCTGCAGCACTTCACCGAAATTGGACGTACCCTGAGGGGCAATGTCGCCCCGCGCGAGACCTTCGACATAGTTCGCGTAGAGGGAGACGTTGTCCTGGGGACGGACGACCAGGCCGACCACCGGGGTGACCGCGCTCTTGTCATAGGACGACGTCGGTGTCCCGACATTGGAGGAATAGTTGTTCGCCTCGATGCCCTGGCGGCGGACGCCCAAAGTCAACAGGACGCGCTCATCGAGCACGGACAAGGTGTCGGCAATCGAAAGCCCGGTAAGCTCGCTGTCCGAGAGCCGAGGGCGGTCGCTGATCTCGTTCGCGAACTGAGTTGGCGCGACGGTCGGACTGTAAATGTTCGAGGTGACCAGACTGCCATTGGTGAGCCGCCGGTGCAGCGCGTCGTGATAGACCGAGGCCTGGAAGGCGACGGCATGGTGGACGAAGCCGGTATCGAAGCGGGCGCGAACACCGCCATCATATGTAGTTCGATCGATGCTGAGGCCGAAGTACTGGGGCGTTGAGGTCGTATTGCCGTTCGTGTTGACGATGGTCGGAAGACCGAAGAACCGCTCGACATTGGTCTTGGAGCCGCCGACATCGGCGAACAGCGTGACCTGCTCGGTGAGATCGTACTCGGTCCGCAGCAAGGCGGACTGGTCGTTGATGCGCGACCATTCCCAGGGCTGGGTCACGTTCAGCTTGCCGTCCGGCGCCTTCGGCACCTGCAGGCCGGGAGCCATCAGAAAGGGACGTGACGGCGCGTCGAACCGATCGGTCTGGGCGATGAGATAGAGCCAGGATCTGAACCGTTCGCCTTGATAGTCGAGCGCCAGCGATCCGACACCTGTCGTCTCGGACTGGCGGTCGATGGGCGTGTCGCCGCCGCGGACGCTTCCGCTGGCGCGTACGCCCCATTCCTTGCCATCGCCGTAGCGCCTCGCAACATCCCAGTGACCGCCGAAACGTGCGGTCGAGCCGTAGCTCGCGGTCAAGCGGGTCAAATCCTCTTCCGCGCGCTTGGGCACGACATTGACGACGCCGCCGACGCCGCCATTGGGCGCCATGCCCGAGAGCGCGGCCGAGGGACCCTTGAGCACTTCGATGCGCTCGACGTAGTCCGTGAAGATCCGATATGTCGGCGCGATTCCGTAAAGGCCCTCGAAGGCGAACTCACCGTTATTGCCTTCGTTGATCGGGAAGCCGCGTATGTTGAAGGAATCGACGATACCGCCCGTCGGGTGGGAACTTCGCACGGAGGGATCGAGGATCAGGGCATCCGCGCCCGTTGCCGCCTGTTGATCCCGAATGAACTTGTCCGTGTAGCTCGTCACGCTGAAGGGTGACTTCAAGGTGTTGGTATTTCCGAGCATCCCCAGTCGCGCGCCTTGAGCGACCTGCCCGCCGGCAAATGGCGGGACGACAGCCGGTTGCGATTGCACTGCGACCGTCGGAGCTTGCGGGGCGCGCCGTGAGGTCGATCGGACCCGCGCGTCGTTTCGCCTGGTTGGCGCACGGCGAACCGACTGTTGCGTCGGAGCTTCGACAGTCACGGGCGGAAGGGAGCTGCCGCCCTGAGCCGTTTGGGATTGAGCAGGCGATTCAAACCACGTCAGCCACGCCACACCACCCAGCAGCGCCGCACCAAAGCGAGCTACCGTCTTATCCCTACCCGCACGTCGCATTCCAGAAAGTCCTTCATCAATAGCGCGCAGCCCGCCGTGAAACCGCGCTTGGCCAGCAACGACCATGGATCGAAGAGCAGCTCTTCGTATCCGAGCTCGGCCGGCATGCATGGCCCGTCAATCAGTTGCTCTGCAGACGCGCACGCGCGTTTGCTGCCTTCGTCTTGGCGGCAACATCCGAATGTCAGCGATCTGCATCGCCTCTTTAAAAAGACGCCATCGTAACGGCAACGCAAATGCGTGCGCGTGGCTTAGAATGCCTCGATCATCGCCAACTGCGAGGAGAATGTCTGGAACAATTCAAATGCGCTTTGGATGATTCCAGATCGGTGCGGTCAAAATGCCGCAGGAAGATTCGCCGGGAGTGCGCTCGTCAGGAACGCTTCGGCGTCATCACTTCGTTGCTGTGGCCTTGATTACGACGACATCCGCCGCTGACGCGCTCTATCTCAGCGAGATCACGATCTGGCTGATGTTGGCCGCAAGCTCCAGGCCGGCTTTCGGCCCCTGCATCACGATCGTCACCCCCTTCTCATTGCGCAGGTGGACGCCGCTGACGCCCCCGACCAAAGCGAAGCCGCCGCCGACGGAGCTGTAGGTGCCGGCGAAGTCGCCGACCTCCCGGATACCCGAGGCCCAGCCGTCGAGCCGGCCTATCGTCGCGCCGGCGGTGATGCCGAAACTCATGCCCGTGATCTTGAAGGGATACTTGCTGCCCCGATAGGTCAGCACACCGCTTCCTACGCCACCGCCGACGAGGAGACCCGCCTTGACGATCTTGGCACGCACGTGACCGGCGGCTTGCGCGAAGGACGGCGTAGCCGGCACTGCGAAGCTCAGCGCCAGCACCGGTATCGCAATCAGGCGACATGCGCGCAGCCGCGATGCCATGATCCGTTCAAGGCTTTGCGGCATCGACTTTCTTCCAAGTCTGGTCGGGATCGAACAACATCGTGCGCGGCGCGATGAAATCGGTTCTCGCCCCCAGATCCTTCTCGTAAACGGTGCCGGCATGGTTCACCACGAACGTCATCACACCGGAATTGCCGTACTCGGCGGGCCAGGCGATCAGCCCGAAGCCGCCGATCATCTTGCCCTTGACGACATAATTGAGCGCGCCGCCAGGCGCGTCGGAACCCTGGCCCTTCAGGATGCGGAAGTAATAGCCGTGATAGGGCGCGAGCTTTTCGCCCGGCTTGTAACCCTCGGCTGAAGCCTCCGCGACAAGGGGACCGAGGGGGCTCGGGTCACTGTCGTCGCGCCAGAACAGACCGTCCTTCTTGCCTGATGTCGAGAGGAAGCGCTGTGCGTAGATGCCGGCGCCCTCGCCGCGATCCTTGTCGGCATATTCATTCTGCGCGTCGACATAGGCGAGCGCGGTCTGGATCGCGTCGAGCTCGTTACGACCGATGCGGCGGCGCAGCACTTCGATCCGCCCCTCGTCAGTGTCGAACTCCCAGCCAGCCTTGGTGTTGACGAGGGGAATCGGGAACGGGAAATCGTCAGGCCCGAGCACCAGCGTCGCCTTCTTGTTGCCCTCCGCCTTGATCGAGTGCTTGGCGTCGTACATCGAGACGAAGCGGGCGCGGATATCGGCGTCGGCGACTTCGTCGCCCGACGAGACGATGTCATCACCCGCCCTTCCGAGCACTTTCAGAACGTCACTTGGACCGATCTTGGCCGCCGCCGCGAGTGCCGAGGCGGCATCCTCCGGCGTCGGATAGGACTGCTGGGCTCGGGCCGTGGTGACGAGAGCCAGCGCCACGATGCCCGGCAGAGCGGCGCGACGAAGCAACTTCAAGCCGGTCATGGCAATTCCTCCGCAGGGATCTTTGCGCCATTGGCGAGCCAGTCACTGTAGGATCGGAATCTCAACCCGAGCTTGTCGTAGTAGACCCGCAGATAGCCGTCGCTACCGCGCGTTACAGCATCGGGCGCCACCCGCTCGACCTCCTGTGCCATGACACCGACATAGGCTTTGTCGCTGCCGATATAACTGAAGCGGTAGTAGCCGAGACCGCTTGCGAGATGGCCGAGCAGGACGACATCGCGCTTCAGCGCGATGTCGGAACGCCGGCCACCGCCGCCACCTCCGCGGCCGCCACCACCAAAGCCACCTCCACCGCCCCGCATTGCCATTCCGCCACCGCCGCCGCGACCGGCCATGCTCGGTCCGCCGCCGCCACCGCGCGGCATGCTCGCCATGCTGGATCGTCCGCGTGCAGATGCTGCGGCTGCCGATCGGCCGGAGGAGACGTTCATCGCGCCGCCGCGATTGCCGCCACCGCCGCGGTTGGCCGCACCGCCGCTGGGGCGGCTGGCAGCCTTTGCGCGATCGCCGCCACCCTTGGCACGGTCGCCTCCGCCCTTGGCACGATCCCCGGCACCAGCGCGATCACCACCGCCCGGCCGATCGCCGCGATTGCCAGCACGGTCACCCGCGCGATCGCCGGCCCGATCACCAGCACGATCGCCCGCGCGATCTCCTGCTCGATCTCCCGCACGATCGCCTGCACGATCTCCTGCACGATCTCCTGCGCCCTGATTGGGACGCAGCACCTGATTGCCGTCACGGCCTCGGAAATCCATCCGGTCCGACGCCCCCGCCTTCAGGTTGTTGTTGCCAAAGCGCTGCTGAACATTGCTGTTGTTGTAGCGCACGCCCTGGCGATGCGCCGGATTGTGCTGCCAGCCGTTACCGATGTTGGTTGTGCGATGATTGACGTAGACGTTGCGGTTGCCCCAATTGCAGCCGCCGCCCCAATAATTGCCCCAGCGCCCGATCGCCCAGGCGGTGCCGAAAGCGAGGCCCGCCGCAACCACGCCGGCGCCGATATAGGACGGGTAGCCCCAATAATACGGCGGATACTCCGCATAGGGCCAGCTGCCATAGACCGTCGCCGGATCGTAATATGGCACGTACATCTCCGCGGGATTGGCCTGCTGGATAACGACGACCTGCTTGCCTTCCTGCGACTGGACACTCACCTTCTGCTGCTTGGTGGTGACCAGCTTCTTGTTGTCATAGGCCTTGTTGCGCAAGCGCTGGATCGCATCCATCACGTCGGGCTGCTGGGCGAGAAAGGCATCACCGAGCTTCTTGGTCCATTCGAGCTGGTCGCTCATCATGGTCAACACATCGGCGGTGCTGGCTAGCGCCTTGACGCTGTCGTCCCAGGCCTGCTTCTCGACCTCCGTCTTCAGCGCATCGCCCTTCAGGGTCTTGCGCTCCTTCAGCCAGCGGTCGGCCTGCACCACCTCCAACGGATAGGTTGAGGCGGCGAGCACATTGGCAAGGAGCTCGTCCGGGTACAGTGCGATCGGCGCCACCAAGGCCTCGAGCTGCTCCGGCTTCAGAAGCTCGGCCGTCGGCGCAGGCGGAGCAGCCGGCTGCGCTTGCGAAGACGGGGCCGCAGGCGTCGTGCTGGTTTGCGCCGTTGCGGCGAACGATGTCGCCATGACGACCGCAAGCGCCATCAGGATCTTGCCGCAGCGAAACATTGCATCCTCCCTTGCACTTCCAGGGTGGGACGATCGGGCCGGAACGCAGACGTTTGTTGATCGAGATCAACGAAACGAGGTCCTCGTGGCTGCTGCAGCGCGAGAGCCACGCGTCATTCGATCAGTTCGGCGTCCATCAGCAGGCGGCCCGGCACCGTCAGCCCGAGGGCATTGGCCGTCTTCATGTTGATGACGAGCTCGAACCTGGTGGCGAACTGCACTGGGAGCGACCGAATCTCGGCGCCGCGCAGGATGCGATCGACATAGCCGGCGCCGTCGCGAAATTGCTGGGTGAGATCGGCGCCATAGGACATCAGCCCACCGTTCACCGCGTAGAAGCGGACCGCGAAGATCGCGGGCACGCGGCGCTGCGTCAACAGTGCGATCGTCATCGCGCTCTGGGTCCCGAAGAAGCCGCCATCAGGCAGCACGACGAGGCCACCGCCGTCGCGTGTCGCGGTTTCGATGGCCGCCGCGATCTCGGCCCCGCTCCGGACACTGGCACCGGTGACCTTGAGACCGAGGCGGTTTTCCATCTGGTGCGCCGCCTGAAGATAGAACGGCGCATAGGGCGACGATTCCGGATTGAACAGCAGCGCCGCGTGGCTCATCCCAGGCACCATATCCTTCAGCAGACCGAGCCATTTCCCGCTCATCGAGTGCTCATAGAGCGAGAAGCCGGTGAGATTGCCGGTCGGCCGCGCCAGATTGGCGACGAGGCCGGTCCCGACAGGATCGGAGAGCCCGACGAAGACGATCGGAATTCGCTGCGTGGCATCGCGCAGCGCCCGGGTCGTGCCCGTGCTGGTCGAGAGCAGTACGTCCGGCCCGGCGGCAATGAGCTCGAGCGCCTCCAATTGCTGGCGTGCCGGATTGGGACCCGGCCAGCGCACCTCCAGGCGATAGTTCTGGTTGGCGATCCAGCCGCGATCGGTGAGCCCCTGCTGAAAGGCATCGACACGCATCTGCGCGCCGGGATCGCCGGCGACGTTGCCGGTCAGCACGCCGACGAACGGCGCTCTGTCCTGGGCCCGAGCCACGACCGGGAACGCAGCCGCGGCGCCAACCAGCGACATGAACTCACGGCGTCTCATCGCCACCGACGCTCCCCACATGCGCCCCCATCCCGGTCATCGCGCAACTGCGAGAAGGAAACGGCTTCGCCGAACCCGCGGGCTTGATCAAGATCAAGATGCCGGCGATCAGTGGAGGATCGGAAGACGGATCGTGAAGAGCGCGCCGCCCGCGGCCTGGTTTTCGGCAGAGATCGTGCCGTGATGGGCTTCGATGATGGTTTTGGCGATCGCGAGCCCCATGCCCATACCCTGAGGCTTGGTCGTGAAGAACGGATTGAACACGTCCGCAAGGTCGGAGGCGGCAATCCCGGGACCAGTATCGGAGACCCGGATCTCCGCTACGTTGCCGACGCGCAGGGTCGAGACGCTGACTTGGCGTTTTCCGGGATCTGCGTCGAAGATCGCATCCATCGCGTTGATGATCAGGTTGAGAACGACCTGCTGAAGCTGGATCGGATCGCCTCTGACATGCAGGTCGGCCAGGACAGGCGTGTAGATCAATGTGATCCGGCGTCCATCGGCGACGGCCCGCACAAGGCCGATCGCTTCGCGGACCATATCGTTGAGCTCGATGTTCTTGACCTCGAACGGCGTCTTTTTCAGAATACTGCGTAGCCTGCGAATGACTTCGCTCGCCCGCTGATCGTCGCGCCTGATGTCCGCGAGGATCTGCCGGATCTCGTCGATGTCGGGCGAAGCGGCCTTCAACATCAGCTCCGCAGTCTCGGCGTTGGTCAGGATGGAGCCGAGCGGCTGGTTCAGTTCATGGGCGATCGACGTGGTCAACTCGCCAACGGCCGAATAGCGGTTGGCGTGAGCGAGCTCGGCCAGACGCTGGCGGGACTCGACTTCGGCGATCTGGCGCCGACGGCGCTCATGCAGCATCCCGCTGATCAGGCCGGCCTGCACCAGCATCACGGACGCGATCAGCAGCATCTGCCAACGATAGCGCTCCCAGATGCTCTGTTCGCGAAACACGATTTCGCTGCCGGGAGGCAAACGGCTCTCGCTGATGCCCCAACGCTGCAACTGGCGCCAATCATATCTCGGCGCGGCGAAGCCGATCGGCTCGTAACTGATGCTCGCTGGTTTCGCGCCGCCGAGAATGGCAATCGCTGCACTGACGGTCCTGGAACTCGTTTCCGCGATCATATGCATCGGTCCCCCGACGGTGCCGTCACCGAAGAACGGCTCCTGGTAGGAGAAGATCGGGGCATTCGCGGCCGCGTACAGGCTGCGCAAGGCGATATCGCTCTCGTGGACGACCCCGGCCGCATCGACCGACATCAGTCCCCAGAACAGCGCGGTGTGCGGCGGCAGCCTTGATGCGCGTTTCAGGATTTCGTCGAATGACAAGTCCGAGTACCAGACGAGCTCAATCCCTTCTCCAAAAGGTTGCAGTTCCCGCTTCACCTCCTCTACCCAGAACTTCTCGAGCGGCGATGCACCGATCACGACCGCAATCGACTTTGTGTCTGGCAGAACCTGAAGGATGTTGCCGAACGCGGCCATGAAATCGTTGCGGATCGCCACGACGACGTCGTTGTCGCTGAGATCGGCGCGATTGATCAGCCGATGCTCGACCGCGGAGAGAATCAATGGCACATCAGGGAATAATCTTCCGCGGTATTTCTGCGCAAACCGGGCCGCCGGCGCGCCGATGCTCAACACGATGTCGGGCATCGCTCCCTGGTACAGCGATTGCAGATAGTCGACGAAGGGCGCCTCGGGACCAGGATTATTGAAGCGCGCGGTGAGCAGCGCGTGCTCCTGGATGTCGAGCGGCCAGGGCGATTGCCGTTCGAGCTTGGCCTTGATATCGCGCGCATACTCGCTCCACGGCCGAAAATCACGGCCGAAAGAATGCAATATGAGGACGCGCTTCAGCTCCCCCCGGAGACTCCGTTCGACTGCACCAACTCGCCCGGTTGACAGGCACACGGCGGAAAGCAGCGCAAGACAGAATAGCGCCGCCACGGCCTTTGGCCTGACCTTGGAGATGGACGTGCGCCCGCTCATGCTCCATCCTTGCAGCTTCCAGCAACTGCTGTCCCAGCAATTCTAGCGAGAATTGTACCGCTGCGACAGGCTCGTGAGGCGCCGTCACAGCTCAATGCCCACTCAACACCAGCGTCTGGATTGGCAGCAGCAGCGCTTGAATGCGCAGGAGCAGGGCATGCACCAGGCCGACACCGTCGACAACGTGCAAGGCGATCTTCCGGCTGGTCGAAGTCCCCTTGGCCGAGATTTCCTCGTGGTTGCTGGTGTAGGCATTGACGACGCAGCTGCTGCCCGGTGTCACGCCATCAAGGCCACCTTTGTAAAGCGGCTCCATGAACACCAGGATGGTGCCGGGGCGGACGGCGTTCTGCGGATCGACCAATTGCTCCCCGGATCGGAATTGTCCGGCAGCGATGTAGTCCTGCACTATCGTGATCACCATGGGGATGATCACCCATGGCCTGGAGATGCAGGTCGCTTCCGCCACCATGCCCTCCTTCATCACCTGTGCCTCGATCTGGCCGAACCCGGCCTGGAGCGCCTTGCGGCCGGCCCCCTCCGGGATGAGAACACCTGCGGGCCGCATGAGTTGATTGACGACGTCGCCGGGGCGGATCAGGAATTGCTCGACGCGTCCATCGACACCGGCGCGGACGAAGGTCTTGTCGACATCCACCTGGGCCTGGTCGAGCGCGGCCTCCGCGCTGGCCTTCTGCGCCGGCAGCAGAATGGAGATCTGCATCGAGACGGATTGCTTCGCGGCGGTCGCGGCATCGATCCCGGACTGACGTTGATCGACCAAGACCTGGAGCTTGTCGATATCACGCTGCGGAACGATGCCGGGATTGCGTCGCTGCAGCTCGGTCTTGACCTCGAGCTCATCCTTGGCCTGCTGATAGCTCGCCTTTGCTTCTCCGATTTGCGCCTCGGCCTTGACCACGTCGGCCTGCGCCGTCTGCATGGCGGCCTCGACCTCCGCGACCTTCCGCTTGGCGGTTTCGAGCGCGGCCTGCTGCTTCGAGGCGTCGAGCGTGAACAGCACGTCGCCCTTCTTCACCGGCGCGGTGAAGCCGACCTTGACCTCGGCAACGCGGCCCGAGCCTTCCGGCAGGATCGGCACGGTGCGAAAATAGAGCGTCGCCGATGACGTCGAAGGATGGAAGTAGAAGATCATGGTGATCAGCGACACCGTCAGCATCAGACAGCCGGTAATGCCCCAGCGCAGCTCGTACCAGACCGAGAAGAAGGTGATCTCCTTGCCGAAACGCTTGCCCTGGGCGTAGCGGCGATAGAGATAGTCCGGCAGGATCGTCAGCAGCGAGCAGAACATCAGCTCAAACATGGCTGTGCTCCTTCTTTGCGGCTTCCGGCTTCTGTGCGGGAGGCGTCGCGGCCTCTGTCCGGATCTCTTCGCCACCGGCGGCAGGCGCTGCCTCTGCAATCTTCTCGACCGACCCGGCGATGCTGCGGAGCGGCGTGCCGAAATCGGGAAGATCGATCAACGCGAGCAGGAGGCCTGCGACCCAGAAGATGTGCATATGCGTGAACAACGAGATCAGGCCGAGCACCGCGACGAGCTCGAACTGCAGTTTTTGCGATTTGTGCGCCATCCGCTCGGGCAGGCTGTGCAGCTTCCAATAGAGCGTACCGACCCAGAGCACGGTGCCGATCAGGAACAGCCCCATCACGACCATCAGCGTATCGGTCCCGCTCCCCGGCGCCAGATAAAACGGCAGATGGTGCGGAGCCATCGGATGAAGCTGGTCGCTCAAAGCGTCTCTCCCGATCAAATGCGCATGTGCGATATTGTGCTCGGGCTGGCCGCGGTTTGCTTGATTTGAATCAAGGGAACATCCTCCGCCGGACCTAGCGTTTCCTGGATGCTGATTGGATAACCATCAGGAGCCGCCAGCCATGCCCGGCCTAGACGATCTCATCCCCAACGCCGCCCAGATTCGGAAGGAAGCCGCTCTCAAGGAGGCCGAGAAGGCCGAGGAGTATGTCCGCCTCGCCGCCGCGGTCGAAGCCGAGAAGCGCGCGCTGATCGAGCGGCTCAGCAAACCCTCCGGCAAGAGCGAGGAGGAGAAGATCAAACTCGCCTCGACCATCATCCAGCGTGCGGTGCGAAACGGCCTGACGGAGGTGCTGGTCTATCGCTTCCCCAACTCGCTTTGCACCGACAAGGGGCGCGCCATCAACCAGATGGAAAAGGGCTGGGAGACCACGCTGACCGGCATCCCCAAGGAGATCTTCCAGCTCTGGACCGATTATCTGAAACCGCGCGGCTATCGCATCGCCTACCAGATCATCGAATTCCCGGGCGGCGTGCCCGGCGATATCGGCGTGACCATCTCCTGGGACGATTAGTTCTGGGGCGATTGACAAGCTCAGCAGCGAAAGGACCTGCATGGCCAAGGATGCGCCCGCGGAGCGAATGAAGCGGAAGGACTATGAGAAGGAGCTGGAAAAGCTCCAGGTCGAGCTGTGTCACCTCCAGGAATGGGTGAGAGCCGAGAAGCTGAAGGTGATCGTCATCTTCGAAGGGCGCGATGCCGCCGGCAAGGGCGGCACCATCAAGGCGCTGACGGAAAAGGTGAGCCCGCGGGTGTTCCGCGTCTGCGCCCTGCCCGCGCCGTCCGACCGGCAGAAATCCCAGCTGTTCCTCCAGCGCTATATCGAGCAATTCCCGGCCGGCGGCGAAATCGTGATCTTTGACCGCAGCTGGTACAACCGCGCCGGCGTCGAATATGTGATGGGCTTCTGCTCGCCGTCGGAGCACAAGCGTTTTCTGGAATTATGTCCGCTGGTCGAAAAATTCGCCGTGGACGCCGGCATCATCCTGATCAAGCTATGGCTCGAGGTCGGCATGGACGAGCAGGAGCTCCGCTTCAAGGCGCGCATCGAGGACCCGCTTCGGCAGTGGAAGCTGAGCCCGATGGACACCGAGTCGTTCGGGCGCTGGTACGATTACTCCCGCGCACGCGACATGATGTTCGAGGCAACCGATACCAAGCATGCGCCGTGGCGGCTGATCCGCTCCGACGACAAGCGGCGCGCGCGGCTCAACGTCATCTCGCACATCCTGAGAACGATCCCGTACAAGAAGGTCAAGCGGGACAAGGTCAAGCTGCCGCCGCGCTCCCACAAGGGACGCTACAACGATCAGGCGAGCCTGCGCGGGCTGAAATTCGTCGAAGAGCGGTACTGAAGCGCGATATAGAAATGCCAAACGGGCTGCGGTGACGCAGCCCGTTTGCTTTAAGTGCCTGCTTATTTCAGGCGGATCGTGACGCCGCCGACCGCAGCCGACACTTCCGCGCCGACCCTCGGACCGCTGAGCTGAAGGATCACGCCGTTGGCGTTCTGCAGCTGAACGGCGCCGGCGCCTGCGGCCACGGCTCCGCCCGCTCCGCCCACGGCGTAAGAGCCTTCGATGGATGCTGGTCCCTTCAGATTGAGCGCCCGGCCGACGAATTTGGTCGTCGACGCCCCGACCGTGAGGCCGACGCTCATGCCGGAGACGGTGAAGGGATATTTCTTGCCCCTGAGGAGCAGAACGCCCTCGCCGCCCCCGACGCCGACGATGAAGCCGCCCTTGGTGAAGACGACGGCGACCTCGCCGGTCTCGGCACGCGACGGCGTGCTGAGACCGGTCAGGGCGGCAATCGAGGCAACCAGGGCGACGCCAACGGCAAGTATCTTCATGACTTTCTTCCCCCTTTTGATCATTGCGCAAGGATCATTGCGAAGTAGCCGAACACGGTGAGCAAGATGCCCGAGACGGCATAGCCGACCGGGAATCCGATCCAGGGTACCGAGCTCTGGATCTCGACCGCGGCCTCACGGCACGGGCCGGAGTGCGACCGCGCGCCGGCAACGCCGCCCATCAGCACGGCCGGGTTGATCTTGAAGACGTGGAAGCCGATCGCCCAGACGATGAACGGCGGGATCGTGCAGGCAATGAAGCCGACCAGGAATATCTTCAAGGCGACTGCACCCGTGAGCTGCGACAGCAGTCCCGCGCCTGCGTTGACGCCGACGATGGCGACGAAGACCACGAGGCCGAGATCCTCCAGCACGTTGCGCGCCGCGTTCGGCGTGTTGCCGAAGAAGCGCAGACGCGACACGACCGACGACACGATCACACCCGACAGCAACAGACCACCTGCGTTGCCGAGGCCGATCTTGGCACCGAACGCCGGAAATTCGATCTTGCCGATCAGGAAGCCGATGATCATCCCGACCGCCAGCGTCAGCAGATCGGTCGAGGTGTTGGATCGGGCAATCCGGCCCCACATCTCGCCGAGCTCGTTGACGGCAGACTTCAAGCCGACCACGGAAACGATGTCCATCCGCTCCAGCTTGGTCTTGAGACCCGCCGGAATCTGAACACCGCCGCGCTCGACCTTGGTGACTTGCAGCTGGCCGGCGATCGCGGTGTCGCGGAAGGACTCGAAGGTGCGCCCCACCATCTCCTTGTTGGTGATGAGGATGTCCGCCTGGTCCATGGGAATGCCGAGCGTCTTGGCATCCGGGACCTCCGGACCGATCAGGCCCATCTTCTCGGTGAGGTGCTCGGTCGAGCCACCGAGGGCGACGATGTCGCCCTTCTGCAGCACGAGGTCGGCATCCGCGCCTTGCGGCTCGCCGTTCCGCCCAACATTGACGATCCGGTATTCGGGATTGATCGCGCGAAACTTTGCGATGCTCATGCCGACCGTCGCCGGGTTCTCCAGCCGGTAGGCCCGCAGACCGAACTGACGATAGCCGGTCAGGCCGCCGCCTTCGAGATCCTTGACGCCGAATTCCCGCTCGTACTGCTTTGCGGCGGCCTTAGCGTCGACGCCCCACCAGCGCGGCAGATATTTGCAGATCAGGATGATGCCGACGGTGCCCCAGATGTAGGTGATGCCGTAGGACAGTGCGATCATGCCTGAGGCCTCCTCAGGCTTCATTCCTTCGGGCAGCTTGACGACGCCCGACGTGACGGCCTGCTCGGCCGAGCCGATCGCCGCCGACATGGTCTGCGATCCCGCCAACATGCCGCCGGCTGCGCCTGGCGGAAGCGAGAACATCTTGGCGCCGATCACCACCAGCGCGAGCCCGATGACGCTCGATACCACCGCCAGGATGCAGAACTTCAGGCCGTCGCCCTTCAGGCTATTGATGAAGGACGGTCCGACGCGCAACCCGACGCCGTACATGAAGAGATAGTAGAACAGGCTCTTGGCGAAATTGTTCAGCTCGAGCTTCACGCCGTAGGTCGACGACCACACCGAGACGCCGGCGCCGACCACGATGGCGCCGGCAACCATACCGAGGCCATACCCCTTGATGCTGGCCCGGCCGATATAGACGGCGAGGCCGACGACGAAGAACAGCAGCAGGTACGGATTCTGCTGCAGGAACGTGAAAAAGCCCTGCATGTTCGATCCCCTCTAAGATGCCGCTTTCAACTTCGGTGTCGCGGCGGGCCTGGGCTTTCCGATCTTCGCCAAGGCTTCGGAGCGGACGAGCTTCAGCCCTTCCTTGGCGTCGTAGCCATGGATCTCCTTCACATCGAGCTTGCGCATGAAGTCGATGGTCTCCTGCGTGACGACCTGACCGGGGACCATGATCGGGAAGCCCGGCGGATACGGGATCACGAAATTGGCCGAAACGAGCTCTGGTCCCGACTTGAGCCGGCGATCGATCTCGGGATCGTTGAGACGGATATGTTCGCAACCCGCCACGTCGTAGGCCGCGTAAAAGCCGCTGCGAATGTCGCCTTCATTGGTCTTGCTGCCGGCATCCCCGCGGAAGCTCGGGTGGAAATGCGAGAAGTTGGGCAGATCAGGCACGTCGGTCATCAGGCTCTTGACCCGTGCCTCGAACGTCTTCTTCGCATTGGCACCGCCCTGCGCCAACCCGCGATCGACCTCGCCCGCGATCTCGGCGAGGACGCGGATGAGATGCGCGACGTCGCTGCGGGTGTTGTTGATGTTGGACTGGACCAGGACCGAGTTGCGCGAGGTCTTGTTGACCTGGATGTTGTACTCGTTGGCGAGGATACCCTTGAACTGGGTGCCGTCATAACCGGCCATGCCGCACACCAATGTCATGCGGGTCGGATCGAGGCAGAACTCGTCCTCTTCCAGGCTCTTGAGGGTGTTGACCCAATTCACGCCCGCGGCGAGATAATCGGTAAAGCCGCTCTGGCGATACTGGGCAGGCACCATGGCGTCGGCGCCGAGGATGCGGAAATATTTCGAGATCAGCGGGTTGTTGTTGACCGCCTGGCGAATGGCAAGCGCGATCTCCATCGCATTGGCCACGAGACCGTAACCCTCCAGCTCCATCTGCCGCCGCGATATATCGAGGCTGGCGATGAGTTGCTGGTTCGGGCTAGTGGAAGCGTGGGTGAACACGGCCTCCTTGAACTGCTGCTCGACCGTGTGGAATTCGACGTCCTTGACCGAGAGCATGGAGCCTTGCCGGATCGCCGACATCGACTTGTGGGTCGAGTTGGTCTGGTAGACGCGCAGGCGGATCTGCCTGGGATCGGGAATGAGCCGGGTCTTGAGCAGCATCTCGTCCGACGGGTTCTTGCCGAGCTCGGCCTGCTGCTTCTCATAGGCCGCGACCGACTTCGGGTCGTGCATCCACGCCTCGATCTCGTTTGCCGCTCCCATCGCGGTGCGGCGGCGCAGGAACGGCGAGAAGCGCGCGAAGCCGAACCAGGCCTCGTCCCAGAGGAAGATCAGGTCCGGCTTGATAGCGAGACATTCCTCCATCACCCGGCGGGTGTTGTAGATGTGGCCGTCGAAGGTGCAGTTGGTGAGGTCGATCATCTTGACGCGGTCGAGCCGGCCGTCGGCCCTGGCGCCGAGCAACGCCTGCTTGATCGTCTTCAGCGGCACCGCGCCGTACATCGAGTATTCCGTCATCGGGAAGGCTTCGACGTAAAGCGGCTGCGCACCGGCCAGAACCATCCCGTAGTGATGCGACTTGTGGCAATTGCGATCGACGATCGCGATGTCGCCCGGCGCGAGCAGCGCCTGCACCGCCATCTTGTTCGATGTCGAGGTGCCGTTGGTGACGAAGAAGACGCGGTCAGCGCCGAGCGCCCTCGCCGCTTTCTCCTGCGCCTTCTTGATGTTGCCGGTCGGCTCCAGCATGCTGTCGAGGCCGCCCGTGGTGGCGCTGCTCTCGGCCAGGAACAGGTTCGGCCCGTAGAATTCGCCCATGTCGCGGATCCAGTCGGACTTGAAGATCGACTTTCCGCGGGCGATCGGCAACGCATGGAACGTGCCGATCGGACGCTGCGCATACTTCTTCAGATTGTCGAAGAACGGGGTGTCGTAGCGATCCTGAATGCCTTCGAGGATGGACAGATGCAGCTCGAGGAGCTCCTCGACGGAGTAAAAGATGCGGCGAACGACGTTGGCTTCAGGGTTTCCAGCCAGCTCCTCGACGTCGCGGTTCGAGATCATGTAGAGGTCGAGCTCGGGTCGGACGCGCTTGATGATCTGGGCGAGCCGGAGCGCGGAGGCGTCGGACTCGTCGTTGAGGCCGGCCGAAGTCGTGATCGAGCGCAGCACCGGTGCGTTGTGGCGGGAGCGCAGCCCGAAGCCTTCGTTGATGATGACGGCCGCGATATTGGGATTGAGCATGGTCGCGCAGAATGCGTCTTCCAGGCTGCCGACGATGACAGGCTCATAGATGAAGCCATCGATTGGACGCCGCAACTTGCGCCATTCGGCGGCGAGCGCCGGCCACTGACTTGATGACACGCCGGTCACGATCAGGGTTTCGAAATACGGCCGACGTGCCGTATGCGCACCGAATGTCGGTGGCACCAGCTCGGGCGCGTCGCCATTGCCGTCATCCTTCGCGCTCCAGTCGCCGGCATGCTGACGGAAGGATCGCGTCGTCAGTGCCTGGGTAATCCGCGTCGCAAGGGCCAACGACACCGCCCCATCGCCCGCGGACGCGGCCTCCCGCAATGCCGCCATCAGCTGCAGGCCGGGATAGCCGTAGAACTCCTCAGTCACCGAGAGCTCGGCCAGTGCCGCATCGTAGACCGCCCGATTGCCGACGCGAGCCCACGCCTTCGCGGCCTCCACGAGGTCGCGCCATTCGTCCGCCCGGCTCCCGGGTCCGGAAAAGAACTGATCGATGCGCTTTTGCGCTGGCTTGGTGTCCTGGGACATATGTCTCTCCCGATCCTCGGCGAAGCCCTGATGGTCACTCGATGGTCATTTGATGCCAATTGGGCGAAGATGAGCGCGATCGTGAGTTCGGCGCCGCTGGCTCTATTGATCCAAGTCAACGGTCGGACGCATTCTGGCGAGACCGTCGGCCGCAGCGGTCATTCGCATTGCAACACGCTCGCTCAGGCCGTCCGCTGCGCCGGCACGGCCTGCTCGTCGCCGAGAACGCTGTCGAGCGACCGCAGCCATTGGCCGCTATCCGTCCTCTCCGCCAGCCCCTCCGCGCGCAAGAGGTCGCGGAGCTGCGCGTGCGCGCCGACGATGGAGAACATGATCTTTCGCGCGGCGAGCTCGTCGTAGAGATCGTGCAGCATGCGCGCGCCGGCGAGGTCGATATAAGGTGAGGCCGAGAGATCGCAGACCACCAGCCGGATCTCGGGAGCGCGCCGGAGCGCGATCAGGACGGTATCGAGGATCGTCTCGGCGTTGATGTAGAGCAGCGAGGCTTCGGGCCGGAACGCAATGGCGCCGATCAAGGGCTCGATGTCCGCGTGCCTTGAACTGTCCGAATAACGGCCGCTGCCGGGCAAGCGGCCGAGGAACGCGATGTTTGGCCGCGAGGCCCGGGCCAGCAGCAAAAGGATCGAAGCGATCGACGCCAGCAGCACGCCTTGCAGGATTCCGAGCAATAGCACGGAGACCAACGCAATCGTTGCGGCGTAGAAATCGATCCGACTGACCTGCCACATCCGCACCAGCGCGCGGACGTCGACGAGCTTGTAGACGGCGGCAAAGACGATAGCTGCAAGCACGGCCTTGGGCAGGTTGGTCAAGAGTCCCGTGAAGAACAGAAGGCACAGCCCGAGCGTCACCGAGCAGATCACCAAAGCGAGCGGCGTCCGTGCGCCGGCGCTGTCATTGACGGCTGATTGCGACAGCCCGCCGGCAACCGGATAGCCATGGCCGAAGGCGACGACGAGGTTCGCGGCGCCCAGCCCCAGGAACTCCTGCCGGACGTCGAGGGGATAGCCGTGCTTGGCGGCGAAGCTGCGGGCGGCCGAAACACCCTCGATATAAGCCAGCAGGATACACCCTGCGGCGAGCGGGAAGAGATCGTCGAAGTCCAGCAGGCCGAGCGTCGGAATGCCCAGGGCCGGCAGACCTTCCGGTATCTTCCCGGTGACGGGCACGCCGAGCGCCGGCAGGCCGAGCAGCGTCGCCGTCCCGATCGCGAGCGCGACGATGGTGATGCCGACCGGTTTGCCCGGCAACAGCCGTTCGCCGAACAGGAGCAGCAGCAGCGCGACCGCGCCGACGGCGAGCACGAGCAGGTTGACGGTCCCGAGCTGGCCGGCCAGCTTGATGGCGCGGTCGAAGAAATTGTGGCCCCCGCCGGCAACGCCGAGCAGGCTCGGCAGCTGGCTCATGATGATGGTGAGCCCGGCGCCGGCCTTGAAGCCGACCAGGATGCTGTCGCTGACGAGGCGGACCAGCACGCTCAGCTTGAACAACCACGCGATGAAGCACAGCACCGCCACTGCAAAGGCCGCAAGGCTTGCGATCTGCGCATAGCGTATCGCATCGCCTCCAGCCAGCGCACCGACGGTGCCCGCGATCATCAGGGAGATCGCCGAGGTCGGCCCGATCGCAAGTTGCCGGGACGAGCCGAGCAACGCATAGCCGATGCCGCCGAGCATATAGCCGTAAACGCCGATCTGAGGCGGCAGGCCGGCCAGCGCGGCATAGGCGAGCGAGACCGGGATGGCGTAAGCAGCCAGCGTGACGCCGGCGACGGCGTCGGAGGAAAACCACTCTCGCCGGTAGACGCCAAGCCAGCCGGCCGGCGGGAAGAACCGTATCCATCCAGGTTCGGACGGCGCGCTCATTGGACGGCCCTCTGATGCGAGGCTTCGCAGCGCAGCAAGACCACCAACAGCGCGACCACGGGAAGGCCGAGCGCGAGGTCCGGAATAGCCTTGGTGGCGAAGGCGCCCACCGCGGCGCCCAAGCCGAACACCGCACACAAGGCGAAGAAAATGCCCGAGCGGCGCAGCGTGCCGAGCGGCGCGCCTCCGGCGACGGCCAAAAAGACAGCCTCGATCGCCTGGCGCATGTTGCCCGTGATCATCACCGTGCTGCAAACAACGCCCTCGACCCTGGTGAAAATCGCGGTCTGCATCGCGGCGACGAACGAGATGCCGAGCGTTCCAGCCAGATCCGGCAGCCTGTTGTGCAGGATGCTGATCGCGATCAGCAGCAATATCTCGAGCAGGGTGCTGATTGCGCTGGCCCGCTCGCCCGCAGCGCGGCGCAGCCATGCGGCCATCACGATACCGGCGGCAAAGGCGAGAAGCGGCGGCACGAAGTGAAACGCCTTCGTCCAGTCGCCGGCCGTCGCATAAACCCAGAGGAAGATCAGGTTGGCCGTCTGGGCATTCGCCATCACGCCGTGGATGATCCAGGTATAGGCGTCGATATAGCCGCCCGAGAACGCGAGCAGCAGAACGATCTCCACCGTTTCGTCGCGCCGGATCGCGCCGGCTGCGAGGTCGAGAGCGCTCATGTTGACGATGCCGACTGTCGCGAATTCCGCATCATCCGATAGGCGGTGCCTTGCCGCTCGCAGGGCTTGATCTGGATCAAGCAATGCCCGCGATTTCCCGACTGAGATCACGGCAAAGCGCCGGGGGAGAGCGACATGGATACCGTCAGGTGGATCATCTCCACCGCTCCGGAAATCTTTCTGCTGCTGGCCGTCGCCATCGGCACGATCCTGGGCCGAGTCCGGATCCGCGGCTTTGCCGTCGGGACCACAGCCTGCATCCTGATCGTTTCCGTGCTGCTCGGACAGCTCGGCAATTTTGCGTTCCCGCCGCTGCTCCGCGTCATCCTGTTCAGCCTGTTCGTGTTCACGATCGGCTACCGGTCCGGGCCCGAGTTCTTCGCCTCCTTGAGCGTCCGCACGCTCGCGCAGGTCGCCATGGCGCTGGTGCTGGGCGGCACCGGTCTGGTCGTCGTCCTGTTGTTTGCCCACGGCTTCCGGCTTGATCCCGGCACCGCTTCGGGGATTGCGGCCGGAGCCTTGACGCAATCGTCCGTCATCGGCACGGCCTCGGGGGCATTGGCCCAGCTCGGCCTGCCCAAGGATGTGCTGAGCCAGCAGGAGGCGAACATCGCGGCGGGCTACGCCGTGACCTACGTGCTCGGCTATATCCTGACGCTGCTGTTCGTCCCCTTCGTCGCGCCGAAATTGATGCGGATCGACCTGAAGGCTGAGGCAAAGAAGCTCGAGGCGGAGCTTGCCGGCGGCGAACCGCCCAAAACCGAGAACCTCTCTTATCGCAAGTTCCAGGCCCGCGCCTATCGCGTGACCGCGGGCGCCGGGCGCACCGTCAAGTCGATCGAGGAGGAACTCGGCAGCCGCACGGTCGTCGAGCGCATCGTCCGCCAAGGCGCGGACATCGAGCCACGCTTGGAGACCATGCTCGAGGCCGGCGACGACATCGTCATCGCCGGCCGCACCGCTGTCATCGTCGCCGCCAAGCCGATCATCGGCACCGAGATCGACGCCGATGAAATCTTGAAGGCGGTCCCGGGCAACGTGCTGGAGGTGCTCGTGGACAACCGCCATCTCCACGGCCGCTCGATCCAGGAGATCGCGGCGCGTGTCGGCACCGACGCCCGGGGCGTCTTTCTGCGCGCCCTCACCCGCATGGGCCGCGAGGTTCCCTTGAGCGCGGACACACGGATCTATGTCGGCGACGTCATGACGCTGGTCGGCAGCACGCGCAATATCGAACGGGCAGCAAAGGCCATCGGCCAGATCCTGCGATCGGGTGATCGCGCCGACATTGCCTTTCTTGCCGCCGGCATTGCGGCCGGCCTGCTCGCCGGGCTCGTCAGCTTCAGGATCGGCGGCGTCGCGCTCACGCTCGGCGGTGGCGGCGGCGCGCTGATCGCGGGCCTCGTCTGCGGCTGGCTGCGGTCGCGCAAGCCGACCATGGGCGCATTGCCGCCGGCGGCGCAACAGACCCTGAGCGATCTCGGACTCGGCGGCTTCATCGCGGCGATCGGGCTCGGCAACGGCGCCGCGGCCTGGGCCGCGATCCAGGCCCACGGGCTGCTTCTGGTCGGCATGGGTCTCGTCATCACGCTCGTGCCGCTGATCGTCGCGACGCTGTTTGCCTTCTATGTGCTGCGCATGAACCCGGTCGTGACCTGCGGCGCACTGGCCGGCGCCATGACCGTCGATGCCGCGGTGACCGGCGCGTGCGAGGTGGCCGAGAGCCAGACGCCGGTCCTCGGCGTCGCCGTGCCATATGCGGTCGGAAACGTGGTGCTCACCGTCCTCGGGCCGATCATCGTTGCGGCAACCTACAGCGGATGACGGAGACCCATGATGCGGCGACCGGCCAGATCGGTGCTGGGATATCTTGCGGCCATATTGTTCGCGTGGGCCGCTTTCGCCACGGCCGCGCGCGCGGCGGATGACGTCCGCATCCAGGAAGAGATATGGGCGCTGCCACTACCGCTTCCGATGTTCGCCTATCTGGTGCGTCCCGTCGGCGACGGCCCCTTCCCGCTCGTGATCATGAACCACGGCGTCTCGCTCAACCCGACCGACCGCAGTTTCTTTCCGTTGGTCGAATTCCGCGACGCCGCCCAATGGTTCGCAAGGCGCGGCTACCTCGTGGTGGCGCCGGTCGGCTCCGGCTATGGCGCAGTCGCCATCGACATTCCCGAGCGCGCGGTCTACGGACCGTTCTTCTCCAAGATCGGCAAGTGCAGCAATCCCAATTTCCATGACGCCGGGCTCGCGGTCGCCAAGGTCGACCTCGATATCATCGATTATCTGGCCGCCGAAAAGCGCATCATCCCCAAGGACGTGATCGTGATCGGGCAGTCCGCCGGTGGCTGGGCCTCGATCGCCTTGTCGAGCATGAACCCGCCGCAGGTGAAGGCCATCATCACCTTCGCTGCGGGTCGTGGTGGACGCGTCGGCGGCAAGCCGAACAACAACTGCGCCCCCGACAGGCTGGTTGAGGCCACCGCCGATTTCGGCCGCACGTCGCGTGTGCCGATGCTATGGATCTATATCGAGAACGACACTTTCTTCGGCCCCGAACTGTCGAAGCGCATGCATACGGCTTTCACCGCCGCCGGCGGCCGGGCCGAGTACCACCTGATGCCGCCGTTCGGCAATGAGGGCCATTTCTTCATCGGCTCGAGGGATGCCATCCCGCTCTGGTCGCCACTGGTAACGACGTTCCTCGACGCGCTGAAATAGATGCCAGATCCGTAGGTGAAATCATGCCCAATGCCCGTGACTGCCTTGCCAGTCTCCTGCTTATCGCCATCGCCGGCGCCACGGCGGCGCCCAGCCATGCCGCACCGAAGGGCGCCCAGGCCGAGACGCCGGCCGAAGTCGCCACACGTGGTCAGCGTGAAGCAAAGGACATCAGCTACGGAGGTTGGCAGAAGCTCTGCTTCAAGGCGGGAGGCGCGCCCACACTGTGCCGGACCTCGATCACCGGCCAATTCGCGACCGGACAGACGGCGGTGCGCGTCGATCTGATCGAACGCGAAGACGCCGCCACGGCCCGGCTGCAACTGTTCGTGCCTGTCGGCATGTACCTGCAACAGTCACCGAGGTTGAGTGTCGACCAGGGCGCGCCCTTCCGCCTGCCCTATACCTGGTGTCTCACCAATCTGTGCATCGCCGCCGATGTGGCGGCGCCGAAGATCATCAGGGAAATGGAATCCGGCAAGACCCTGACGCTCGAACTCGTCGATTCGAACCTCCTGGCCCTGACGACTTCGATTCCGCTGGCGCAATTCGCCTCAGTCCACAGGGGAACGCCAGCCAGGACGCTCGAGCAGCAGATCGACGAATGACCGCTGGAGCCGGACTTACGAGGTGCCGGCGCGTTCGACGGATTCAATCAGTGACTTCGCAGTAAAGGGCTTGATCAGATAGGCGATGCAACCGGATCCAAGCGCCGCAGCGCGGTTCGCGGTGCTGTCGTTGCCGGTAATGTAGATTACCGGTGCGGTGACGCCCTGCTCAGCCAGTCTTCGCCGGACGTCGATGCCGGATTTTCCACCAAGATCGATGTCGAGGACGATGCAGATCGCGGTGTAGAATTGGCCGTGCTGGAGCAAGGCCCTCGCGGAGTCGAACAGTGTGGCGTCGAAACCGTGCCCACGCAGCAACCTGCTCAGGCTGGTCCGCATGGACTGATCGTCATCGACGACAAAAACGGACGGGCATAGCGGCAAGGCGATCTGCCTTTCGGGAGATGGACGAACTGCGAGCGCTGTGACGGCGGTGGGATATTGCACACGCTTGCTTTGCGTTGCCGACCCGGCGCCTGTGCATCATTGCGCACGCCTCGCCGTGCACTGTCAACACGCCTCGATATTGTCCTTTGGGGTAACTACCCCGTGGGAACCGGGCTTGCTGTGACGAAGCAGCTAATCCTCGTTCGTACCGAGCATTCCGAGCCGTTCCGCGATCGAAACGAGTTCCGCAAGCGAATGCACCTGCATCTTCTCCATTACCTGATGGCGGTGGGCTTTCACGGTGCGTTCGGTCGTCCCGAGTTCATGCGCAATCTGCTTGTTGATCCGGCCGCGCACGATGAGATTGAACACCTGTCGCTCGCGTTGCGTCAGCGTGGCCAGATGAGTCCGAAAAGTATCCAGCTTGCTGCGCTGAACGCGCGCCGTCCGCTGACCCGCCAGAGCGCGCTCGATCGCATCGATCAACTGCTCGGAGGATATCGGCTTGGTCAGGAAGTCTTCCGCACCCGCCTTGATCGCCCTCACGGTGGTCGGCGTGTCTGCATACCCCGTCAGGAAGATGATCGGCAGCGTCGAGCCGGACGCGATCAATCGCGCCTGCAAATCGGGGCCGCTCAATCCTGGTATGCGCACGTCGAGCAAAATGCATCCGGCCTGCTCGGGATCCAGCGCGGTCTTCTCCAACTCCAGTGCCGACGCATAGGTCGCGACCTCATAGCCCGCGAGCTTCAGACGCCGTGCTATCGCGGTCCGAAAGGACTCGTCGTCATCAACCACGTGAACGAGACCCGACACCTTCAACCTCTCACCCAGTTCCAGCGAGGACCATTGACGTCCTCTCGCTGGACAAGGTCAGCTTCAACAGTTTGAGAACCGAAATATCTGCATGCAATGAGCCAAATCCCCGCAGCGGCAGCGCTTTCTCATTCTGCGCACCAAGCGCCAGAGCTGTCCCTTGGTACAATGAACCTAGGGACAATGGATTGAAATACTGCCTTGGGCGTAAATCAACCCGGCGGGAGCGGAACAGCGCGGCGCATTCCCAACAGCGGAAATACTTCGTCGGACGGACCAAATTCGGCGATGAGCTGAGGACTTGGCCAATGTTTGTTCGCATCACAACCGATTCCGCACAGCGTCCCAATTCCCTCCGTGACCTCGGCATGACCAGCGATTCAAATGCGCTCGTCAGTTTAAGCGAATTTTCGTACAGAAAAGGCACCGAGATTTACGGCGAGAAAGAGCCCGCCGAATATGTCTATCAGGTCAAGGCGGGCGCGGTGCGGAGCTACAAGCTGTTGTCGGATGGTCGCCGGCAGATCGGCGCATTCCACCTCATCGGCGACATCTTTGGGCTCGAGAACGGCGGGGAGCATCGATTTACGACGGAAGCGGTCGTCGACACCACGGTGCGCCTGATCAAGCGACAAAGTCTTGAAACGGTGGCCGAGAGCGATGCCATGGTAGCCAGAAACCTGCTCAGCATGACCACGAACAATCTCCAGCATGCGGAAGACCACATGCTGTTGCTCGGCCGCAAGACCTCGCTGGAACGGGTCGCGGCGTTCCTGCTCGAAATGGACAAGCGGCTGACGGCGGCGGGCGTCATCGCGCTCCCGATGTCGCGACGCGATATTGCCGACTATCTCGGCCTGACGCTGGAGACGGTCTCGCGCGCTCTGTCGCGCCTGCACGAGCTCGGCATCCTCGGCTTCATCGGCAACACCCAACGGCAGATCGTGTTGCTCGACCGGAACCAGCTCGCCAGCCTCGACCTGCATCCTTGAACTGGCGAAACGTCGATCGCGGTTGACGAACGATCCGGGGGGCCGTTCGCCCCAGCCGCATTCATGGCCGGCGTGAAACTGGGCCAGGCGCTTCAGTCAGCCCAAGATGCTCGAGCGTCTTGCGCAACACCTCGAAAAGAATGGCGGCGGACCAGCCGAACAGCAGCACGCCATTCATGGCGGTGAACGGGCCGATCAGCCGCCATTCGCGTACCGGCGTGATGTCGCCATAACCGAGCGTGGTATAGTTGACGAAAGCAAAGTAGAGCAGGTCGGTGTCGGCGGCGGCAGCCTCGACGATGCCATAGGCCGCGGCCCACACCAGGACTTCCAGCATGTGCGCGACCTTCAACACCACGGCGGTCGCGATCATGACGCCCATCAGGTGCAATTTCGGCCGCTTGAAGTGACGCAGACCTGCGCTGCGCGCGATCCCGACGGCGACGACCGTCACGAGCGCATGGAGCCCGATATTGATCATGCTGACCAGCGTGCCGGCGAGGAACTGTAGCATCATGGCAACCCACCCGCCCTCAATTCACCCCAGGACGTCTTACGTCCCCGCCAAACGATGCCAAAGGTCCGCCCGTGGACCCACCGCCGCGGTTTCCCTCACCGGCTACGGCGAAGGCCTGGAACTTCACGTGGCGAGCACGTGACACTCGCGCCGATCGGCCATGGCGGCGGTTGATCTAGGTCAATGCTGCTTCAACGCCGCCCGCGAGATCGGCTCGCATGACGGCGACGATGTCCGCCGGGACCTCATCGCAGCTTTCGACGCGCGCCTCGGCCGGAATGGCAATGTCGCGGACAAACCGACGCACGCGCTCCAGCAGGGCCTCGAAGGCGGCAGGTTCACGGATCATGGATGGAGCCTTCGGATACCTCTCGTGCGTCTTATTCCTGCAGCGCCTCCTCGCGCCGCGCCCGGATCGTGGGCAGCATGATCAGGAGAATCGCGATTGCGGCCGCGGCCAGGAGGCTCGCCGAGAGCGGTGAGGTGAGCAGCACAGTGACGTCGCCGCGCGACAGCACCATGGCGCGGCGAAAATTCTCCTCGATGGCAGGGCCCAGAACCAGCCCCAGGAGCAGCGGCGCCGCCGGCAATTGCAGCTTGATCAGGACGTAGCCGAACACGCAGAACATTGCGGCCTCGTAGACCTCGAACGTTCCGCTGTTGATGGAATAGACGCCGATCGAGCAGAACACCATGATCGCCGGAAACAGATATCGGTAGGGAATGGTGAGCAGCTTCACCCACAGCCCGACGAGCGGAAGATTGAGGATCAACAGCATCAGATTGCCGACCCACATCGAGACGATGAGGCCCCAGAACAGGGTCGGGTTCTTCGTCATCACCTCCGGACCCGGGTGGATGTTGTGGATGTTCATGGCACCGACCATCAGGGCCATCACGACGTTGGAGGGAACGCCGAGCGTCAGCAAAGGAATGAACGAGGTCTGCGCGCCTGCGTTATTCGCCGATTCAGGCCCTGCAACGCCTTCGATGGCTCCTTTGCCAAACTGCTCGGGATGCCGCGACAGCTTCTTCTCGAGCGTATAGGACGCAAAGGACGAGAGCACCGCACCGCCGCCAGGCAGGACGCCCAGGAGGGTGCCGAGCGCCGTGCCGCGCAGCATCGCGGGCACCATGCGGCGGAAGTCGTCGCGGGTCGGAAACAGATTGGTGATCTTCTGAGTGACCAGCGACAGCTTGTCGTCCTGCTCGAGATTCTTGACGATCTCCGCAAAGCCGAAGATGCCCATCGCCAACGGTACGAAATCGAGACCGTCGAACAGCTGGGGAATGCCGAAGGCAAAGCGCTGGCTGCCGCTGTTCAGATCGGTGCCGACGAGGCTGAGGAGCATGCCGAGCACGACCATGCCGATGCCCTCGATGAACGGGCCGCTCGACAGCACGGAGGCGAGGATCAGCCCCAGGATCATGAGCGCGAAGAATTCCTTTGGGCCAAACAGCAGGGCCGTCGCGGTCAGCGGGCCTGCAAGGGCGGCCAGCGCAAGCGTGGCCACGCATCCGGCAAAAAACGAGCCGATGGCAGCGGTGGCGAGCGCGACGCCGGCGCGGCCCTGCTTCGCCATCTGGTAGCCATCGATCGTGGTCACGACAGAGGAGGACTCGCCGGGCAAATTGACGACGATGGCAGTGGTCGAGCCGCCGTACTGCGCGCCGTAATAGATTCCGGCGAGCATGATCAGCGCGGCGTCCGGCGGCAGCGCATAGGTGATCGGCAGCAACATCGCGATGGTTGCGAGCGGGCCAAGGCCGGGAAGCACGCCGATCAGGGTCCCGAGCAGACATCCGAAGAAGGCGTAGAGCAGGTTGGCGGGCTGGGCGGCGGTCGCAAAGCCCATCGCCAGATTGTGGACGAGATCCATCGGTCGGCCCGTTCAGTTGAGAAGGGACGGCCAGACGGGCAGCTGCAGCCCGAGACCGTAGACGAAGACGGCAAGACAGAGCGCAATGAGCACCGCCGCATTCGCCAGCGCGCCCGTCCAGGTGAACTCGGAGCTGGCCCGGCTCGACACCATGATCAGCACGAACAAGGCGCCGACCAGACCGAGCGGAAACAGCAAGGCTGCGAACAGGACCACGGACCCGGTCACCCAGGCGAGCCCCTTGAAATCCCATTTGCGCAGCAGCTGCCGTTCCGCGGCGGGCTTCATGGCACTGAGGATCACGACGAGACCGATGGCAGCGAGCACGACCGCGAGCAGACGCGGGAAATAGCCCGGCCCCATTCGCGCGGCCGTGCCCGCGGGGTAGCCTAGCGCCGCCACGAAGAAGAAGATTGCAAAGGCGAGGAACAGGGCGCCGGACGCGAAGGCCCTGTGATTGCGGATCGCCAATCCCTTCATGCTCGTTCTCCCTCGCCCGGCCCTTCCCCGCTTGCGCCCGCCTTCGACGCGCGCTCATCGAGGGCTTCCATCAGAACCGGGATGCCGATGGCGCAGGAATGAACGCCTAGATGCGCGGTCATCTGGAGAACCTGAAGGATCTCCCGCTGGGCGATGCCGAGGCGCAGGGCCCGTCTAATCTGCACACGCAGCCCTTGCGGGTTGAGCGCCGTGAAGCAGGCGTTCAATGCGATCGAGATCAGACATTGCGACCGTTGGTCGAGACCCTCCCCGGCCGTTCCGCCTCGGAGGAGATCGAACAAGAGGGCAAAATAGCCGGGATCGCGCCGCAGCCACTGCTCGCAGAAGTCAGGCCAATCGCCGAACCGCGCGACATAGGCATCCCGCAGCACCCTCTGCTCGTCCGAAAGCTCGCCTTGATCGACATCCATGCCCGCGCTTGCCAGTTCTTCCGCGAGAATGCCGACACCGACGTTGCAGCCGTCGAGCCCCTGAGCCGTTGCGAGACGGAAGACATCGACGATCTCCCGTGCCGACGCCCCCTCCTGAAGCGCGAGGCGGAGGTGTAGTGCGAGCCCTGAGCGGAACAGATGCGTCGCTGAGCCATCGAGCGCGACGTAGATCAGCTCCCGCATCTTGGGAGACAGCGGCCCCTTTTCGGCGGCATAGCCCGCATACTTGCCGTAGGTCTGAAGAAATTCGGGATCGAGGCGCAGCAGGCCTTCCGTCCAGGGCCGCCAATAGCCGCGCGCCTTGATATAGGCCTCTTTCAGGACCTGCTGTTCCGGCGTCAGACTGGACATGGCGATCGCACCGTCAGGCAATGTTGGTCAAGGTGATCCCGCCATCGACGGTGAGCACCTGTGCCGAGATGAATCCGCTCTCGTCGCCGGCGAGGAAACAGATCGCCTTGGCGATGTCGTCGACCGTGCCGAGCCGCCCCAACGGCGTTCGCGCGATCCGGCGCGCGTCGAGCTCGGCGTTGCGGTTGCGCATGGTTCCTTCGGTCGGAATGGCCGAGGGAGCCACCGCGTTGACGCGGATGTTGCGCTCCCCGAGCTCCGCCGCGGCTGCGCGTGTGATGCCCATGACGCCGGCCTTGATGCCGCTGTAAACGATGCTGTTCTTGGCCGAAAGCAGACCGGCCACCGAAGCGACGTTGACGATCGCGCCGCCACGTTCGGCATCCATGACTTCCGCGGCGGCCTGGATACCCCACATCACCGACTTGAAGCCGATATTGAGCATGCGCTCGACGGTCTCCGGCGCGATGTCGGCGACCGATTGGTAACGGACCCAGGCTGCGTTGTTGACGAGGATGTCGAAGCGTCCCTGCCGCTCCGCCACTCCAAGCAGTGCCTGCCGCATGCCGTCGCGACTGGACACGTCTTGCGTAACGGCCAACGCCTCGCCGCCGGAAGCCTTGATCGCATCGACCGTGCCGCTCACGAATTCCGGCTTCAGATCATTGACGCCGACAATCGCGCCGCGTGAGGCCAATTTGAGCGCAGTCGCGCGGCCGATGCCGTTTCCGGCACCGGTGACGAGTGCAACGCGGCCCGCGAGCGTCTGATCCCTGGTCTCGGTCATGGTCATCTCCTTCATGCTCCTGCCTCAGTGAACGGAGCAACTTCCGATATGTAACGGCGGCCAAATGCGCTGATCAGGCCGCTGGCATCGCCCTGGGCTTGCAGCGTGCGGATCCGGCGCAAATGACGATGCACCGGAATGTCCCAGGTGAAGCCCATACCGCCATGGATCTGCAGCGCGCCTTCGCTGATCGAGCTGCCATAGGTTGCCGCGGCCAGGAACGCCGCATCACGCTGAACGGAGCCACTCCCCTCGGACACGCTTCGCGTGATCGCATGACGAATGCTCTCCAGCCCCAGCTTCTGTCGCGCCAGCGCATGACGAATGGCTTGATTGTAGGACAGAGCGTGACCGAACTGCCGGCGCGTCGACGCATGCTCCTGCGCCAGCGACAGGCAGGCCTCGGCAGATCCCAGGATGGCCGCGGCACGCAGTACGTTGGCGTCTGAGCTGAGCATATCCCATGTGTTCGCCGGCAGGATCGAGTCGATGGGAATGCGGACCCTCTGGAGACCCACCGCGTGTTCCGGCACCGTCAGGTCGAGACCTGCCGCGTCTTCCACTACAACGCCCTCGGCATCGATCGAGACCAAGGCCGCAGCACCCTCGCCGATCCGGACCAACAGATAGTCGGTTTTGTCCGCGCAGGGGGCTCGCGCAACCCAGCCGCTCAGTACGACAGCTTCACCTTCCCGCTCGGCGACAGCCTCGCCCTGCCACGCGATGGACACCAACGTCTCGCCCGAGATGATCGCGGCGGCGAGATGCGGCAGCGACTGCTGGAGCAGGCGGCCGGCAAAGAGCGTCTCCAGCAGCGGAAAACCGAGCAGTCCGGAATGGGCGGCCGCGATCACCGGCACCGCGAAGCCGAGCGGCAGGGCAAGCCCCCCGACCTCCTCGTCCGCGATGATGCCGAGCAGCCCGTCATCGGCGAGATTGCGCGCCTGCGCACGCATCTCCTGCCCGGCACAGGCCACGACGGCACGCGTCGCGGTTGCGGCGAATTCGGCGGGCTGAAGTCCTTCACCGGCCACGGTCATCACTTGCCTCGCGAGAGCTGGAGGATCCGATCGGCGATGATGCCGAGCTGTATCTCGGTCGTGCCGGCATAGATCGTTTCGGCGCGGGCCTGCAGATAGATCGCCTCGAAACGCCGCCGCGCCACCTTGATTGCCGCGAGCTGCGGCAACATGGCCTGCTGAAGCAGCTCGAGGGCAAGCGCGGCAAAGCGCTGATGCGATTCGCTCCAATAGAGCTTCGCAAGGCTGCCCCGCGCGCCGATCTTGTCACCGTTGACGAGCGCCTCGACGGCGGTCTCGACATGCGCTTTCAGCACCTCGATCTCGACCGCGACCTCGCCGAGCCTGACCGCGTAGTGATGATCGTCGACCATCTGCGACAGCGCGGCATCCGCCTTGCAGGCCGAAATCAGATGACGCAACTCGTTCTCGAATCGCCAGGCGCGATACATGCGGTTGGTCGCACGCTCGATCTCCAGCACGCGGATCGCCGCGGCCCAGCCCTCGTCGGGCGCACCGATCGCATCAGTCTGAGCCACCTCGACCTCGTCGAAGAACACCTCGCAGAAGCTCTCGCGGCCATCGATCGACTTGATGGTCCGCACCCGCACGCCCTTCGCATCGAGCGGCACCGCGAACATCGCAAGGCCGCGATGGCGATCCTCCAGCGGCCCGGTGCGGGCGAGCACGAGACAGCGTTGGGCCCGGTATGCGCCGCTGGTCCAGATCTTTTGGCCGGTGATGCGCCAGCCGTCACCGTCGCGTGTGGCGCGGGTGCGAAGCCCCGCCAGGTCGGAGCCGGCTTCGGGCTCGGAAAACCCCTGACACCAGATGTTGCGCATGTCGAGGATCGCAGGCAGGAAACGCTGCTTCTGCTCTTCGGTCCCAACCGCGAGAATGATGGGACCGGCAAGCTCCTTACCGATCGAATTGACGCTTTCGGGCATCGCGAGCGCACCGATCTCCTGATTGGCGATCAGGTGCTCACGCAAGGAGCGGCCGTGCCCGCCATAGGCCTGCGGCCAAGTGATGCCCGTCAGCCCGGCGCGGTACATCGCCGCCTCCCAGGCAATGGACTGCTGAAGTGTGGGCGATGCGAATGCGGCGCTGTCGCTGCGGAAACTGGCGGGCAGATTACCATGCAGCCAGCGACGCATCGCGCCGCGATAGGCCTCACCCGTCAGGTTCTCCGCCGCGACGGCTTGCATCGATACCGCTTCAACCACACTCATCGCACGCTTCCTGCTTTCGCCATATCTGCCGACATGTCCCGCCCGGCTGCCAGTCCTTCACTGCGACTTGAGAAGGTCGCAGGCGCTCTCCGATGCCGGCCGCCACGCATCCTCGGGCGCGATCGTGCCCGTGATGTCGTAATAGTCGTAGGTGTATTTGGATTCCGCCGGAGCCTTGATGCGCGCGACATAGAGCGGACGCATGACCTGGCCGTCAGCCCTGATGCTGACATTCTTCATTTCGAAGTCGTTGATCGGCGTGTTCTTCATCTGCCGCATCACGGCGTCACCGTCGTCGGAACTGGCCGCAGCGACCGCCTTCAGATAATGCGTGATTGCGCTGTAGGTGGCGGCCTTGCCCTCGTTGAGAAGCTGACCATTCGTCGCCTCGGCATAGCGCTTGGCAAAGGCCCGGCTCTCCGGCGTCATGTCCCAGTAGAACGGCGTCGTCAGCCGAACGTTCTGAATATCCTTGAGGCCAATTCCGTGCGTCTGGCTGATCATGAGGCCGAGGGGAACGAGCAGCTGCGATTTGGTCAGCCCGAACTCCTGCGCCTGCTTGATCGCATTGGCGAAATCCGCACCCGAATTGGCGAGCGCAATCGCCTTGGCGCCGCTGGCCTGTGCCGTCAGCAGGAACGAGGAGAGATCCGACGAGTTCAGCGGATGCAGCACCGAGCCCAGCACCTTGCCGCCCCCCGCTTCGATGAACTTCGTCGCATCCGCCTGCCAGGCCTTGCCAAAGGCATAATCCACCGTCAGGAAGAACCAGCTGTCGATCCCCTGCGCGAGCAGCGCTTTCACCGTGGCCTTCGGCTGGGCATAGGTATCAACCACCCACTGCGTGGTCATCGGCGAGCATTTGTCGTTGGTGAAGAAGGAGCCCGCCGTGCCGGCAAGGAGATAGGGCTTCTTGCGGTTCTTCATGATGTCCTGCACGGCAAGCGCGATCGACGAAGCCGAGCAGCCGACGATGGCGTCGACACCTTCATTGTCGACCCAGCGCAGCGCGATGGCGACGCCGATATCGGGCTTGTTCTGGTCGTCAGCGATCACGAGCTCGATCTTCTTACCATTGACCGTTCCGCCAAAATCGCCAACCGCGAGCTTCGCCGCGGCGACCGAGCCGAGGCCGCAATTGTCGGCATAGGGGCCGTTCTGGTCGTTCATGATGCCGATCTTGACGACGTCGCCGGAGATGCCCTGTGCGGACAGCGGCGCATTCGTGAGTAGCAAGGTAATCATGCCGAGCGCAGTGATCGTCGATCTCTTCACCGTTTCCTCCTGCTTTTAAGCGATTCCTGGGGGCCGGCTTCCGCCGGCTCTATTTTTTGGGTCAGTGGGTTGGCGGCGCACCGTGCGGGATCAGCAGCGCATCGAGCGCCACGGCCCCCTCGCCCTCCGCCCGCAGCAGCAGCGGGTTGACGTCGATCTCCGCGATCGTATCGACATGCGCGGCGGCAAAACGCGACAACGCGGCAACGGCCCGCGCCGCGGCTGCGAGGTCGGCTCGCGGCCGGCCGCGCGCACCGTCGAGCACCGCGAATGCCTTGAGCGATTTCAGCATCGCCATGGCCTGCGTCTCGCTGACCGGCGCCATCTGCACGGCGGAGTCCTGGAGGATCTCCGCGAAAATGCCGCCGAGGCCGACCATCACCACCGGCCCGAACACCGGATCGATGCGGCTGCCCAGGATGAGCTCGGCCACGCCCTTGGCCATTGGCGCCACGATCACACCATCAATCGTTGCATGCGGCGCCCTGGTGGCGACGCGATCGCGCATCTGGGGATAGGCGCGCCGAACCTCGGCTTCCGAGCCCACGCCCACGACCACACCGCCGGCCTCCGTCTTGTGCGGCAGATCGGGCGAGGCAATCTTCAACACGACGGGATAACCGATCTCGGTGGCGGCACGCGCCGCCGCATCGACGTCCTGCACAAGATGCTCGACAAGGACCGGAACACCGGCGTCGGCAAGCGCGCGCTTGGCTCCGAGTTCGTGGCGGAAGGCATCGGCTACAAGCGGTCGTGCTCGCTCGACCGCCGCGGGCGCCTCCTGCGGGTGCTTCGACACTGCCTGCAATCGCACCAGTGCAGCGATGGTTGCGCAGCAGCCGTCGAAACTTTCCACCGTCGGAAAGCCCAGTGCGTGCAGCTCGGTCAGCGCATCCTCAGGGCCGTCGACACACAGGATGACGGGACGGTGCGGAAACTGCGCGCGGATGTTGCGCAGCGTGTCCATATAGATGGATCGCAGGCGCGGCAGGTGCAGCGAGAACGGCAAAGGCAGGATTACCACGTCAGCGCTCTCGTCCGCCACGACGGCGGACATGATCTTCTCCAAAAGATCGGGGCGGCTCGACATCTGCGCCGTGGCGTCGACCGGGTTGCGGGCCGATGCGAACGGCACCAGCTCAAGAATCTGCCGCTGCGTCTCCTGTCCGAGTTCCGGCAAGGTCAGCCCGACCGCTTGTGCCGCATCCGCGAGCAGCACGCCGAAACCGCCCGAGGCTGTGAGGATCGCGACGCCCGGCCCCTTCGGCAGCCGATCCGGCAGCAGGATCGATGCGGCATGACCGAGATCGATGAGCTCGTCGATGCTGCGGACGCGCACCGCGCCACAACGGGCAAACAGCGCGTCGAACACGGCGTCCGCCCCCGCCATCGCTCCGGTGTGCGACGCCGCGGCGGCCTGGCCTGCCGCCGATGTCCCGATCTTCATGGCGATGACCGGCTTGCCGGCATCGCGCGCCTCCTCCAGCGCCGAGATCAGGCGGCCGGCGTCGCGGCAGGCCTCGAGGCAGCACAGGATCACCTTGGTGGCGGGATCACGCGCCATCCAGGCGATGCCGTCGGCGATATCGATGTCGCACTCGTTGCCCGTGGTGATGAAGCGGCTGACGCCGACACCGCGCTCGCTGGCGAGCCGCATGGTGTAGCTGCCGAGATTGCCGCTCTGCGACACGATTCCGAGCGAGCCGGCAACCGGCATGCTGTGCTCGAGCACGATCGAAAACGTCGCGATGCTCTTCTCGGCGATGCTGACCGCGCCGAGGCAGTTCGGCCCCAGCAGGCGCATGCCGCCGTTGCGCGCGGCAACGCGCAGCCGCTCCTGCATCGCGCGGCCCTGCTCGCCGAGCTCGGCAAAACCGGACGAAAACACGACGACGCTGCGGACGCCACGCGCGGCGCACTGCTCCACGGCCTCGCCCGCGCGCTCCGCGTCGACCGCGATGATGGCGAGATCCGGCGCCTCCGGCACCTCGGCAACGGAGGCATAGGCCTTCAGGCCCTGCACCATCGCGGCCTTCGGGTTGACCGGATAGATGCGGCCTGCATAGCCGTGACGGCGCAGCAGATCAACCGGCCGGCCACCGATCTTGGTCGCCTCCTGCGAGGCGCCGATGATCGCGATCGAACTTGGCGACATCAGCGCTTCGAGACCTTCTCCCGGCCGCATCTCAGCGCCCCTTGAACACCGGTGCGCGCTTCTCCAGGAACGCCATCCGCGCTTCCTTGGCGTCTTCGGTCTTCGACAGCGCCATAGTGATGTTCTGCTCGAAGCGATAAGCGTCGCGCGGCGGCATCAGTTCGACCATGTTCGCGGCGTTCTTGGCGTATTCCATCGCGATCGGGCTCTTGGACGCGATCTCCCGGGCGAGCTTCATCACTTCGGGGATGAGGTTTTCTCTGGTCGTGCAGGCCTCGATGATGCCGAGGCGGTAGAGCTCGGCGGCCGGCACCCGATTGCCGGTGAAGAACATGCGACGCATCAGGGAGCGGCCGAACAAGGTGTTCAGCATGGCCGCACCTCCGGCGAGCCCGACATTGATCTCGGGCATGCCGAACACGGCCTCTTCGCTGGCGTAGAAGATGTCGCAGGAGGCCATCAGGCCGACACCGGCCCCCAGCGCAACGCCGTTGATTGCCGCAATGACAGGCTTTGAGCATTCGCGGATGCAATTGCCGGTCTCGCGCGTGATCCGGTTGTGGCTGTGAAACGCGCCGATCTTGGTCGGATCCGGGCGATCCTTCAGATCCGCACCGCTGCAGAACACCTTCCCGGCTCCGGTCAGGATTGCGACCCTGACGTCGCTGCGCTCGGAAATCTCGTCGAACACGGCCACGATGCGATCGCGCATCGCGCGATCGAGCGCATTCACGGGAGGCCTATTCAGCGTCACCAGCGCGATGTGATCGGACACTTCGAGAGTGACGATATCTTCTGACATGGCTTCCTCCTGGGCTTCTGCTTGTTGTCTCCTGACCGATCGGTCAGCTTTTCGCGGTGATAGCACCGAACGTCGGAGCTGGCAATATCCTGCCGATCTTCTATTGACCGACCGATCGGTCAGTCGATAGATTCACGTGCAATCGAAAAACGCCCTTGAGGAGGACTCGCATGCCCAGGATCAGCCGACGCCAAGCGGCAACTCTGATCGCCGGCGCCCTCGCCGCTCCGCTTGCCGCACCTGGCATCGTGAGAGCGCGCTCCTCGCAAACGGTTTTCATCATCGTGCCTTATGCGCCCGGCGGCTCCATCGACAGCCTGATGCGCTCGATCGCGAAGGCGATGGCGGAAAGCCTGGACCAGCCGGTTCTGGTCGACAACAAGCCCGGCGCCAACGGCATCGTCGGATCGCAATATGTCGCGCGCGCGCCGAAGGACGGATCGGTCCTGTTGGCCGGCGGCACCGGCCCGATTTCGCTGAACGTGCTGCTGCGCAAGAACCTGCCCTACAAGCTCGCGGACTTCGCCTCAGTCGCCATGCTCTGCAACGGCCCGCTGTCGCTGACCGTCAACGCGCGGACGCCCGTCTCCGACGTGAAGAGCTTCGTCGCCTATGCCAAGGGACGCGACAAGCCGCTGTTCTATGCCACCCTCGGTCCGGGCAGCGTCACGCATCTGTTCGGAATCATGATCAGCAAGTCGATGGGATTTGCCGTCACCGACGTCGCCTATCGCAACAATCCGGCCTCCATCATGGAAACGCTGTCGGGAGAATGCGATCTCAACTTCGCAACGCCCGCCGCAGTCATCGAGCACGCGCGCAGCGGTCAGCTTCGCATCCTCGGGGTCTCCTCGGACAAGCGCATGGCGAGTTTCCCGGAGATCCCCACCCTGGCCGAATCCGGCTATCCCGACCTGACGGCATCATTCTGGACCGCACTGCACGCGCCGGCGGGCACGCCGCGCGATGCGATCGCGCGGCTGAACGCGGCGGCCAACGCTGCGATGCAGAAGCCCGAGATCGCAAAGCAACTCGAGACCGACGGCCTGATCACCGATCTCGGCGCACCGGACCGGCTCGACGCGCAGTTGACCAAGGATGCCGCGCTCTGGGGACCGGTGATCAAAGCGCAAAACATCGTGTTGGAATGAGGCCCGGCTGCCAGCCGCCGCTCAGCGCGACTTGCGCCGGCCTGTCTTGGGCGGCTCCTTGGGCGGCACCGCGCCGGGAAGCTCGACCAATTCGCCGCTTCGCAGCCCGTTGAAGATCATGTCGAAGAAGATATCCGCGATCTGCTCGGGGGTCGCCGACTTGTTGGGATTGTACCAGCGATGCATCCAGTTGAGCGAGGAAAGGACCAGCCGCCCGGTCATGGGAACGTCGACCTTGCGGATTTCGCCGGCATCGATGGCTTCCTGGATCAGGCCGCGGAGAAAATTCTCGAAACGGTCGCGGCGCGTCAGCCGCTCCTTGTGCCTGTGACGATCGGGATCGTTCCAGAAGGCGGTCGTGGAAGCGATCCAGGCCCAGCGATAGCGCCGGAAGTATTCGGCCGTGGCGACCATGAACGCGCGGATCTTCTGCGACGGCGGCCCGTCGGGAATCCGGTCGCGCACGAACAGATAGAGCTCGAGCGTCGAGCCGACCGCCACGCGCGCGTAGATCTCGTCCTTGTTGGCGAAATGGTGGTAGAGGAGCGACTTGGAGATGCCGCAGGCGAGCGCGATGTCGCGCATCGACGTTCCCTCGAATCCCTTGCTGGCGAACAGCCGCCCGGCTTCGGCAAGAATCTGCAGCACGCGGTCGGAGGCCTCCGCCTGGTTCGCAACGCCGTCCTTCATCGTTGACAGTTCAGTCATGAAGCCTGCAATCCATTCGGCGGCCCGGCGCCAACCAGAGAACCCTGGAATGAAACTAGTTTTTCACAGACCGATCGGTCAAGCCCGGCGACCCCTTCGAGAGGAACCATGAGCGCGATCCGGATTACGCGCATCGGCGCGACAAAGGACCAACTCGGCGAGAGCCCGGTATGGGATGAGCGACGGAAGTGCCTCTTCTGGATCGACGCGCTGGCCGGATTGATCCGCATGCGGGATCCCGCCACCGGTGCGGCGGACGCGTTCAGCGTGCCTGCGCCGATCGGTTCGATGGCCCTGCGAGACGATGGCGGCGCGGTGCTGGCCATGCGCCACGGATTTGCCGGTCACGATTTCGACAAGCGCACACTGACCGAAGGGCCGTCGATCGGGCTCGACCACCCGAAGCTGCGGCTGAATGACGGAAAGGCCGATCCCCATGGGCTCTTCCTGGCAGGCACGATGCACAGTGACCGCGCCCAGGGTGAGACGCCGCTGGGCGGTCTCTACCGGTTGGACGCAACAGGCGCGGTGGAGCTGCTGGAGACCGACCTTGCCGTGAGCAACGGACCGTGCTTCAGCCCGGACGGCCGGACATTCTATCTCGCCGACAGCGCAAGACGGATTATCTGGGCCTATGACTACAGGGCGGATGGTCCCCTCGCGAACAAGCGCGTCTTCGTTGATACGGAGGCGCATCGCTCAGGTTGCGACGGTGGAACGATCGACTCGGAAGGCTACCTTTGGTCCGTCCTCGTGCGCATCGGCAAGATCGCGCGGTTTGCGCCTGACGGGACGATGGTGCGGACGATCGACATGCCGATCCGTCATCCGACCAGCATCACCTTCGGCGGGCTCGATCTCGACGTTCTCTACGTGACATCGATCTCGCGCAGCCACGCGCTCGCCGACGATCACCCGGATGCCGGCGGCCTGTTCGCGGTCGAAGGCCTCGGCGTTCGCGGACTGCCGGCGCACCGGTTTACTTCGGGCTAAGCCCCTCCTCGATTACTGCGATCTTTTGATCTGCCTTGGCACGTTCTCCGCCATGTAGTCCACGAACACCCTGATCTTCTCCGGCAGATAGCTGCTCTGGAGAAACGTCGCGTAGATGCCTTCGTCGAAGGTGGAGTTCGTCACCCGGAAGCCCGGCAGCAGGCGGATCAGACGCCCACTCTTCAACTCCTCCGCCACGGTGTAGTCGTCCAGCAGGGCAATGCCGTGCCCGGAAACGGCGTGATCGCACAGCACCACGCCGTTGTTGCTACTGAAGGACGAAGGCACGACAATCTCGCGCAGCCTGTTCTTGCGCATGAACTTCCAGACCACGTCGTCGGGACCCATCCAGTAGGTCAGGCAATTGTGGCGGGTGATGTCCTCCGGTTCGCGCAATTTCGGCATCCGGCCGACATAGTCCGGTGAAGCCACGAGAATCCGCTCGCTCCTCAGCAGCCTTCGCTGCATGAGGCCTGCGTCCTTCGCCGCCTGGATCTGGAAGTCGACGTCGAATTCATCTTCACGAAGCTGGGGACGCCGCTCGGATAGACGCAGCTCCACCTTCAGCTCCGGATAGAGCTTCTGAAAGCCCGGTATCAGGGGCGAAAGCACCTTGATGCCGAACAGCGTCCGCGAGTGCACCCGCAGCGTTCCACGCGGCGCAGTCTGAAGCGCAAGCGCCGCGGCTTCGGCATCTTCGATGCCGTGCAGCACCTGCTCGGTGCGCTGGAAGAAGATCTTGCCAGCATCGGTCAATCCGAGATGGCGCGTACTGCGGTTCAACAGCTGCACGCCGAGCTGCGCCTCGAGCTCGCCCACGTAGCGCGACACCGACGCCGGCGAGAGTCCGACGCGGCGCCCGGCCGCGGAAAAGCTGCCCTCACGGACGGCGCTGACGAACAATTCCATGGCCTGAAGGCGATTCATTCGATCTTTTCAGATTTTGCAAAGGACATGCTTAGAATACGTCAATTGTTCGAAAAATCTCAAGGCCCTAGCTTGCTGAGAACGCGTCGCAAAAGCGACGGGCGGCCGCAAGCGCGGCCGAGAAGCAATCCGGTGGAGGACGCAACCGATGGAATTCGGCGTATTCATTCTGGCGCAGCAGCGCGGCTATCATCAAAGCTCGCAGCAGGTCATCAACAACGCCGTCGAGCAGACGGTTGCCGCCGAGCACGCCGGCTTCGACACGGCCTGGTACGCCGAACATCACTTCAACAATTACAGCCTCTGCCCCTCGCCGCTGATGATGGTCGCGCATTGCGCCGGCCTGACCAGGCGCATCCGCCTCGGCACTGCGGTCTGCGTGCTGCCGCTGTACAACCCGGCGCGACTGCTCGGCGAGATCGGCTTTGCCGACACCGTCTCGAACGGCCGCCTCGATCTCGGCATCGGCTCGGGCTACCAGAAATTCGAGTTCGATCGCTTCGGAGTCGATCTTGATCATTCGCACGCCCTGTTCGCCGAGTTCTACGACGTGCTCCAGGCCGGCATGCGCGAGCGCATCTTCTCCTATGACGGCGAGCACCTGAAAATGCCGCCGACCGCGATCGCCGTGCGCACGGTGCAGAAACCGATGCCGCCGATCTGGGTCACGTCGGGCCATGGCGAAACCCTCGGCCGCGCCATCCGTGACAACCACAATCTGTTCGTCACCGCGCTGCTCAACGGCCTCGACGCCATCAAGGCGTTGCGCGAACGTCTCGAGGGGATCGCGGCCACGGAAGGCCGTTCCATCGACGACACGCATTTCGGCTTCCTGCGCTGCGCCTATGCCAGCGACAATGACAGCGAGATCCAGTCCTATCTGGACAATGCGCGCTTTCAGCGCCGGCTCTCCGAAAGCCTGAAGTTCCGACGCGCCCAGAGCGACGACGGCTATCTGATCAAGGAAGAAGCCGGCCCGAACGATATGAGCCTGGAAACGATGCGCAGCAACCTGCCCGTCGGCAGCGTCAACCAGGTGATCGACCGTATGCTGGAAGAGATCAGCATTCTCAAGCCGACCCATATCGCGCTTCAGACCCAGCTCGGCGATTTCGATCAGCGCACAATGCTGCGCCAGATCGAATTGTGGGGCAGCAGGATCATCCCCGCGATCCGGAAAGAGCTGAAATCCGCCCCTGCGGGGCGCGGCACGATCGCGGGCGATGCGGTTTCGGCATAGCGCGGCGCCAGGGCGAGCCCGGAGGTACGTCATGGGATGCCAGATCTCTCAAATGACCGATGTCCGCTCAGTCGAAGCTGCCGAATTCCGCCTGGCCATGCGCAACCTCGCGAGCGGCGTCGCGATCGTGGCGACGGGAACAGGGACCACACGGCGCGGGCTGACAGTCAGCTCCGTCACCTCGCTTTGCATGGAGCCGCCCTGTCTCCTCGTCGGCGTCAATGCGAGCTCCGAAACGCATGCCGCCATCCTCGCCAATGGCTGCTTTGGCATCAGCCTCCTCGGCAGCGGACAGGAAGATCTGGCGTTGCGTTTTGCCGGCGGCGCCAAGGGCGTTGACCGCTTCGCGACGGCGCCATGGGCCCAAGGCGTCCTCGACGTGCCGCTGCTCGAACCGGCGATCGGCATCCTGGAATGCGTGCTGCATCATCACCAGATGGTCGGCACGCACGGTCTCTTCATCGGCAGGATCGTGGCGACGCGCGGCGGGGACGGCGATCCTCTCGTCAATTTTCAGGGCGCGCTGCGGGCCTTGCCTCAAACATAGGCGGCTCCGGCGACGCCAAACCGGCATCGTCGCCATAGGGCCAGAACACGGGAGCGGCATCGTGATCATCGAATGCTTCGACGGCGGCATTGTCCGGCTCACCGAGCCGTTCGACTTCCGCAACTTCAAGCTGGCGCTGCATGCCGACGCGAATCCCGAAACGCAGGGCTGGAAGGGGATCACGCTTCTCGACGATCGTGATGCGCTTGTCTCGATCGATCTGGTCCCCACGCTGGCGGGCCGCCCTGACGACGCAAGCTGGGATCGGCGCTATGCGGAGATGGTAGCCAAGGCGCGCCAGCATGGCTGGATCGATGCAGAGCGACAGGCGATCCGGGCTCATATCGAACACGTGCGTTGACCGTCGTCTTGAAGCAGACCCGATGTCGGGTCTGCGCACTCGGTCAGGTTCTTATCACCGATTGTTCGATCGGCCGGCTGAACCCCGCTCTGCCTATCGCGTGACGCAAGCCACGACGATCCTGCAGAAATCGAAGGCGAAGCGGCTATAGAAGAGACTCGCCCCCGGTTCTGACGCTGCCAGGCGATACGAGCTGCCGAGAGCGCGGACGAACTCGACCGTCCCCATCAGCTCCTGGTGCGTCAGCACCGAATGGATGCCCGCCAGCGGTAGCACCAGAGCCTCAATTCCGATGATGGTCATGACCTGTTGGCTCCCGCGCGCGGTAGCGGCGCAAGCTGCGCAAGATGGGCGCTCCTCCATTGATGAGGCGTATCGCCGGTGAAGCGCTTGAACACCGTGGTGAAGTGCGCCTGCGTCTGGAAGCCGACCGTCAGGGCGACGTCGACGAGAGATGCGTCGGCCTGCGCGAGCAGTTCCTGAGCGCGCGCAATGCGACGCTTCAGAAGGTATTCGTGAGGCCGAACGCCGACAGCTGCGCGGAACTGCGCGGCGAAATGCATCCTGCTGAGGCCGGCGACCGTCGCCAGGTCCTGCAGCGTGATCCTTACATTCAAATTCTCGTCAACGTATTGCATGACACGCCTGAGGCGCCATTTCTGCAGCGACCGTACGGTCCGACCGACATGATCACCGTACTCACCGGCAGCGCGATCGAGTTCGGCGCACTCGTCACGCGCCTGGCGACTGAACTGGCGGGTAAGGATCGCCAGCCGCAACGCATCCGCCAGGATGGCGGAATGAGCGTCATGCGTGGCTTCGGTCGCCGCGAGCGCGTCAGAGAGACGCCGCATGACGGGGTCCGTAAAATCCACTGAGGTCTCTTCGCTCCCGTCCGATACACTCGCAAGACGCTTGGCGGAGACTCTGAAGCTGGGCACGCGATCGGCGGATCGCTCGATATCGCCCGCAGATGCCTCGACCGCCAGGGCCACGTCGAGATGAACGAGAGACAGCGTCGTCCCGTCGTCGTCGAACCACTCGACATGGCCCGACGGGCCTAGCCGACGACGATCGATTGCCGAGACGTCGATCCCGCGAACGACATGATCCTTGGCGGCTTGCTGGTGTGACATCTGCAGCGACATCGTCGAATCTCCTTGTCCCATTTCGATCCGGCAGGGCCGAACCGGCCTGTCCGAATGTCATGAGAAGAATAATTCGCCGGTCCACGCGCTCCATTCTACGCGGGGGTGCATCGATAGGTTCTCGGGGTGATCGGGTCATACCTAGGTATGATCGCGGCACAGCCATCCCGCGCGGCCTCGCCACGGATGCCGAATCGCCCTGATGGGCGATCGACCTCCGCCTGCGGTAAGTTGACGCGCTCGCCGAGCGCCACAGACCAGCAGGATCGCGAAGTGCCCTTGTTTTGCTTCAGTAACGGCCCTTGCCGGCATTCGCACCGGATTCGACGCACTGAGCGTCTTCCAAGAGAGCACGAAAATCACGCGGCAGGATGTTGTCGGCGCGATCAAATCGCGGCATCAACGCCGCTCGAATGAAGCGAACGACGACCAGCGACAATGACGATAGTTGACCGAGCCACGGGGCCATCGATGAGCCGCACCGGCTTGCGGATCTGGTCTACTGCGCTCGCCGTCGCGGTTTTCCTGGTCGATGTCCTGACGCCGCTCGAAGGCGCCGTCGCGGTGCTCTACGTCGTCGCCATCTTGCTCGCGGCGAGGACGAACCGGCGCCACGACATCTTGGTCGCTGCCACCGGCTGTGCCGCCCTGACGATAGCGGCCTATCTGCTCTCGCACGGCCTGCAATCTATCGCCTCGCCCGCCCTCCGTGCGCTGGTGAGCCTCGCGGCGATCGCCATCACCACCGTGCTTGCGCTCCAGAATCACACCGCGACCAATCGCCTGGCGGCGCAGGCGCGCCTGCTCAACCTGTCGCATGATATGATCTTCGTCAGGAATCGCGCAAACGTGATCACCTTCTGGAACAAGGCCGCGGAGCAGACCTACGGCTGGTCAGCCGACGAGGCCCTTGGAAAGATCGCCGACGAGCTTCTGCAAACCACATATCCCGACCAGCGAGACGTCATCGAGGCCGGCTTGATCGACACCGGCCGATGGGAAGGCCGGGTGCAGCAGCGGACCAAGGGTGGCGCCGCAATCACCGTCGATACCCGATGGGCCTTGCAGCACAACCATCTGCGCAAGCCCGTCGCAGTGCTTGAAACGCATACCGACGTGACCGAACGCATGATGGCGCACGGCGCGCTGGTCGAAAGCGAGCGACGTTACCGCCGGATGTTCGACGCCAGCCGGATCGGCGTCGCCGAAGAGGACTGGAGCGACCTCCGAAAAGCGCTGACGGCGTTGAACCTCGACGGGGCCGGCTTGCGCGACCATCTTTCGCGAAATCCCGATTTCTTCTGGCAGGTCAGGCCGCTCGCCAAGATCACGAACGTCAACCCCGCCCTGCAGAAGATGGTCGGAGCCAGCAGCTCTTCCGTCTTCATCGCGAATATCGACAAGCTCCTGGACCGGAGCGACCGGAAGTTCGTCGGCGCATTGGTGGCGTTCGCGGAAGGCGAGCCATTCTACGAAGGCGAGACCGAACTCATCAGGCTGGATGGACGCAAGATTCCGGTACTGTTCACAATTTCCTTCCCGGCGGGGCCCGACGGAGATCGCAACGTACTCGCCTTCGTCGTCGACATCACCGAGCGCAGGCAGGCTCAGGATGCACTGCTCGCGGCACAGGCGGACCTCGCCCACGCCGCGCGCGTCGCCACTCTCGGGGAGATCAGCGCCTCCATTGCCCACGAGGTGAATCAGCCGTTGGCAGCAATCGTCACCAGTGGCGAGGCCGGCTTGCGATGGCTGCGGCGCGACGTGCCCGATCTGAGGGAGGTTGCAACGACCATCAATCACGTCGTCGCCCAGGGCCGCCGTGCCGGCGAGATCGTTGCCCGGATTCGAACCTTCCTGAAGAAGGCACCGCCCCAGCAGGACATGCTGCAGATCGGCGACATCATCGAGGAGGCAACCTCACTTGTCGCGCGCGAGCTCGCCAAGGACGACGTTGTCCTCACCGTCGAGATCGAGGCCGGCTTACCGCCGATTCGCGGCGACCGGATCCAGCTCCAGCAGGTTCTCGTCAATCTGCTGATCAACGCCGGCCAGGCCATGTCGGGCCAAAGCGGTTCCCGCGTCGTCACGTTGCGCGTCGGCATTGCCCAGGCCGAAAACCTTGCCATTACGGTGCAGGACAGTGGTCCCGGTATCCGCCCTGACGACCTGCCGCGCCTGTTCGACCCGTTCTTCACGACGAAAAACGGAGGAATGGGCATGGGACTTGCGATCTCCCGAACGACGGTGGAAGCTCATGGCGGCCAATTGTCGGCAGAGAGCATCCCCGGCTCGGGGGCGACGTTCCACCTAACACTGCCATTCAGCCAACAACACGCCCCGCCATGACACGACCCAACCAAGCGTCTCCACCGGCCCAACCATCCAGCTCGGTCGTCATGATCGTCGATGACGACGCAGGCATTCGGGCCTCGCTCGACAGCCTGTTCCGATCCGTTGGTCTGGAGACGCGCCTGTTCGGCTCACCGGCCGAGCTGCTCGGCGGCACGCTGCCCGAGGGCCCGGGCTGCATCGTGCTGGACGTGAGGCTTCCGGGCGTTAGCGGGCTAGATCTCCAAGGCCAACTGACCCGGCAGGGCATCAGATATCCCATCATCTTCATGACCGGCCACGGCGACATTCCGATGTCGGTGCGCGCCATGAAGGCGGGTGCGGTCGATTTCCTCGCCAAGCCATTTCGCGATCAGGACATGCTCGATGCCGTGACGGTGGCGCTCGAGCGCGATGCGCTGCGCCGGGCCGAGGCCGCGACAAAGGAGGATATCCGCGCCCTTTACGAGACCCTGACGGCGCGCGAGCGCGAGGTGATGGGCCATGTCACGGCCGGGCTGATGAACAAGCAGGTCGCCGGCCTGATCGGCCTCAGCGAGATCACGGTCAAGATCCATCGCGGGAACGTCATGCGCAAGATGGGGGCCCGATCGCTGGCCGAGCTGGTTCGCCAGGCCGAGGCGCTCGGGGTTTCCCAGATCCGCAGGACCCCGGACCAAACCTGAGTATAATTTCGGTGGGACCGCCCAGCGGGGCATAAGGTGCCATCGGCCGCGCAATGGGAGATATCCTCCTTGCGGAACATTGCGGCCAGGATGTGTGCCAATGGCCAAGACCCCGGTGATTGCAATCGTGGACGACGACGAAGGCGTTCGCACGTCACTCGCAAGCCTGGTGCGTTCGCTCGGCTACGAGGCTCACGCCTATGCGTCCGGGGCCGAATTCCTGCGCCAATCGCCGGGAAACGATCCGACATGCATGATCGCGGACATTCAGATGCCTGTTATCACAGGCGATGAGTTGCAAGCGCAGCTGGTTGCCTCGGGTCGTCGTTTTCCCATCATCTTCATGACCGCATTTCCGAGCGAGTTGGTGCGCCAGCGCGTGATGGCGGCAGGCGCACATTGCTATCTTGGAAAACCCTCGAGCGGCGACGAGATCATCCGCTGCCTCGAAGAGGCGCTAGCAGGCCAAGCGCGGCAATAGTCCATTTTCCACGCGAACGAGTAACGGCCATCTTCGAATGGCCGGCGTGCATTCCGGCAACCATGTTGGTGGACCGGAAATACCGGTAACCGGCGCAAATCCCATACTTGCGGACAAATCACGACATTGGCAGCGGCGCCCGCCCTGCCGAGGGATGTTGCGCGATGCAAGTGAACTCCATTAGCGCCGCCGTCGGGGCGCGTCCGTTGGCATCCTTGCGCGCGGGAGCCCGCAATTCCTCCCGCGGAGACGATCGCGCCGGGCCTCACCCCGGGCATCGACGCCTCGCCGCGCCCTCGCTGAGTCCGGCAAGGCGCCGAGGCGTATCACAGAGCCTAGCATCGGGCTTCACAGACAAGTCCTTGAGGCCCTTGGTCCAATTGGAGTTTTTGCGACATCCGGTCGCACTCTGTGCATTTGCAAAATCTAACACCGCTTAAGCATCCCTAACGAGCTTTGCGGCGAGTTCAGACTTATCGTTTGAGCATCGACTTGTTGCATTCGGCAGTTCAGCGGCCGTCACGACGGCAGTGGAACCCAAGAGACGGGACGAACGATGCTCACCGATATGCCCGCGGCCGGCGCCTGGTCGGCGTATCAACCCAGCCCCCGCGAATCCGACTCTCCGCGAGGGGCGCGCGTATTTCTCCAGGAACGGAAGTGGCGCAGGCCTGAACAACGCCTCGCCACCGAGGACATCACGATCTCGCGCTGGACCTGTGCTCCGACCGCGGTGAAACACGAAGACGCGACAACGCCTCCGGACCGCTATTTCTTCTCCATCGCCTTGAAGACAACCCGTCTCAAGCTGAGTAGAGGCAATCAGATTGTCTTCGACGGCATCATGCCGGCGGGCACCCTCTATGTCGGTGCGCCGGCGAAGCAGATCAGCGCGCAATTCTATGCACCGTGCGATTTTCTGCACTTCCACGTGTCCGCCAGCTACTTTCTGTCGCCGCTGCCCGGAACTGATCCCATCGCGCATGAAAGCCTGAACGATCTGGTTCTGCTGCGTGACCCCTTCGCCGAGCAGCTCGCAAAGGCGCTGACCGAGCATGGCCATTCGGCCGACCAGGAATTCGCGCAGTGCATCGGCCAAACGCTGGCGATGCATGTTGCCCGGCGCGAGTTGCCGCGCACCAAGGTCAACGCCTTGCCGAAATGGCGGCTCCGTCGGGTCGAAGAGTATGTCAGAACGCGCTTCGACCGCAGCATCAGCCTGTCCGACCTCGCCAAGGTCGCGGGACTATCTCGCATGCATTTTGCGGCGCAGTTTCGCGCTGCGACCGGGTACCGGCCACGCGAGTATTTGCTGCATCAGCGCATCGAGCATGCAAAATCGCTGTTGTCGAATTCGGAGACGTCTTTGGCCGAGGTGGCACTGGCCGTCGGTTTCTGCACGCAAGCGCACTTCTCGACCGTCTTCAAGCGCATCACGGGCGACACCCCGGCACGCTGGCGATGCGTCAGCCGGAATACGCTGGCCTCGTCCAGGCCTGCCGACAGCGATCCGGCCTCGCCCCGCAAGTCCGTGTCTCCCGTCCTGCCGGCCGCCCCTTCGTGAATCATGCGAAATGAGAAACAGGCTGGGTTCAGGAAATACTTTGCCCGCGCGATCGGTGATGCTGCGGATGTTGCGTGACTTAAGACCCCAAGTCACGGCTCGAGCCCCTCCTCCCAGGCATACGAGCATTAGGGCCGTCCTTCCCCCAAAAGGACGGCCCCTTTTTTGGGAAGCATCACGCGCGATCGAAGCGCCATCCATGCGAGACCGGACGCGATCCCTAGGCTGCCAGTTGCCGCGCTAGCCAGGCGCGCACGCCCTGAAGGCTCCTGAAATCATCCAGCGAACGTGTCGGAAAGTCGGGCCGAACCTCCGCAATCATCCTGCTCAGCGCAGATCCGGGCCCGAGTTCGAGAAACACTGTAGCACCCGCCTCGACACAGGCTTGCAGGCAACTTGCCCACTGCACGGTTTGCGATATCTGCGCAGCGAGCTTGTCGAGACCTGTCCCGGCGGACATCACCGAAGCCCCATCGATGCCGCTCAGCACACGCGCACCGGCAGCCGGCGGGAACGCAACCGACGCCGCCCGCAGGACTTGGCGAAAGGCAACCGACGCTTTTGCGAGCCTTTCAGTGTGTGAAGCGACCTGAACCGGCAAACCGACGATTCTTCTGGCGTTCATCGTCTCCGCGTCTGCGGCGACCTTGTTCAGCGCCTCCCGGTTGCCGCCGATCACAAAGGCATCGCCCGGATTGACGATGGCGACCGCCGCCCCGTGGTGCGCGCAAATCCGGTCGACGTCCTCGCGTGAAAGTCCGCGAACGAATATCAACCCGTCACCGGACCGCGTTGCAGCTTCCATGGCTTCCGCCCGACGCGCCACGAGGTCGAGCGTGGCCGCCGGTTCGAACAGACCGCCGACGCCCCAAGCCGCGACCTCACCGACGCTGTAGCCGGCGACGATGGCGCCATGCGGAATGGCATCTGCGAGCGCGGCTGCCGCAGCCAGCGCCTGGACGGTGCACAGAACCTGGCCGGCGCGGTTGCTATGCAGGGTCTCGTCGGGTTCTCGGCGCACGAAATCACGCAGATCCCTGCCGCCCAGCAATGTCGCCGCATACGTAAACAGTTGCTCGGCTTCCGGCGCATCGCCCGTAAGGGCGAACATCTTCCGATGTTGCCTGCCTTGCCCCGAGCACAGGATCGCAAGCGTCATTGTCGCAGCCTAGTTTGGAAACAGCATTGCGATCGCAACCGCCAGGGTCACGACGCTGAATCCGGTGCTCGCGATGACCATGGAGCCCACCGTTGCCGAATCCAGCCGGTAGTTCACGGCGAACAGGATGCCGAAGAAGCCCGAGGGTACCGCGGCAAGCAGAATGGCCGTCTTCGCGGTATCGGGTGCAATCGGAACCACGTGAATGACTGCCGCGGCGAGCAGCGGCCGGACGATGTTCGAGGCGATGGTTGCGACGACGATCCTCCAATCCAGCCGGAAGGACTGCGCCGACAGGATAGCTCCGGTGAGGAAGAGGGCTACACCAGCGGCCGCATTCCCGATCAGCGCGAGGCACGCATGGGCAAGCGCATCCAGATTCAAATCCGACAACGACAGCAGGATACCGAGCGCGGGCGCCAGCACGACCGGCTTGGTGACGGCGCGCCAAACCGCCGTGACGACTTGTCGTGCGGACATTTCGGCACCGCGTGCCTTGACCGCCTCCATTTCAGCCACGATCAGGGTCAGCGGACTGATCAGGATCGATCCGGTCGCCAATGCGACGGCAACCGGGACGGTGCCAGCAGGCCCCACGACCGATGCCACGATTGGAAGGCCGACTCCGGCCAGATTCGGAAAGCCGATCGTCAGCGCCTGGAGCGACGCGTCGGACCGCGAGACCGAGGAGAATCTGCGCGCGGCAAAGTACCAGGCGACATAGAGCAGCAGCATCGTAACGCCGAGCGCCACGCAGAGCGGAATTTGGTCGATCATCTCGTGGCGCGACGCCGAAGCTGTCGCCGCGAACAGCGAGGCCGGCAGCGCGAAATCCATCACCAGCGCATTGAGAGCGTCGACGTGAAGATTGTCGACGATATGAAACCTGCCGGCAGCGTATCCCAACAACAGGACGAAGAAGACGGGCACCAGGGCCATCAGGATTGCGTTGGACATCATCGGCCCGTTCGCTCATGGGCGTCGACGAAAAGCGTCATGGCAAGAAGGTCGGCTGATCCGCCCGGGCTGAGACGACGGGCGACGAAGTCTTCATGGATCGACCGCGCCCGCGCACGCCAGCCGTCCGCGCGCACGCCGCCGGCATCGATGAATCGACGCGCCGCGCGATGCGCGAAACGGAGGCCATCAAGTCCGCCGCGATGCAGCAGATTGGTGTCCTCGACGACTGCGATCAGCGCGAAGCACGCTTCGACGCGAGCGGATTCCACATCGTCTGGCGCAGCGCGCCTCCGCAAGGCTGGCAGGCCGATACGGTAGACGCTGGGGAAGCCCTGCGCGGCCTCGATACGGGCGCCGCCAGCGTGAAAGCGGCGGCGGACGGCACTGCCATGGCTGTGCAGCAGCACCGGACCGTCGAGGATGCTGCTGCCCCAGAGGCGCGCAACGACATGGCCGAGCGGCAATGCCGGATCGACCAGCCCGCCGGCCTTCGCACCGGCCGCCGCGCACAACAGGCCGAGACCGAAGATCGCGCCGCGATGCGTGTTGACGCCGGAGGTCGCCGCGAGCATCGCCCGCTCGGCTTCAAGGCCGATGATCCGCAGCCGTCCCATGCCGCAACCAAGCGCGCCCGCATCGGCGAGGCGTTGAAAATGAGGCCTGATGGCCGCAGCGCTGCGGCGAAACGTGTCCACATCCATGTCGTCGTGACTGCCATTGTCGACATGGCTCACGAGACCCGGCTTCGGCCAGGTTTCCAGCTCCAGGACAAGGCAGTCGGCGGCGACGTCGCCGATTGCGGAGGCATCGGACGCAATTCCCGTCCGGCGTGGAGCGAGCGGTTCAGCGCTCCGCAAGGCCGCGGTGATCATGATCGCGTCACTCCCGAAATGAAGTCGCCCCTGTCGAGCAAAGTGACGCCCTCGAGGCTCTTGACCAGAATCTCGCTCGCGCCCGCCTGGAATTCGCGCCAGTTCACCGCGGCACCCTCGGCGCGCATCAGCTCGCCATCGAGCCGCATTGGCGCTTGGCTCTCGATCGCAGCCAGATCGGCGACGAGACGATCCAGATCCGTTTCGGGGCTGGTCTCGAGCAGGAGGTCGAGATCCGAGCCCACGGTGACGTAGTCGAGCCCGGTCAGCGTCTCCCATGCCAGGCTACCGAACACGCGCGCGTGCGCCGAATGGCGAAGCGCGAGCTCGTCGAGCTGGTCGAGGGTCATCCGCCAGTGCGGTGGTGCGGACGCACGCGCTTTCTTCAGCGAAGGCGGCCGCGCAACCGCGAAGATGTCGTCGAGGCCGGCGAGAAAAGAGAGCCGTTTCTTTCCAGCAGAGGGCGGCAACGGGAGCCCCAGCGCGAGGCCAGCTGCCTCGCACGGCAGGGCGCGCCGCCTGATCGTCGGCCATCCCAGCTCCGCCCAGTGCGCAACAAGAGGATCGCACCCAAGATCGCCATGCAGATCGAGCATCGCGCGCCAGCCGTCCGGGCTGACGAAGACGAGATCGTGACGGCCGGCCGGCCGTTCACCGGGTTTGCAGGGCGAGGTCACGAACGCGCTCCGCGATATCGGCGGCCTTCACCCGGCCACCACGCTCCTTGCCGAGCGCATCCCGCTTATCCTGGACGGCCGGCATGTCGGCCAGCAGTGCCTCCATCTGGCCAGCAAGCGAGACCGCACTGCTCCATGTCATGTGAACCGCGCCCATTCGGGCAAGATTGGACAGACCCGGGGCAAACACCGGCGTCGATTTCGCCTTCTCCTCCAGCGCCTCCATCGACAGCTTGGTGACCTTCGCCATCGACGGCAGGTCCATCACGGCGGGGGCGGCGCCGGGCAATCCGACCAGCACACGGGTTGCAAGGCCCGTGGCAAGCAGAGCGCCCGCAGCCGAGTGACCATAGAGCAGGCCAATGGTCGCGCGGCCGTTCATGTCCGCATGGATCAGCACCTTGGCGAGATGCGCCAGGAATTCGTTCAGCCCGAGCAGCTCGTCACGCTTGCTCATGCGCTGACTGTCACTGTCGACGAGAACCAGGATGGGCCCAGTATCCCGGCCGAGGGACTCCAGCACATATCCGGAGAGTCGGATGGCCTCGTCGACACCGAGCGCCGTTCGATCCGCGATACCGACGACGAGCATCCCGGTGCCGGAGCGCAGCACGGCCGAGCCGAGAACGACGCCTTCGTCGTTTCTGACGTCATGGCCGTCCGGGAAAAGCGATGCGAGAACATCATCGAGCGTCACGGCTGGTCCTCCCGATCCTGTTGGCGAGTGCGATGAACAGGTCAGCCGACAGCTCCGGGACCCTCTCCGCGTGTGCGATGCTTTCCGCCGTCCAGATGTCGACGGCGTCCTCGCAGGCGCCGAAGCTACGCAACCTGTCGGCAAGCCGCGCCTGCTCCGCCTTGAGGCGGTCGGGCCCGAAAGGCCCAACGAGGCTGAGTAGCTCGAGCGCAGCCTCGCGGAAATCCTGGACGGTGTCATCGGCAAAGACGTCGGCGGCGCCGAGCAGCCGGCGATGCTTGCCTCCCATTGTCCGCCACACCAAAGCGCGATCGCGGGAGTCGAACTCCTCGACGCCGCGATTGGTCTCGATGACCTCCGGGCCCGAGACCGCGATACGCCCGGGCTCCGAGACGGCGAGCGCGGAACAGCAGCCCGCGATCAGGCCGCCCCCGCCATAGCATCCTGAGCGCCCTCCGATCAGACCAATGACCTTCGCACCCGCGATGCGCGCCTCCATCACCGCCCGCATGATCTCGGCGATGGCGAGTTCGCCGGCATTGGCCTCCTGCAACCGGACGCCGCCGGTATCGAACAGGATCAGCACCGGGATCGATCCGATCTCGCGTGCGGCGCGGAGCAACCCCGTCAGCTTGGCGCCGTGCACCTCGCCGAAGGCGCCACCCATGAAGCGTCCTTCCTGCGCGGCAACGAACACGCGCGAGCCATCGAGGCGGCCGTGACCAACGACGATACCGTCGTCGAACTGCTCGGGAAGGTCGAATATCCTCAAATGCGGACTGACCTCACGCTGTTCCGGTCCGATGAATTCGACGAAGCTATCGGCATCGAGCAGCAACTCCAGCCGCGTGCGGGCCGATGCCTCGTTGAAGCTGGTGCTGCGGGCCCGTTCGGCCGGGATGATGTCCTTGAGCGGCGCAGTCATTGGCCATTCCCCTCGATCAACCGGACCGCCTGCGCCATGCGAAGCGAAACCGTGTCAGGACGCGCGCCACCATCATTGATGGAGAATTTCAGTCCGCCGGGCGAATAGCGCTCTACGAAATCGCCAATCACAGCGCTCCAGACCTCGCCGAAGCCGACCGCCGCGGTCTTGATCTCCAGGGCGCAATCCGCGTCCGGCAGGGTGCGCTCCACCAGCACTTCCAGATTGCCCGAAGCGACCACGCCGACGATCGCGTTCTGCCTGGTGCCGCCGGCACGCGCGCGTGCGCGGTGTTGAAAATTGAGATCTTCCATGACCGTCCTCACCAGTTCCTGAATTTCGACGGCGGCGAATAGAGCCCGCCCGACCAACGCACGAGATCCTTGATCGAGCGCGCCGCCAGCAGGCTGCGATCGGCATCGAGCGGATTGATGCCGAGATCCTCGGGACGGCGGATCACGCCGCGTTCGCGCAGGCGCGCGACCATGTTGCGATTGCGCCGGCGACCGACATCGGTGTAGCCCGCGACGCCGCGAATGGCCTGCTCGCGCTCCTGCGGGGTGCGGCACAACAACAGGTTCGCCACGCCTTCCTCGGTCACGATGTGCGTGACGTCGTCGCCATAGATCATGACCGGCGCGAGCTCGAGCTTCAGCTTTTCCGCAAGCTCGATCGCCTCGAGCTTCTCGACGAACAACGGCACGTTCTTGTCGCCGAAGGTCTCGCCGATCTGCACCACCAGCTTGCGGCCGCGGCGCAGCGGGGCCGGACTGTCGGGATCGGCCTCCGCTCCAGCCTTCAGCCAGGGCTCGCTCGGATGACGCCGCCCGCGGGCGTCCGCCCCCATGTTCGGGGCCCCGCCGAATCCCGCGATGCGCGAAGTGGTGACGGTCGACGAATTTCCTTGCAGGTCGATCTGCAGTGTCGAGCCGATGAACATGTCGCAGGCATAGAGTCCGGCCGTCTGGCAAAGTGCCCGGTTCGAGCGCAGTGAGCCGTCGGGACCGGTGAAGTACACGTCGGATCTGGCACGGATGTATTCATCCATGCCGACCTCCGAGCCGAAGGAATGGATCTGCCGGACCCAACCGGACTCGATCGCCGGAATGAGCGCGGGATGTGGGTTCAGTGCGAAATGGGTTGCGATCAAGCCCTTCAGCCCGAGCCGTTCGCCGAAGGTCGGCAGCAGGAGTTCGATGGCGGCCGTGCTGAAGCCGATACCGTGATTAAGCCGCTGCACGCCATAGGGCGCATAGATGCCCTTGATTGCCAGCATCGCGGTCAGGATCTGTCCCTCGGTGATCGCAGCCGGATCGCGCGTGAACAAGGGCTCGACGAAGAATGGCTTGTCGGACTCGACAATGAAATGGACGCGGTCGGCCGGGATATCGACCCGCGGAACTTTCTCGACGATCTCGTTGACCTGGGCGATCACGACACCGTCCTTGAATGCCGTCGCCTCCACCACGGTGGGCGTGTCCTCGGTATTCGGACCGGTGTAGAGATTTCCCTCGCGGTCCGCACTGACGGCGGCGATCAGCGCCACGTGCGGCGTTAAATCGATGAAGTAGCGGGCGAACAGTTCGAGATAGGTATGGACCGCTCCCAGCTCGATCTTGCCGCCGAACAGCATGCGCGCGATACGCGCCGACTGCGGCCCGGAATAGGCATAGTCGAGCCGCTTGGCGACCCCGCGGTCGAACAGGTCCAGATGTTCGGGAAGGACAACACCCGACTGCACCATGTGCAGATCCTTGACCCTGGAGAGATCAACGGCGAGCAGCGCGCGGCTGAGCAGATCGGCCTGCTTCTGGTTGTCGCCTTCCAGGCACACCCGGTCACCAGGCCTGATCACCGCCTCCAAGAGGCGCGTAGCGTCCCTCGCCTCGACGATCTTCCCGCGTGCGAGTCCTGCACCGGCCGCAATGCGGGCATCGCGCGCGGCCCGGCCCGTTTGCCAGCTCGTCATGACTTTCGCTCCTTCGCGGCGCTCGATCCGCGCCGCGGCGTCCGCGGATTGCCGTGCCTCGGATGGAGTCACGACGGCCGTCGTCTTCTCGATCACGACTCATGGAAATCTCCGCATTGGGTGGTCAGGTCGGCGGGAGTGCTGTCTCTCCCGCCGCCCTTCCTTCCGCCGGCCGTGCGTCAGGACCGGCAAGAAAACGTCGTCAGCGCGTAGCCGGCTGCTGGAGGCTGCGTGCGGCGCGGGTGATGACGGCCGCCACTTCCTTCGGATGCGACTCGTAGACCGAATGGCTGGCACCGGGGATCACGGTGATCTGGCTCTTGGCGCGCTCGTAGTACCAGCGCTCGAGATCCGGATTGATGATCTGGTCGCTACCGGCCACGACGCCCCAGCTCGGCTTGGTCTTCCACGCGGCCGCCGTCAGCGGTGTGCTGAACACCTGCGTCGCCGCCAGGACCTGGGAGCGCGCCACGAACTCGGCTCGCTCGCGCGGCAGGTCGGGCGCGAATAATTTCGGGAACTGCACGGGATCGAGATAGGTGAATTTGTCGGGGGTGACCTTGATGACGCCCTCGGTCTTTCCGAGTACGCTCGGCGTCTTCTTGCCCAGCGCGGATTCATCTTCGCCGACGTCAGGCGCGTGCGCGGCGACATAGACGAGACCGACGACGTTGGGATGGACTCCGGCTTCGGTGATGATCGAACCGCCGTAGCTGTGGCCAACGAGGAGCGTCGGGCCGTCCTGAAGATCGAGTACCCGCTTGGCCGCCGTGACGTCATCGGCGAATGAGGTCTCGGGCTCCTGCACCATCGTGACGCGGAAGCCTTCCTTGGTCAGAATCTCGTAAACAGGCTTCCAGCCGGACGCATCCACCCAGGCGCCGTGCACGAGAACGATGTTCTTCGGTGGTTCGGCGCGTGCCGGGACAACGGTCGAGAATAGCGAAAGGGCAGCTGCGAAGGCGAGGCAGGCGTTGAGAGGTTTCATGTCGGGATCACTCCGGGTTGGAATGAGACGACACTAATTTCGATGCTTGCCTGCGTATTTCCTCAAACAACGCGCTCTTGCCACTTCGCACGCCAGGACGCGCCCCTAACCGGGAACGCCCCTCGCACGCCCCTCGAGCGCGACCTAAGTGAGCCACGCATTTGGAGGGAGACACACCATGCGTGCAGATATTCACGATATCGGGAAGACCAGAATTGCCATCGTGACCGGCGGCAGCCGGGGATTGGGCCGAAGCACCGCCCTGAGCCTCGCCCGTCGCGGCATCGATGTGATCATCACCTATCAGACGAGCCGCCTAGAGGCAGGCAAGGTCGTCGACGAGATCGTCGGTGTCGGTCGTCGGGCAATTGCCCTTCAGTTGGATGTCGGCCGAGCGGCCTCGTTCGGCGACTTCGCACGAGAGGTCCAACAGGCGCTCGAACAGTTCGGAACCGACCGGATCGACTACCTGATCAACAATGCCGGCACCTCGCATCACGGCACTTTCGACGGAGCCACCGAGGATGAGCTGGATGCACTCTACAACGTCCACTTCAAGGGTGTCTTCCTGTTGACCCAGAAACTGCTGCCGCTCATCAGGGATGGCGGACGGATCGTCAACGTCTCGACGGGTCTCACGCGCATCGTGATACCAGGCAGCGCCGCCTACGCGTCGATGAAGGGCGCGGTCGAGGTGCTGACGCGCTATATGGCGAAAGAGCTGGGACCACGCCGCATCGCCGTCAATGTCGTGGCTCCGGGCGCGATCACCACCGACTTCAGCGGCGGCATGGTCCGCGACAATCCTGACATCAACAAGCGCGTGGCGGACATGACGGCGCTGGGACGCGCCGGCGTGCCCGACGACATCGGCCCGATGATTGCTTCGCTGCTGTCCGAGGACAACCGCTGGGTCAATGCCCAGCGCATCGAGGTTTCCGGCGGCATGTCGATCTAGGCACCGTCCGATACCGCGACCGCTTCGCACCATGCAAAGGCGAAGCGGTCGACGTTCATACGCGAAAGACGGCTGGTATCAATTCTGTCACTCAAGAGCCTCCCACTTTCGATCGGCGATCGCATAAAGGACCGGCAAATGACGACATCAACCTCACTCATCCGGATCGGAATCGTCGTTTCCGTCCTGCTTCATGCGACATCCCCGGCCCATGCGGCGTCCTGCGAACGTTCGATCGCGCGGGTGCAGGCCCAGCTTGATGCAGCCATCGAGAAGAACGCCGGCGCCGATGGCTGGGCCCCCGAAAGCCTCAGTGCGCTGCGCGGCCACCAACCGACACCCCGATCTCTGGCGCAGGCCGAAGGATCCAGCGGCGTGCACCTTCAGGTCGCGCTCGATGCACTCGATCGCGCGCGTGCCGCGGATCGCTCCGGCTACATCACCACGTGCCGCCGGCAGCTTTTTCGGGCAAAGCTGATCCTTCAGAAGGCCCAGTGATCCCGGCAAGGATGGGTCTGGATCGTGCGGCCAGACAGCGGGACGTGCATTCAGGGAATACCGGTGCATCCGCCGCTCACTATCCTCCGGTGCAGATGAAAGTATCCGGAGCTCATCATGCGAGAACAGCTCTCGTCGGGCGGCGGTCACACAAACCGCACCAGATCGCGTCGTTTCCGATCGGTGTGTCCGAGCGCGGTGTTGATAGCCGGCATCCTATGGTTCGCCGTGGCGGCCGCGGTGGCGCAAACGGCCTTGCCGGGAGTGCAACCTTCCCCCGGCATGGGCGCGACCTCGCCGTTGAATCCGGCATCGAGTCGGCCTGAAGGCATTCCGCTGGGCTCAACCGAAATTGCAACGCCCGGTGTGTCCCCGCTCAATCCCCTGCAAGGCAGGACGAACTGCGCCGGCTCCGGCAATGCCGGATCATCCGGCGCCCTCTTTGACGGCGGCGGACTGTCCGGCGGCTCATCGACGACTTGCACGAGCGGGGCGACACCTCCGTCCGCTCTGCCCTCACCATCATCAGTCGGACGCGTCGGCATTCCGCTCGGCTCGACCGAGCTCGGCAGCGCCGGAATCAGCCCGTCTGTGCCGGTGCCCGGCCCGACCCCGCTCGGCAGCGCAGGGGCCGCCAACGGCTTCGGCAATCCCTGACTCATCGAGGACCACACCGTGAAACGAAACCTCACCATCGCCCTGCTCGCTCTCGCCGCGATCCTCGTCGGAGCGGGCTTCTGGTTTTTCGCCACGGACCGGCAGCCGGTCGTCGCCGCCGCGCCCGTGCCCGCCGCCGTGCCGGTGGTTGCGGCCACCGTCACGGGCAAGGATGTTCCGATGTATCTGCGCGGCATCGGCACGGTGATCGCCTACAACACCGATGTCGTGCGCAGCCAGATTCAGGGCCAGATCGTCAAGATCGCCTTTACCGAGGGACAGACGGTCAAGGCCGGGGATCTGCTCGCCCAGATCGATCCACGTCCCTACCAGGCTCAGATCGAGCAGCTCACCGCCAATCGCGACAGGGATCAGGCGCAGCTCGCAAATGCCGAGGCGAACCTCTCCCGCTACAATCAACTCGGCGACAAGGGCTATGCTACGCCGCAACTGATCGAGACGCAGACCGCGCAGGTCGCGCAGCTCAAGGCCGCCGTGAAGGCCGACCAGGCGCAGATCGATCAGGCCAACGTCCAGCTCAGCTACACGCGTCTGACGTCGGCCATTCCCGGTATCACGGGCGTCCGCCAGATCGATGTGGGCAACGTGATTCATCCGACCGATCCGAACGGTCTCGTCGTCGTCACCCAGATCGAGCCCATCTCGCTACTGTTCACCCTGCCGCAGACGGATCTAACTGCAATCCAGGAGCACGCCGCAAAGGGAACGCTGAAGGTCATCGCCTACAGTCAGGACAACAAGATGAAGCTCGACGAAGGCACGCTGCTGCTCGTCAACAACGAGATCGCGGGGACCACGGGCACCGTCCAGCTCAAGGCGGAATTCCCCAACCACGAGCACCGGCTGTGGCCGGGACAGCTGGTGAACGCGCGCCTGTTGCTGGAAACGCGCAAAGATGCCCTGACGGTGGCTGGATCGGCAGTTCAGCAAGGTCCGAACGGCAGCTACGTCTACGTCGTGTCTGCCGATCAGACTGCCGCCTTGCGGCCTGTTCACGTCGTCGAGATCAGCGACGGGCAGGCTCTGATCGACCAAGGCCTGAAATCGGGCGACGTCGTCGTGGTCGATGGCCAGTATCGGCTGACGGAAGGAAGCCGCGTCAGAGAGCTGCACGGCAAGGCGGCGCGCGAAGCTGATCTGCAAAGCGCCGTGCAGGACGCGCTCCCATGAACCTCTCCGCGCCCTTCATCCTGCGACCGATCGCGACAGCTCTGCTGATGGCAGGCCTGTTGCTGCTCGGCCTTGCGGCCTATCCGCTGTTGCCGGTCGGGGCCCTGCCGAACGTCAATTACCCGACGATCCAGATCTCGGCGCAACTGCCCGGCGCCGATCCGGGCACTATCGCATCGTCCCTGGCCACACCGCTCGAACAGCAGCTCAGCCAGATTCCCGGCATCACCCAGCTCACCTCGTCCAGCGCGCTAGGCGTGGTACAGCTCACAGTGCAGTTCGAGCTGTCGCGCACGGTGGACAGCGCCGCGGTCGACGTGCTGGCAGCGATCAACGCCGCCAGCCCCTTTCTGCCGCCCAACATCCCCTACCCGCCGACGATCCGAAAGGTGAATCCCGCGGAGACGCCGATCATGCTGATCGCGCTGACGTCGGATTCGCTGCCGCTGACCACGGTGGACGCCTACGCGGAAAACATCCTGCTGCCGAAGATCTCGCAAGTGCCCGGCGTGGGTCTCGTCGGAATCGGTGGCCAGCAGAAGCCCGCGATCCGCGTCCGCGTCAATCCGCAGGCGCTTGCCGCCCGCGGCATCGGCCTCGAAGACGTCCGCAGTGTGATCGCCGGCGCCAATGTCGACCTGCCGAAGGGCACGCTCAACAGCCCGCGCGTCACCTACACGCTGAACACCAACGATCAGCTCCTGAAACCATCGGCCTATGAGGACCTCATCATCGCCTATCGCAACGGCTCGCCGGTGCGCATACGCGATATCGGCACGGCGATCGAGGCCCCCGAAAACGACCTTCTCGCCGGCTGGTACGGCAAGGAGCCCGCGATCATTCTCGCGGTCCAGCGCGTCCCCGGCGCCAATGTGATCGAGACGGTCGACCGCATCAAGAAACTGCTACCGACGCTGCAGGCTTCCGTACCGCCGGCCATCAAGGTGACGATCGCAGCGGATCGCACCGCCACCATTCGCGCCGCGGTGTCCGACGTCCAGTTCACATTGATGCTGACGGTCGCATTGGTGGTGATGGTCATCTTCCTGTTCCTGCGGAATTTCTGGGCTACCCTCATCCCGGCGATCACGGTTCCGCTGGCGCTGATCGGCACGTTCGCGGTCCTCTACGTGCTCGGCTACAGCCTCGACAACCTCTCGCTGATGGCACTGTCGATCGCGGTCGGGTTCGTGGTCGACGATGCCGTGGTGGTCATCGAGAACATCGTACGTCATCTCGAGCAGGGCATGACGCCGATGGACGCGGCGCTCAAGGGCTCCAGCGAGATCGGCTTCACCATCGTCTCCATCACCCTGTCGCTGATCGCGGTCTTCATTCCGTTGTTCCTGATGGGCGGGTATGTCGGAAAGCTGTTCCAGGAATTCGCGGTCACGATCACCGCCTCGCTGCTGCTGTCGCTGGTGATCTCGCTCACCCTGACACCGATGATGTGCGCGCGACTCCTGAAAGATCAGTCGAGGAAAAAGCACGGCCGGCTTTATCTGCTGCTCGAGCGCGGCTTCGATGCGTTGCTTGCGCTTTACGCGCGGGGCCTGCGCGTCGTGCTGCGCCATCGCTTCGTGACGCTGCTCGTGATGCTCTCGACGATCGCGCTGACCGGCTATCTCTACGTGATCATCCCGAAAGGCTTCTTCCCGCAGCAGGACACCGGGCAGATCGTCGGTATCACCGAGGCTGCCCAGGACATCTCCTTCCCCGCGATGTCCGAACGTCAGCAGGCGATTGTCGACATTCTCTCGAAGGACCCGGCGATCCAGTCGGTGGCGAGCTATATCGGTCCGGGCGGACCGACGGCAACACTCAACCAGGGACGCATCTTCATCGTCCTGAAACCCAAGCCCGAACGCAAGGCAAGCGCCGATCAGGTGATCGAGCGCCTCGGGCCCCGGCTCGCCCACATCCAGGGTATCAGGCTCTACATGCAGGCGGCGCAGGATATCACCATCGGCGCCCGCCTGTCGAAGACGCAGTATCAATACACCCTGACGGACGCCGATTCCGACGAGCTCACCCACTGGTCGGCGATCTTCCTGGAGAGGCTCCGTGCGCTCGACGTCATCACCGACGTCGCGAGCGACCAGGCCAATGCCGGTCCGAGGCTCGAGGTCACCGTCAATCGGGAAGTCGCCTCCAGCTTCGGTATCCTGCCGACGACGATCGACAACGCTCTCGACGACGCTTTCGGCCAGCGCATCGTCTCCACCATGTTCACCTCGCTGAACCAATATCACGTCGTCATGGAGGTCGATCCACGCTTCCAGTACGGACCGGAGGCGCTCAAGGACATCTACCTGAACTCGGCTACCGGCCAGCAGGTCCCCCTGAGCACGCTGGTCCACGCCGTCATCAAGCCCGCGCCCATCCTGATCAATCACCAGAGCCTGTTTCCCTCGGTCACGATCTCGTTCAACCTGCGGCCCGGCGCTGCGCTCGGCGATGCGGTGACCGCGATCCAGAAGATCGAGAAGGACACCGGCAAGCCCGCCTCGCTGTCGACCTCGTTCCAGGGCAATGCGCAGGCGTTCCAGTCTTCGCTGTCGGGCACGCCGCTATTGATCGGCGCGGCGCTGATCGTGATCTACATCATTCTTGGCGTGCTCTATGAGAGCCTGATCCATCCGATCACGATCCTGTCGACACTCCCTTCGGCCGGCATCGGCGCGCTGCTGCTGCTACTCGCGGTGCACATGGATCTCAGCGTCATCGCCATCATCGGGATCATCCTGCTGATCGGCATCGTCAAGAAGAACGGCATCATGCTGGTCGATTTCGCCCTCGAGGTGGAGCGCGAGCACGGGCTGAGCCCTGAGGAGGCGATCTACCAGGCCTGCACGCTCCGTTTCCGCCCGATCCTGATGACGACGATGGCGGCGCTGCTCGGCGGCGTGCCCCTGATGCTCGGCACGGGTACCGGCGCGGAGTTGCGCCAGCCGCTCGGCTACACCATCGTCGGCGGCCTGATGCTCTCGCAAATCCTGACGCTCTACACCACGCCCGTGGTCTATCTCTATCTTGACAAGCTCGGCAACTGGTTCACCGGATCCAAGCCGCGTGCGGCCGAAACACCGAGCCCTTCCCCGACCGACGCAGATACAGGATTGAGCCATGAGTCCGCTTGACGAGGTGGCCACCGGCATGACGGCGGAAAAGCTGGTGACCGTCACCCCCGAGATGACTGTCGGCCATGTCGTGGCCGGCATGCCGGCAGTGTACGGCACGCCGACGATGATCCTGCACATGGAGATGGCCGCGGGATCTGCGATCCAGCCGTTTCTGCCGGCCGGGCATGTCAGCGTCGGGATGATGGTCAGCATCCGTCATCTGGCGGCAACGCCCATCGGCCGGAAGGTGCGCGCGGTGGCGCGGGTCGTCACGGTCGAGACCAAGAGCGTCGTGTTCGAGGTCGAGGCCTGGGACGGCGATCGCAAGATTGGCGACGGCACTCACCGGCGCGGCATCGTCAACGTCGCCGAATTCGAGCAGCGGTTCGGCGTGGCGCGGCCGGCGGTCGCGATGACGTAGAGTTCCAGCCAGAGACCATTGCGACTGGCTAGAGCCCGTCAAATCTCAGCTCCGATCGCGACGTCGTGCGTTTTCGCAAAGCGCCTGCGAAGATGCAAAGACGTCTGTTCCGTACGGCGGTAAATCTTAGGGATGACGTCTGAATGCCCGGACCGCTCCCAACCCGTACAGCCCCGGCGAGGATGGCGCCGCCTGCTGCCGATCCACACCAAACAGGATCGCGCTCTCCTTTGTGCCCTGGGCACCCTTGCCTTGACCCTGGTGTCGTTCGCCTGCTCTCTGCTCGGATACAATGTCACCGCAGTCGCTTTTGCCGCTTTTCTGGCTGCTTCGCTGACATTCGTCGGCGCGGCCATAGGTATCTCCGCCCAGAAGAAGGCCCATGCCGAGTTGGCGCGGAGCGAGCAGCGCTACCGCCATCTGTTCAGCCGCATGCCGATCGCGCTCCGCCAGCTCGACGGCAGTAGGCTGGTGGTGCTGTTCCGAAAATTGCGGGCCGAAGGAGTCAAAGATCTCGGCGCCTATTTCGACAACCATCCGAATTTTCTCCAGACCTGCATGGACGCACTCTCGTTTCAGGAGGCCAATGACCGCGCCGTTCAGATGTTCGGAGGCGGAGGTGCCAATGGTTATGCAGGACGTTCCATGGCCGACACCTGGAAGGAGCGTCCGGATACGTTCCGGCGAGCCATGGAGTCCCGATTTCGTGGTGAAACAAACTTCGAAGAAGAAACCAGGATGGTGACCTGGGACGACCGCGTCGTCGACGTCCTGTTCACGACGGCGCGCGTCGGCCCAATCAACGATCTCGAGATCAGTCTTGTCGGCACGATTGACATCTCGCAGCGCATTCGCGCCGAAGAGAGGCTTCGGCAGGTACAGGCGGAGTTCGCGCATGCAGCGCGCGTCTCGATGCTCGGTGAACTCACCGCTTCAATCGCCCACGAGGTAAACCAACCCCTGGCGGCCATCGCAACCAACGGCGCTGCGGGGTTGAGATGGCTGAGCAGGCCCGTCCCTGACCTCGTCGAGGTGCGTAGCGCAATCGAAAACATGATTGCCGATACCCGCCGCGCCGCGAACATCGTGGCGCGCGTTCACGGGATGGCGTCCCAGAAGGCGCCGGAGCCGGCACGTTTGACGGTCGACGACATCGTCCGGGAGGCACTTGTCTTTCTTCGACATGAGCTGGAATCCCATGCAGTGACGATCCTGCACCGGCCTGATCCGTCGGCCCCGCAGGCACTCGGTGACCGCACCCAGCTTCAGCAGGTTATCGTCAATCTGGCAATCAACGCCGTGCAGGCAATGACGCAGGCCGGACGCGACGATCGCCGCATCATCATCACCACGACGATGCAGGAGCCCAGCACCTTGTGCTGCTCCGTGGAGGACAATGGTCCCGGTATCGCCACCGAACATGTCGACCGCTTGTTTGATAGCTTCTTCACGACCAAGGAGAGCGGCATGGGCATGGGACTGCCCATTTGCCGATCGATCGTCGAGGCGCATGGAGGCCGGATCGGTGCCGAGAGCCATGGCTCGGAGGGCGGCGCTCGCTTCTGGTTTACGCTGCCGACCTCGACGGCCGCGCCTCCGTCGTAATCCGGTCTCCGTGCCGACGCGTAACCGCAGTCTGGCGGCTGATACCCTCTAAGGCTGGCTCTCGGTCGAACGCACCAGGCGAATCGGGATACCCTTGAACGACGGCGTGAAGCTGATGGGATCGCGGGCATAAAGCGGCACCAGCGGATTTGTCTCGGGATAATAGGCGGCGCAGCAACCGGTCGGAAAGGAATAGGCCACCACGCGGAAGCTACGTACGATCCGTTCGGCGCCGTCGGTCGATACGGTTATGAGGTCGACACGATCGCCATCGGCAAACCCACGCTTCTTCATCTCGTATTCGTTAAGGAATACCACGTCGCGCTGGCCGAAGACGCCGCGATAGCGGTCCGACATCGAGTACAGCGTTGTGTTGTACTGGTCGTGGCTGCGGATGGTGCTGAGCCACAGGAAATCGGGATCGCCCTGCGAGGGATCCTCGCCGCAGCCTTCGAAGATGAGGAAGTTGGCCTTTCCGGACGGCGTCGCCCAGATCCGCTCCCGTGCCGTCGAGGTGAGATGAAAGCCGCCAGGAACGCGGATGCGGGCGTTGTAGCCCTGGAAAATCGGAAAGACCGCCTCGATCGCGTCGCGGATGAGGTCGTAATTTGCAACAAACCCGTTCCAGTCAACCGCAGAGCGCTCGCCGACAGTCGCCTTGGCGAGCCCCGCGACGATAGCGACTTCGCTGAGCAGATGCTCCGATGCCGGCTTGTTGCGGCCGCCGGAGGCGTGGACCATCGACATAGAATCCTCGACCGTGATCGACTGCGGTCCCGATTCCTGGATGTCGATCTCGGTGCGGCCGAGGCACGGCAGGATCAAGGCAGAGCGGCCGTGGATCAGATGGCTGCGGTTGAGCTTGGTGGAGACGTGGACGGTCAGGTCGAGCTTGCGCAATGCCGCCTGCGTCGCCTGCCAGTCCGGAATGGCCGCGGCAAAATTGCCGCCCATTGCGAAGAAGACCTTCACCTCGCCGCGGATCATCGCCTCCAGCGCGGTGACGACGTTGTGCCCCGGCGCAGCGGGCGGCTTGAAGCCGAAGCGCTGCTCCAGGCGATCGAGGAAGTCCGCCTTGGGAACCTCCGTGATCCCCACGGTCCTATCGCCCTGCACGTTGGAATGACCGCGGACCGGACAGACCCCGGCGCCTTCGCGTCCCACATTGCCGCGGAGGAGCGCGAGGTTGGCGATCTGCTGCACGTTATGCGCACCGCGCTGATGCTGCGTGATGCCCATACCGTAGACGAGGATGGCACGCTCCGCCTTCATGTAGGCAGCGGCCGCATATTCCATGTCCTCGCGCGTCAGGCCGGACTGGCGTTCGATGTCGGGCCATTGCGTGCGCTTGAAGTCGTCGATCAGTGCTTCGATGCCGACGGTGTGCCCGCGAATGAAGTCCCAATCCAGAATCTCCGGCTGCTCGGCAGCACGGGCCGCTTCGTCCGCTTCCACGAGGACCTTCATGATCCCCTTGAGAACCGCGACGTCGCCGCCGACCCGCACCTGAAACAACTTCGAGCTGATCGTGGTCGAGCCCAGAGTGATCATCTCGATCGGACTCTGCGGCGCCTGGAAGCGTTCCAGCGCCCGCTCGCGGAACGGGTTGAATGAGATGATCGACGCGCCGCGGCGGGCTGCGTTGCGCAGGCTCGTCATCATGCGCGGGCTGTTGGTGCCAGGATTTTGGCCGAAGATGAAGATGCAGTCGGCCTTGTCAAAATCCTCGAGCAGCACGGTGCCCTTGCCGACACCGATCGATTGCGGCAGACCGACGCTGGTCGCCTCGTGGCACATGTTGGAGCAGTCGGGGAAATTATTGGTGCCGTACTCGCGCACGAACAGCTGGTAGAGAAAGGCGGCCTCGTTCGAGGCCCGCCCGGACGTATAGAACTCGGCCATATTCGGGTCCGGCAGCGCCTTCAGCTCTCGGCCGATCATGTCGAAGGCATCGCTCCACTCGACCGGGAGATAGCGGTCGGAGGCGGCGTCATAGGCCATCGGATGCGTGAGCCGCCCGATCATCTCGATATCGTAGTCGCTCCAGGTCGCGAGCTCGCTGACGGTATGCTCGGCGAAGAACTCAGGTGTGCAGCGTTTGGACGTCGCCTCCCAGGCGATCGCCTTGCCGCCATTCTCGCAGAACTCGAATGACGAGGTGTGCTTCGGATCGGGCCAGGCGCAGCCGGGGCAGTCGAAGCCCTCCGGCTGATTCATGCGGCTCAGCGTTGCCGCCCCCTTCAGCGGCACCCGCTGCACCAGCAGGGCTTCGCTCAACGCCTTCAGGGCTCCCCATCCGCCGGCAGGTTCACGGTAGGGACGAACCGATTTCGTGGTCATCTCAATGTCTCTCGATGTGGCAATTCGCCAGCCAGTTAAGGGGCGGGCCGCCAGAGGCGTCTTTTCAAATCGGAGTTCGAATTTCTCATTTGCACACGTTCGGACCAGACCGGCCGGCTGAAGCAGCCAGTGCGTTCCAGAAAAAGGAACGTCGTTCCCGGAAGCTGAGCCGGCAGCCGGAAACTAGGCTGGTGTCTGGAGCCCGTCGCGATGCGGGGCTCGCGACAATTTTCAGGAGGAATCGAACATGTTCTCACGACGTGATTTGCTGGCGATGTCGGCGGCGGGCGCCGCCATGGTCGGTTCCAGCGCGCAGGCTGCGACCTTCGGCAATCCGGACGAGCCGCCGCAAGGCGCCGTAAACGCCAAAAGCCCAGGAAGCCTGACCGATCCCGGTCCGCAGAACCCGGGGCTCGCCAGCCAGTTTCCCTCGGCGCAAATCCCGCCCGCGACCGACGTCGGCGGCCTGCCGATGGATTGGGCCTCGTTCAACAATGCACCGAGACGCATCCAGGATGGCGGCTGGGCGCGCCAGGTCACTGTCGCGGATTTCGCCATCTCGAAGGAAATCTCCGGCGTCAACATGCGGCTGTCGGCCGGCGGCATTCGCGAGCTGCATTGGCATCAGGCCGCGGAATGGGCGATCATGACCTACGGCGCTTGCCGCATCACGGTGCTCGATACGCAAGGGCGCCCCTATGTCGCCGACCTCAAATCCGGCGACCTCTGGTATTTTCCACCGGGCGCGCCGCATTCGCTGCAGGGACTGGGTCCCGACGGCTGCGAATTCGTGATCTGCTTCGACGACGGCCATGCCAACGAATTCAACACGCTCCTGGTGACGGACTGGTTCGCGCACACGCCCCCCGAGGTGCTGGCGAAGAACTTCGGCGTTCCGGCCGACGCTTTCGCCAAGATTCCGCTTCACAACCGCTGGATCTTCCAGGGCACATTGCCGGGAGATCTCGCCGCAGATCGCGCGGCCGCCACCAAGCACGCCGAAGCGCCGCCCTACCCCTTCGTCCATTCGCTGGCCGGCTCGGCTCCAGTCAAGGAGAGTTCGGCCGGAACCATTCGCGTCGCCGACAGCACCACCTTCAAGGTGGCCACCACCGTCGCCGCAGCGCTGGTGACGATGCCGCCGGGAGCCGTCAGGGAGATGCACTGGCATCCGAATGCCGACGAGTGGCAGTACTACATCAAGGGCAAGGCGCGGATGACCGTGTTCGATACCGGTCCCAATGCTCTGACGACGAATTTCGCCGCCGGCGACATCGGCTATGTCCGGCGTAACCTCGGTCACTATGTGGAAAACATCGGCGACACGGAGCTGCAGTTCGTCGGCGTATTCCGCGCACCTCGCTACGAGGAGGTGTCGCTCTCCAACTGGCTGACGCATACGCCGCCCAAACTGGTCGCCCAGCATTTCAACATCGACGAGAAGCTGATCGCGCAATGGCCGGACAACAGCCCCGGCATCATGCCGAAATCCTGAACAAGGGGTCCGAACGAAAAAGGCGCCGGAAACGGCGCCTTTTTCTTATCCTGCCAAACACCATCCTTGCGAGGTCGCCGCCGTCAGTAGTGATCGGCCGCGGAAACGGACTTGCCACGAAAGATGCGATAACCGACTGCCATATAGAGCAGCATCAGCGGGAAGACGAACAAGCCGGCGCCCCAGAACATGAACGCGAGACTTGCATGGGGAGCTGCGGCCTCCTCGATCGTGACGACAAACGGAATCATGTAGGGCCAGAACGACAGGGCGAGCGTTCCGAATGCCGCCACGAAGATCAGCGACACCATGTGAAACGGCCAGTAGTCGTCGTGGTTCAGGATGCTCCTGGCGAGCACTGCGGCTGCACCGGCGCCGATCAGCGGAAACACGAACAAATAGGGACGGTCGATCCATCGGTGCAAAATCGGAAGATGTTCGGCGAGCGCATGGACGAAGACGATGACCAGGAATGCGAGGACACTTATCGCGAGCGGTGGAATCTGGCGCCGCGCCATGTCCCGCACGGGGCCGTCGCTCTTCCTCACCAGCCAGCAGGCGCCGAGCAGCGCATAGCCGAAGCAGAGCCCAATCCCGCACAGGACGGCGAAGGTTGTCAGCCAACCGAAGGTCCCGCCGGTATAGTCCCCGTTCGAGAATGGCAGTCCTTCCACGATCGCGCCCACCATCGCTCCCTGCATGAAGGTTGCGGCAAACGAGCCTGTTGCGAAGCAGACATCCCAGATCCAGCGCGAGCGTGATGCCTTGCCACGAAATTCGAATGCCACTCCCCGCAGGATCAGTCCCAGCAACATGACGACAACCGGGATATAGAGAGCCGGGAGCAACATCGAATAGACCAGGGGAAACGAGCCCCACAGGATCACACCTGTGACGATCAGCCAGGTTTCATTGCCGTCCCAGACCGGGGCAACCGTACCCAGCATGGCCTCTCGTTTCGACTTGCTGCGGGTCAGGCCGAACAGCATGCCGACGCCGAGGTCGAAGCCGTCCAGAAGCAGGTAGATCAGGATACTGATGGCGAGAAGCGCAACCCAGAACATCACCATGTCTATTCTCCCGCTTCGAGATAGCTGCGCGTCGGCGGCAACTGGTCGGCAAGCGACATCGGCCGATTGGGCGCCGGGATGTCCAGCGGCTTGCCGCCTAGTCCCGGCGGGCCGGCCCGCAGCAGCCGATAGATGTAGTAGGTCCCGAACGAGAAGATGAAGGCGTAAACCGCGACGAACAGGATCAGCGACATCATCGCGGCGGAGGCCGTGAGGAACGGCGTCACGGCATCAGCAGTTCGCAGCACGCCGTAGATCGTCCATGGCTGACGGCCGACCTCCGCCGTGTACCAGCCGGTAAGGATCGCTATCCATGGCAGCGGAAAACTGAGGAAGATGCCCCAAAGCAAGAGGCGGCTGCGCTCGAGGCGATTCTTCAGGCCAAGCCAGGTCCCGAGCCAAGCCAGCCCCAGCATGACGAGGCCGCAGCCGACCATGATCCGGAAGGCGAAGAACGGAATCAACACGGGCGGCCGATCCTGCGGCGCGAAGCTGGTCAGGCCGACCTCCTTCGAAGTCAGGCTGAGGCTTCCGATGATGCTCCCGAGGATCGGAATTGATATGGCGTATTTGTTCGATTCCGTGCCCGAATCTGGAATCGCGATCAGAACCTCCGAGGCGGGCTGCTCGTCGTGCCAACGAGCTTCGATGGCAGCGAACTTGGCCGGCTGAAGGTCGTGGACATAGTCGCCGACGAGATGCCCGATGAAGAGCTGAACCGGAAGCAGCACGGCGGCGAGCGCAAGCCCCATGCTCAGCATGACCCGGGCCTCCGCACGATAGGTCCGCCGCAGCAGATACCACGCGCCGGTTGCCGCGACGCAGAACGCACCAGTGAGATAGGAGGCGAGCAACATGTGCGGAAACCTGACCCAAACCACCCGGTTGAAGATGATTTGCGCCCAGTCCACGGGCACGAACTGGCCGTTCTGCATGACATAGCCGGTCGGCACCTGCATCCAGCTGTTGTTCACCATGATCCAGAACGCCGAAAGCGTCGTTCCAAGCGCCACCATGGCGGTGGAGAACAGGTAGAACCAGGATGGCACGCGCGTCCGCCCGAAGATGAGGATGCCGAAGAAGCTGGCTTCCAGCATGAAGGCGGTGAACGTTTCGTAAGACAGAAGCGGTCCCTGGATCGGCCCCGACATCTTCGAGAGCACGCTCCAGTTCGTGCCAAACTGGAACGCCATCACCACCCCCGAGACGACACCCATGCCGAAGGCTACGCCGAATATCTTCAGCCAGAACTCGAACAGGATCCGGTAGACGGGTTTACCGCTGTACTGACGCATCGCTTCGAGCACGGTGAGCCAGGCGGCTAGCCCGATCGTGAAGGCGGGGAAGATGATGTGAAACGAGATGGTGAAGGCAAATTGCAGCCGCGATAGAAGAAGGGCTGTCGGATCCATCGGAGGCTCCCGTTCGCTCAGGCTCGCTTCGCCGCCCACGGCACGCGGGCAGCCGGCTGCTGGATGTTGTCGACTTTGACAGGAAGTTTAGGCGCCGCATCAGGCGCCCGCTTCCCCGAACGAACGTCCTTTTGTTGAATGGCATGGTGGGTCCGGGGTTGCGCGTGACGATCGCTGCGCATGCCGATGGTGAGAACGATGACTCAGCTTCGGGACGGAGGGCGATGCCGGAGACAGAGCCAGAGAACGCAGATCGACGAGGCGATCGGCAAGGTAAGACTCCACGCGCCGAGCCACCGCGTTGTGCAGCCGCCGACGGCCGCCCCCAAGAGGAACATCAGGCAGAGCATCAGCATGGCGCCGGTGCCGCGCGTGGCCTCCCGATCTGTTGTCACAACGAGCTCATCGATGGCGCGAAGCATGTTGCCAGTGACTGTGACGGAGAGATACTTCCAGCGCTCGACCTGCCTGAAGCTGGCTGACTGCAGCGCGGCACCAAAGGACATTCCGAGAATCGCGACCGGAGCCGGAATGCGATGAAGCAGCAGCATCACCGCGGCCAGTAACACGATCTCGCCGGCGAGACAGAGCAGCGGCGCACGAATGCGGATCGCCAACGAAGCGCCCAGGAGGAAGCCGGCGATCGGCACGAGGTGATGGGCCGCATGTTGCCATTGTCCGGATGCGGCGTAGAGCCCGAGAAAGACGACATTGCCGGTTTGCGAGCTTGCGAAGACGCCGCCGAGCGAGAGCCAGGTGAAGGCGTCGAGATAGCCGCCCGACATGCTCAGCAGCGATGCGACGAGAAGGGATTGCTCCGGAACGTAGACGCCGGCGTCCGTCCCGGTCGCCGACTCCCGTGCTGCAGCCCGCACCGCCATTGTCGTCAGCCCTTGCGGTCAGAGGTTCGTGCGCGAGGCGGCATCTTCGGGCAACAGAACACGGTGCGGATGCGTGAACACGCCATACCCGTCGTCGCGAGCGATCGCGACCAGCGTGATTCCAGCCTCGTCCGCGGTCTGAATGGCGAGCGCAGTGGGCGCGGAAACGGCCACGACCACCGGCGCGCCGATCATGGCGGCCTTCTGCACCATCTCGACCGAAACGCGGCTGGTCAGCAGCACGACACCATCGCCGGCCGACCTGCCCTCGCGCGTGATTGCGCCGGCGAGCTTGTCGAGCGCGTTGTGTCGGCCGACGTCCTCCCTGATCGCAGCGATACCGAGGCGCGGATGCCAAAGGGCCGCTGCGTGGACGGCTCGCGTCTGCTGATACAGGATCTGAAGGGGAGACAGCGCCCCAATGGCCGTCAGCAAGTCCTCTCCTGAGAACGTGGCACCCCGGTCGGCCACGCGCGACGGTGCACGGCGTGCCTGTTCGAGGCTCTCGATGCCGCATAGTCCGCATCCGACGGGGCCGCTGATGGCCCGGCGCCGCGCAGCCAGGGATGCGGCACGGTCGCCATGGAGCCACATCCGCACCTCGATCCCGAGCTCGTTCGGGACCAGATCGATATCCCTGATCTCGTCCGGATGCTCGACGATGGTCTCGGTGAGACTGAAGCCGACCCCGAAATCCTCGAGGTCCGCCGGCGTTCCCATCATGACTGCATGGGTGGAGCCATTGTAGGTGAGTGCGATGGCGGTCTCCTCGGCAATAAACCGCGAGGTAGACCTCGTGTGGCCACCACGCCAGGCGATCTCCTGATGCCGCGTGAATGTCGAGCTCGCGATCATGGCTCACACCACCGCTGGCTGAGCGGAAGGACGGGAGGCGCGGCTCCTGAGGGCCAGTCCGAATGCGATGAATCCCCATATCAGTTCGCCAACACCCAGCGCAACGAACCAGCCCCATTCTCCAGCAATCGCGTGAATGGCCCTTCCGAGCGATGCCTTCGAGTTCGAGATATCCGTCATGGTTTGACCCTTGTTCGCAGGACCGGTTCGCCGGCCATGAAGCAAGCCTAGCGAAACCGGCCAGCAGCAATCTTTCGAGGACGCAGCGGTATTAGTTCATCCGCACGGTGCGGATCGGTTTGCGCGATTCACGACCAACGTGGGAGGCTCACGACAGTCGTGGCGCCCCCGGGTCCGGCGTGAACATCGACCGTCCCGTTCAGATGCTCGAGAAGTGCCTCGACGATGGCGCGCTCCTCTTGCTGATGCCGTCCCTCGTCAGACGAGCCGTTGTCCGTGACGGAGCAAGCGACTGACGTAGTCGTCACCCACATTTCGAGATGAATCGCGCCAGTTCCGCCGTGAGATACGCGGCCCGCCGCACTGGTAACCAGCTCGAAGACGATCATCCCCAGCAGCCAGCAACGCTCGGAGCTCATCTTCAACGGATGCAGCAAGAGCGAGAGCGAAATACCCTCGCCTTCGAGGCTGGAACGGCTGATCGAGCGGCATAATTGCTGAAGATAGGCCGCCAGATCGACGATCGTGGTGAACTGCGGCATCTGTAGCGCGTGATGAAGCCGCACGTGACTTTCCAGCCGTTCCTGCAGGGAAGCGAGCGTCGCCCTCGCTTCCCTCGCGTCGCAGCGACTGGCGGCTTTCGACACCAGATCAATCGCCGACGCAAGCTCGTCGTCGATCCGATGCGCGAACTCTCGCAGCAGCCGGCGCTCCGCCGTCATGCCGCCGTTCGCCGAGAGCTTCGAGAGGCCGCTCATCCTTCATCCGCCTCCCGGCCGAACGGCACGCCCGCGCTTACGAGTTCGGCCCGTTTCGGCCGGTCTCATACAGGAACCAGACGCGCCGCTCCGTTTCGTCGATCCAATTTTCCAGGAGGCTTGCGGTCGCAACATCGCTGTATTCGTCGCAAAGCTCGTGCACCCGGCGCATTTCCCGGGTCAGCTGCTGGTTGTCGCTGCGCAGCTCGGCGAGCATGTCCAGCGGATCGACATAGTCCGCATCGTTGTCGAGAATGCGCTGCTCGCGCGCGATGTGACCAATCGAGCGCAGCGTGGTCCCGCCGATCTTGCGCGCGCGCTCGGCGATGTCGTCGGTCATGGCGAAGATCTGATCGGCCTGCTCGTCGAGCAGCAGGTGATAGTCGCGAAAGTGGCTGCCCGATACGTGCCAGTGGAAGTTCTTGGTCTTCAGGTAGAGCGCGAAGACGTCCGCCAGCAGCGCTCTCAGCGCGGCTGGAACGTCCCGGTTCGCGTTGGCTCCGAGATCGGTCGGGCTCTGGAGGTCTGCTTTGGTCATGGTCGGTATCCTTGATGGAGGTAGGGACATCTAGCCGCCCCTCGCGCCAGTGGTCTTTCCTACCTGAAAGACCATTCTCGAATTGCACGCGCGCGACGGCCTGCCGGCGCGCAGCCGGTTCATTCCACGGGGGTCATCCTGTCCCGCGACGGCAGAAGCGAGATCGTCCCGAATACGCCGTCGCGGCGGATCAGTGCATGAAACAGCGCCGCCGCCAGATGCAGCAGCACGAGGGCAAAGAACGTGAAGCCCAGATAGAAATGGGCGTTCCAGAGCAGCGTGCGCACGCCGTCGCTCTGCGACAGCAGCGCCGGAATCTGAATCCCGCCGTAGAGGACGACCGGATAGGCCGCAGCCCAGAGCATGCCGAGACCAAGCAACGGCATGACGATCATCAAGCCATAGAGGAGTTGGTGAGACAATCTCGCCCCAAGCTTCATGCTCCATGGGAGATCGGCCGGCAACGGCGGGGCACCGTAATAAAGCCGCAGCGCCAGCCTGATCAGGACGAGAGCGAGGAGAGCCACCCCGAGCGTCTTGTGGATCAGGACGAGAGGCAGATATTTCGGCGCGACGGTTGATACCATGCCCGCACCAATGAAGAGCATGGCGAAGATGCATGCCGCCATGAACCAGTGCACCAGCCGCTGGATCAGGGCAAAACGACGGGGAGCGTCGGTCATTGCTGCACCGCCTCGGTTCGCGGATAGTCCTTCGCCTCGGCCGCACGCAAATCGTAGGATCTGCGGTACACCGATGAGCGTGCCGCCGGGAATGGGTCATCCGATACCCGTATGCCCTGCGGAAGGACTGTCGGATCGAAGTTGATGTCACGGCACGGGCCATCCCGCTCCGGCTCGATCCGCTGCACGACGAGCGTTCCGACCTCTACCGCGCGGCGCTCTTCCGGCCACGCCCTGCTCGGATCGGCAGTCGGATCGCCCGGTTCGGCCACGGTCGTGACCATGGCCCATCGTTGCGGGCCAGCATTCCGAATCCGTTCCTCGATCTCCTGCTCGAGGACATTCGGGCCGGCCTTTTCAAGGTCGGCTTGCGAAACCGGAATCCGTTCCGCCGCAGGCCGTAGCGACCATCGTACGACGCGCCCGTCGCCCTTTGCATCTACGAAGACGAAGCTGTCGAGGCTGTTATAGGGCTCTTCCGCGTAACTGCCCGTCCAGGGCGCCGCCTTGGCCCAGGCTGCGAAAGCGGCAAACTCCGGATTCGCCTGAATGAACGCCTTCATCGCCTCCGGATCCTTCTTGCCGGACGCAACCAGCAGGTCGTGAAAGGCCTGAGGTGTCGAAACCGCAAAGAACGGCGGGTTGATCATTGCCATTCTCCACTGCTCGCCGTCTGCTGCCGAGATCTGAAGCCCCATGCCGCGCACACGCACGGTCGCATCTACGGCGTTCGGATCGGCCGTGCCGAGGTTGAAACGTCCAAGGACCGGATAACGGCCCTGCACGAAGACCTTTGCGCGGGAGAGTTCCACACCGTTTCCATTCGCTTCGAGCACGCCGGTGAAGCAGATTCCCTTGGCATGATTCTTTCGGTGTCCGAGTGGCGCACCGCTCGGGGGCGTCAGCGCCGCGATCATCCGCTCCGGAGTGAGACGTCCCGGCGAGAGCCATCCTGCCGTGTAAGCGAACGCAGCAGCGCTGCCGCCGACAACGACTGCAATCAAAACAAGCGACCCAAGGCCCGGACCCTTTAGTCTACCAGGCTGATTCATCAAGTCTCCTTCCACCGCTCGAACTGTCCGGCGATCCAACGCAGGGCTCTGCTCGAACGATACAGAATCGTTTTAGCGGGTCGCCGCGGCACCGATCTTTCCAAACACACCGTCAGTTTCGCGAAGGCACGTCCGGACTGCCGGTTTCAAGTATTCCGGCAATACACGCGGAGCGGCGTCGGGCGTTCTGGAAATAATTCGTGCGTTTTGAAAATCGATCGTCGCGCTCGAAAGACCCGTCCCGCGCGGGAGCCCTATGTCAGGTGCTCTCCGCACACGAGCCAGCGCCTGATCACAGAGAATGGGCGGTATCGCGACGGCGCTGCCGTCTTGGCGGAGCATGAAATGCGATTGGGGATCGAATGAGCAAAGTGATCGTCGTCACAGGGGCAGCAAACAGCATCGGGCGGAGCACCTGCAGGGAACTGGTGCAGGCCGGCCACACAGTCTACGTCTCAGCGCGGGACGCGGCCACCGCCAAGGACATCGGAGCGGATCTCGACGACCATGGCGCCGGCCTTTGCGTCATCGAGTTCGACCTCTCCTCGGAAAGCTCATTGAACTCAGCCATCGACACGATCATCGCCGAAAACGGCGGCCTCGACGTGGTCGTGCACAATGCCGGTCAGGTGGTTTACGGCCCGACCGAGGCCTTTACGCCGCAGCAACTCGCCGGGCTCTACGAGACCAACGTGCTGAGCGCACAGCGCCTCAATCGCGCGGCACTGCCGCAATTACGCAAGCAGGGCCAGGGCCTGCTGATATGGATCACGTCGAGCAGCGCGCGGGGTGGCGCTGTACCTTTCCAGGGAGTCTACGCGTCGTCGAAAGCTGCCCTTGACGCGCTGGCGCTCTGCTATGCCGGCGAGCTCGCACGTTGGGGGATCGAGACGACCATCGTGGTTCCCAGCGCGCTCGGACCGGGCCATTACGTTCGCACCGGCCGGCCGGCGGACACAATTCGATCGGAAGAATACGCAGATGGTCCGACCGCCGACGTGAGCGAAACCGCATTGTCGGGACTTGCCGAGCTTTCGCCACCCGATTCCGCTTCGCAAGACGTCGCCCGCGCAATAGCCGACGTCCTGAACATGCCGTTCGGGCAGCGTCCGTTGAGGGTGCATTTCGGGCCTGACGAGGATGGAGCTGCAGCCGTCGACGCAGTCGCCGACGGGAAACGCGCGGAACTGCTCGACCGGATCGGACTGGCAGATATTCTCAAACCGGCGGCCATCGGAGTAGAATAGCCCGTCTCACGCACACGGAGGCAAGCCGATGAGCGAGCTACCTGAAGCATCAAGGCCGAGGAGACCCGGTTCGCACGCGCTTTCTGCTATTCGACCGGCATGTCACCGCATCGATGGTTGATTGCGCAGCGGGTAAGCGTAGCCAAGAACTTCCTTGAACAGTCGAACCTCACATTGGCGGAGATCGCCGCGCTATGCGGCTTGTCGAGCCAGAGCCATCTCAATGCGGCCTTCAAGCAACACGCCGGCCTAAATCCCGGACGGTGGCGCCGCACTTTCAAGTCATGATCTCCCGAAAGCCGGACCTTCTGGTGCGTTTCCATAATCGAAGGTCGTTTTCTGAAAAAAACTCCGCGAACTCGTAAGGAGCACCCTCCCCAAAGTCGAAGCGGTATGCCGCGCGCTGGCGATCCTTTACCGGGATACAGTCGGATGCTACGTTCGCGGTCGCGACCGGGTTCACACAGCTTGGTGCACTTCCAAGTCATAGAACGTGACGAGTACTTTGTCGGGTCGATATCCCCAAAATGGCCTCCTGTTGGCGAACCAAGAACACGACAATCCCTGCCGGCGCTGCGGTCCAAGAGAGCTCCGTCCGGAATACCTTCGTTTTCGGGCCGTTTCGCCTCGACGTCCTGCAGAGGCGGATCGAACGAGACGGCAGCCCGATCCAACTGTCGGCCCGCGCATTTGACATCCTGCTCACGCTGATCCGGCAAGCCGGCAAGGTGGTCCGCAAGAGCGATCTGATAGCGAAGACATGGCCGGACGGCGGTGTCGACGAGAACAACTTGCGTGTTCATATCGCAGCACTCCGCAAGGCGCTCGGAGACGGCCATGGCGGCACCAAATATCTGACCACGATTTCGGGACAGGGTTATTGCTTTGTTGGTTCGCTCTCGAGCCCGGAGCAGCGGAAACCCGCGCCCCCTCGATCCAGTTATCCCCACAATTTGCCGATCCATCCGCGACAGTTTATGGGACGCGAGCAAACCGTCCAGGACATATCGGACAAACTCAAGACCCAGCGTTTTGTCACGGTCGTCGGCCCTGGCGGCATCGGCAAGACGACGGTCGTGGTTTCCACGGGCCACGCGCTGCTCGCGGAATTCGCCGGTCAGATCTACTTCGTCAGCTTCGGCGAGACCAGCGATGCCGCTCTCGTACCGGCCATTGCGGCGTCTTCTCTTGGGCTGGCGGCGGGGCCGAACGATCCCGCCAGCAGCCTCGTCGCCTTCCTGCGTGACAAGCGCATGCTGGTCATCCTGGATTGCTGTGAGCATGTCATCGAGGCGGCAGCGTCACTGGCCGAACGGCTCTACAAGGAAGCGCCGGATTTGCACATCCTGGCCACCAGCCGGGAGCTCCTGCGCGTCGAAGGCGAACACACATACCGCCTCTCGCCCCTCGCGAGCCCATCCGAGAAAGCCATTCTGACGGCGGCGAGTGCACTCACCTATCCCGCCGTCGAGCTTTTCGTGGAGCGCGCGACTGCAGCCGGCGGCGAGTTTGCTTTGACGGATGCGAACGCGTCGGACGTCGGCAACCTCTGCCGTCGGCTCGACGGCATCCCGCTTGCGATCGAACTCACCGCCGGTCACGTGGGCACCTACGGCGCCGGAGCCATGATCCAGCTTCTCGACAATCAGTTCAATCTGTTGTGGGAGGGACGGCGCACCGTACTGCCCCGGCACCGGACACTGCGGGCAACGATCGAATGGAGCTACAATCTTCTGTCCGAAACCGAACGCGTCATTCTCGGCAGGCTTTCCGTGTTCGTCGGCGGTTTTACCCTGGACGCCGCACGGTCGACCGCCGGGTTCGAGGAAGACGACAACACGGTCCTGGCGATCATCGACAGCCTCGTCGCCAAGTCGATCCTTGCATTGAACACAGGTCCGCAATCGACGCGATACCGGCTTCCGGACACGACCCGGGCCTACGCACGGGACAAACTGACCGCCAGCACCGATGCCGAGGCGATGGCACGACGCCACGCCGCCTACTTTCTCGCTCTGCTCGAAAAGCTGGGCGAGAAGGATTTCTCGGCCGTGGCCGATCAATTCGGCAACATACGAAGCGCGCTGGCCTGGTGTTTCTCGGATCAAGGCGACCGTGAAATCGGCGTCGCTCTCGCCACGGCGTCGATCCCTCTGTTCTTCAGGCTGTCGCTTCTGACCGAGTGCCAACTCTGGGTGACGCGAGCCATCGACGCGCTCGACCAAACGGCCGGAAGCGTAAAACATGGTCTCGCGCTTCACGCCGCATTGGGATGGGCCCGGACGCTCGCCGGGCAATTCGACGATCTCGGCATCACCAGTCTCAGCCCCGCGCTCGAGTTGGCCGGGAGACATGGCGACCTCCCCAGCCAGGTCCGCCTGATCGATCGGCTGCACCTGCTGCAACTCTTCAGCGGCAAGTTTGACGACGCATTGAGCACCGCTCGGAGAGGTGAGGCCATTGCGCTCAAGAGCAATGATCGAGCAGCGCTGGCCCGTATGCACCTGGCGCTCGGCATCTCCTGCCACTATCTCGGCGATGTCACCGCCTCTCGCTTGTACATCGAGGCGGCCTTGTCGCGTTCGGGCCTGGACGTCGACGAGGAGCTGGCGCTCGATCATCCGGGCCGTGCCCAGATCACATTGGCCCGCATCCTATGGCTTCAAGGATATCCCGACCAGGCCATGGCAACGGTGCAAAAGGCCGTCGCCGACTTGATCACCGTGAACCATCCCATCATGCGCTGCAGAGCACTGCTCTGGGCGTTTGATGTCTTCTACTGGGCCGAAGAGCTAGCGAGCTACGAGCACTTCATTGACGGGCTGCTTGCCGAAACTCACCAGCACAATCTCTTCGCCCTTCAGATCGTTGGCGAAGCCATGAAGGGGATTGCGCTGCTGGCACGCGGCGCAACCGATTCCGGGATCCCCATGCTGAGGAGCTCGGTCGAGAAATTGCAGTACCACCGCTTCGGCGCGGTCGCCGGCCTTTGCGTGCCGCTTGCAGCAGCGCTCTCGGCCACCGGTCGTGGCGACGAAGCGCTGGACACGATCGACCAGGCGATCGCTCAGGCCCGGCACTGCAACTTCCTGATGGAAATGCCGGATATGCTGCGGGTAAGAGCCGAAACGCTGGCGCGGAAGGCCGGTTCGGACGTCGTGAAGGCGGAACAGATCCTTGAACAGTCCCTTGAGGTAGCCCACCAACAGGGAGCGCTGGGTTACGAGCTGCGTGCCGCAATCAGCCTTGCGAGGTTATTGCAGAGGCAGGGCCGCCGCCAGGACGCTTATGCCACGCTTGCGTCCGTCTCCAACCGGTTTACCGAGGGATTCCAAACGCGCAGTCTCAAGACGGCCAGGGAGTTGCTTGCCGAACTGGGACCTCCCCGTTCCGGATCGCTCGCAGCCAGTTGACCTCCTCCTGTGGCATCGTATGTGGCACACACCTTGGCCTCATCTCAGTCGCGCTTGAGCCCGATCGACTTGACGATGGGAGAAAGGCGGGCCAGTTCGTCCTCGACGAGGCGCTGAAATTTGTCGGGACCTGAATCGATGTCCGGCTCCAGACCTTGCGTACGATAGCTTTCCTGCAACTGCGGATCGGCCATCGCCGTGCGGGTTGCCGTAGAGATCTGCTCCACGATCGTATCGGGGGTTGCTCGTGGGGCGAACAAGCCAAACCAGCCGGCATATCTGAGGCCCGGCATGCCGGATTCGATCACCGTCGGAATCCCCGGCGCCCCCCTCAACCGCTGTTCGCTCGTCACGGCGATCAGCCGTAGCTTGCCCGCAAGGTGCAGCTGCAGGATCTGGCTCGACACCACGGCAATGACGGCGGAGATCTGGCCGCTAACCAGGTCATTGGTGGCGGCACTCATGCCCCGATAGGGGACGTGGACGACGTCTGCTGCGAGACCGGATTGCAGCCTGAACATCTCCCCAACGAGATGATTGCCGGTGCCAATGCCCGGAGTGCCGTAGGAGAGTCTGCCCGGATTGGCTCTTGCAAAAGCTACCAGCTCCGGCAGGTCCTTCACCGGCAAGGAGGGGTGAACCGCAAATGCAAGCGTGCTGGTAATCAGGCGATAGATGGCGCGGAAATCACGAACGGTGTCGTAGGCGGGCTGCGCCGAGGACAACGGAATCATCACCTGTGTGCTTCCATTGCCGAGCAGAAGCGAATAGCCGTCCGGGGCGCTCTGCGCCACCGCGGCCGAGCCGATCGCGCCGCCAGCGCCGCCGATATTCTCGACGTAGATCGGGCCCAGCAGCGACGCCATCCTGTCGGCCCAGGGACGGCCGATCTGATCACCAGCGGCGCCAGCCGTATAGGGAATGACCAGCTTGATGGGACGGGAGGGATAATCGTCGGCGGCAGCACAGCCGGGCCATGCGACCAGCGCCGTGATACGCGCCGCCCTATCGAGCAGTTCTCGGCGTGAAAGGAGGGACATCTTCTGTGTATTCGTGACCGTGCCGCTCATCTTACACGAATGAAGGGCCTTGAAAATCCGCGCGAGGAGATCGCTGCCTTGCACTGTGCGGGCGGCCAAGCGCCGCACCGTCCCAATCCGCGTCCTCAGCAGCCGCGGCAGATCGATCCTTCGAGCATCTTCTCGAGCTGGGCGTCGTCCTTGTCGATTGTCGGGTCTGTGCCGAGCAACGGACCCTTCGTCGCGCGATGACCGCTCTCGGACGATGACAGCGCCGTGCCGAGCGAGTTCGTCCCCGGCACAGCGGCACTCGAGCCGAGCGCTCCGCCGCTCGTCATCGACATGTGTGAACCAACGCCGCCACGCGCGGACGCCGCGCCCGAGAGCGCAAGGCAGGTGACGATGCAGAGAAACGAAAGCGGTCTCATGGTCCACACTCCACATGCTGTATGACTTGCATCTAGAAACTGGATGCCGCGCGCAAATTGACCATGCACGATCGCGCGATCAATTATGACATCGGTGACAGCACTCCGTTTCGACGGCGCACCGGACAATCATCGACGGCGCGGCCAGCACTGACATTCGATCATCTTCTCGCAAGAGTGATGCTCGTCCAGCGGGCTTTACCGACCGCGCTGCTTATATAACCCCGTATAGAAGATACTTCCGGAAACGCCATCAGCCGAGCAGCGATCCCGCCAAGCGACTCTCCGCACACAGCAAAAATGGAGAATCGCTATGAGTGCATTCAAGATCCTGATTGCCGCGACACTGATCTCAACAGCGACGGCATCGTCAGCGTCCGCGGCCTGGTCCTTCGCCGACCAGGAGCCCGCAACCTTCGCCTCGATGTATCCTGATCGCGACGTGCTGAATGGCGGCGCGTTGACTCCGGCGGGACGCATGGGGCTCGAACGTCCCGGCGGTGCCGCCCCCGTGTTCGGCGCGGTTCACATTCACGACCACCACTGGCGCCGATAACACCAGAACGATGTCTCGTGCGACCGAACGGAAGCGACAGCGCTTCGTGCTTGGTGCGAAAATCCTCGGAATCCCTGCGTGACCATGACTTCGTGCAAAGACGAAAATGATCGTTCGATTGATACTGCCCATCCGACGTTCGCATCCACATGTCTGGCCAGCGAGCCGAGACGTTCCCGGCGTCGCTTTGTCAAGGAGACCTGCAATGACTACACTGAAACTCTTTTCCGCCGGCTTGATCGCCGCGGCCATGGTTGCCTCCCCCGCGATGGCTCGCGAAGGCAATTCGAACGCGCGGCGGACGAATGTCGACGCCTACGCCTCGACGCAACGTATTCCGGTCACGGCCAAACGCGGCTGCGTGAGGGCTCCGGACGTCGGCGCCTACGCATCCGCGCCATGGCGCCGTCCGCCCTGCGAGCCGACATCCGGCTACTGATTGCGCGCACTGGACGACGCCCCCTCGGCACAAGGCAACTGCCGGTGCTGAGCTGAAAGGATCGCACGTGGTCACGGGGCTTGTCTGTCTCACGGATGGAAGGAAGAATGGCAACTTTCCCTGATGGTGCCATTCTTCCTTCCGGGATCGACAAATATCGAATGGTCGCTACGTTGCTGCCGCCGCCCGGCGACCGAAGTGGCAGCCTCAAGGAAGAAGACTGCCGCTACTCAGCAGTTCGACGCGGCACAGCTTCCGTCAGCATCCCGGCGGCAGGATCGGCGACACTCCCGGCGTTGGCGCGGCACCCGACGCATTGGCCGGCAACACCGTCGCAGGCGACGCCAGGTTCATAGAAACCCCTTCCATGCAGGCGGAGCTGTTCGGACTAGGCACGACGGCATTTGGATCAATGCCAGTGCCGCCAGCCCCGCTGGTGTCCTCCAGGATCGTCCCAGGCACCGGATTGTCTGGCACTTGCGGGATCGAGAGCGGCAGAGACGCAGCACTCGTCGTCTGCCCTCCAGGCGTTGAACTGCAGGTGACCGTCGTTCCCGCTCCCGCGGGCGCAGCCGCAGGAATTGTGCCCGTGGAGCTACTGATCTGCCCCATGACCGGAAGTATTGGGGCCACGCTGCCCGGCGTCGGCAGGCCCGTGCTCGATACGAGCGGTGTCGCCGGCGCCAATGTCGGAGAATTCGACGGCGGCGCGCAGACAACAACCGTACCCGGCGTCGTCGGATTAGAGGCGAGCGGAACCGGCGCCAGCGTCGTATCGGGCGCGCCGGGCTCGGTCGTTGCCGAAAACGGACCAGGGCTATTGAGCGGCGAGATGACGACAGCCCCCGGCACGGTTGGGAGACTCATTGCCGTGCTCCCGGTCGTTGCCACCTGGGCCTCGCTCGGAAGACAACCCAGCTGCAGGATAATCAGCGCGACGGGTACGATCCGAATCATGCCCGTGTCCCCTAGCTCGCGTCCTGCTTGCGAATGGCGACTTTGCTGCCCTCCGCCAGATTGACCGCCGGATTGAGCACGACCTGCTCGCCGGGCTGCACGCCGTCGCGCACTTCGACCGACGTACCGAAATCCCGCGCGATCGACACCTTCTGCAGATGAACGACGCCACTCCGCACCACCACGACGTGAAGTCCGTTTTGATCGAAGACCAGCGCATCGGACGGGAGCGTCATCGATGGCGTCTTGCGCGGGATCGACAGCTCGACCGTGCAATAGATGCCGGGACTTAAGGCCCCATCCGGATTCGGGACATCGATCTCGGTCAGCAGCGTTCGGCTTCCCGGCTGCAACGCGGTTGCGATGCGCGTAACTTTGCCCGGAAACGTCCGGTCCGGAATCTCGGGGACGCGGATCTCGGCATCAACGCCCGGCGTGACTCCGAAGGCCTCGTCCTGTGGAACGAACACCTGCGTTCGGATCACGCTGGAATGCATCAGCGTGAACATGAAGGTCGATCCGGCCTGGACCAGGCTGCCGTTGTCCACATTACGCTGCGTGATCACGCCGTCGAACGGCGCCACCACGCGCTGGTAGGCCTTCTCCTGCTGAAGAACGCGAATCTGCGCTTCCTGCGCCGTGATGTTCGATTGGGCCACATTCACGGCCGCCTGCTGGGCACGCAGTGTGAGGCGGTCGTTGTCACCCTGCTGGGCCGTCAGCCAGCCTTGCTTGACCAGATTGCTATCCCGCGCATTGGTGACGTCGGCAAGCTCCCGGCTCGCCTGCGCCTGCTGCAGGGAGGCCTGGTTCTGCGCCAGCGTCGCCTGGGCCTGCGCGATCTGCTGGTCGAGCTCCGGCGCGGTGATCTCCACGAGAAGGTCGCCCTTCTTCACCCGATCGCCGATATCGACGTAGCGCTTCTCGATATAGCCGCTGGTTCGCGCGAAGATGTTTGCCGCCTCGAATGCCGTCGTCGTCGCAGGCAAGGTGACCTTCATGATGTCGCCGCTGGGGCGAACCGTGGCCACCCGAACCTCCGGCACGGCGGTCCTGCCCTGCTCTGTCACTGCAGCGACGTCGCGCGCGGCCTGATAGTGCCGCCAGCCGCCGATACCCAGACCGCCGGCGAGCAGCAGGAGCACACCACCTCCGAGCAACACACCGCCGTAGCGGCGCTGCGGCCGCCCGCCCTTCCCGGGCAATTCCACGATCCGGCAGCTCTCTGCATCAGGCCGGCCTCTTGCGTCGTCATCATCGGTGCGCGCGCGAACATCGCTCATTTCGGTATCTCCTCGAATACGCCGTGATGAGGCCTGCCATCGTTGCGCTTGCGCAGCATGGCGAAGAGATAGGGCACGATCAGCAATGTCGTCGGCGTTGCAAACAGCAGCCCACCGATAACAGCACGCGCGAGCGCCGCGTTTTGCTCCTCGCCCGGGCCTCCGATCGCCATCGGGATCATGCCCACGATCATCGCGGCGGCCGTCATCAGGACCGGACGGATTCGCGTGCGACCCGCGCTCAACGCAGCCTGGAAGGCCGAGTGCCCCTTCAGCTGCTCGTCACGCGCGAAGGTCACGAGCAGGATCGAATTTGCCGACGCAACGCCGACCGCCATGATCGCGCCCATCAGCGAGGGCACGTTCAACGTCGTTCCCGTGATGAACAGCATCGTCACGATACCGCAGAAGGTTGCCGGCAGCGCCAGGATGACGACGAAGGGATCGCCGAAATTCTGGTAGTTCACGACCATCAGCAGATAGACCAGGATGGCTGCAAACAGCAGCCCGATCCCGAGATCGCGAAACGACTGATGCATGCTCTGGATCTGGCCCAGGACCTGGATCGAATTGCCGGGCTGGAGCTGCTTCTGCAGCGTCGCGGTGACCCTGTCGATATCGGCCGCCACGCTGCCGAGATCGCGGCCCTGGACGCTCGCATAGACGTCGAACACCGGCTGGACATTGGCCTGGTTCAAATTGGTGGGCACGGTGCCCCGCTTGAACGTTGCGACGTTGCTGAGCAGACCCGGCACTGTCTGCCCGCCCGCAGCGAGCGAGGCCGAAACCGGTGTGTTTCCCAGAGCATTGAGCGAATTGGCCCTGTATTCGGGGGTCTGCACAGCCAGGTAATATGGAATGCCTGACGTCGGATCGGTCCAGAAATTGGGCGAGACCTGGGCCGACGAGCTGAGGCTGACATTGATGTTTGTCGCAACCGTGCTGGCATTGAGCCCGAGCTGCGCAGCGCGGGTGCGGTCGATGTCGGCGTAGAATGCGGGAGCGTCGACCTCCTGCTGAAGATGCGCATCGACGATCCCGGGAACTGCCGCCAGGCTCTTCTGCACCTGCTTTGCCACCGCCAGATTGTTGGCGCCGTAGCCGGCCGTCCGGACGTCGATCTGCGCCGGCAGGCCAAAGTTCAGGATCTGCGTGACGATATCGGCCGCCTGAAAATAGAAGAGGTCCTCGGGAAATGCGGATGGCAGCACCTGGCGCAACTTCTTGACATAATCCGCGGTCGGCCGGTGTCCCTCCTTGAGCGACACGAGGATGGTGCCGTCGTTCACCCCTATCGTCGAACCGTCGGTGAATGCCAGATTATAGGGGCGCGCCGGGAGCCCGATATTGTCGACGATAAGTGCCCGGTCCTTTTCCGGAATGACTTCGCGGATCTTGTCCTCGACTGCCTGGAAGATCGCCTCTGTGTGCTCGATGCGGGTGCCGGCGGGTGCGCGAACATGGAGCTGGATCTGACCACCGTCGATCAAGGGGTAGAAGTCCCTGCCGACGTAGATGAACATGACGGCCCCGAGGGCCAGCATCAGCACGGCCATCACCGGGATGATGCTGCGGCGCCTAAGCAAAACCATCAGCAGATCGGAATAGCCGTCGCGCAGCCGCTCGAATCCACGCTCGAACATGGCGGAGGCCCTCGCGAAAATCCCGGACGGGCTCTCGTCCTTGGAATGGCGCCGCTCGCCCTTCAGCAGCAGACCGATCGTGATCGGTGTCAGCGTCCGCGACAGTCCGTATGACGCCAGCATTGCGAACACCACCGCCAGACCAAGCGGCGTGAAGAGGTACTTGGCCGGCCCCTGCAGGAACACCACCGAAGTGAACACGCAACTGATCGCGAGCGTAGAGACGAGCGTCGGCACCGCGATTTCGGCTGCGCCATGCAGCGTTGCGTCCGACAGCGGCATCCCCTCCTCCGTCCAGAGCCGATGCGTGTTCTCGATCGTCACCGTCGAATCGTCGACCAGTATGCCGACCGCAAGCGCGAGTCCCCCCAGCGTCATCGTGTTGAGGGTCTCTCCGAGAAAATGCAGAACGACGAGCGATGACAACATCGCAAGCGGGATCGAGATCAGGACGACGAGCGTCGACCGCCATGATCCCAGAAACACCAGGATCATCAGCGCCGTGAGGCCCGCCGCGATCGCGCCTTCCCGCAGCACGCCGTCGACCGAATGAGTGACGAAGACAGATTGATCGAACAGCTCATTGATCTTCAGCCCGGCAGGTGCCGAGGCCCGAATCGACTTCAAGGCATGCTTGACACCGTTGACGACGGCAAGTGTCGAAGCGTTGCCGTTCTTGATCACGCTGAGCAGAACCGAACGATGACCGTCCTCGCGCACGATGTTCTGCTGCACCTGTGATCCGTCGCGGACCTGCGCAACATCCTTCAGCAGGATCGTGGCGCCATTCGCGAACTTGACCGGGATCATATTGAGATCCTTGATCGAGGCCGGTGTCGCATTGGTCCGGACGGTGTACTGGGTGTCGCCGATCTTCGCCGTGCCGGTCGGTAGCGTCAGGTTCTGGGTGTTCACTGCATTGACGATGTCGAGCGGCGTCAATCCGCGCGACAGCAGCTTGTTCGGATCGATGTCGACCATGATCTGGCGATACTTGCCGCCCGCAGGCGTTGGCAGCGTCACCCCGGGGACGGGAGCCAGCTGCTGCCGGATCCGGTAGATGCCGAAATCGTATAATTGCTGTTCGTTCAATTTGTCGGACTCGAGGCTGAGCTGCAGCACCGGCACGCTCGAGGCATTGAACTGCACGATGACCGGCGGCTGAATACCCGGCGGCATCAAGGCGCGGATCGCGTTCGTCGCCGAGACGATCTGCGAGATCGCGAGATCGAGATTGACGTCCGGCTGGAAGTAGATCTTCTGAACCGACAAACCGTTGAGCGTTTGCGCCTCGATGTTCTTGATGCCGCTGACATTGGCGCTGATCGAATACTGGCTGTACGTGCTGACACGCTGCTCCATCTCCGGGGTCGAGAGGCCGGTGTAGCTCCAGATGACGGTGACGACGGGAATGCGGATCTCGGGAAAGATGTCCGTCGGCATCGACCAAATCGCGATGCCGCCGAGAAACAGGATCAACGCCGCAAGCACGTAGAACGTATGCGGAAACCGCAGCGCGAAGCGAACAATTCCCATGATGACTTCTGCCTGAAGACTATTGCGGCGAACTTTGAACAGATGATTGCGAGCCGGCGTCTGTTCAAATGAAAACTAATTCAGGACCTCTTGCCGGGACGACTGCGCTCGGCCGCGACCATCACCGGTTCTCGATCGCTCAGAGAGAAGTGAGTTCTTCCGGAGTGGATTCCGGAACGCCACGAGAATAATCGCACCGCGCGGGAGATACGCGTCCGCTCGATCCGAAAGCACGCGCCGCATTCTGCGCCGCCAGTACCGCGGCCCGTCTGACCCTTGCGAATGCGCAGATCTCGATCTGCCGGACCCGCTCGCTCGAGATGGAAAGTTCACGACCAAGCTGTTCGAGTGTGCGGGGGTGCTCAGCCAGCCGCCTCGCCTCCAATACGCGCCGCTCGCGCTCCGTAAGGACATCGAGTGCAAGGCGTAGCGCGTTGGTGCGACGCTCTGTCTGTTCCTGCTCGGCGATGACCGTCTCGGCGTCGATTGCATCGTCAACCAGCAAGCTCTGCCACTCGGCTCCCTCCTCGTCGCCTCCAACGCGCGCATTCAGCGAGAGGTCGCCGTTCAAGCGGGAGTCCATCTCGATCACGTCGCGCGTCGCGACGTCGAGCCTCCCGGCAATCATCTTGGCCGCCTCCGGCGTGAGGCCCGCCATCTCGCCGCCTGTCGCTCTCCTCATCTCGCTGCGGAGCCTGAAGAACAGCTTCCTCTGGGCCGTCGTTGTACCGATCCGGACCAGTGACCAGGACCGCAGGATGTACTCGTGAATGGTCGCTTTGACCCACCACACTGCATAGCTGGAAAACCGCGCGCCGCGGTCGGCCTCGAAACGTGAGGCCGCGATCACGAGCCCGAGATTTGCCTCAGCAATGAGATCAACCAGCGGAAGGCCATATCCCCTGTAACCTCGCGCCAACCTGGCTGCGAGGCGGAGGTGACTGGTGACGAGCACGTTGGCGGCGTCAGGATCCCGCGTTTCCTGCCAACGACGTGCCAGCCGCTGCTCCTGATCAGGCTGCAGCAGATCGTATCGCCTGATGGCTGCTGCGTAGGCATTGACCGCGCTTGCCGACGGAGTTCGGCCGAACGTCGAGGTCTTGTTTCTCACGATCACGTGACGAGTTTGCATCCGCTGCTCCCGCGCTCGAACTTGGCGAGTAAGCGTAAGAGGCCTTCGCGCGGAGCTGCCACTAAATTGGACTTGAGAATCCTGAATTCGTTTTCAGGCGGTCCGAGAGTCGGGCATCACCGCCGACGTCACGTCCGGTCAAGCCTCGCGTGACGCGCGATCCGGGATTGAGGTGCTGGGGCGCAGTCCCTTGTTGCTCCTGTCGAGACAAGGATCTCGACCCTCCCGCCGGGGGGCGGGCAAATGAGCAGTCTGAAACCGTGAAGCTTGACGATGGCAGCCACCAGGCTCAGTCCTAGTCCAACCCCAGGCGTGTGACGCATCTTATCCGAGCGATAGAAGCGTCGCAGCACGGCCTCACGTTCCTGCTCGTTGATACCAGGCCCGGTATCGCTCACGCGCACGCGCGCGGTCTTGTCGGCCGACACCAGCTCGAGCCTCACCATTCCGCCCGCGGGCGTGAACTTGACGGCATTGTCCACGAGATTGGCGACCGTCTCGAATAGCAGGTCGCGATCGCCCCATACCTGCACCTTGCGATCGATGGCGACGCCAAGCGCGACGTTCTTGTCTTCGGCAATGGGCTCGTAGACGTCGCAGACCTCGCGCAGGATCTCGTCGAGCGCGACATCGCCGAAACCGGCCATGCGGCGGTTGTTCTCGATCTCAGCCAGACGCAGCAACGCGGTGACGATTGCGAGCGACTGATCGATCCCGGCGACCGCCTTGTCGACGACCTCATGGAGTTGCTCCAGCGTGACCGCGTGCGTGCGGCCTCTCTCCAGCGCCAGCCGAGCACGGGTGAGCGGTGTCCTGAGATCATGAGCAATGTCGTTACCGACGCCAGTCAGGGCGTTGATCATCGTCTCCATTTCGTCGAGCATCCCATTGACGATGCCGGCCAGCCGCGCGAACGGATCATCCACATTGTCCTGTGGTAAACGCTCGCGCAGATCACCGGCCACGATCCGCCGAACCCGCTGGTTCACTTCCTCCACGCGCCTCTGGGCACGGATGCTCAACCCCGCTCCGGCCAGCAGGCAGAGGCAGAATGCCGGCAGCAGGCCGAGCGCGAGAGCCTGCCCCACCACACTCGATATCTCGCGCGTCTCATCGACATTTCTCGCCATGACCAGGATGGCGCCGCCACCCAGGCGCCTGGCCGCGGCTCTGACAACCGGATCGTGGTCAGTCGATTGCGTGATGCGATCGAGCCGCACTCCCTGCACCATCCCGTCGAACTCGAGCTCCGGCGGCACGCGCTCGATGTTGCCGGCGAGCCGGGCTCCGGCGGCGTCGAACAGTCCCGCGTACTGCACGCCCCTGGAGTCCTGTTCGAGGTGATCGGTGATCGCGTTGACACGGCGGGCCGAAGACAGTCTGGCCAGGAAGTCGATCTGCGTCGTGATCATCCGATCCGACCGGACGATCAGATAGTCATCGATCTTCCAATAGATGAATGCGAACAGCCCGACCACGAACATCGCAAAGGCCGCCGCCACCGCCAGGGCCCAGAGAAACGTGTTCGAACGAATGAAGTGAAACTGGCGCATCGATCCGACGCTCGATAGTCATGCAAACCATGCTCCCCGATTTCGGGATGCCGCGGCGGCTATTGACGCACACGCAGGAGGAATCCCGATCCCCGAACGTTATGGATGAGCTGCACCTCCCCCGGGCCGTCAACCTTGTGACGGAGCCGGCCCATATGCACGTCGATCAGGTTCGTGGTTGCAGGAACGAACTTATAGTTCCAGACTTCCTCGAGCAGCATCGCGCGCGTCAACAACTGGTCGCTGCGACGCATCATGTATTCGAGCAGGCGGAACTCTCGCGGCAGCAGATCGATCTCGCGCTCGCCGCGCCGCGCGGTCCGATCGATCAGGTCGAGCTCCAGCGGCCCGGCGCGCAGCGTGGTTTCTCGACTGTCGGTCGGACGGCGCAGCAATGCCTCTATCCGAGCGACGAGCTCGACGAGCGCGAACGGCTTGGTGAGATAGTCGTCTCCTCCCATGCGCAAGCCGCGCACCCGGTCATCGACCGCGCCGAGAGCGCTCAGCACCAGGACGGGCGTTCCGACCTCGTCCTTGCGCAGCGCCTCGATGACGGTCAGCCCGTCCATTCCGGGCAGCATGCGATCGACGATCAAGGCATCTGGACATGACGAGCGCGCCCGATCGAGACCATCGATGCCATCGGGCGACCACTGAACCTCGAAGCCACGATCGGCAAGCTCGGCGATGACCGACTCGGCGGTCTCGGCGTCGTCCTCGATCAGAAGAATCCGCGTCATTGTCCCGGTCCCACCTCCTGCGAGGCGCTTCGGCCTGCGGCGACGAAGCATGGGCTCGGCGGCTCTTGTCGTCATATTCCAAGCCCAATGCGCCCGAAGGCGCCGCGCTGAGCCTGCATGGGATGAACCGCTCGCCCTGCGGGGACATAGTCCGGCTCAGGATGGAACACCACTAAATAGCAATTCAGGAAGCCTGGGAGGGCGGCCAGCGACGGTGGGCGAGCAGAAAGGTGTGCTGTCGTCGTGGTCATCTCCCATCTCCGTCCGGGACTCGCGATGCACCATAGATATGTTCTCGATGGGTCCTTGTTACGCACAAGGATGGGATTTTGCGGCGAACATTGCGGATTCGCACGATCGTGGCTGCCACGCGAATAGAGATCACGGGCCGTTGAACTCCGGTGAGCATTTCGTGCGTTTTGTTGAGCCGCGATCGTTCGCACCTCCTCCGCGAGCCGGCTTGGTCTGCCTGCTGTCATCAAAGGAGAAGCCACAATGTCTACCCTCAAGCTCATATCGACCGGATTGATCGCAGTCGCCATGCTGGGAGGACCTGTCATGGCACGCGAACGTCATGCCGTCGCGCGACCGTCCTCCATGGAAGCCGATCCAGCGGCATCGAACGCATCCCTCTATCGGGATGGTCGCGCCTGCGTTCCGGCGCCGCGTGTCGGCGCATTTGCGACGGCGCCGTGGACCGGCGACAACGTCCCTTGTGAGCCGGGCACCGGAAGCTTCTGATCGCTACGGCTCTTGCGGCCGACCGGGCACCTCGGTCGGCCGACCGCATCACCTTGCCGATCGGCCCTTGTCTTCCTGAAACCGAATTTAGTGGGATTGACGAGCGCCGTTCCTATCTTCCTTTCATCACGAAGCTTGGCGACACCACGACGCTGAAGCGAACTGCAGGGATCGCCGAGCACCTCGATAGAAAAGGAGTGCTCCCATGAAACGAGTATTGATGATTTTAGCCACAGCGGCACTTGCCTCGACGTTGACCGTCGGGGTGGCCGAGGCGCGCGGCGGTGGCGGCGGCGGCCATGGTGGTTTTGGCGGCGGCGGCTTTGGCGGCGGACATATGGGCTTTGGCGGGGGAGCGCATTTCGGCGGCATGGCCCATGCCGGCGGGTTTGGCGGAGGATTTCATCCCGGCGGGACCGCGGCGTTCGGTGGCGGACACCGCTTCGACGGAGGCCATCTCGGTCTCGGCGATCACATCGCCCCCCGCGGCACAGGCTTCAGTCCCCACGCACTACATCAGTATGGTCGCTATCGGTCCGCGTATGGATTCTACGGCGCCTATCCCGACTGCTACGACTGGTACTACCTGCATCCCAACGCGCCGTTGCCGCTGAGCTGCGGCTAGTTTGCAAGCAAAGGCCCCTGCCTTCGGTCCGGATCTGGCCTGAGCCGATCCGGGCCGGCGGCCTCCTGACATTCATGCGACGACCGCCGCGATCAACGCGGCAGTGATACCTCAGAACTGCACACCGCGCGTCAGGGCACCGTCGACGACGAGGTTCGTTCCCGTGATGAAGCTCGCGGCACGACTTGCGAGAAATACGACCGCGTTGGCCATCTCCTGCGGGGTCCCCATCCGGCCCGTGGGATTGAGCGCAAGCGCCGTCTTGTAGAGCTCGGGATTGGTGTCCTTGATCGTGTTCCAGACCCCGCCTTCGAAATAGGTGTTGCCCGGCGACACCGTGTTGGCGCGGATGCCCTTGTGTGCAAGCTGATTGGCGAGACCTTGCGTGTAGTGGATGATGGCCGCCTTGAAGGTGCCGTAGGGGCCGGCCGCGAAATCGACTTCGCGCCCGGAAACGCTCGATATGGCGACGATCGCACCGGCGTCGCTCTTTTCCAGATAGGGCATGGCCGCATTGACCAGCCGGACCGTGCCCATCATGTCGGTCGAAAATTCCCTTGCCCAGCTTTCATCGTCCTGCCCGATAGCCAGCGCACTCACATTCGCCACGACGACGTCAATTCCGCCCAGTTTGGTCGCCATGTCGACCACCCAGGCCCTGAGCGCCACACCATCGGCAACGTCGACCGAAGCACCAAACGCCGCCACGCCTTTGCTCTCGAGCGCTGCAACAGTGCTGTCGACGTCCGCCTGGCTGCGCGCACAAATGCCGACATTCGCGCCCTCCGCCGCAAAGGTCTCGACGATCGCTCGACCGATCCCCTTGGTGCTGCCGGTGACGAGAACCTTGGCGCCCGAAAGTCCTAGATCCATGATCGGTTCCTTTTCTTTTCCTGCAGTCTCGCACGTTCAATGGTTATTCGCCACCGCCCTGACCAATCCGCGATAGCTGTGCGGCATCCGCATCGAAACGAGATCCTTTCGGCGCACGACATTGGTCGGATAAACGCTGTCGAGATTGGTGGTGTCGACCAGAGCCGTGGCAAGGCCCGTATCGTCAGCTGCAATCGCCTCGCGGCGCGGAAACTCGAACGTATCGGGGCCGAACACCCCGCTCAGCCCGGGATAGCCATGTTCGGGATCGAACACGTTGGCAAACGCCAGGAACACATTATTCTCGCCGGCGCGGACGCGAAAGTGATGCCAATGATGCGGATCGGCGCCGGTCGGAATCGGCGCCGACTGCTGGACCGCCGTCCCCGCATGTGGCGAACCAAAGGGGCCCTTGACTGCTGCGCAGCACGCGATGACGTCGCAGCCCCGAAGCGCGAGCACCCTCCCTGCTTCCGGAAACGCCGCATCGTGGCCGATCAGGAGGCCGATACGCCCGAACGGCGTGTCGACGACAGCCCAGTCATCGCCGGCCGTGGCCCAGCTCCGCTCCTCCTCCGTCAAATGCGTCTTGCGATAACGCCTGATCCTTCCATCCGGCGTGATCAGACAGGCACTGTTGTAAACGACGTCGCCCGCGCGCTCGGCCATCCCACAAACGATGTAGATCTCGAGCTGCGCAGCGAGCGCGTGCAGACTGTCCGTGGCAGGTCCCGGTATCGGCTGCGCCGATCTTGCCGGACCCGCCAGGCCGGTGATCGCGAGTTCCGGGAAGACCACGAGATTCGCGCCCTCGGCCTTGGCCCGGCGCGCAAGATTCGCGATCGCCTCGAGATTTCCGGAAACGCTGTCGCTCGGTGCGAATTGGGCCACGCTGACGCGCGAGCGCCTGCCTTCAGGCCAGGGCTCGTGACCATAGAGACCGAAAAACTCGCGCGGATTCCAGCTGAAAGTATCGGTCAGCAGCTCCGGATACAGCTCGGGCCGACGCTGAACGAAGACCGGCTCGCCGAGCACGCGGCGCGCACGAGCGATGTCGAGATCGATCTCGGCCAGGGCGAACCCGTCGCCCTTGTCGAGGACCGTGACCACCTCGCCATCCGGCGCGATCACACAGCTCCCGCCGCTGAACTGGACGGTGCGCTCGCACCCCCAGCGATTGCTCTCGATCACGTAACAGCCGTTCTCGAACGCTCGGCTGATCCAGTAAGGCGCCGGCGTTCGCTCCGCGAGCCAGTTGGAGATGTGGCAGATGACATCCGCGCCCCCCAGCGCCATCAGCCGCGCGGTTTCCACGAAATGGATGTCCATGCAAATGAGGAGCGCGATCCGCCCGATCGGCGTATCGAACACCTGGTTGTGCAGGTCGCCCGCTGCCGCCCATTTCGGCTCCGAGATATAGGGATGGGTCTTGCGATGGCGGCCGACGACGCCATCGGGCCCGATCAGGACGGCCGAGTTGAAGTAAATGTCGTCCTCGTCCGCTTCGGGCATGCCGACCACGACGTAGCAATCATGCTTGCGCGCAAGCGCCGCGAAGCGCTCGGTGGTCGGTCCCGGGACCTTCTCGACAAAGGGCCGAACCTCGGCCCGGTCGAACCAGCAATAGCCCGTGGTTCCCATTTCCGGCGTGACGATGAGCTTCGCGCCGGCCGCCGCCGCCTGTTCGCAGAGTTCGAGCAGGCGCGCGATGTTGCGCTCCTTCTCGAACATGGTCGGCTCGAACTGGACAGTGGCGACCTTGTGCACGCACGGCATGATCGACGTTCCCCCGTTAGCGCAGATAGGATTTCTTGATGGAGGCGCCGAGCGTGTATTTCGGATCGACCATGTTGCCGAGACGCACCCGTCCGGCCTGGGTCAACAGCATGTAGGCGTCGATCTCCTCGAAACCGTAATCCGCCGCCATCCAGCGGCACAGCTCGCGATAGGCGATGCGTGCGGCATCCTCCATCGGCCGGGCCGAGCCGATGGTCATGATGAAATCCTTGGTCTCGAGCCGCGGCCAGGCGATCGTCCAGCCTTTGATGAGATCGACCTGGACCGTGGTCACGGTCGGATGCTCGATCGCGACGCCGCAGAGTTCGCCGTCCCCCTGCGCGGCATGGCAGTCGCCGAGATAGAGCAGCGCGCCCTTGGTGTTGACAGGCAGATAGACGATGGCGCCGACGCCGACGTCCGGCAGGTCCATGTTGCCTCCGTAATAATCGGGGACGAGCGAGGAGATCGCCTCGATCTCCGGCGACGTTCCGATCGTGCCGATGAAAGGCTCATAGGGCAACGTGATCTTGTCGCTCCACTTGGTCCCGGTCTTCGGATCGATCACGAGCTTCTTCACCCGTTCCGGCAGCGCCGGGTTGAGCAACGCGGTCTGCCCCGTGCTGACGAGGCCGCCGAAGTCCGGCATGACTACGGTGGTGCCGCATGGCTGCGGCCCGCGCGGCACGATGCTCTCGATATAGACCGCGAGCGTGTCGCCCTTCTCGGCGCCGTTGACGTGGATCGGTCCATTCTGCGGATTGAGGAACGGAAAATTGAGAATCTTCGAAGGGCTGTCGGTTTCGTGCTTGATGGCTCCCTCGAAGGCGTCGTGGGTCTCGGCGGAGACGACCGCTCCGGGATCCACGGTCAGCACCGGATTCACGTAGGGGCCGTAGACATAGTGATACTTGCCCTGCTCGCTTTCAGTGATCGTGTACGAGGTGCCGCGCTCTCCCTTGGCCACGCCCTTGCGAGCCATGATCGAATCTTTGTGCCAGGACATTTTCTTTTCTCCTTCTGTCGTAGGCCAGCGTTCAAACGGCGAGATGGCGCCGCATCTCCGCTTCGTCGTCGAGCGCTGCGCGATCGAGATTTGCGACGATGCGGCCCTTGTCCATGACGTAGCAGCGCTGCGCCATGGCGCGGATCATGTCGAGGTTCTGCTCGACCAGAATGATGGTCACGCCCGTGCTGCGGTTGAGCTCAACCATGTTGCGCGCGATATCCTGGACGATGTTGGGCTGGATCCCTTCCGACGGTTCATCGAGCAGGATGAGATTGGGGTTCGCGATCAAGACCCGTCCGATCGCGAGTTGCTGCTGCTGCCCGCCGGACATGGTGCCGGCACGCTGGTGCCAGCGTTCGGCGAGGATCGGAAACGCCTCCACGATCCTGCGTCGGCCCGCCTCGGGAATGCCGCCGCCCTTGATCGCGGCGCCGACCGCGACGTTCTCGCCGACGGTCAGCCGTGGAAATACGTCGCGTCCCTGCGGCACATAGCCCATGCCAAGGCGCGCCCGTTTGTGCGCTGGCAGGGATTCCACCGCTTCGCCGCGATAGACGACCGAACCGCTCATCGCCGGCACGAGCCCGATCAGGCTCTTCATCAACGTGGATTTGCCGACGCCGTTGCGCCCGATGACGGCGACGATCTCGCCTTCCCGCACCTCGATCTCGAGGCCCTGGAGCACGGGCTTGCCGCCGTAGCCGGCGCGCAAGGCCAACGTCGAGAGGATGACCTCCTTGCGTGGCACATCAAGCATGGGCTTGCCCCAGATAAATCGCCGCCACACGTTCATCCGCCACGATCTCGTCGATCGAGCCCTGCGCGAAGACCTGGCCGAGATGCAGCACCGTGACACGCTGGGCGACCTGGCGGACAAAGGCCATGTCGTGCTCGATCGCGAGCACCGTCATGCCGTCCGCATTGAGCCGCTGCACCATCTCTCCGGTCAGATGGGTTTCCTCCGGCGACATGCCGGCCGTCGGCTCGTCCAGCAGCAACAGGCGCGGCTTCAGGCTGATCGCCATGCCGATCTCGAGCCATTGCTTCTGGCCATGGCTGAGATTGCCGGCCGTCTGGGCCTGCTCGGACCCGAGCCCGAGGAAGGCGAGCAGCCGGTCGATCTCCGCTTCGAGCTCGGCGCCGCGATGACGGATCTGAAGCGCGATCTCGAGGTTCTGGCGGACCGACAGACCCCTGAATACGCCGGGCACCTGGAACTTGACCGAGAGGCCGCGATGAATTCGCGCAAAGGATTTCAGGGAGGTGATGTTCTCCCCGGCGAAGAGAATTTCGCCGCTGCCGGGATGATGCTCACCCAGAATCAGACGGAACAGCGTGCTCTTGCCGGCGCCGTTCGGGCCGATCAGGCAATGGATTTCGCCGGTCTGGAGCGTGAGGTCGACGGCGTTGGTGACGTGTAACCCGCCGAAATGCTTGTTCAGCTTGCGCAGTTCGAGCAGCGACATCAGCCGGCCCTCTGCGTCAGGCGGGCGGCGAGCCTGCCGAGCCAGTTCATTGCGCCGAGCACGAGGCCGTTCGGGGCGATCAGCACCGTGATCACCAGCAGCACGCCCATGAAGACCAGCGCATATTGGCTGCCATAGATCGTGAGCGCCTGGAACGCAGCCAGCACCATCAGCGTGCCGATCACGGTCGACGTCAGGTCGCCGCGGCCCCCGACGGCGACCCAGATCAGCGGCAACGCCGCCGCCGTCATGCCCATGCTCGAGGGCGTGATGTACTGTCCCCACACCGTGTAGAGCACGCCGGAGAGCCCTGCGAGCGCCGCGCCGATGACGAAGGTGATGAGCTGGTATTTGCGCACGTCGTAGCCCAGCATCTCCGCTCGTTCCGGATTCTCCCGGATCGCGACAATGACGTTGCCGAACGACGAGTTCATCAGCATGCGCAGGCCCAGATAGACGAAGATGAGAAGACCGAGCACGAAGTAATAGAGGCCGACGTCCGCGAACAGCACGATCGGCTCACCCGGCCAGGGGATGGTCAGAGGCGGCATCGCGCTCATGCCGTTGAAGCCGTTCAGTCGCGCGCTGCCGATACGCCACTCCGGCCCTGCGGTCTGGGCCATGAATCGCTCCAGCATCAACGTCACGGCCAGCGTAACGATGCCGAGGAAGACACCGGCGATGCGGCCGAAGAACATGAAATAGCCGAGCAGGATCGCGAACAGCGCAGCGATCGCGACGGCTACCACCAGCGCCACCAGCGTGAAGCCATAGGCCGAGCCGAAATTGATGGTGAGGATGCCATAGCCGTAGCCTGCAATCCCGAAAAAGGCGGTCTGGCCGAACGACAGCGAGCCGCCATACCCCCAGATCAGGCACAGGCTGAGAGCGATGAACACCCAGACGAAGAAGTAAACCGTGTTGCCGACGGTGTAGCCGTCGCTCACCAGCGGATAAGCCAGGGCGACAGCGAGCACGACGGCGAACAGGCTCCAGAAGGCCGGACCGCGACCGACGGTCTGCGGTCCTTCGAGACGGCGAAACAACGAGAGAAAACCGGTCACGACGCCATCCCCCGTCAGGTGCGCTCGCGCAGCACGAAGCCGGAAATGCCCTTCGGCAGCACCCGAACGACGATGATGACGGCAACCAGGAGGCCGATTTGGCCGAACAGCTGCCCCTGCCAGGACGTCATCACCGATTTCACTATTGCAAGCACGCCGCCTGCCGGCGCGGTGCCGAGAAAGACATCGGCGCCGCCGATCACGACGGTGACGAACGCCTCCATGATGAAGGTTGCGCCCATGGTCGGCACCAGCGTCATGGTCGGCGCGTAAAGGCCGCCGGCAAGTCCGGCGAGCCCGGCTCCGCAGGCGAAGGTGAGGCTATAGATCAAACGCGTATCGACGCCGAGCGCCGCGGCCATGTGCGGCACCTGGATGGTGGCACGCGCCAGCACGCCGAAGCGCGTCCAGTTGAACAGTGCATAAAGCCCCGCCAGCACACCGAGCGCGGCGCAAAACAGCACGATGCGATAGATCGAATAGGAGTAGTCGCCGACCTGGAAGCTGCCGAACGGCGTGCCTACGCCTGCCATGGTCGAACCGACCATGATCAGCGTGCCTTGCGTCGCGATCAGGCTGAGGCCCCAGGTGGCGACGATGGTGTCGAGCGGCCGGTCGTAGAGATGGCGGATGACCACCAGCTCCACCACGACGCCGACCAGCGCCGACACGATGGTGCCGGCGAGGATTCCGAGCGGCAACGGCAGGCCAGCATGCACGGTCGCCGCCGTCACATAGGCACCACACATGATGAACTCGCCATGGGCGAGATTGATCACGCCCATCATGCCGAAGATCACCGCGAGCCCACAGGCCGAGAGCACCAGGAACGCGAAAGCGTCGCCGAACTGATAAAGTGCAGAGAAGACGAGGGTCGCAAGGTCCATGAAACAACCAGGATGTGGGAAGGCGCGAGACTGCCGTCGCAGATGTTCGGGGTTGCCCCGGCGTTCCGGGAACGCCGGGGCAACCGCCGCCGTCAGGGTTTCGGCGGAGGATTCGACGGCGTGTACTGGGCCATCGGATCCTTCTTGGTCAGATCGCAGCCGGCCTCGCCCAGCCAGTACGGCTTGATGTCTTCCCAGACTTTCGGGAACGATATCGCGTGATCCGCACCGACCTTGGCAAGATAGATCGTGTGCGACATGTGCTGGCTCTTCGGGTCGATGCAGACCTTGCCCTCCGGCGCGTCCATGCAGACGTCGCCGAGCGCGATCACCTTGCGGATGTCCTCGCGCTTGGTCGACTTCGCGCGCTCCACCATCTGCTTGTAGAGATAGACGGCGAGATAGGAGTTCTCCGCCTCCTGGTTGACATAGGGCTCGCTCGGGAATTTCGCCTTGAACTTGGCGTAGAACTCCTTGCTCTTCGGCGAGTCGATCTCCTCGATGTAGTTGGTGGTGACGTACATGTCCTTCAGGCTCGGCGGCTTGAAGCGCTTGTGCTCGTAGCCCTGACCGACGTTGACCGAGGAGGCCATTGGCAGGTTGACGTTGGCGGAGGCCGCCTGCTCGTAATAGGAGGCCTGCGCAGTACCGACCAGCAGGGTGACCACGAAGTCGGGCTTGGCCTTCTGGATGTTCTGTATGCTCTGGGAGAACTGCGACACGCCGAGCGGGATGAACTCCTCGCCGGCCATCTTGCCGCCGTTCTCCTTGACGATCTTGCGCACCCATTCCGCCGAGATCTGGCCGAAATTGTAGTCGGCGGCGAGCGTGTAGACGTTCTTGCCGTACTTCTCCATCATGTAGGGAATGAGCGTGGAGAACTGCTGCTCGGGCACCGCGCCCGTCACGATCATGTGGCCGTCGCAGACACCGCCTTCGTACTGGTTGTTGTAGAAGGCGAAGCCGTTGAACTGGTCGACGATCGGACGATACGCCTCGCGCGAGGCCGAGGAGAAGCCCGCGAACACGACATCGACCTTGTCGCGCTGGAGGACGCGCCGCATGAACTCCTGGTAGCGGGTGTTGTCGGATTGCGTGTCGTACGCGACGAGCTCGAGCGGCCGGCCCATGATGCCGCCGGCCTTGTTGATCTCGTCAGCGGCGAGCTGGATGGCGTGGACCTTGCCGATCGTCGCTGCGGCGAAGTCGCCGGACTGATCCTCCAGCACGCCGAGCTTGATCGGATTTTCCGCCGCGAGTGCCATTTGCGATCCGAGGGATGATCCGAGGACAAGCGTCCCCGTGAGGGCTGCGGCACGCAGCCCCCGCAATACAGACTTGCTCATTTTTGCTTCTCCTAGATGGCTTGCTTATTGCCGCCTTGCAGCGTGATGCCGGTTGTGCGGCCGGACGTATCAGGCGGCTTCGCCCGCTTGCTCATGAACTCCTCGCAATAGAGTTCCATGTTCTGCCGCGCGCGCATGCTGTCGCGGCGGAGCTGGGAATAGGCTCCCTCCTCGTCGAGGCCGTCTTGCTGCATCAGCAGGACGACCGCCCGGATCACCGCGCGCCGGCCGCGGCGGCGCTCCTCGAGGCTCTGAAGGCGCTCATACATCTCGGCGCGCAGCAGGAACTGGTTGATGCCCATGAACAGGGACGTGTAGACCGCGCCGCCATGCACGGGCTTACGCAGGAACGACGTTGCGCCGAGATTGACGAGCGCCTTGAGCCGGCTCGGTGCTTCGACGCCGACGAGGCCGATCACCGGCACCGGCGGCAAGCGCGAGCCGGGATTGACCTCGATCGCTACCGCGCCTTCGAGATCGCCGTCGATGAACAGGATGTCCCGCTCGGCCTGAAGGCTTGCGACATCAATCTGCGCACGACCGTCGATGATCTCCGGATATTCGGTGGAGACGCCAAGCTTGGCCAGCGTCGTTTCGAGCGCGCTCTCCCATCCGCCTCGCCGGGTGACGACGATGGCACGGCCGCCCTTGAAGTTCTGTAGCAGTCGGGAGCTCATGATTGCACCACCTTCAAAAGCGGAGAGCGCATTGCGCTGGCAAAGCGCGGTGACGACTGAACGAGATAGGGATCTGGCGCGATCGGCTCACGCGATTCCAGCAGCACTTCGAACTGCCCACTGACGGTCGACCGGCCGATCCGGGGCGTCAGCCAGGCGTGGAAGGTCTGGCGGTCGATGCGGACCTCGCCTTGCGGAGCGCACAGCCGCTGGTCTGCCACGGCGGCGCGTACCGTGCGGGCGTCGTCGGTGCCGGCTTGTGACAGGGCCGCGCCGAGCAGCTTGACGGCGATGTAGGACGCTTCGGCGTCTGCCGACGAGACCGGTCCATCCGGAAAGGACGTGGTGTAGGCGCGAATGAAGGTGCCGTTTTCCGCCGAGTTGAGCGAGGAGAAGTAAACACTCGAGGACAGATGTCCATCGACAGCATCCGGGCCGATCTCCGGCAATTCCGGCTCCGACAGCGTGCAGCTCGCGACCGGGATTTCAGCCGCCTGGTCGATGCCACGCGCACGGCAGGCGGCCCGGAACGCCCGGAAGAAGGCGTAAGCGCTGGTACCGATCAAATTGTTGAAGACGAAATCCGGACGCTGGTCGATGATCGCCGCGATCACCTGGTCGACCTCGGTGTCACCGACCGAGAGATACCGCTCGGCAAGCACGGTGCCACCGCGCGCGGCGAGTGCTTCCCGGAAGATGCGATTGTTTTCCCAGGCCCAGATGTAATTGGAGCCGACGCAGAAGGCGCGCGAGCCGACGCGGGATGCCAGATAATCGACGAGCGGCAGCACGTGCTGGTTCGGCGCGGCGCCGGTATAGATGACGTTGTCGGAGCTCTCGAATCCCTCGTAATGAGACGGATACCACAGCAGTCCGTCGAACTTCTCGAAGCAGGGAATCACTTCCTTGCGGCTCGACGAGGTGTAGCAGCCGACCACATGCCGGACGCCGGAACCGAGCAGCTCGAGGCTGAGCGAACGATAGCTCGCAAGGTCGCCGGCCGGGTTGACCACGACCGGCTCCAGCGCAATGTCGTCATGGCCCGCATTGATTTCGCGAAACGCGAGCAGCGCCCCGTTCAGCATCGAGCGCGCAACGACGCTGTACGAGCCCGTCGTCGACAGCATCACGCCGATCCGATAGTTCGTCCGCGCCATCACTCGTTCCAAAATAAAAAGGCGCCCACCGGCTGTTAAGCCGAGGGCGCCCTCGCCGCCAACCGAGCACGCAAAATCAGCGTGATGTTGGAAATGGTTGAAGCTCGTTGCGTTGACGGGCTGAACTGCCCAACGCTTGCATGATACGGTCGTTGAGATCAGTTACGAAGTCAAGCGCGTTATTGCAGCGAAGGCTGCCGCGATTCATATCGTGGTGCAGCAAAACTATGCAGTCGAGCTGCGGGCGCCGCTTCGATGCGGCGGGGATGCCAGGGCGCGCCTGAGTCCGGTCTCCAGACCTGAGGCGCGCTGTCGAAAGCTGCGTACCGAGCTGCCAGGAGGCCCACGCCCGGCCGAGAGCATCGTCGCTTGCCGCACGAACGACGGATGTCTCTGCCGGCTGTCGGTTTCGTTGGGGCGGGTGAACTTCAGCTGCCCGGAGCCTTGTCTGGCATCAGGCCGCCTCTGCACGATCTCATCCTGGGACCAAGCCCAAACGGCTCTGGGATTTAAGGATTTGGTAACGATACGAACGTGGTTGAGCGCGTTAATGCAAATCGCACACCGCCGGTGTCTAGCCCGTAACGACCCTGCTATAAAGCGTAGCCACGGCTCGATCGACTTCGCGAATTATCCGGTTTCCCTGATTGCGCATGAACAAACTTAGCAACACCTTCGACATCGTCATCGAGCAGGCGTTCGACTTTCTGTCTCCGGAATATGCCGAGCTGTTTGATCGCTCGGCCGCCACTGCGTTCCAGCATCCGATCTGGCTGCACAGCCTTTACACCAGGCTCGCTTCGGATGCGGGTGCAACACCTCTGGTCGTCGTGGTCCGCCACCGCGCGACGGGCACCCTTGCGATGGTGCTGCCCTTGCTCCGGATCCGGCGCGGCCCGATCCGAACCGTCGAGTTCGCCGACCTCCGCGTCTCCGACTATCTGGCGCCGGTTTGCAGCCAGAAAGTGTTTTCGCAACTGCTCGACGACGCGGACGCATGCGCGGAGATTCAGCGCCTCGTTCGACCTTTCGATCTGCTCCGGATGACCAAGCTGCCCGACGGGCGGCTTCCGATCGAGAACCTCCTGGCCGCATCGCGCCGCGTATCGATGGACACCAATGCCTACGCGACGGTTCTCGTCGCGCCGTTCGAGCAATGGCGGGCCAGTGCGATTGATCGCTCCTATCAGAAGGAGCTCGCAAAGAAATATCGTCAGCTCCAGAAGAAGGGCGCGCTGAGCTTCTCATGCTGCAACGACAGCGCCTCAGTGCTCGAAGCGCTGGATGTGATGAGGAAGTTTCGCGGTCCGCGCTTTCAGGCGCAAGGCGACGGAGATCTGCTCCAGCGTCCGGAATATTTCGGCTTCTATTCCGACGTGGCCCTTCGTGGTCTCGGCTCCTTTGTGCGTCTCTACGCCATGAAGATGGACGGCGAAGTGATCGCCGCGGTGCTCGGCCTCTGCCATCAGGGCAGCTTCCTCATCATCATGAGCGCCTTCGACATTGCCGGGTACAAGAGCCAGTCCCTGGGCGCGCTGATGTTCGAGCAGGTAGCGCGGGATTGCATCGAGCGCGGCGATCAGATGCTCGATTTCACCATTGGTGACGAACCATACAAGAAACTGTTCGGCGGACAGCCCTCGCCAATGTGGGCGATCACGAAAGCCGGCAGCACCGCAGGTGCCATCGCCCTGTTCGCGCTAAAGCAAGCTCCCTGGCTCAAACTGGCGGCCAAGCGGCTGTCGGATTTGCGGCTCCTGCCCGCCCGCACTCCAACTCCCACGCGCTGAAGGATGGCAGGCGAAGGGCCGCGAAACTCAGGCGCGCAACGCCCCGCGAACACGTCCGAGCCAGCCGGGATGCATTTGATCGACGCGGTGTGCCAGGCTGCGCCGCAGGAAGTGCAACCGGCGCCGAACATCCCAGCCGATATCGTTGCGTGACGTCAGGGCCTGGCGGAAACGCGCCATCTTCAGAGACTGCTGATCCGCCGCGATCTTGTCGCGATCGGAATAGAACTGCGTAATCTTCTCCTGGTCCATGCCTGGGGTCGCGAGCCACTTCGGAGCATATTCGGTGCACAGACGATCGACGTCCACCAGCAGGCGCGCGACGCCCGTGCCGGCGGCGGGACAATTGGTCTGGAACGCATCGCCGATGAGCACGATGCCGGGCTGGAGATGCCCCTCGACGACGGTCAGATCCATCACCCAGTTCTGGACACGGTCGGTGACGCGGAAATCGCCGAGATAGGGCCGCAATCCCGGCAGCAGACGCAGAACTGTCGCTTCCGGTTCACGACGCAGCTCGCGCATGATCGGATCGGTCGGGTCGCGGAACATGAAGAGATTGGCCCGCATGCCGGCGCGTACCGGAAACAGGCTGAGATAGTCGATGCCGTCGGCCGTGCGCTCGCCATAGCAGGTCAGCGCCTCGAAATCGAACGGCGTGCCATCGCGGCGGGCGATCGTGAAGCCGAACGAAACCGAATGGCGTTCGGCCAGAATCTGCCGCTTGATACCGAGTTTATAACCGAGAGCCGCCGCCATGCCCGTGGCGAGAACGACGAGACGCGCGGTCACGCGCCGTCCGGACGCCAGCTCGAGATGCTGGACGTCGTCGCTGCAGCTGATCGCGGTGACCTCGTCGACGATCAGATCGGATGGCTCGGGGATCCGGCTGCGCGCCATGGCAACGAGATCAGCATAGGGAAATCCGTAGGCCTGGCCGACGCTGACATCGACCACCTTGCCTTCCCGGATATTGAGCACCTGATCATATCGACAAGCGACATTCTCGAGCGCGTCGAGGAAGCCCAGCTTGCGGAGCATCGCCAATTGATGGCCGCCGATCTTTTCGACCCGGAACTCGTCCGGATAGACTGCCCGCTTGTCGATCAGGGCGATGCGATGCCCTGCCCGCGCCAGCACGGCCGCCGCAAGCGATCCTGCAAGGCCACCACCAACGATCGCGATGTCCGCAACGATCGTCGAAGTGCCAGCTGCGCCGATCGGCTCGGTCACAGTTCTATCCGCCGTCATGATCCAGGCTCCCACGGTCAACCAAAGCCGCACGTGCAATTCTCCGGCCTGATGTCGCATCGCAGGACCAAACGCGATCATTTCTCGGTATCGAGGTTAATGAAGCGGGGGAGCCGGCCGCCCAGACGAAAGCCGGCACGCCTCTTGCTCGGGATTCTCCGTAAATTCCGGCTTCTGGCAGTTCTGCGGTCGATCCCGGCGAGGCATTCCGCATTCAAGCGGCTTATCTCGCCTTTCTCGACCGTCGATGTGGCACTATGCCGTCAGCAGGCCTGAGCTGGCCTTGCTCTATTTGGGACAATGGGGACGGCGATGTTCCACAGTGAAGCAACCGGCATATCCGCGATATCGACGCCGCAGGCGAGATCCTGGATGCCCTGCATTAACACTCGCATTTTTTCGGCATGCTAGGTTGTCACCGATATCGGAACATGTCTCTTCAGGAGAGAGCAGCTCCTTAAACTTCATGATCAAATCCATCCTCCAGCTCATGCGGCGCGACGTCACGCGCGGTGTCGTCGGGACCATCCTGCTCAAGGTTGGTAGCGGCGCGCTCGCTTTTGCGCTGTTTTCGCTGGCGGCACGAACGATGTCGCCCGACGGCTTCGGTATCTTTGCGACCTGGCTTTCGGTTGCCCAGATCGCCGCCGTCGTGGGACTGGTCGGCCAGGAATCGTTGCTGGTGCGATTCCTGAACGAGTATCAGGTCGGCGACAGGCCGGATCTCACCAAAGGTGTCCTCTTATCGAGCTTCAAGATTACCTCGATCGCAATGCTGATTGTGATCGCCGGGATCGCCATCGCGGCGAACATGAGAGGCGACGGGTGGCTGCTCATACTTGCGGTGTCGGCTTACACGGCCGTGAATGCCGGCGTGATGCTCGGCAGCCAGATCGCACGCTCACTGGTCAGCATTCTCACGGGCGAAGGAAATCGCGAGTTCTTCTGGCGAGTCATCGTCGTCCTGTTTCTGCTCGCCATGCTGCTCGGTCATCGGCAACTCGATCCCGCCGAGTTGATGGCGGTGATGACAGTTGCCATATCGGTGGGCCTGGTTGCGCAGATCGTCTCGATCGCGCGCGTGCTGCCGGATTTGCGCGGTACGCCGGCGCGCTCCGAAACGTCCCGCTGGCGCTCGAGCGCCCTGCACTTCTGGCTTGCATCCATTCTTGAAGCCGCAAACCAGTATTTCGACGTCATTCTGGTGTACTGGATGCTGGATCCAGTGACTGCCGGCATCTACTTTGCCGCATCGCGCCTTGCCAATATCTTCGCCATGCTGTCTGCGGCGCTATACACGTTCGGAGCCCGCCGGCTTCCCTCGCTGTATTTCAGCAAGAACCACCAGGAGTTCGAGCGAACCTTGCAGCTGATGGCGGAGGTGACCGCGCTATGCGTTGTCGCCGGGCTCGCAACGATCTGGATCGGCGGCCCCTATCTCCTCAACCTGTTCGGACCTCATTTCACCGCGCAGCACTCGGTCTTGATCGTGCTAGCAATCGGGACGGCCATCCAGGCCGCAGGCGGCCCGTCTGCTGCAATCCTTCAGCTGACCGGCCACGAACGGATCTACGTTCCCGTCGTTGCTGCCAATGTCGCGCTGCGGCTCGTTGGATTTCTCATCCTCATTCCCTGGCTCGGCCTGCTTGGCGCGGCGATTTCGGCGACCGTGTCACTGGCGCTCGCGACCATTGCCCTGAACTTCCTCTGCCGCCGGCGAACAGGGGTGGATCCTTCGATCCTCGTGCTGCTGCGCTTCTCCGCCTTGAAGCGCGGCAATTACGCAGTGCGCGGCGCCGACTCCAGCGACTAGGCCTCAATCACGCCGTCGCCCGGTGGTCCGCGATCACGCGCTGGCCGCGCGCAAGGTCGATTGGTTAACGCGCTCGCTGCGCAGCATTCGGGAACCAGTGAAATGCCTGCGGGAACGATGTCGACTGCCAAGCCTGGCATTAACTCCGTTTGTTGCTAGTCGGTGTCCGCGCGATGCCCGCATGATAGGTACGGAGTTAAGAAGGTGAAGATTTCGTTTCTTTAGCGGGTCGGGATCGGTGCTCCACTATCAGCCGAATAAGGAATTGGGCGAGACGACCGCGACGGCACCCGCGCGGTCGAACGGCAGCGGACGAAAGCTGCACGTGCTTCTCGCGCAAACCCAGGCCGAGAACGCCGGAGCGCAGGAGATCTCCAGGCTTCTTGGAGCCGGGCTAACCGCGCGCGGCTACCGCGTCACCAATCTCTTCTTCTTCCGTAAATCGGATTCCTTCGATGAGCCGCCCGATACGCTCTATTGCGCGCCGAGCCGCCCGGGCAATCCGATGGCGCTGCTGCGGATGCTGTGGACACTCGGCCGCCATATCAGCACCATCAAACCCGACGCCGTCCTGACCTTCCAGCATTTCGGCAACGTCATCGGCGGCGGTGTGACGCGCCTCGTCAGCCGCGCACCTGTCATCGCCAATCAGGTTTCATCCGCGCTGTCGATGAGCTGGCCGGTCCGCACGGCCGACATCGTCATGGGTAGCCTTGGCTTCTTCGACCGCATCACGCTCAATTCGCAGGACATGCAGCGCGAATATTCGCGCTACCCCGCGGCCTACCGGTCGCGCATGGTGCATGTCCCGCACGGCTTCGACGACAAGGCCCTCACCCTGTCGAAGGAAGCCGCACGACAAAAGTTCAACCTGCCGCCGGATCGCATATTGCTCGGCTGCGCAGCGAGGCTGCATCCGCACAAGCGGCTCGACATGGCGATACGTCTGCTGCCGGACCAACCGTCCTGGCACCTCGCGCTCGCCGGCCAGGGAGCCGACGAGGCCCGGCTGAAACTGCTGGCGAATGAACTGAAGGTTTCGGACAGGCTGCATTTGCTCCGGGAGATTCCCCCCAGCCGGATGGCGGACTTTCTCGCCTGCCTGGACGTGTTCGTATTCCCGACACAGGCCGAGACCTTCGGTCTGGCCGCGGTCGAGGCTGCGAACGCCGGTGTTCCCTCCGTCGTCACCGATCTTCCCGTCCTGCGCGAAGTGTTGTCCTACGAAGGAAGACCGACTGCGCTCTTCGTCGACGCCTCCGATCATGCGAAGCTCTCTGCAGCCGTCTCCAGGCTGCTGTCGGACAAACATTTAAGCGACGAACTGCGACAAAACGCCAAAGGCCTGCGGCTGCGCTATTCGGTAGATGCCATGGTGGAGGAATACGTTCGGATTCTCGGCCAGGTCATTTGACCTGATACGTTGGAATAGATTGGCTCGACATGATCATCGAGTTTCGCTGTGAACGTGAGCATGCGCGGCGGTGGATGGGCCGCGAGACGCTGTTGATCGACGGCCGGGAAGTTCCGGTTCAAATCGCGTGGACGGCGACTGCAGAGCCGCGCCCCACAGGTCTCGACGCCCTGTTCGAGCTCGAACGCCTGGTGTTGCACAAGGGCAAACAGAGCGGCGCCAACAGGCTGAACATCGCTCCGGAACAGACGCAGGTTCGCGCCGGGACGGCCGACGTGGTCGTCGACTTCACCGGCGCCGCGCGCGATCCGAACAACTCCGCCCGGCTGTATCTCCGTCCGCTGTTCAATGGAGTTGCAGGCGAAAACGCCGCGCTCGCCGCCATTCTGACCGGCGACCTGCCGGTGATCGACATCGTCAACGAAGTCGACGGCTCGCTCGTCGATCGCGGCCATCCATCCGGAGAAATTGCCGCAGGCCTCAGCGGAGCACTCGAAACCGTCATGGCGCGAACGCTGACCATGGTGGCGGCGATCCTGTCGGGACGACCGCGGATTGTGCCGCAACTGGCGCGTCCCGCCGGAGAGGGCCCGCGCCGGGGTCCCGCTGGCTATGTCGCGCGCGGCCTTGCCGTGTCGATCGCCAAGGAGATTTATCGCCTCTGCTGCTATGCCCCGCATTGGCATGTCGGATGGCGCTTCAACACGGGTGCAGGCGTCTGGCAGACCGGAGATCTGTCCGGACCGGGCTGGAACATTCTTCCCGATCCAGGCCATCGCTTCTACGCCGATCCCTTTCCCGTCACGTGGCAGGGCCGAACATTCGTCTTCTTCGAAGACCTCGATCACCGGGTTGGAAAGGGCATCGTTTCGGCGATCGAGTTCGGCGACTATGGGCCGACCGGCGAGGTTGTGCCCGTGCTGGAGGAGCCCTGGCACCTCTCCTATCCCTTCCTGATCGAAGACGGCGGCGATTTGTGGATGATCCCGGAGAGCTCGATCCACGGGGACGTCGCACTCTACAAATGCGTTCGGTTCCCGGACAAATGGGAACGACACGCGACGCTCCTTTCAGGCCTTGAGCTCGCCGACGTCACGATCACGCAGCACAATGGCCTGCATTATCTGTTCGGCGCCTGGCGCGACGGGACCGGCGGCTACTCGGATTCGCTGGCGATCTATTACGCCGAGCACCTCCTGGGGCCCTGGTTGCCCCATGCCAGCAATCCGGTCCTGATCGACCGTGCAAGCACGCGGCCGGCGGGGAATTTCGTGACCATCAATGACCAATTGTGGCGCCCGGTCCAGAACTGTGCCGACGGATACGGTGCGGCGCTCGCGCTGGCGGAAGTGATCGAGCTGTCGCCGACGGCCTTCAGGCAGATCGTCCGCCATTCCCTGAAGCCCGGACCGGTATGGCCCGGCAGAAAGCTGCACACCCTGAACCGCTGCGGCCGGCTCGAGGTGATCGACGGATCGCGTGTCCAGCCCAAGACCCGCGCCTTCGCGAGCAAGCTTCCGTCCGCCGTTCAGTCTCCGCGCACCAGTTCATACACCGCCGGCTGAAGCCGCTGGCGCGCCCTCGCCTGCGCTGTACCCAAGCGCGCGGGCGAGGACACGCCCGATCGTTCCGGCCTGTGATGCGCTGCCACGCCAGGCCACGATCTGGTCGGGACGTATCAAAGCAAGGTCGGCATCATAGAGTTCGCGCAAGGATCCCGGCAGCGTGACGAGCTTCACATCCGCCCCGAGCATGCGGACGGCGTCGGCGACCGCAGCGGGCGCCGGCGCGACCTCGCCGAACTGGAGCAACGTCCATTCGAATCCGAACAAATCGTACAGGGACACGCCGTCGTCCAGCCACGCGTGCGGCGCGCGGCCACCGGGACAGGCACTGGGAATGTAGACGTTCGCAGCATCAGGCGGCGGCTGGCTGCCGTCGGAGACGATGATCGGAGAGCCGTCGTAACGCCCGCCAAAGGTGACGCCGGGAATGTTGAATTCGGCACGGGCGTGCTGTTCGAGATAGATGCCTGCCGTCCGCCGCGCTTCGTTGCCTTCGTCCGTGGCGTCCTCGATGTCTGGCGCGGGCGCGAAGAGACCAAGGGAATCCGCGAAGCGCCGGGCATAGTCGGTGTTGCGGAGCGCCACCGGACGCCGCTCGACCTCGTAGCTGTCGAGCAGCGATACCGGGCTTACGCCCTTGACGACGCTTGCAAGCTTCCAGCCGAGATTGACCGCGTCCTCGATCGCAGTGTTGTAGCCGAGCCCGCCGGTCGGCGTGAACAGATGCGCCGCGTCGCCGCCGAGGAACACCCTGCCCCGCTGCATCCCGTTCGCGACCAGCGCGTGACCGGCGGTCCAGGTCAGGAACGACAGCACATCGCATTCGATCGCCGCGCCGCAGGCGCGCTGGAACGCGGCCTTGGCCTCGTTGACCGTGATCGCACTCTCGTCCTCGCCCGGCCGCAGCTGGGTGTGAAACGCGAATTCGTCGCGTCCGTTCACCGAGGCCATGAAGGCCCGGCGGTCACCATTGAAGCAGTTGTACATCCACGCCTGGGCGTGCGGGATGCTCGCGTAGAACTCCGGCGAGCGGAGATACGCAGCCAGCATGCGGCCGCCCATGAAATCGCGCTGCGTCCCGGTCTCGCCGCCATAGACGATGCCGAGCGACTGGCGGACGTGGGAGCGCGGCCCGTCGGCCCCGACGAGGAAGTCGGCCCGGACCTGAAAGCGGCGGCTGTTGTCGAGACATTCGATCTCGCCGACGATGCCGTCGTCGCTTTCGACGTAGCTGACCAGCCGGTGGCCATAGTTCAGCGTGATGCCTGGAAGCCGTTCGGCATGACGGCGCAGCACCGCCTCGACGTATTTCTGCGAGACCCGGTGCGGCAGCTCGGCCGCACTCCAGGAGCCCGACATGCCCTTGATCAGCTCGCCCGCGCGCGAAGATGACGGCAGCGCAAAGCGTGCCAGTTCGTAACCGGCATAGCGGGTGAAGTACGCAACGTCGGTCGGATAATCGGCGGGCAGGCCCTCGCGCCTGATCTCGTCGGCAAAACCCAGCCGCCGGTAGTGCTCCATCGAGCGCGCCTGCGTCGCGTTGGCTTGCGGATTGAATGCGGTGCCTGGCTTCTCGTCGATCAGGATCGCGGACACATCGCGCCGGCCGAGCTCGTTGGCCAACATCAGCCCGCAGGGCCCGCCGCCGACGATGAGCACCGAGGCCGTCAGACGTGTTTCCAAGGCGCTTCTCCCCACCAGCACTATCTTGCATGGTAAGGTTGCCTGACGATATCGTCAAGCCTCCTGACTAATCGGTATCGTTGAGCGTGTCGAACTTCGCCCCGTAGACCGTCAGCCCTTTCAGGATCGCGTCCATGCCGGTCTTGCCGAGTTCGACGCGCATCTCCTGCTCGGCGATGTCGACGGCATCGCGGAACGCGTCGAGCCATTTGCGCCCGGCCGATGTGAACGTGACGATGCGCGCGCGCCGGTCGGTCGGATCGGGGATGCGATCGACGAGGCCGAGCTCGGCGCATTGATCGACCAGCTCGCCCATCGCCTGCTTGCTCATGGACGCCCGGCGGGCGAGCTCCGTGAGCCGCGTCCCCTCCACGTCGAGATTGCGGGTGAGGCTGACATGCGCAATGCGCGTCTCATCGTGCCCTCGTTCGCTCATCAATTCGAGCACGCGGCCTTCGAAGCGGCGTACCGCATTGTTGAGCAGACGCCCGACATTGGCATGACGCCACGCGGTGCCGGATGCGGTGCCCGATGTCCTGGATTTCACGAGATATGCTTCCGATTCGACCAGTCGAGGTTGCGCGAGGCTAACACAAGAGGCAGCCCGCCCGCTCGGACAGCAGATCGGCACGTACATTGGCTTTGGCATGACGGGCGGCGTGGTTTCAAACGCCGCCCGCCATCCCCGTTTCAAGCGCTCCCGGCAAGGGACGGCATCTTACTGGGAACGATCCGAGGTCCAGCCCTTATACTCGGCGACGTTGTCCCTGGTCACCAGCTTGGACGGCAGCAGCTCGACGGTCGAGGCCGGCTTCTGGCCATTGAGAATGCCGACGCCCACCTGCACGGCCCGCCGCGCCATGAAGAACGGATCTTGCGAAGCCGAGGCCTGGATCTGCGGCGACTGCGGATCCTTCAGCGCGGCCTCGATATCGGGCGCGCCGTCGACCGCGGTTATGACGATACCGCTGCGGTTCTGCTGGCGCGCCGCAAGGTCGGTGCCGATCGCCTGCGGATCGTTGATCGCGAAGATGGCGTCGATCTTGGGGAAGCGGGTCAGATAACCCTGCGCGACGGTCAGACCGCCTTCGCGCGAGCCTTTGCCGTCCTGGTCGTTGGACAACACCTTGATGCCGGAATTCTTCGACAAGACGTTCTTGCAGCCGACGACGCGGTCGATCACCGCCGAGACCTGCGGCCCGTTCTCGATGATGACATCGCCCTTGCCGCCCAACTTGTCGACGATGTACTGGCAGGAGATCTCGCCGGCCTGCACGTTGTTCGTGGTAACGGTGGCATCGGCTCCTTCGGCTGCGGTGTCGACTGCGACGACGACGATGCCCGCCGCCTGCGCCTTCTTGATCGCCGGCCCGATCGCCTTGGGATCGCCCGGGTTCAAAAGGATCAGGTCGACGCCGGCGGCGATGAAATTGTCGATCTGGGTGACCTGCTTGCCGAGGTCGTATTCGAAGCCGACCGACGTGATCTTCACATTGGGATTGGTCTTCTTCGCCTCGAACTCGGCGCCCTTCGACAGCGCGACGAAGAACGGATTGCCCATCGACCCCAGCGAGACGCCGATCGACTTGAGCTCCTTGGCGAAGGATGGCGCGGCGCTTAGGGCAAGCGCCGTCGCGGCGCCGGCGAGCGTGATCGTCTTCAACATTGGCTTCCTCCCTGGTCTGTCTTCATGTCAGGCACGGCAGACCAGTAGCCGCACCGGAACCTTTCATGTTCTGGCGGAGCCCTGCAGCCGGTAGCGATCGAGCGCAACAGCGCCGATGATCACCAGGCCCTTGATCACATATTGCCAGATGTCGGAAACGCCGACGAGAATCAGGCCGTTCGAGAGCACGGCGATGATCAACGCGCCGACCAGCGTGCCCCAGATCGAGCCGATGCCCCCGACGAACGAGGTGCCGCCCAGGATCACGGCGGTGATCGCATCGAGCTCGTAGGATTGTCCGAGTTGCAGGCCGTTGGCCGCATAGAGCCGCGCCGCCTGCATGGCGCCGCCGAGCCCGGCGAAAAGCCCGGAGACGCCGTAGACGAAGATCAGCACGGCCCAGACCTTGATGCCGGCAAGCCGTGCCGCGCTTTCATTGCCGCCCACCGCATAGATGTGCACGCCGAGCACGGTCCGGCGCAGCACCAGCCACGAGACGAGGATGACGAGCAGGGCGATCACCGAGAGCCATGGGATCGAGGCGACGCCGGGAACGAGCGTCAGCGAGCCGTTACCGATGAAGGCGTAGGGAATCGAGGGATTGAACACCGTGGTGTCGGCGCCGAGCAGTCGCGCCAGGCCGCGCACGGCGGTGAGAGAGCCGAGCGTGACGATGAAGGGCGGCAATCGGAGCAGCGCGATCAGCGCGCCGTTGACGACACCGAAGCCAAGGCCGGTGAGCAGCGCGGCCGGCAGCCACAGCATTCCGAGCTCCGGCATCTTGGAGAGCGTCAACCCGGCCATCGCGGAAGCCGCCAGGATCGAGCCGACCGAAAGGTCGATGCCGCCGGTGAGGATGACGAAGGTCATGCCCGCGGCGAGCACGGTGTTCACCGCGGCCTGCTGCAGCACGATGCCTAGATTTTGTCCGGTGAAGAAGCGGCCCTCGGACAGGAAATGGAAGCCGCCGCAGAGGATCAGCAGCACCGGCAACATACCGAGCGCGCTGATCAGCACCCTCACCCGCTGGCGCTTTGACTCTGCGGCAGCACCGTTGGTCGCCGTCGATGCCGCCTTGGCCTGCGAAGCACCATTGTCAGGCATCGAGATGCTCCATCCCCGTGGCAAGCGCCATGATGTCTTCCTGGTTCAGTGCGACCGCAGCTTCACGCCTGACCTCACCGGCGATGTGCCCGGCTCGCATGACGACGACGCGGTCGCAGATGCCGATAATCTCCGGCAGATCGGACGAGATGACGAGGATCGCGGTGCCAGCCTTGGCGAGATTGTCGATGATCGAATAGATCTCGGACTTGGCGCCGACGTCGACGCCGCGCGTTGGCTCGTCGAGGATCAGCACCTTTGGCGCAATGGCAAGTAGCCGCGACAGCAGCAGCTTCTGCTGGTTGCCGCCGGACAGGCCACCGGCGGGAACGCCGATATTGGCGGCGCGAATGCTGAGCCCTACGAAGGCCCGATCGGCGCGCTCGCGTGCCTTGTCGCGATCCAGGAACCAGCCGAGCTTCGCATCGCGGCCAAGCACCGCGAGGTTGATGTTGTCCAGACATGACATGTCCAGAAACAGGCCGAGCGCCTTCCTGTCCTCGGTCAGATAGGCGATCCCGGCCTCGAGCGCCTCACCCGGCGTGCGGATCTCGACCGGGCGCCCCTCCAGCTCGAGCCGGCCGGAGGTTTTTGGCAACGCGCCGATGATGAGATGCGCAAGCTCGGTGCGGCCGGCGCCGATCAGGCCGGCGAGACCGACCACCTCACCCGCATGCACGGTCAGCGAGCAGCCCTTGACGCGCAGGCCATCGGCCATGTCGATCGCGGCGAGCACGGGATGGCCGCGTCCTGCCTCCGGATCATGGTCCTTCTTGTAGAACGATGAGACGTCGCGCCCGACCATCAGCCGCACGATGGTGTCTGCACGGATCTCGGCCTTGTCGAGCGAGCCGACCAGCCGGCCGTCGCGCAGCACGGTGACGCGGTCGCCGAGCGCGTAGACCTCGTCCATGCGATGCGAGATGTAGATGATGGCGAGGCCCTCGGCGCGAAGCTGGCGGATCAGTGCGAACAGCCGTGCGCTCTCGCCGGCCGACAGCGCCGTGGTCGGCTCGTCCATGATCAGGATCTTCGATCTCGCGTGCAGCGCACGTGCGATCTCGACCAGCTGCCGTTGTCCCATGGACAGATGCGTCACCAGCGTCGACGGCAGGAAGTCCGCGCCGAGCCGTTTCAGGATGGGACCGACGGCCTCGCGCATGGCACCGCGCGCCAGCAAGCCAGTCCGCGATATCTCGCGTCCCAGATAGATATTCTCGGCAACGCTGAGATTGGGTGCGAGCGACAGCTCCTGATAGATGATGGAGATGCCCGCCGCGCGGCCGCCGAGCGGGCCTTCGATCCGTACCGGATGTCCTTCGATGCGGATCTCGCCGCCGGGATCTGGTCTGTAGGCGCCGGACAGGATCTTCATCAGCGTCGACTTGCCGGCGCCGTTCTCACCCATCAGGGCATGAATTTCGCCGGCATAGACTGTGAGATCGACGGCACGCAGCGCCTTGATGCCGAAGAAGGATTTTGAGACCCCACGCATCTCGAGGATCGGATCGTTCATCGTGCCTCCCGGCGCACAATGCGTTTCCCACCCGCGTCTCAATCATTCTGTCAGCGCGGCTTGCGCATTAAACAAAAGGCAGCGGCACAGGGCAATACCGAACAGACGGGAATGTAGCATCGAGGCGATGCTAGTGGCGGGGCCGATACAGTTCGCGCCACGCGGGAAGCCGTTCGGCATAAGCATCAGTCAGCCCGGTGTCAGGTTCGAACGTCTCGATGCGCTGCGGTCGCGTGCACACGGCGGCAATCGCCTCACCGGTGACAGCAAGTCGCCCTAATCTTGCCGCACCGAACGCGGCGCCGGTCTCACCTCCGGCGAAGCGATGGATCGGAACATTCAGCACGTTCGCCAGCACCGTGAGCCAGAAGCCGGACCGTGAACCACCGCCAATAGCATCGGCTTCCGTAATCACAATGCCAGCATCGGCGAGCGCGTCGCGGCAATCGGCCAGTGCAAAGGCAACGCCCTCGAGCACCGCCTGCACGATCGCCCCGCGATCGGTGCCATGGCTCAAACCATCGAGCATGCCGCGCACGACGGAATCGTCGTGCGGCGTCCGCTCACCCGCGAGATACGGCAGGAAGCTCACCGGCGACGGCGCCTGTGGATGCGATCCAAGCGGCGCCAGCAACTCGGCTTCGGTGACGCCGAACAGGCGCGCGGCCCAGGCAAGGCAGGAAGCAGCCGACAGGATCGCGCCGGCTTGAATCCACATGCCGGGAATGGCGTGGCAGAACGTATGCACCGCCCGGTCCGGATTGGCGGCGATTGTACTGGTCGGCGCCAGCAGGGCACCCGAGGTTCCCAAAGATACGAACGCGGTTCCCGGCTGGATCGCACCGATGCCGACGGCGCCCGCCGGATTGTCGCCAGCGCCGCCCGCGATCACCGGCTGCCGGGTCATACCCCAGCGTCGCGCGAGCTCGCTGCGCAGCGTCGTTGCAGGCGCGCATCCCTCGACCAGACGCGGCATGTGCTCGCGCGACAGTCCAGTCGCGGCGAGCGCTGCATCCGACCAGTCCCGGCGCGCGGCGTCGAGCCACAGCGATCCCGACGCGTCCGAAACGTCCTCGACGGCCTCGCCTGATAATACCAGGCGCAGATAGGCCTTTGGCAGCAGCACCAATTTCGTCGCTGCGAAAATTTCAGGCTCGTGCCTCGCGATCCAGAGCAGTTTTGGCGCGGTGAATCCCGGCATCGCCTTATTGCCCGTCACGGCACGCAAGGCGGGCCAGCGCTGCTCCAGGACGCGACACTCGGCGGCGGCGCGTCCGTCGTTCCAGAGGATGCAGGGCCGCAGCGGCCTCGAACTCGCATCGAGCAGCGTGGCGCCATGCATCTGGCCGGACAGCCCTATGCCTTCGACTGCCGCGAGCTCTTTTCCGTGCGATACCTTCAGGGCATCAAGCGTGGCAAAGGTCGCCTCGATCCACTGCGCGGGATCCTGCTCGGAATAACCTGATTGCGGCGAGGTGATCGTCAGCGGCCGGCTCTCACTTGCAATCACGCGCTGGGCACCGTCGACGAGAACGGTCTTGACTGCGGAGGTACCGAGATCGATGCCGAGATACATGACTGCTTCCGCTCACTTCGCCGCGTCGATCCAGATCCCCGGCTTCGAATGCTCACGGATATGGCTGACCAGGAAGTCGGAAAACACCCTGATCTTGGCGGGCAGCCGGACGCGGTTTTGATAGGCGATGTTCATGGTGAGCAGCGGCAGCTCCCAGCCCATCAGGACAGGCACCAGCCGGCCGGCCGCGATATCGCTCTGCACGATGTAAAGCGGCTGGATCAGGATGCCGAGCCCCGCGCGTGCCGCACCGCAGATGATCTGGCCATCATTGCTGTCGAGCGTCGGCGCGATCCGCACCGTCTGCGTCGTGCTGCCCTGGCTGAGCCGCAGCGAATAGGGATCGTTGGCGAGATTGTAGATCAGCATGTTGTGGCGGGCGAGATCGGCAGGGTGCTCCGGCCGGCCGTGCTTCTCCAGATATGACGGCGCCGCCGCGAGCACGCGGTGCATCTGGCCGATGCGGCGGACGATGATGTTGGAATCCGGTTCGTGCTCGCGCGTGCGGATCGCCACGTCGATGCCGGCCTCGATGAAGTCCAGATAGCGGTTCGCACTGATGATCTGCACGCTGAGATCAGGATAGAGCGCGCGGAAGGCGGGCAGCATCGGCGCGAGATAGATCATCGCAAAGGACAGCGAGCTCGTCACGCGCAGCATGCCCCTCGGCGACAGCGCGCGGTCGGAGACGGCATCCTCGGCTTCGGCGAGCTCGTTCAACAATGTGCCGCAGCGCTGCAAGAGCTCCTGCCCTGCCTCCGTCAGCCATAGCCGACGCGTGTTGCGTTCGATCAGCCGGACTGCGAGCCGCTCCTCTAGCGCGCTGAGGTGGCGGCTGGCGGCCGCGTTCGACATCCGCAGGATTTCGGCCGCCTTGGAAAGGCTGCCGAGCTCAGCGGTTTTGGAGAAGACTTCGAGTTGGAGCAGACGGTCCATTTTTGCGAAAAGAGGAAAAGAGACTTACAAATTTTGGCCTTTATTTCCGTTTTCTGCAAGGCAAAATAGCCACAACGAGACATAATCGCAGGCGAGGAAATCAGGAAATGTCGGGCCCGATCAGGCACATCGTGATGTGGCGGTTGCGCGGGGAAAGCCCCGAGGAGCGCTCCGCCGCCCGGGTCAAGGTCAAGACCCTGTTCGAGGGCCTCAAGGGCCAGATCGACGGCCTCACCCATATCGAAGTCGGCGTTGATGTCAGCGCGGTGGATTACGCCTGCGACGTCGTTTTGTTCTCCGAATTTACCGACCAGGCCGCGCTCTCGGCCTATGCCAACCATCCGGAACATCTGCGCGTGCGCGAGGCGCTTGGCGACTTGCGGATCGGGCGCTTCCAGGTCGATTATCCCATCAAAGAGACCGGCGCATGATCGGTTCGTTCACCTTTGAAAACCTGCCCTGCCGCGTCGTCTTCGGCAGCGGAACGCTTGGCTCCGCCAAGGCCGAGGTCGAGCGGCTCGGCGGCAAGCGCGCGCTTGTGCTGACGACACCGCAGCAGGAGGCGCAGGGCAAGAGCCTTGGGGCGGCGCTCGGCTCGCTCTATGCCGGCATATTTCCCGGCGCCACCATGCACACGCCGGTCGAGGTCACGGAGCGTGCGCTCGCGGCGATGAAGGCGTGCGAGGCTGACTGCGTCGTCTCGCTCGGCGGCGGCTCGACCACTGGCCTTGGCAAGGCGCTGGCCTTGCGCACCGGAATCAACCAGCTCTGCATTCCCACCACCTATGCCGGCTCGGAGATGACGCCGATCGTCGGCCAGACCGAGAACGGCCTGAAGACCACCGTGCGCGATGCGGCTATCCTGCCGGAGACCGTGATCTACGATGTCGATCTCACTTTGACGCTGCCGGCGGGTCTCGCCGCGACATCAGGCATCAACGCGATCGCCCACGCGGTGGAAGCGCTTTACGCGCGCGACACCAATCCCGTGACGTCGCTGATGGCGGAAGAAGGCATCCGCGCACTGGCGCGCGCCCTGCCCGCCATCGCCGCCAAAAGCGACGACCGCGAAGCTCGCACCGAAGCGCTTTACGGCGCTTGGCTGTGCGGTGTTTGCCTGGGCACCGTCGGCATGGCGCTGCATCACAAGCTCTGCCACACGCTCGGCGGAACCTTCGACCTGCCGCACGCCGAGACCCACACCATCGTGCTGCCGCATGCGCTGGCCTACAACGCGCCAGCCGTGCCCGACGCGATGGCACGCATCTCGCGCGCAATCGGCGCCGCCAATGCATCGCAGGGACTTTTCGAACTTGCGAAGCGGCTGGGTGCGAAGACGGCGCTGCGCGATATCGGCATGCCCGAAAGCGGCATCGACAAGGCGGCTGATCTTGCCGTCACCAACGCCTATTGGAATCCGCGCCCGCTCGATCGCGGCGCCATCCGCGACCTGATCGCGCGCGCCTGGGCCGGCGAGCCGCCGGGCGCTGTCAAAACGGCGACGTGAGACCATGCGGCGCACGCTGATCAGATCCGCGACCGTCATCAGCATGGATGATGCGATCGGCGACCTCGGCACCGGCGACGTGCTCATCGAGGGCAACCGTATCGCCGACGTGCGGCCATCGATCGACGTCGCGGCCGACACGGAGATCGTCGACGGCAATGGCCGCATCGTCATTCCCGGCCTGATCAACGCGCATATGCACACTTGGCAGACGGGCCTGCGCGGCTATGCCGCGAACTGGACCCTGCTGGAATATTTCCGCCGCATGCATTCCGGCCTCGCGACCGTATTCCGTCCCGAGGACATCCATATCGCGACGCTGGTCGGCGCGCTGAACCAGATCAATTGCGGCACCACCACGCTGGTCGATTGGTGCCACAACAATCCGACGCCTGATCATACCGACGCCGCCGTGCGCGGCCTGATCGAGAGCGGCATTCGCGCCGCGTTCTTCCATGGCTCGCCAAAACCGGAACCAAAGCCCGGAGAGCCGCATTTCTCGGAAGTCCCGCATCCGCGACGCGAGGTCGAGCGGCTGCTCGCGGGTCCCCTCGCCGACCACGACGGCCTTGTCACGCTGGGCCTTGCGATCCTTGGCCCACATTATTCGACGCTCGACGTCGCCATGCACGACTTCCGCATGGCGCGCGAGCTCAAGTTGATCGCATCGATGCATCAGGGCGGCGGTCCGGCCAAGACGCCCGGTGGCTGGGAGAAGCTGATCGAGGCCGGGCTCGTCGGCGCGGGTGTCAACATCGTCCATGGCAACGACCTGCCTGATGATCTCCTCGACAAAATGGTCGATCTCGGCGTCTCCTTCTCGGTGACGCCCGAGAACGAGATGATCCAGGGCCACGGTTTTCCGATCACAGGGCGGCTGCTCAAGCGTGGTGTTCGGCCGACCATCGGCATTGACCTCGAATCCATCCTGGCCGGCGACCTGTTCTCCGCCGCACGCGTTGCGCTCTCGATGCAGCGGTCACTCGACAATGCGGAGTCCCGCAAGACCAGTGGCACCATCCCCGCAACGACCACGATTCCCGTACGCGAAGCGTTGCGCTGGATCACGACGGAAGGCGCTCGCATGCTCGGCCGCGAACATCAGATCGGCTCGCTGACACCGGGCAAACTTGCCGACCTCGTCATCATCAACGCCTCCGATCTCAATCTCTTCCCGGTGCATGATCCCGTCGCCACCGTTGTGATGCAGACGAGCCTCGCCAACATCGAGGCCGTCATGATCGGCGGCGACTGGAAGAAGCGAAATGGCCAGTTGCTGGTTGACGGGTTGGGAACGAAGAAAGAGCTGCTGGCGCAATCCGGCCGGCGGCTGGTGCAGGACATTGAACGACAGGGACGCGCCGCCTGAAGGCGCCAACGGACAACAAAACAACAATGACAGACACCTCGAAAAACATCGCTTTCGTCGGGATCGGCAAGATGGGTCTGCCGATGTCGGCGCTCGTCGCCAAGGCCGGTTTTGCTGTCACCGCATTCGACCAGAGCGCGGCGCGGATCAACGAGGCACGCGCGCAAGGTATTGCGATTGCCGCATCGCCGGCCGAGGCCGTGAGCGGCAAGGCGGCTGTCGTCACCTCCCTGCCCGACGACGTCGCGTTGCGCGGCGCCCTGCTCGGCCCCACCGGCGTCATCGCCGCGATGGCGCCAGGCGCCAGTTTGATCGAAACCAGCACTGTCAGTGTCGAGGCTTCCACTGAAGTTGCCGCCGCGGCACACGCCCGCGGGATTGCCTATCTGCGCGCACCGGTCTCCGGCAATGCCAGCATAGTTCATACCGGCGCCTTGACCTGCTTCGTCTCGGGGCCGAATGAAGCCTTCGAAAATGCAAAGCCGCTGTTCGCCACCTTCACCCGCGCGCAGACCTATCTCGGGCCGGCCGAGGAAGCCCGTTACGCGAAACTCTCGGTCAATCTGATGATCGCGGTGTCGGCGGCGATGATGGCGGAGAGCCTGGCGCTGGCGCGCAAGGGCGGCATCGCCTGGCAGGACATCTTGAAGGTGCTCGACGACAGCGCGGTTGCCTCGCCGATGGTGAAATACAAGACCGCGCCGCTACGAACCCGCGATTTCGAGTCCACCTTCTCCTGCAAGCAGATGGCCAAGGATCTCGACCTGATCCTGGGTGCCGGCCATGCCGTCGGCGTGCCGTTGCAGCTCGCGGCCCAAGTCCGCGAAACCTATGGCTCGCTGGTCGCGAAAGGCGACGGCGACACCGACTTCATCGCGACGGTCAAGCACCTCGAACGGCTGTCCGGGCTCGGCGAGCCTAAACTCTGATCGGCGGAAGACACATATGCGCAATTTCAACGAGAACACGATCACCGACGCCGTGCTGGAGCGGATCAAGGACGCAACCGATCCGCGCATCAAGCAGGTCAGCGAAGCGCTGGTGCGCCACCTTCATGCCTTCGTCCGCGAGATCCGTCCGACCCAGAAGGAATGGGAATTCGGCATCGATTTCCTGACCCGCACCGGCCACATGTGCGACGACAAGCGCCAGGAGTTCATCCTGCTGTCGGATACGCTCGGCGTCTCCATGCTGGTCGACGCGATCAACCATCCGGTGCCGGAGGGCGCGACCGAAACCACGGTGCTCGGCCCGTTCTTCGTCCAGGCCGCGCCGGAGAAGGACAGCGGCGCGGATATCTCCGGTCCGATGGAGGGTGAACCGATGCTGGTCACCGGCTCGGTGTCGACCGTCGACGGCAAGCCGCTCGTGGGTGCCGTCGTCGACGTCTGGCACTCCGACGATGATGGTTATTACGACGTGCAGCAGCTCGATGCCATTGGCGATCTCGCGATGCGCGCGCGCTTCCACACCGACGCCAACGGCAGATTCCATTTCTGGTCGATCAAGCCGGCCGCCTATCCCGTTCCGCATGACGGCCCGGTCGGCGAGATGCTGGAGGCGCAGGGCCGCCATCCCTGGCGCCCCGCGCATGTGCATTTCATGATTTCCGCGCCCGGCTTCGAGCAGCTCGTGACACACGTGTTCGTCGCCGGCGACCAGTATCTCGACTCGGACGTTGTGTTCGGCGTCAAAGACAGCCTGATCCGCGAATTCACCAGGCATCCGGCCGGCCGTGCGCCGGATGGTCGCATGGTGGACAGCGAGTATTTCCATCTCAACTATGATTTCGGCCTGAAGCAGGTCGCGAGCAACGCAAGAGCCGCTTAAGCTAGAGCGGCGACGGACCAGCAAGAGTCCGGCAACAGGGAGCAGACGGGAGCTGAGGATGGGACCGCGGGTCAGCACGAGCATCTTGGCCGAGCGCCTCACGGGCATGATCGGCCCGCGCGCGAGCGTTGCGCGCGGCGTGCTCGATCAGCACGGGCAGAGCGAGTCGCATTATCGCAATTTGCCGCCTGACATCGTCGTCTTCCCTGAGACCACGCAGGAGGTCGCGGAGATCGTCAAGCTGTGCGCGAGCGCGGGCATGCCGATCGTCCCGTTCGGCGCCGGCACCTCGCTCGAAGGCAATGCGGCCTCGGTCGCGGGCGGCGTCTGCTTCGACTTCGCGCGCATGAACAAGGTGCTCAGCGTGCACGACAGCGACATGGATGTCGTGGTGCAGCCCGGCATTACCCGCAAGCAGCTCAATGCAGAGCTGCGCAATACCGGCCTGCTTTTCCCGATCGACCCCGGCGCCGACGCCTCGATTGGCGGCATGGCCTCCACGCGCGCCTCCGGCACTATGGCGGTGCGCTATGGCACGATGAAGGACAATGTCATGGCGCTCGAGGTGGTGCTGGCCGACGGCCGCGTGATCCGGACCGCGAAGCGCGCACGCAAGTCGGCGGCCGGCTACGACCTGACGCGCATGTTCGTCGGCGCGGAGGGCACGCTCGGAATCATCACCGAAATCACGCTGAAGGTGCACCCCGTCCCGCAGGCGATCTCGGCCGCGGTCTGCAGCTTCGACACCCTGCACGACGCCGTCGATACCGCGATCTCCGTGATCCAGTGCGCGATCCCCGTGGCGCGCATCGAGCTGCTCGACGACGTCATGATGCGCGGCATCAATGCCTACGCCAAGCTCGGCTACCGCGAAGCCCCCACCCTGTTCTTCGAATTCCACGGCTCCGAGACATCCGTCGCCGAGCAGGCCGAGGCGGCACAGGCGATCGCGGCCGACCATGGCGGCCACGAATTTGCCTGGGCCAAGGCGCCGGAAGACCGCAGCCGGCTCTGGCACGCCCGCGACAACACGCTCTATGCGGGCCTGGGCCTCCGGCCCGGCGCACGCGCCATGATTACCGATGTCTGTGTGCCGATCTCGCGGCTGGCGGAATGCCTCACCGAGACACGGCGTGACGCCGACCAGCACGGCTTTACCGCGCCGATCGTCGGCCATGTCGGCGACGGCAATTTCCACATGCTGATCCTGATCGACCCCGCAAAGCCCGAGGAGACCGAAGGCGCCAAGGCGCTGCAGGCCCGCATGGTCGCCCGCGCCATCGCCATGGACGGAACCTGCACCGGCGAGCACGGCATCGGACTCGGCAAGATCGGCTATCTCACCGACGAGCTCGGCGAAGCCGTCGATGTGATGCGATCCATCAAGGTCGCGCTCGATCCGAATGGTCTCATGAATCCCGGAAAGATCTTTTCAGGCGGAGCCAAGGTATGAGTGACGCGCTCCCCATCGAAGTTACTTCGCCCACGCCGTTGCTGGAACTGCGCGGCATCAGCAAGGAGTTTCCCGGCGTCAAGGCGCTGGATGACGTGTCCTTTGCCGTCTACCCCGGCGAAGTCCACATGCTGCTGGGGGAGAACGGCGCCGGCAAGTCGAGCCTGATGAAGGTGCTGTGCGGTGCCTACCGCGCCGACGCCGGCGAGTTCTACTATGAGGGCAAGAAGGTCGCGATCTCCTCGACCGCGGATGCGCAGAAGCTCGGCATTGCCGTGATCTTCCAGGAATTCTCGCTGGTCCCCTATCTTGATATCGCACAGAACATCTTTCTCGGCCGCGAGCCCAAAGGCCACATCCCCGGCACCATCGACCGCCGCAAGATCCTGGCTGACGCAAAGCGCGTGCTCGACACCATCGGCTTCGACATCGATCCCTCCACCATCGTCGATAAGCTCGGCGTCGCGCAACAGCAGATGGTCGAGATCGCCAAGGCGATCAGCCAGGACGCCCGCATCCTCGTGATGGATGAGCCGACCGCGGCGCTGTCCGACCGCGAGACCGAGCTGTTGTTTGCCCTGATCGCACGGCTGAAGGCCGACGGCGTCTCGATAGTCTACATCTCGCACCGCATGGCCGAAGTGTTCGCACTCGGCGATCGCATCACGGTACTGCGCGACGGCCGGCGCATCGACGGCGTCCGGCCCGCCGACGTCACGCCGGACCAGCTCGTCCGCATGATGGTCGGCCGCAACGTCGACATGACCTATCCGCGCAATTTTGCCGACAAGCCCGGCGAGCTACTGCTCGAGGTCAAGGGCCTGACCGCCTCGACCGGCATCTCCGACATCAACATCGAGGTGCGCCGGGGCGAGATCGTCGGCCTGTGCGGCCTGGTCGGCTCGGGCCGCAGCGAAGTCGCACGCGCCATCTTCGGCGCCGATCCCGTGACGTCGGGCGAGATCATCTTCGACGGCAAGGCCATCTCGGGCGAGCCTGATCTTGCCGCCCGCCGCGGCATCGCGCTGATCCCAGAGAGCCGCAAGAGCGAGGGCCTCGCGCTGCTGCGCTCGGTGAGCGACAATCTTGTGGTGTCGGCGCTGCGAAAACTGTTCCCGAGCGGGCTGTTCGACCAGCGCGGTGCGCAGCGCACCTCCGACGCCCTAATCCGGCAATTGAGGATCGCGACACCGAGTGCGCGTCAGACCGTCGGCCTGCTCTCGGGCGGCAACCAGCAGAAGGTCGTGATCGGCAAATGGCTGGCGGCCGGCTCAAAGCTCTTCATCTTCGACGAGCCGACGCGCGGCATCGACATCGGCGCCAAGTCCGAGATTTTTGCGCTGATCGACCGCCTGGTCGCGGAAGGCGCGGCGGCACTGATGATCTCGTCCGAACAGGTCGAGATCTGCCATGTCTGCGACCGCGCCTATGTGATGCGCGAGGGGCGCATCGCCGGCCACCTGAACCGCAACGAACTGACCGAGGAGAACATCGTGCGACTGGGGATGCATCATGCGTGAGGCCGCGGTCGTTTCACAGCCCAACCCGCTGCAACGCATTCCCGGCGTTGCCATCGTGCTGGTGCTCCTGATCACGCTGTTCAGCGCGATCGCCCCCGGCTTCCTGTCGGTCGCCAACCTCTCCAACGTGCTGGTGCAGTCGACCATCCTGACCATGCTCGCGCTGCCGATGACGCTGATCATCATGACGGAGGGGCTGGACCTTTCGATGGGCGCGGTGCTGACGTTGACCTCGCTCTGCGTCGCGATCGTCTCGCTCGCCACCAAATCGATGCTGCTCGGTTTAGGCGCCGGCCTGCTGGTCGGCGCGGCCTTCGGCGTCGCCAACGGCTGGCTAGTGGCGATCCTGGGCATTCCTCCCTTCGTTGCCACGCTCGGTACGCTCGGCATGGCGCAGGGCCTGTCGCTCATCGTCAGCGACGGCCAGAGCGTGGTCGGCATCCCCCACAGCGTCCGCGACATCTATTCGTCGACACTGCTCGGCGTGCCCGTGCCGATCGTGATGGCGCTCGTGACCTACGCCGCGTTTCACGGCCTGCTCTATCACACCCGCTTCGGCACCTACATCTTCGCGCTCGGTGGTAACCGCGAAGCGCTACGCTACGCCGGGCTCTCGCCGAACCGGCTCTTGATCGCGGTCTACGCGATCGGCGGCGCCATGGCGGGCATCGCGGGCCTGTTGATGACCGCGCGGATGAATTCCGGCCACCCCACCGCCGGCCTCGGACTTGAATTCGATGCCATCGCCGCCGTCGCGGTCGGCGGCACCTCGTTCGAGCGCGGCAATGGCTGGCTGCTCGGTACCCTGCTCGGCGTCCTCTCGGTCGGCGTGCTGCGCAACGGGTTGAACCTGATCTCGCTGCCCTCCTCGGTGCAGGTCGCAAGCGTCGGTGTGCTCGTCATCGTCGCGCTGTTCCTCGATGGACTCAGGAGCCGGGCATGACCGACATCACGAAAGAGGCGATGATGCCGCCCCGCTCCTTCCTATCGCAGGACGCGATCCAGGTGTTCTATCGCCTGCTCGCGGCCCTCTTGATCTGCGCGGTGCTGGCCGTGCTCAGCGATTCCTTCCTGAGCCTCGGCAACATCCTCAACGTGCTCCGGCAGGCGAGCCTGACCTTCTTCATCGCCTCCGGCCTGACGCTGGTGGTACTGACGGCCGGCCTTGATCTCTCCGTCGGCGCCAATGTTGCGTTGTCGGCCTGCATCGCCGGGACCGTGATCCACAAGACCGGCTCGCCGGCGCTCGGTATCCTCACCGGGCTTGCCTGCGGCGGCATCGTTGGCCTGCTCAACGGCATCATGGTCACCGCGCTGCGCATCCCCTCCTTCATCGCCACCTATGGCATGCTCTGGGTGCTGAACGGCCTCACCTATTGGTACATGGCCGGCGAGACGCTGCACGGCTTCCCGGCGGGCTTCCGACAGATCGGCAGCGGCTATCTGTTCGGCCTGCCCATCCCGGTCTATCTGCTGCTGGTGTTCCTCGGGATCGGAACGCTGTTTGCGCAACGGACGATCTGGGGCCAGGAGATCTATGCGATCGGCGCCAATCCGCTCGCAGCCCGCCTCTCCGGTATCCCAGTCGCGCGGCGCCTGTTGCTGGTCTACGCGGTATCAGGCACCATGGCCGGACTTGCCTCGATCATCTTCCTGTCGCGGCTCAATTCGGCCGAGGCTGACATCGGCGAAAGCCTGACGCTGCCCGCGATCGCGGCCGTGCTGATCGGCGGCACCTCGCTGTTCGGCGGCGTCGGCACCGTGTTCGGCACCTTCATCGGCGCGCTGATCCTGACGCTGGTGCTGAACGGCATGAACCTGCTCTCGGTCAGCGCCAACTGGCAGCCGCTGGTGACAGGCATCATCGTCATTCTCGCGGTCTGGCTCGACATGAAGACCCGCCGCCGCGCGCAGTAGGTGTTTTTCGATATCCAACAAGCAAAACGAGGGATGGAGGCAATATGAGACAGAAACTGACTTACCTTGCGCTGCCGCTGCTGATGGCGGCTGCGCTCACCAGCGAGGTGCGTGCCGACGGCGAGACCATCGCCGTCTTCACCAAAAACCAGACCAACCCGTTCTTCCAGACGGTGCGCGTCGGCGCCGACAACATGGCGAAGACGCTGAACGCCAAGACGCTGCAATACATCCCGACCAAGCCGGATTCGATCCCGGAGCAGCTGAGCCAGATCGAGGACGTCGTGGTGAAGAAGCCGAGCGCGATCGTGTTCACGCCGGTCGACTACAAGGCGATGGTGCCCGGGGTCGAGAAGATCAACGAAGCCAAGATCCCCGTCGTCAACATCACCGACCGCTCCGCGGGCGGCAAGTTCCTCTCCTTCGTCGGCGCCGACGATTACAGCCTCGGGCTCGAGACCGCGCGCTACTTGCTTAAGTCGCTGGGCGGCAAGGGCAACATCGTCATCATCGAGGGCGTCAAGGGCTCGCTGACCAATGTCGACCGTGTCCGCGGATTCAACGACGCGCTGAAGGAGACCCCCGGTGCGAAACTCCTGGCCTCGCAGCCGGGCAACTACCAGCGGCTCCAGGCGCTCCAGGTCATGGAAAATTTAATGCAGTCGAATTCGCAGATCGACGGCGTGCTGGCGGCCAACGACGCCATGGCGGTCGGCGCGATCGAGGCCCTCGACGGCGCCAACCGCAAGGCCCAGGTCATCGGCATCAACGGCACCAAGGAGGCGATCGACGCGATCAAGTCCGGCAAGCTGCTCGCCAGCGGCGACTACAACGGATTTGCGCAAGGCTGCCTCGGCACCATGATGGCGATCCGATCCCTGCGCAACCAGCCGGTCATCAGCGAGATCGTGCTGAAGCCGACCGTCATCACCAAGGACAATTTTGGGCCCTTCGACGTGCCGCTGGAACAGCGGACCTGCCCGACCTTCGAGGAAGCAGGCAAGCTCAGCGCGAAGTAAGCGCATTCACGATAATCTCGGACGGCCGTCGCGGCGGCCGTCCCAAGAACCGAGCTAGGAAACGGAGACCACCATGCTGTTCGCCATTCACGCCGTCGACCGCGCCGGCGCGCTGCCGACCCGGCTCGCCAATTACGATGCCCATAAGGCGTTCCTGAGCGACACCTCGCGCTTCGGCGTCAAGATCGTGATGTCGGGGCCGCTCGTCTCCGACGATGGTCAAACGATGATCGGCAGCCTGTTCCTGATCGAGGCGCCCGGCCGTGGCGACGTCGAGGCCTTCAACCGTGCCGACCCCTTTGCCGCGGCCGGCATCTGGGAGAAGGTCACGATCACGGGCTTCCTGCGCCGGCAGGGTTGAGGCCGGCCAAATCAAAAATGCGAAAACAACCCCATGCACAGTAGAATGGGGTTGTTTTTGCTGACGAATTTCCGACGCGAACCTCCCCCTTCAGCCGCTCGTCGCCACAGCTCCGTCTTCGAGATGACAGGCCACCCACTGCTCGGTCCCAACTGCGCGAAGCACCGGCTCTTCGACCCGGCAGCGATCGAAGACGAGCGGGCAGCGGGTGTGGAAGCGGCATCCCTTCGGCGGATTGATCGGGCTCGGCACGTCGCCCTTGAGGATGATGGGATTGCGCTGGGCGCCGGGCTCGGGGAGCGGCACCGCGGACAGTAGCGCTCTGGTGTAGGGATGCCTTGGCGCGGCAAAGATCTCTCGGCGCGGCGCTATCTCGACGATCTTGCCGAGATACATGACGGCCACGCGGTGGGTCATGTGCTCGACGATCGCGAGGTCGTGGCTGATGAACAGCAACGCTAGGCCGAACTCGCTCTGGAGATCCTGCAGCAAATTGACGATCTGCGCCTTGACCGAGACGTCGAGCGCTGAGACCGCCTCGTCGCACACGATCAGCTCGGGCTCGGCCGCGAGCGCCCGCGCGATGCCGATGCGCTGGCGCTGGCCGCCGGAGAACTCGTGCGGCCTGCGGTTCAGCGCCTCGCGCGGCAGGCGCACGGTGTCCATCAGAGAGGTGACGCGGACTTCGAGATCCTCGGCGGATTTGGCGAGGCCGAAATTCCGGATTGGTTCGGCCAGGATGTCGCGCACGCGCATGCGCGGATTGAGGCTGGAGAACGGATCCTGGAACACCACCTGCACGCGCCGGCGCATCTGGCGCATCGTGCCCGGATGTGCGTCGTCGATACGCTGGCCGTCGAGGATGACCTGACCTGCGGTGATGTCGAACAGCCGCAAAATGGCGCGGCCGACCGTCGACTTGCCGCAGCCGGACTCGCCGACCAGCGATAGCGTCTCGCCGCGTGCGATCTCGAAGGAGACGCCGTCGACCGCATAGACGAATTCGGACTTGCGGCCGAACAGGCCGGACTTGACCGGAAAGTGCTTCTTGAGGTCGTTGACCTGGAGCAGCGGAGGGCTCATGCCGCGACAGCTCCCTTGGCCGCGTAGTGGCAGGCGGCGACGTGACGAGGGCCCTTCTCTTCGAGCCCCGGCGCATATTGACGACAGAGATCGGTCGCAAGCGCGCAGCGGCCGGCAAAGACGCAGCCGGTGATCGGCTTTCTGAGATCGGGTACCTGCCCGGGAATTTCGGCGAGCCGTCTTGCCGTGCCCGTGAGCGACGAGCCGAGCCGCGGCACCGCACCTAACAGGCCTTGCGTGTAGGGATGACGCGGCGAGCGGAACAGTTCCGCGACCGGCGCTTCCTCGACCTTGCGGCCCGCATACATCACCATGACACGCTCGGCGATCTCGGCGACGACGCCGAGGTCGTGGGTGATCAGGATGATGGCCGCGCCGACACGGCGCTTGAGGTCCAGCATCAGCTTCAGGATCTGCGCCTGGATCGTCACGTCGAGGGCGGTGGTGGGCTCGTCGGCAATGAGAAGCTTCGGATTGCAGGCCAGCGCAATCGCGATCATCACGCGCTGGCGCATGCCGCCGGAGAGCTGGTGCGGATATTCGCGCACGCGCCGCTTCGGCTCGGGAATGCCGACCAGCGTCAGCATCTCGATCGCGTGCGCCTCGGCGGCCTGCTTGTCCAGGCCCTGATGGATCATCAGCGTCTCGCGGATCTGCCGGCCGACGGTCAGAACCGGATTGAGGCTGGTCATCGGCTCCTGAAAGATCATCGAGATGTCGTTGCCGCGGATCGCGCGCATCTCGCGATCGGAGAGTTGCAGCAGGTCTCTCCCTGCAAAGCGGATCGCACCTGCGATCCTGCCCGGCGGCTCCGGGATCAGCCGCATCAGCGACATCGACGTCACCGACTTGCCGCAGCCGGATTCACCGACGATGGCGAGCGTCTCGCCCTCGTTGACATGGAAGGACACCCCGTCCACCGCGCGGTTGATGCCGCCGGGGGTGCGGAAATGAGTCTGGAGGTTTTCGACTTCGAGCAGCGCCATCGCGATCAGCCCCGGTCAGAGACGCTTAGCCATGCGCGGATCGAGCGCATCGCGAAGGCCGTCGCCGAGCAAATTCACCGCGAGCACGGTGACAGACAAGAAGGCCGCCGGAAAGAACACGATGTAGGGCTTGACCTGCCACAGCGCGCGGCCCTCGGCCATGATGTTGCCCCAGGACGGAATGGTCGGCGGCGTGCCGGCACCAATGAAGGACAGGATCGCCTCGGTGATCATGGCGCTGGCGCAGATATAGGTCGCCTGCACCAGCATCGGCGCCAGCGTATTCGGCAGGATGTGACGGAGGATGATCATCGGTGTGCGCGTGCCGCAGGCGACCGCGGCATCCACATAGGGCTGCTCGCGCAGCGACAGCACCACGCTGCGCACGAGCCGCGAAACGCGCGGGATCTCGGCGACGGTGATGGCGAGGATGACGTTGCCGACGCTCCCCCGCGTCAGCGCCATCAGCGCGATCGCCAGCAGGATCGGCGGGATCGACATCAAGCCGTCCATGAACCGCATCAGGATGCCGTCGGCCCAGCGGATGAAGCCCGAGACCATGCCGATGGCAAGGCCGGCCACGGATGCGAAGATCGCGACCGACAGGCCGACCGTGAGCGAGACCCGCGCACCGAACAGCACGCGCGAGTAGATGTCGCGGCCGAGCACGTCGGTGCCGAACCAGAAATCGGCCGACGGCGCCCGGGTGCGCTTGGCGGGGGCGAGCGCTGTCGGATCGACCGTCCAGAGATAGGGCGCAAAGATCGCGATCAGGACGAGCGCCAGCAGCAGCGCGCCGCCGATCGCGACCGTCGGATGGCCACGCAAGAACCCGATGAAGCCGCGCCGGATCGTGACCGGCCGCAGGATTTCAGGCAGTTGTGGCGCAAGGACGAGGCCGGCCGGGAGCGATTGCGGATTGACGGTCGTGTCGGTCAATAGCGGATCCTCGGGTCAACGAGCGTATAAATGACGTCGATCATCAGATTGACGAGGACGTAGACGAAGCTGAACAGCAGGACGATGCCCTGGATGACGGGATAGTCGCGGCGCAGGATGGCATCGATCGTGAGCCGGCCGAGGCCGGGAATCGCGAACACGCTCTCAGTCACCACCGCGCCGCCGATCAGCAGCGCGATACCGATCCCGATCACGGTGACGATCGGGACCGCCGCGTTCTTCAGCGCGTGAATGAACAGGATGCCGCCCTGCCCGAGGCCCTTGGCACGCGCAGTGCGGATATAGTCCTGCTGCAGGACTTCGAGCATTGCGGCGCGCGTGATGCGCGCCACCAGGGCGATGTAGACGCAGCCGAGCGCGATCGCGGGCAGGATCAGGTTCTCGAGCCACGGCCAGAAGCCTTGCGTAAGCGGCGTATAGCCCTGCACCGGCAGCCATTCGAGCTCAAGCGCGAAGATGTAGGCGAGCATGTAGCCGACCACGAAGACGGGCAGCGAGAATCCGAACACGGCAAAGCCCATGATGACGCGGTCGATCAGGCTGCCGGCCTTCCAGGCCGCCACCACGCCGAGCGGCACTGCCACCACGATCGTGAGCAGCAGCGTGACGATCATCAGCGACAGCGTCGGCCCGAGGCGCTGTCCGATCATCGCCGAGACCGGCAAATTGGTGAAGATCGATGTGCCGAGATCGCCGTGCAGGATGCGCCAGACCCAGCCTCCGAACTGGACCAGGAAGGGACGATCGAGACCGAGGCTCTGGCGGATGCGCTCCACATCCTCCGGGCTCGCCTGGTCGCCCGCGATCACCACGGCGGGATCACCCGGCGCAATGTAGAGCAGGCTGAACACGAACAGCGCGACGATTGCCATGACCGGCAGGGTCGCGACGATGCGACGGAGGATGTAGGAGAGCATCTGGCCTCAACGCACGATCATGCAGACTTCGACACGCCCCAGAAGAACGGCAGCGGCCCCTTGGTGATGCCGGAGACGTTCTTGCGCCAGGCCGTGTAGGTCAGGAAGAAGCCGGTCGGCGCATAGACGACATCCTCAAGCGCCGCCTTGTTGACCCGCCCGATCGCCGCCTTCTCTTCCTCGAGATTCTTGGCGTCGAACCAGGTCGTGATCTCCTTCTCGGTATTCGGACTATTGGGCCAGCCGAACCAGGCCTTTTCGCCATTGGCGCGGATGGCGGTGTAGGCGGCGGGCGTGATGCAGTCGGCTCCGGCATGCCAGCTGTGGAACATGTTCCAGCCGCCCTGCCCGGGCGGCGTCTTCGCCGCGCGGCGCGAGCCGACCGTGCCCCAATCGGTGGCGACGAAGTCGACATTCATGCCGAGCCGCTTCAGGAGATCCGCAGTCACGTCGCCTTGCGCCTTCGTGATCGGCTGATCCTGCGCCACCAGACAAGTCACCGGCTGGCCGGAATAGCCGCTTTCGGCCAGCAGCTTCTTGGCCGCGTCGAAATCGCGCTTGCCCTTCAGGATCTCGCCGCCCAACTCGCTGTAGAGCGGCGTATCCGGCGTGAAGAACCCGGGCAGCGCCTTCCACAATGCGTTGTCGTCGCCGACGATCGCGCGCATATAATCTTCCTGGCTGAGCGCCATCAGCACCGCGCGCCTCGCCCGCACGTCGTTGAACGGCGCGAACAGATGGTTCATGCGGAACGAGCCGATATTGCCGAGGGGATCGCCGATGTCGACGCTGATGTTCTTGTTCTTCTTCAGCACGGGCACGAGATCGGCGATCGGATTCTCCCACCAGTCGACTTCACCGTTTTGCAATGCGGCCGCCGCGGTGGCCGGATCCGGCATCACGATCCACTCCACGCGATCGACCAGAATCTGCTTGCCGCCGGCAAGCCAGGAGGCCTTCTCCTGCCGCGGGACATAATCGGCGAATTTCTCAAACACCGCCTTGGCTCCGGGGACCCATTCGCCCTTGGCGAATTTCATCGGACCCGAGCCGACATATTCGGTGATCTGCTTGAACGGATCGGTCTTGGCGATACGCTCGGGCATGATGAAGGAGCACGGCGCGTTGTTCTTGGCGAGCGCGTAGAGCATCTTCGGGAAGGGCTGTTTCAAGACCCATTTGAAGGTGCGGTCGTCGACGGCGGTCAATTCCTGCTGGATCGAAATGATCATCAGCCCCATCGGATCGCGCGCAGCCCAGCGCGACAGGCTCGCAACGACGTCCTTGGCCAGCACGGGCTCGCCGTCGTGGAACTTGAGACCGGGCCTCAAGCGGAACGTCCAGGTCTTGCCGTCGTCGGAAGTCTCCTCGGACTCGATCATCTGCCGCTGCGGCTGCAGCGAAGAATCGATGCCGTAAAGCGTGTCCCAGACCAGCGCGGCGGCATTGCGCACGACATATTGCGTGCCCCAGATCGGATCGAAATTGGCGAGATTGGCTTGCGGCACGAAGCGGAGGGTGCGGGCTGATGCGCCTTGCGCGATCGCGGGGGCCGAGAGGCCCGTCAATGCCAGACCGCCCGCGCCAGCCAGTCCCTTCAATACGGTCCTGCGATCCATGAAGTCCTCCCAGTAATGCCGTGATGCCGGCCATCGTTGGCCAAGAGCAGGTGAAACCAGAACCCGTTGGCGTGCAAATGGTATGCCACTAACCGGACCTTCGCCAGCGGGATCTCAACGTCTTTTGGACCGGACCAGGCCTCACAGAGCTGCCGCCAGCATCTCGCCGGTCTCGATATGCGGGATGGCCTCGACCAGCTTGCGCGTGTAGTCCGTCTTCGGATTGTCGAACAGCGCCCGGCTCTCGCCCTGCTCGACGATTCCGCCATTGCGCAGCACGATGGTGCGGTCGCAGAGCATGCGCACCACGTTGAGATCGTGGCTGACGAACAGCAGCGCGATGTCGTTCTCGCGCCTGAGGCGATCGAGCAGTTGCAGCACAACCGCCTGCACCGAGACATCGAGCGCGGCCGTCGGTTCGTCCAGCACCAGGAGCCGCGGCCGGCAGGCGATGGCGCGGGCGATGCCGACGCGGGCCTTCTGGCCGCCGGAGAGCTGGTGCGGAAACCGCGGCAACAGATCCAGCGGTAATCCAACCCGCACGGCAGATTCCTCGACCCGTTCGCGCAACGCGTCACCCGCACGCATGCCATCGAGCCGCATCAGAGGGTGGGCGATACAATCGAACGCCGTAAAGCGCGGGTTGAGGCTCTCGTTCGGATCCTGAAACACCATCTGGATGTCTTTGCGCAAGGGCGAGCGGTGAAAGTCGCGCGAGGCCACGTGACCGATCGAATGCCCGTCGAACACGATGTCGCCTTCGCTCGGGTCGATCAGCCGGCAGATCATCCGCGACGTCGTGCTCTTGCCGGAGCCGGACTCCCCGACGAGACCGACGCTCTCGCCGCCGGCCATCGTCATCGAGAAGTCGGCCACCGCAGCAGAGCCCTGATCGAAGCGTTTTGCGAGTTTTCGCACTTCCAGGAGCGGCGGCGTGCCGTGCGCGAGCTCCGCTCGGGGCTTGCCGGCGACGGTCGCGGTGCGCTCCCTTTCCTCTTCCGTCACGAGGTCTTCGATACGGGACGTCGCGGTCGGCGATGCCGCGACCAGGCGCCTGGTATAAGCGTGCTGGGGCGCGCTGAAGAGTGTCCTGGGACTCGCCTCCTCGACGATGCGGCCGCGTTCCATCACGGCGATGCGGCGGCAATAGCGTGCGGCGAGCCCGAGATCGTGCGTGATGAGGATCGTCGCCATGCCGCGCGCGGTGGCGATATCCGCCAGGAGATCCATCACCACCTTCTGCGTGGTGACGTCGAGGCCGGTGGTCGGCTCGTCCGCGATCAGCAGCGCGGGATTGCAGGAGATCGCGATCGCGATCATGACGCGCTGGCACATGCCCCCCGAAAGCTCGTGCGGATAGGCGTTCATCCGCGCTTCGGGCTCGCGGATCTGCACGGCGCGCAGCAAATCCAGCGCCTCGCCCCGCGCGGCCTCTTTTGAGATGCGCTTATGGGTGAGGATCGCGTCCGCGATCTGCAGGCCGATGGCCCGGATCGGATTGAGCGCCGCCCGCGGGTTCTGGAAGATCATCGACATCGCGGCGCCCTGGAGCTGACGAAGGTCGTCGCCCCTGAGCTTTGTCACATCCTGCCCACGAAACAGGATCTTGCCGCCGGTGACGCGCCCTGCTGCGTCGAGCAGCCGCGTCGTGGCAAAGCCAGTCACCGACTTGCCCGAGCCGCTCTCGCCGACAAGGCCGAGCATCTCGCCCTTCCCGACCGTGAGCGTCACGCCGCGCACGGCCTCGACCATGCCGCGGCGCGTCGAGAATGCGACGTGGAGGTCGTCGATCCTGAGCAGCGCCTCGCTCATGTGCGCATGCGGGGGTCGAGAATGTCCCGCATCCCGTCCCCGAGGAGATTGAAGCACAGCACGGCCATCATCAGCGCCAGCCCCGGAAATGCGACCAGCCACCACCGCCCGGTCGAGATGAAGCGCGCGCCTTCCGCGACCATGATGCCCCATTCCGGCGTCGGCGGCTTGACGCCCAGACCGATGAAGGACAGGCCCGCGGCGTTGAGAATGGCCCAGCCGAGGTTGAGCGAGATCTGCACCGCCATCGCCGGCAGGATGTTCGGCAGCAGGAAGCGCAGCACCACCGAGAAATGGCTCTCGCCGCAGGCGCGCGCCGCCTCCACCCAACCGACATTTCGGCGGACATTGACCTCGGCCCGCGCGAAGCGGATGTAAAAGGGAAGATTGATGATCGCGGTCGCGATCACGATGTTCTCGATCCGGTTGCCGAGGGCTGCGACCATGGCCATCGCCAGCACGAACAGCGGAAAGGCCATCATCACGTCGACGAAGCGGCCGACGCCGCGATCGAGCCGACCACCGGCATAGCCACAGAACGAACCGACCACAGCACCGATCGCGAAGGAGATGCCGACGGCCGAGACCGCAATCGCGAGATCAAGCCGCGCGGCAATGATGAGACGGCTGAACACGTCGCGTCCGAGCTGGTCGGTGCCGGCAATGTGCGCCGCGCTCGGCGGCAGTAACGCCTCCGAGACGTTGGAGGCTACGGGATCGTAAGGCACGATCCACGGTCCGAAGATCGCGACCAGCACGAATAGCAACACGCCGGTGGCGGCAACGGCGGTGAGCGGGTTGCCGCGCAGGATCCAGACCGAATGGCGGAGGGTCGAGCTGGTCATCCGATCGACACCCTGGGATCGGCAATGCCGTAGCAGATGTCCACAACCAGGTTGACCAGCACGAACAGGCTGGCCATCAGCAGCACAAAGCCCTGCACCGGCGCATAGTCGGAGGACAGCAGCGCATCGAGCGCATAGGAGGCAACGCCGGGCCAGGAGAACACTTTCTCCACCAGCACATTGGCGCCCAGCATGGTCGAGAACACGATGCCGGCGATGGTGATGACGGGCAGGATCGCATTGCGCAGCGCATAGGTCACGACCACCTTGCGCCAGGACAACCCGACCGATCGCGCGGTACGCACGAAGTCGCTGCCGAGCGAGACCAGCATCGAGGCACGCGTGATCCGCGCCAGCGGTGCGATCACGAACAGCGCCATGCTCACCGCCGGCAGGATCAATTGCTTGCAGGCCGCCCACCAGCCCTCGAAATCGCCGGCGAGCAGGAAGTCGATCGAGAGGAACCCGGTGCGCTGCGGCGGCAGCGACGTGAAGACGTCGATCCGCCCCGTCGGATCGGGTGCAAGGCCGAGCAGATAGTAGAAGACATAGATCAGCAGCAGGCCTGACACGAAGGTCGGCACGCAGACGCCGAGCGCGCAGAACAGCCGGACGCCGTGATCGACGACGGAGCCCGGCCTCAAGGCCGCGACCACGCCGAGCGGCACCGCGGCGATCAGTGCAATCAGGAGCGCGGTGAAGGTGAGCTCGAGCGAGGCCGGCAGCCGCTCGCGCAGATCCTTCAAAACCGGCTGCCCGGTCATCATGGAGCGGCCGAGATTGCCGCGGCCGATGTCGGAGAGATAGAACACGAGCTGCTCCGGCACCGATTTGTCGAGCCCCATCTGCTTGCGGATCTGCTCGATCTCCTCCTTGCCGGCATTGGGCCCCGAGGCGAAGAACACCGCGGGGTCGCCGGGCAGGACGCGCATCAGGAGGAAAGTGAAGACCAGCACACCGAACAGCGCGGGCAGCGACGATAGAAGCCGCCTGCCCGCCCGCACCATCGTTGCGCCGAGACCAGTCATCACCTTTCAGAGCTCCTTTCGCATGACGCTATCACTTGCGGCTGACGTCGCGATAGTCGACCTGGCGGTGGAACTCGTAGGTGTAACCCTCGATCGAGGACGCCATCACCGCATCCTGGTTCGGCTGCCACAGCATGATTTGCGGCATCAAATCGAAATGCATCGCGTTGAGCTTGCGGCCCGCTTCCTCGTACTTCGCCTTATCCGACTCGAAGCGGGCTTCCTGCGCGATCGCGGCAAGGTCCGGGTTGTTGATCGAGCTGTAATTCCAGCGCTGATTGCCGGTGTAGAAGTTGCGGTAGAAGTAGTCCGTGGACGGCAACCAGGCGACGATGCCTTCGGTGTAGAAGGGCAGCTTCTTCTCGTTGATCTGCGTCGACATCTGCGCATCCGGCAGTTTCTGGATGTCGACCTTGATCCCGATCTTGCCGAGCGACTCCTTGACCAGCGCCGCCATCGGCTCGGCGGTCGAGGCCTGGCCGACATTGAAGCTGAAAGTGGTCGAGAAGCCTTCGGGGAGCCCCGCGGCCTTGAGATATTCCCTGGCCTTGTCGAGATCGATCTTGACGGGTTGCTGGAACGGATAGATCCCGTTCAGCGGCTTGCCGTCCGGCCAGCTCGCACCGAACAGCGGCGCGCCGCGACCGAACAGAGCGGCCTTGAACATGTCGTCATAGGGCAGCGCAAAGGCGACGGCGCGGCGGACATTGACGTTGTCGAAGGGCGGGATCTGGTTGTTCATCGAGACGAAGGTGATCGAATTGTATTGCGGCGTCGAGATCACCGTCAACTTGCCCTTGGCCTCCAACGACTGCACGTCGCTGGCCTGGAGATCGACCACGAGATCGGCATCGCCGCGCTCGACCAGATTGGCGCGGGTCGCCGGCTCCGGCACCGACTGGATGATCACGCGCTTGAAGAAGGCAGGCTTGTCGGGCGAACCGCGATTCCAGGCCTCGTTGCGCTTGACGATCACCTGCTCGCCCGGCTTGAACGTCTCGATCATGTAAGCGCCGCTGCCGGCGGTGTGCTCCTTCAGCCAGGCGGTGGCCCAGGGATCATCCGCGGTCGCGTGCTCCTTCGCCACTTTCGAGTTGATGATCATGGGATAGACGGTGGCCAAGTTTGGCAGCGCGAGCTTGTCGGGCTTCGGCAACGTCACCTCGATGGTGAGGGGATCGATGACCTTGAACTGGTCGGCCGACGTCAGGGAGCCGGTCAGAAGCTGCGCCTTGCCGAGGATCGGCGCGGTGACGCAGCGATCGAGCGACCATTTGACGTCCTCGGCCGTGACCGGCGAGCCGTCCTGGAATTTTGCGTCCTTGCGCAGACGGAAGGTGAGCTTCAATCCGTCGGGGCTGACGTCGTAGGATTCGGCGAGCTCGCCGGTGATCTTGTCGAGATCGAACACCCATTTGCCATTGAGCTGCTTGCGGCCGAACGCCACGAGCCGGTCGTACGTGCTCATGCTCAGCGCGAACGATTCCCGCGTCGAGCCCGGGATGTTGGGATCGAGCGTATTGACGGATGCACCGGTGACATAGCGCAGCGTCTCCGCCCGGGTTTGCGCCTGCAAAGGCGCGGTGGCGATGAGCAACAGCGCAGTGGCAGCGAGCACGGAGGACGCCGGCCTGAAAGACACAAAACGCATTCGTTTTCCCCAAGATTTCGACAACAACGCCAGCAAGGAAGGTTAAGAAAGAAGCAAGTTGCGCGCCAGTCTCATGGAGCGCTGTCGCGGACGCTTCGTCGCGGTGGCGCATGGATGATCATCGCAATTCCCCACTGTTTCGCGCTTGCCGCGTGACCACCGCCTGCGGCACGTCGTAGGCGCTGAGTGAGGCCCAGTGCCGCGCAACATCAGCGCGGAACAGGCCGCGCGTCAGGCCATGAACCAGCTTTGGCACCGCGGTCGTCATCGCGTTGATCGATGAACCCGACGGGCCGAAACTCATGGTCGAGGCGATGGCGAACAGATGGATGTCGGAAATCCAGGGCGTCTCACCCGGCACGCGCTCGGTGAAGGCGAAGTCGTCGGCGAGATAGGGGAAACGGCCGAGCCGCGCGTTGCGCTCGTTGTCCGGCGGCAGGTAACGGTCGGCCCAGGTCGCGATATTGCCGGCAAATCGGCTGAGCTCGCCGCGCGCGGCAAAGTTCATGTCGATACCGGTGCCGCAGATGACGAAGTCGGCCGCGACAGTGCCGCGCGGCGTGTACAATTCAATGCCTTTTCCGGTCGCGCGCGCGGCTTCGATCGGCGCGCCCTCGTGCAACGTGAAATTGGCGTGGCGCGCGCAGCGGTCATAGGTCGCTTGCGGAAATCCTTCCCGCATTTCGAGGATGGTGCGCATGAAGCGCCAGCGCCAGGCATCATCGAGATCGCTGAGATGACGCAGGAAGCCGCGGAAGGTCAGCCAGCGATAGGGCTGGATCACCTGGATCTGCGCGCGCCGACAGAGCAGGTGCACCTCACTGGCGCCCGCCTCCAGCGCCGTGGCCGCATTGTCGAACGCTGATGCGCCGGCCCCGATCACGGCGACGCGCTTGCCGCGAAGGTTTTCGAAATCGATCTCGTCGGCGACGGTTGCGACCGAGCGTGCCGGAAGATCGCGCAGCGGCTCGGGGATCATCCAGCCGCCCATGCCCTCCTGTCCCGTCGCCAGCACGATCTTGCGCGCATGGAGCGTCTCGACGCCATCGGCACTCTTCACGACGGCAGCCAGCAGGCCGTCGGCTGCCGGCGCAATCTCCAGAAGCTCGCAGCCGTTGCGCACAGGTAGGTCTATCGTGCGCCGCAGCCAGAGCAGATAGTCCGCCCAATGCTCGCGCTCGATCAGGCCAAGCCCCTGCCAGCTCTCCTTGCCGAAGCGGGCTTCATGCCAGGACTGATAAGTCAGGCTCGGGATATCGAGATCGGGCCCCGTATAATCCTTCGGGCTGCGCAACGTCGGCATGCGGGCATAGCTCAGCCACGGACCCTCTTTCCCCTCCGCGGCCTTGTCGAGCAGCAGGATGTTGCTGACGCGCGAGCGCATCAGACCGAAGCCGATAGCTACGCCGGATTGGCCGGCGCCGACGATGAGCACGTCCAGCGCAGGCTTGCCGTCCGGGCCCATCTTCGGCTCCAGCCAGGCGGCGCCGGGATGCGCGATCCTGGCGAGATCGGCGCGAATGCCCGCTTCGAGCTGTGTCAGCGCATCACTCATGCCGCGAGCCAACCTCCGTCGACCACCATCACCGTGCCGGTCGTGAACGAGGAGGCATCGCTCGCCAGATGCAGCGCGGTCTGCGCGATCTCCTCGGCCACACCGAACCGCTTCATGGCATGGCGGTTGCGGGAGGCTTCGCGCACCTCGTCCGCGTTGGCGTGCCGGGCAAAGCTGCGACGAAGCATCGGCGTATCGATTGCACCCGGCGCGATCGCGTTGACGCGGATGCCGTCGGTGGCGAAATCCACCGCCATCGTGCGCGTCAGGCTGACGATGGCGCCCTTGGCGGCGATGTAGGCGCTGTTGCCCTTGCCGCCGGCGATCGCAAGTTGCGAGGCCAGCGTGATGATCGAGCCGCTGTTCTGCCGCTGCATCTGCGGCACCGCAGCCCGCGCCCACAGCCAGGTGCCCCCGACATTGGTACGGAACACGGCGTCCCAATCGTCCTCGCTCGTCGTCAGCACCGTGCCACCGACGGAGAATCCGGCCGCCGTCATCACGATGTCGATCCGGCCGTGCCGGGACACGACATCGCTTACGACAGTCTCCGCGAACGCGGCTTCGCCGACATCGCCGATATGCGTCGTGGCCTCGCCCACCAAGCGCAACGTCTCTTCGAGCCCCGCGGCATCGCGATCGACCAGAGCGAGACGTGCGCCCTCCTCCGCGAACAGCTTTGCGCTGGCCCGGCCGATGCCCGAGCCCGCTCCGGTGATGATGGCCGTGCGCCCCTGCAGCCGCATGTCAGATCCCGTCCTTGTGCTGCATCCACCAAGCGCTCATCGCAGCGGCCGATTCCGCGCAGCCGAACCGGGCGCGCCAGCCGAACTCATCGGCCATCCGCTTGATCGACAGCGGCGCCCGATCCCCGCCGTGGAGCTTGATGAAGGTCTTCTCTCCGGGAGACGCGAGCCGACACACCAGCCCCGGATGCAACGCCGCAAAGGCCTCGCCCCATTGCAGCGCCGACCAGGCCGCACCGCTGGAGATGTTGTAGAGCCGGTGGCGCGGCCGCTCGGCTTCGATCAGCAGTGCCACGGCCTCGGCGGCGTCCGGCGCATAGGTCCAGTCCTTCATTCCCGGCGCGGGCAAGCGGGCTGGCTCGCCACGCGCGAACGCTGCCAGAATCTGAAACTGGAGGCTCGGCGTGTCCCGCACGGAGCCGGGCCGCTCCCATGGACCGAACACGGCACTCAGACGGACGCTCAGGAAGTCGCCGCCAAAGAGCTCGGCATGGCGTGCCACGGAGCGCTCCGAGGTGAACTTGCTGATGGCGTAGAACGAGACGGGATCGCAGGGCGTTTCCTCGTCGAGCACCGTGACGCGCTGGCCCGCAGCGCCATAAGCCGACGCCGACGAGAGATTGACGACACGGCGAACACCATGGCGGATCGCGGCTTGCAGGATCGGAATCTGCGCCATCACGTTGATCTCGAGAACACGCGCAGTCGACACCCGCTCGAGCTCTTCACCGGCCGTAACTGCCGCGCCCAGCACGATCGCATCGCAGCCCCCGGCGATGAGGACGTCGAGGCCTTCCGCGTCGGTGATGTCGCCCTGAACGACCTTCAGCCGCTCGCGACAATCGGCCAGCGATCGCTGCGCAGTCGGCGGCAGCGGCGCGCGATCATACAACGTCACCTCATGCCCGCGCGCGAGCAGCACCTCGGCAAGGTTGAGGCCGACAAAGCCGGTGCCGCCGAAGATGACGATCCTCATCGGGCGCGATCCACCATCACAGGAGCTTTGCTCCAAAGTTCCGTTCCGGATCCATGTCGGCGACGAGACGGCCGGTGGGCTTGGCCGCCTCGCCACCGCTGCGCGCCAGGAATTTTCCGCTGCCGGCATCCGCGAGGCACTCGTTGCCGTCGATGACCACCCGGCCGCGCGACAGCACCGACACCGGCCAGCCCTTCAGCTTGCGGCCCGCAAACGGCGTGTAGCCCGTGAGATCGTGCATCATCTCGTTCGCGATCGTGACCTCGCGGTTGGGATCCCAGATCGCGATATCGGCATCGGCCCCGACCGCAATCGAGCCCTTGCGCGGGTGCAGATTGTAGATCTTTGCCGGCGCGGTCGACGTCAGCTCGACGAACTTTTCCAGGCCCAGCCGCCCCTTCGAGACCATCGCGTCGAACAGCAGCGGCAGCCGCAGCTCCAGCCCCGGCAGGCCGTTGGCGACCTGCTTGAAGTTCGGATTGGGTCCAGCGCGCAGCTTGCCGGTCTCATCGAACCGATAGGGCGCGTGATCCGACGAGACGGTCTGGAGATCGCCGAGCGACAGCGCCTGCCACAGCGCCTCCTGATCTGCATGCGTGCGCGGCGGCGGGCTGCACATCCACTTGGCGCCCTCCGCACCGGGCTTGTCGAGATCATTGGCAGTCAGGAACAGATATTGCGGACAGGTCTCCGCAAAAACCTTCAGCCCCTGCCCGCGGGAGTCGCGGATTACCTTCGCGCCTTCTGCGGTCGAGACGTGGAAGATCATGATCGGCTGGTCGATCAGCGCCGCCATGCCGATCAGCCGGGTGAAGGCTTCCGCTTCCGACACACGGGCATGGCTAACGGCGTGGTATTTCGGCATCGTGTAGCCGCGCGCGAGCAGGCGCTTCACCATCCAGGCGATGATGCCGTGGTTCTCGGCATGTGCGCACAGCATCGCGCCGGACTGGCGCGCGGCGAGCAGGATGTCGAGCAGCGGCTCGTCGTCGACCTTGAGCCGGTCATAGGTCATGAAAATCTTGATCGAGGCGTGGCCCTGCTTCACCAGCGCCGGAATGTGCTCCTCGACCGTCTCCTTGGTCGCGTCCGCGATGATCATGTGAAAGGCGTAGTCGATCACGGCGCCCTTCTTCGCCAGCGCGTGATAATCCTCCACCACCTGCGGCAGCTTCATGCCGACATGCTGGGCGGCGAACGGGATCACCGTGGTGGTGCCGCCGAATGCGGCGGACACCGTCGCGCTCTCGAACGTGTCGGCGTTCATGATGCCAGCGGCGGACAGCTGCTCGATATGGGCGTGGCTGTCGACGCCGCCCGGCAGCACCAGCTTGCCGCGCGCATCGATCTCGCGCCTGGCCGCCGGAAGCCCGCGGCCGATGGCTGCGATGGTCTCGCCTGAGATGGCGACGTCGGCCTCGAACACATCGGTGGTGGTGGCGACGCGTCCGCCGCGGATGATCAGGTCGTAGGTGGGTTCAGTCATGAGGCACTCCGTGATAGGCTTGGGCAAATGATCTCCAAGTTCGCAGGAAGACCATCATGTCCCGGCCGCGCATTCTCGTCATCAATCCGAACTCCAACCCTGCAGTCACGCAAGGGCTGGAGGATGCGTTGAAGCCGCTCGATTTCGAGGGCGGGCCGGAAGTCGTCTGCCAGACGCTGGCAGAGGGTCCGTTCGGCATTGAGAGCCAGGCCGACGTCGACGGCGTCGCGATGCCGCTGCGACGGCTGGTCGAAAGCGACAACAGCTCTTCGGCTTTTGTCATCGCCTGCTACAGCGATCCCGGCCTTCAGGTCTGCCGCGAAGGCACCGACCGGCCCGTATTCGGCATTGCCGAGTGCGGCGTGCTGACCGCGCTGGCCCGCGCCGAGACCTTTGGCGTCATCGCTATCGCGCAGCGCTCGATCCCGCGGCACATGCGCTATCTCAGGCAGATGGGCCTGACCGATCGCCTCGCCGGCGAACGGCCGCTCAACATGAGCGTCGCGGAGACCGCCTCGGGCGAAGGCACGCTGGCGAAGATGATCGAAATCGGCCGCGCGCTGCGCGACGAAGATGGCGCTCGCGCCATCGTGATGGGTTGCGCCGGCATGGCGCGGCACCGCCGCCCGCTCGAAGACGCGCTCGGTATCCCCGTGATCGACCCGACACAGGCGGCGGTCACCATGGCGCTGGGTACGGTGCAGTTCTCGGCTCACTAGGCGTCCTTCAGCTCTTTGGCGTCCTGCCGCGCGCGCCATTGCGCGTGGCTCTCGCGCGCCAGCGAAAAAACATCCCGCTGGGTGGTGTAGAGATTGCCGAACATGCGGCCGATCGGCCGGTAGGCGTCGAGATCGACATACATGTTGGCCTCATCCACCAGCCCCTCGCGGGCGTGAACCCTGAGTACCTCGCCGACCAGCAATTCGCGATCGGGCGAGAAGGTGAGCACCACGTGGCGCCGGCATTCGAGCGCGAAGGGTGCGGCGGCGAGGCGCGGCACTTTCACATCGACGGAGGGAAGCGTTGCGAGCCCGGTCGCGGCGACCTCGCTGTCGCCGGAGGGGAAATCGACCGCGCAGTCGTTCATCGTCACCGACAGCGCCTCATCCACCATGTGCACGACGAACTCGCCGTCGCGATGGATGTTGCGGGTGGTGTCCTTCGGGCTGTGATCCGGCCTGTGCTGAAGACCGAGCACGATCAGCGCGGGGCTCTCGGAGAACACGTTGAAGAAGCTGAACGGGGCCGCATTGACCGCCCCGTTCTCGTCCAACGTCGTCACCAGCGCGATCGGCCGCGGCACGATTACGCCGCAGAGCAGCTTGTAGCGATCGCGCGGATCAAGCTCGCGCAAGGAAATGCCATGATCCGACATCGGCGTCATTTCTCCGGCGGCGGCACCGCGCCGGTTTGGCTGGTGATCAGGCCGTAATGCTCGATCCGGCGATGCTGCGCGAAATTGAAGATCGTGGTCTTGCCGAAATTTGTGGCGTCGAGATCGCAGGGATGGACTAGAAGCTCGTCGTCCTCCGTCCTGGCTTCCGCGACGATCTCGCCGTTGGGATCGACGATCAGGCTGCCGCCGAACAGCGGATGGCCATCCTCATTGCCGGCCTTGGCCACCGCGACCACCCAGGTCGAATTCTGATAGGCGCCGGCCTGCACGGAAAGGCGGTTGTGAAACAGGCGCTTCTCGACGCCCTCCTCGCTTCGCTCCGCATTGACGGAGGGCGTGTTGTAGCCGATCAGCACCATCTCGACGCCCTGCAGGCCCATCACGCGATAGGTCTCGGGCCAGCGCCGGTCGTTGCAGATGGCCATGCCGATGATGCCGCCCAGCTCGCGCCAGACGTTGAAGCCGAGATCGCCGGGCTCGAAATAGCGTTTCTCCAGATGCTGGTGCGAGCGCTTGGTGTCGTAGTCCACATGGCCCGGCAGATGGACCTTGCGATATTTGCCGACGATCTTGCCGGACTTGTCGGTCAGGATCGCCGTGTTGAAGTGATGGCCGTCCGGCGTCAGCTCCGCATAGCCGAAGTTCATCGCCATCTGGTGCTGCGCCGCGCGCTCGAACAGCGGCTTCGTCGCCGCGTTCGGCATCTCGCGCTCGAACCAGATGTCGAACTCGGCGCGGTCCTCCGCGTACCAGCGCGGAAAGAATGTCGTCAGCGCCAGTTCCGGATAGACGATCAAATCGGCGCCCTTGCTCTTGGCTTCGTCCATCAGCGCGATCATGCGCTTGACTACGACCTCGCGACTATCGGCCTTCTGGATCGGGCCCATCTGGGCGGCGGCAACATTGACGATACGCATCAGCGATTTCCCGGTGATCTCTTGGAGGAAGTGAAAGCTTCAACGAATTGCCGGCGCGTGCAGCATAACGCGGCACCGCCGAAGGTTTCCAGCCGGATGGGCTGGACAGTTTTTGTAGCGTGATCGGCGCTCATCCGTGCTCCTCATCGGCAACATCGAGGCCGTAGTCGAGCGCGTCCAGAAGCTGGTCGGCCTCACGTTCGGACATGACGAGCGGCGGTGCCAGGAACAGCGAAACCTGCTCGCCGCTGGTTCCGATCACCGCGCCGGCTTCCAGCGTCCGCGTTGCGACGCGCGAGGCGATCGGCACTTCGGTGGTGTCGGCGTGCCAGGAGCGCCAGTCCGGTCCGTGCAGCTCCACCGTCCAGTGCAGCCCCTGCCCCGCTACGCGCTGCACACTGGGATGTTTCTGCGCGATCGCGAGCAGGCGGCGGCTGAACAGCTTTTCGAGGCTCTTCACATGCTCGAGAATCTTCTCTTCGCTGATGACCTTCAGGTAGGCGCTGACCGCGGCCATGCTGATCGGGTGGCCCCGCAAGGTGCCGTAATTCTGCCAGCTCGTGCCTTTCAATCGCTCGACGAGCTCTTTCGACACCACGACCGCCGCCACCGCGGCCGCGCCGCCGCCGAGTGACTTTCCGAGCGTCACGATATCGGGGCGACTTTCGGCGCCCTGAAACGCGAACCAGCGCCCGGCGCGACCCGCCCCGGTGACGACCTCGTCGGCGATCCAGTATGAACCGGCCTGTCGCGCGCAGCGAGCCACTTCGTCCTGATAGGCGCCGTCGTAATAGATGCCGCCCTGGGTGTAGTCGATGATCGTTGCCGCGGCATCCGACAGCAGACGCGTGGCGTCGGCCAGATATTCGCTCGGCGGCTGGTTGTTTGCCGGCCCACCGTAGATCGCGCCATCCGGCGCCGGCAGGATTCGCACCGGCGCCATCGGCGCCGGCAGCCTGGAGCCGCCTGAGTGCACCGCAAGGCCACCGTGCCATTGCGGCTGCACGGTCATGCTGCGCGACAGGCCCGTGATGCCGTGATAGGCACGCTCGCGTGTTGCCAGCGCCGAGCGCTGCGTCAAGGCCTGGCAGAGCGACAGCGCCATGTCGTTGGCCTCGCTGCCGCTGATGCAAAAGCGCACCGCGCCGACCCATTCCTCTTCGCAGCCGAACGCCATCGCCATCAGGTCGTCGGCGGCCCGCTCGCGGCCGACCCAGGTCCAGCCCTCGTTGACGACGGGCGTATCCGCCGCGCGGCGGATCGCCTCCACCATCGCGGGATGACGGTGACCGAGACCGCCGCCGGTGTTGCTGCCGTCGATGAGCTTGCGGCCGTCCGCAAGATGAAAATAGACGCCCTCGCCGCCGACCACGGCCATGGGCGCGCTGTCGCCCGCGTTCAGCCCGGTTCGCAACAATTTGCTCATCGCAATCCCTTCACTCCGCAGCTTCAGCGCCGTAGCCGCCGCCGCCGCAAGTCTCGACGGTGACGAGATCGCCGTGCTGCAGCACCAGGTTGGATTTGCCGTCGATCGCGACGTTTGCGCCCTGCCTGACAAGCGAGATGCGACAGGCCTTGCCGGGTTCACCGCCCTGCATGCCGAACGGCGGAATCACCATCCGCTCGATGCAGGTGGTCAGATGCATCGACGGAGCCAGAATGCGGTAAGCGCGTACGACTCCATCGCCGCCGCGGAAGGCGCCGGCGCCGCCGGATTGCCGACGGATGGCCTGCTGCTCGAGGCGGATCGCGTAGTTCGCCTCGATCACCTCAACCGGCGTGTTCGAGGTGTTGGACAGATGCACCCGGGTCGCCGAGATGCCGGCCCGATCGTGACGCGCGCCTTCGCCGCCGCCGTGGACCTCATAGAGCATCTTCCAGGAACCGTCCTGCCGCGGCTGCGCAAAGAACAGGACGCCCGCGGTGGTCGCGCCGCCCGCGGACAATCGTTCGGGGATGGTGTCTTGCATGGCGCGGAAGATCGCATCGACAATGCGCATCGACGTCTCGTGGTTGCCGGCGGCGACGGAGGCCGACCAACCCGGCTCCAGGATCGAGCCCGGGCGGGTGATGATGGTCAGGGGGCGGAGCGCGCCGGCGTTCTGCTGCATGTCGCGCCCGCTCATGATTCGCGCGGCATAGGCGACGGCCGAACGCGCCATAAACGGGGTCGTGTTGCAGAAATTCGAGACGCGGTCGCAGCTCCCCGAAAGGTCGAAGGTCGCCTCGTCACCGGCAATGGTAATCCTGACGTGGATACGCGCGGGCGCGTCGTTCACGCTGCCGTCGTCGAGATGGTCCTCGCCTTCGTAGACGCCATCCGGCAAGGCGCGCAACGCTTCGCGCATCTCGATTTCGGAGAGATCGTGCAGGCGCGACTGCGTCGCGGTGAACACTGCCTTGCCGTGCTCGCGGCAGAGATCGACGATGCGCCGCTCGCCGGCCTTGGTCGCCGCGATCTGCGCAAGCAGATCACCCTCACAGGATTCGGCGTCCCGAACATTGGCCTTGAGCAATTGCACGATCGGCGCGTTGACGCCGGCCGCGGTCGCGATCAGCACCGGCGGGATGCGCATCGCCTCCTGGAACGTGTCGATCGCCTTGGCAAAATAGCTGCCTGGCCAGGTGCCGCCGATATCCGGCCAGTGCGCGAGGCTGACCGCGAACGCCACGATCTCGCCGTCGACGAAGACGGGGCGCACGACCTTGACGTCGTTGAGATGATTGCCGCCGAGCGCGCCGACATTGTAGATCAGCACATCGCCGTCGTTCAGGCTGTCGCGCGGCACCACCTTCAGCAATTCGGGGACTGTGTAAGCCATCGCGCCAAGGTGGATCGGGATGTCGCGGCCCTGCCCGACCAGGCCGCCACGACCATCCGTGATCGCCGACGACAAATCGCCGGCCTCGCGCAGCAGCGGCGAGCGCGCCGAGCGCGTCATCACCAGGCTCATCTCCTCGGCCGCGGCGGAGAGCCCGTGCCTGATGACTTCGACGACGAACGGATCGAGCTTCATGTTGCCCTCCGCGTCAGGAATAGATTGCCTGAAACGTCCGGCCTCGCCTGCCAGCCCGGCGGCACCACCACCGTCGACCAGGCGTCTTCGATGATGGCCGGGCCGCAGACGGTGTCGGCCAGCGAGGCACGGTCGATGATTCCTGTCGCGATGTCGTGGAAGCCATCGAACGAACAGAGGCGCGTACCTGACGACAGCGCCCTCGCCGCCGTCGCCGGCCGGCTCACCACCGTTGTCGACGGCCGGCGCGCCTGTACCCGCACGGATTCGATGACGCAGGGCTCGCTCGTCGCATAGCCGAAGAGTTCGTGATGCCGCGCCAGAAAATCGCTCTTGAGGCTGATCACGTCGAGCGGCAGTGCGAGCGGGACTGGAATGGCGTCATTCTGCGCCGCGTAACGCATCAGCACCACCAGCTCGATCTCGATCTCCTCCTGTGCGACACCGTTGGCGATGAGCGGCGCCGAAGCATCGTCGATCAACGCTCCAATGCGCTCCGATACGCGTACGAGATCGATGCCGTCGAGGCCAGCGCGCAAGGTCTGCTGCTGCAGGAAGCTGAAATCGGCGGTGAGACAGCCCAGCGCCGAGAACGCGCTCGATGCGCTGGGCACGACGACCTGCGCAATCCCATAGAGATCGGCGAGCCCCGCGGCATGCATGGGGCCGCCGCCGCCGAAGGCGAGCAGCGTGCAGTCGCGCCCGTCGATGCCGCGCTCGACCGTGACGCGGCGCAGCGCACGGGCCATCGTCGCGTTGGCGACCTTGATGATGCCGAGCGCCGTTTCGGTCAGGCTCAGCCCCAACGCCCCCGCGATCGGCTCGATGACGCGCCTGGCCGCATCGATGTCGATGCCGATGCGGTCGCCAAGCTTCGTTTCGTGATTGAGATAGCCGAGCACGGCGTTGGCGTCGGTGATGGTTGGCTCGGCGCCGCCGCGGCCGTAGCAGGCCGGACCCGGCTCGGAACCGGCACTCTCCGGCCCGACCGTCAGGCCACCCGGGCCGCTGCGCACGATCGATCCGCCGCCCGCCCCGATGGAGTGAACCGCGAGCATAGGCTGGCGCAGCGGCTTGTCGCCGAGCATGCGGCCGTCGGTCATCTCGGCCTGGCCGTCGACGATCAGGCACACGTCCGTCGTGGTGCCGCCCATGTCGAAGGTCAGCATGCGCGGCGTGCCGAGCTGGCGTGCGATGCTGACCGACGCCGAGACGCCAGCAGCCGGGCCCGACATTGCCATCACAAGCGGGCGACGTTTCACCGCGGAGATCGGGATCATGGCGCCGGCGGAATGGAACACCTGCAGGCCGGGACCAATCGGCAGGCGTTGCTCCAGCTCGCTCAGATACTCGACCGCAATAGGCATCGCGGCCGCGTTGAACACGGTCGCCGAGGTCCGCTCATACTCGCGTGCCTCGGGGTTGACCTCATGTGACAGCGAGACATGGGCGACGACGTCCTTGAGGCGCTCGCCGAGCATTTTTTCGTGCACGGGATTGGCATAGGCGTGAAGGAGAGCCACCGCGACGCTCTGAACGCCGGTCTCCTTCAGCCAGGCCACCAGGCGCTCGATCTCCGCTTGTTCCAGCGGCTTCAGCACGCGTCCCTCGTGATCGAGGCGCTCGGCGAGCCCGAAGCAGCGCTCAGGCGGCACGAGCGGCGGCGATTTCGGCGGAACGTCGAGACGGTAGAGATCGCGGCGGCGATAACGCGCAATCTCGAGCACATCGGCAAATCCCTCGGTCGCGACCAGCGCCACCTTCGGCAGCCGGCCCTCGACGATGGCGTTGGTCACGCGCGTGGTGCCGTGGACGAAGCGCCTGACCTCGCTTTTGCGCAGGCCCACCGCGTCGATCGCTTCCAGCATCGCCTGAACCGGAGCGTCGGGGCGCGACGGCACCTTTGCGATCCGTGCCTCCGATGAATCGCGCCGGATCGCGATGATGTCGGTGAAGGTGCCACCGATATCGGTGCCGACCTCCCAGTGATTTTCGGAGGAGCTCATGTGCGGGGGCAGCGACAGATGAGATCCGAACCCGATGCCGGGCTGTTACCGTCCATCGCGACATCCAATGCCCAACCGAGAGCGCTCATCATGCATCCCTTGTCTTGCCATTGTCCGCGAGTGTGCGACAGAGCGGTCAGGTCGGGATAGAGCCAGAGTTGTCGCAAATCACCGGGCCGCGCCGCGAGCCGCAAATTCGGTTGCACGTTTTGGTGCAGCTGTGCCCGCGCGGAGAGCATGCAGACGTGGACTGCTGGACGCCAGCAGAGTGCATCGCACCACGGATTTTTCGGCGCAAACCGTCACGTCCGTTGCACTGCAATCCGAATGTCTAAAATCACCTGTCTAATTTGCAGGCGATCGGAGAGCGCGGCGCGAGGTTCGGATGCCTATGAGCTATGCACGGCAGGCGGCTCAGCCTTTCTTTATTGTACGGTCAGTAAGCGAGGATATCCTCCGGTCCAATCGGTGGGCGACAGCGCAGCTATCCGTCGAGACGAGTTGGTTAGAAGCCATCGAGATTCGGGCGTCCTGCGTTGAAAGTCGTGATCACGGGCCAGATATTGCCTGAACCCGCCAGTCATGTTCGGATCGACCATCGCCTGCCATGCCCTTCTTCCGGCTCAATGACGACCATATGAACCCCGATGATCTCGGGGATTTCGATCCAGAAAACGTGCCGCGTGCCGTCGCCGCTTTCGGGGGCCACATGGTCACCAAGGGCATGGAGCTGGCCATGCACGAGCATCGCAAGGACGAGCTCGTCCTGACCATGCGCGGCCTCGTCAGGCTGGAGGCCGGACACGGCGTCTGGATCGTCCCGCCGCGCTGTGCGGTGTGGATTCCCGGGCATGTTCCACACAGCGTCAGCGTCGCCGGCGACGTCGAGATGCATTGCCTGTTCGTCGAACCGGAGGCGGTGCCGGCGCTTCCACGGCAATGCTGCGCGCTGACGATCTCGCCCTTGCTCGAGCGTTTGCTGGTGCATGCCACCCACATGCCAGTGATGTACGATCTCGACGGCGCCGACGGCAGGATCGCCGCGGTGCTGCTCGACCAGCTGTCGCTGGCTCCCGCCGAAGAGCTGCGCTTCCCCATGCCGGCCGATGCCAGGCTGCGCCGGATCGCCAGCGCGATGATGACTGATCCTTCCGATCGCGCGACGATCGAGGATTGGAGCCGGCGCATGGCCGTCGCGCCGCGCACCCTCACCCGCATCCTGCAACGCGAGACCGGCATGAGCTTCGGCCGCTGGCGCCAGCAGCTCCACATCCTGATCGCGCTTCAGCGCCTCGACCAGGGCGCATCGGTCCAGGCCGTGGCGCTCGATCTCGGCTATGAGGGAGCCAGCGCCTTCGTCACCATGTTCCGCAAGGCGCTGGGCAAGCCGCCGGCGCGATATCTGGCCGAACGCCGCATCGGCGCACACTGACCGGAATTCGCAATCGATTGTCCCGTTCGCGGAATGCGATCTGAGGGACCATTTCGTATCCAGGCTCCGAAGCGCCCGGCGGGCGCATTGGCAAGGAGCCGACCGACATGGATTCACTCAGCAGAGGCGTCGTCACCGACGTCCTCCTTCGTCTTCACCAGGAAGCGGAGATCGCCGACGGGCAACTGATGCAAACCTTCGCGAAGGAAGCGAAGGGCCGCGATGAGATCATCAGCAAGGCCATCGCAGCCGAGAGCCGCGATCTGAACGAAGTCTATCGCGGACTTGCGGATAATTTTTTGAGCGTCTCTCCGCGGTTCGGACGCTTCCTCTACATGTGCGTCCGCGCCTCCAAGGCAAAGCGCATCGTCGAGTTTGGCTCCTCGATGGGGATTTCCGCGATCTACATGGCGGCGGGCCTGCGCGACATCGGTGGCGGCCGCCTGATCGGGACCGATCTAGAACCCGGCAAGATCGAGCGGGCGCGGACGAACCTTGCTGCCGCGGGGCTCGCCGACCTCGTCGAGTTCAGGCACGGCGATGCGCGCGAAACGCTCAGCTCCGGCCTCGGCGGCGAGATCGACATGGTGATGCTCGATGGCGCTTTCACTCTCTATCTTCCCATTCTCAGGCTGCTGGAGCCGCACCTGAAGCGCGGCGCGCTCATCGTCGGCGAGAACGCGCTCGAGGAAGCTTCGGGCTATATCGACTACGTGCGCGATCCCGAGAACGGTTACCTCTCACTGTCGCTGCCGTTCGACCCGGGACGTGGCAACGAATTCACGATCAAGACCAGATGATCGGCGCGGCGGTGAAACCTGTGATGGAGCCAAACTTGAACGAGGCCGCTCACGAGCCACAGACGTCCGAGCCATCGCGGGCACCGCAGGGACGGCTCACGCGGATGTTGCTGCGATGGCTGATGCGCCCGGCGCGCGTCGCCGGCGTCAGGACGCTCTCGCCGCGCTTCCGGCTCGTCGAGCTCGAAGGCGAAGCGCTCGGGAACGTTGCCTGGACGGCCGGCGACAAGATCCAGGTCGCGATGGGCTCGGGCCTGAGCGCGCGCACCTTTACGCCGATGTCGTGGGACGCCGGCAAGGGCAGAACGCGGCTCCTAGCCTTTGCACATGGCGAAGGCCCCGGCAGCCGCTGGGCCGGCGGTTTGCGCGAAGGTGACACCTGCCAGTTCTTTGGTCCACGCCGCTCGTTCGACCTTGCCGACCTCGGAGCGCCCATCGTTCTGTTCGGCGATGAAACCTCGTTCGGCCTTGCGGCGGCGTTGCGTGACAGCCTGCAGGCTGGCGGCGCGCTGCATGTGTTCGAAGCCACCGATGTCGCGGAGTCGAGACTGGTGCTGGATTCCATCGGCCTCGGCCAGGCCAGATTAATCGCATGCAGCGCCGATGATACCCATCTTGCAACCGCCGAATCCGAGTTGCTCCGCCTTGCCGCAAACGGCGCACAGTTCGTCCTGACCGGCAAGGCATCCTCGATCCAGCGCATCGGCCGCGCCTTGAAGGCCGCCGGCGTCGCCTCATCGCGGATCAGGGCAAAAGCTTATTGGGCACCGGGCAAGACCGGTCTGGATTAGAGAGGAGCCGATGTAACCGACGGCCGTTGGACAAGACACGCGGTTTCGGTCAGGACCGCAGACGCCGCCAGCCAATCGCGATCCCGGTGACGGAGAACGCCAGTCCCAACGCACAGAGTCCGACGATCAGGACATCGCGCAGACGTGGATGCGCCAGCAGGACCGGAAAATCGAGCGTGTGGAGCGCGCTGTAGAACCAGCGATAGGCCCGCCGCGAGGTATCCAGCCTTTGCAGCACACTGCCATCGGCACCGTCGATATCGAACCAGAGGTCGCCGCAGCGCGAGCGGTAGGCGGGCGCACCCGGGACAGCCGATTGCGCGGGGTAGTCGTCGTTGCCAGCAAGAACGGACGGCGCGCCGCAGCCGGCGGCGAGGCGCGCCACCAGATTCTGGATCTCATGAACCTCCAGAAATCCCGTCGGTTCATCGCGGAGCGCGTCCCCTGCCTTGATCAAGACCTGATGGTCGAGGCTCACCCGGTCGCGCCGGTAGACAATGCCATTAAAGGCAAACCATTCGATCTCCCGGGCCGAGGGCGATATCGGCTGCCGATCGAGCCATGAGGCCGCCGCCCAATCAGGCAATGCCTTCATCACGCCGGACTCGGCCGCGGTCAATTGTCCGCGCGAGAACAGCCGGCCGTGATCCATGGAGAGCCAGCCGCTGAGACTCCATGTCAGCACGAACATTGTTGCCGCGAGGCCAATGAGGTGATGCAACGCGTGCCAGCCACGATAGGGTGTGGACATCCGGGGCCCTCGCAGCTTCACCCGCGCGATCCCGAGCACCGCACCAAGCATCGCCGCGAGCAAGGCCAGCAATGACAGCGTCCAGACGACGCGATCCCACAGCGACCAGTTGCTTCTCAGGACCGTAGGATAAATCCAGTGCAGCACACTGCCGGCCCAATTCCAGCCCCGCTCGCGCCGCCTCGTGTCCAGGACGATCTCGCCGGTGGCCGAGGAGACGTAGATTTCCGTCCCGGCAGCATCGCCGAGGGCCACGCGAAACAGCGGCCGGTGGCGATCGAAGCCGTTCGGCACGCTCCACTGATCATGGTCCGAGAACGCAACGACCGCGACCCGCGCGGCATCGAGCCCGCGATTGCGCGCGTGCTCCCGCGCGATGGCAAGCGCGGCATCGGCAGTTGCGACCGACGCATCCCCTCCGTCGGAGGCGCGGACCGCGCGCACGCGCGATGATCCCGACACGATGTAGACCGCTGCATCGCTCCGCTGGATCAGCCGGACGCGCACGGCGCCCGCGACCCCGCTCGCAGCGACCGCCTCCGCAAGCGGGATCCTCGCCGCTTCGCGATCCACCGGCGCGAGACCGGCAAACCGTTCCGCTTCCGTCAGCGACGGAAACGGAACGAAGTGCATTACGATCCCCGTCGCGAACCACATCGCGAACAGCAGGCAGAACGCGATCCCGAGCCAGCGGTGCACCAGGACGATCGCGCCCATCATCCGTTCAGCGCCCTACCATTTGAACGCGGCCGAAAGCTCGTAGGTCCGCGGCGCGCCCAAGAGGATCTGGTCGGGATAGAACGGATCGCCCCAGATCGCATAGCGCTTATCAGTGATGTTGCGGACGCGGAAGGTCAGGCGTGCCTGATCGACCGCGCTGAACACCGTCTTCGGGATGTCGACGAAGGCGTAGACGTCGGCGACGGTATACGCTTTCATCGTCACGACATTGGCATCGGTGTTGTAGCGGTCGCCGACATGGCGGCCGGTGATGCCGAGCTCTACCGGCCAGGGCGTGAAGAACCGGTACGACGCGCCGGCATTCGCCACGATGCGCGGCACGTTCGGCGGCGTATTGCCGGAGAACGAGCCGCCGGCGAAATTGTAGTCGGCATAGCGGGCGTCGACATAGGCGATGTTGCCCCACAGACGCAGCGGATCGATCGGACGGACCGAGGCGGCGAGCTCGACGCCCTTCGACTCCTGGCGTCCGGCAATGTTGAGCGCCATGCCGCCGGCCGCGGCATAGACGTTTTTGCGCACGATGTCGTAGGCCGAGAACGACCACTCCGCCCTGTTGTCCCAGAACAGATGCTTGACGCCGGTCTCGTAGGTCCGCGAGGTCGTGAGGTCGAGCGGCTGGGTCGGCAACAACAGGAAGCTGGTGTTCGCGGAGACGTCGGCGCCGGTGGCGTACTGGCTGAAGAAAGTCAGGCCGGGCACGGCCTCCCAGGTGTAGCCGATGCGGCCCGTCACCGGCGCCCAGTCTTTCGTGAACGGGAAGCCCGCGTTCACCAGGCCGGCGGTATCCGTCGAGTTGCGATCGAGCCCGATGTGCTCGACGCGCAGGCCGCCGATCAGCGCGAAGGTCCGCGTCAGCTTCAGCCTGTCCTCGAACGACAGCGCCTCGTTGTCGATACGCGCGGTCTGCTGCTTGGTCGTGAGCAGACCGTAGAAGCCGCGGTTGGGATCGACCAGCGAGACATAATCGTTCGGGAAGTTTGCCGCGCCCGGCCTGACGAAATCAAGATAGCTCGACGACAGCGTCGTGACCAAGCGATTGTCGAAGCCCGCGATATTCGCGTCCCAGATCAGGTCGGTGATGTTGCCGACGAGGCGCTGGCTGTGCGCGACATAGAAGCGCTCGCGATACACCTGGTTGTTAGTGGAATCGAACGCCTCGATCTCGTTGTTGAACCAGGTGCGCTCGGCGCCGTAACCATAGGCCTGACTCTTCAAGGTCAGGTCCGGCGCCAGCTTCAGCTCGAAACCGCCGCGCAGCCACACCTCCTGCGCGACATTGCGGTTGTCGAGGACGTTGTAGTTGGTGTTGAAGGTGCGGTCGTCGATCGTGACAGCCCCAAGATCAGTCCTGTTGAAGTAATTGCCTGAGACGATCCCCGACGTCGCATGCGAGCCGCTGAACGCGATCGGCACCAGCGGCGCGCCCCAATAGGCCTTGGAGCGGTCTTCGCGATACTCGATCGCGCCCCAGATCTTGAGACTGTCGGAGATGCGATAGTTGAGCTGGCCCGACACGTCGAGCATCTTGGTATTGGTGTCGTCGGCAAAGCCGTTGAGCGCCGAACGGCTGATGTCGAAGCGATAGTCGAGGCCCTGCACATTGGTGCTGCCGCCCGAACCGTAATGCGCGCGTAACGAGTTCAGCGAATCCCAGGAGAAATCAGCTTCGTTCCGGATCGGTCCCGTGTGCGGCTGCTTGGTCACAAAATTGATCGCGCCGCCGGCGGCGCCCTCGCCCGAGATCAGCGATGCCGGGCCCTTCAGGAATTCCACGGCCTCCAGATTGGCGGTGTCCATGATCCGCGAGGTCATGTTCTGCGGACCGATCTTGATGCCGTTGTAGAGCGTGTTGATCTGGCTGTTGGTGAAGCCGCGCATCGAGAAGGCGGAAGGCTCGGCCGGATTATCGCCGGAGGTAACACCGACCGCCCCCTGCGCCACGTCGGACACGGTGCGATAGCCCTGCTCGCGCATGGTCTCGGCGGAGATCACCTCAACGGTCGCGGGCGTCTCGCGCACCGTCAGGCCGAGCCGCGATGCGCTTTCGGCGACGGCATTGCTGTTGAGCGGCGTCGGAGGTGCCGCAGCCGGCACGACGGGCTTCGGCATCGCTGCTGCGGCCGCCGGCCTGCGCGCTGCTGCGCGGCGCGTGCTCTGCGCCTCCCGGCCGGCAGGCTTGGCCTGCTTGCGGGATAGCGCCGGCGATACTTCGACGGGCGGCAGGGGTTCACGGGCCTGCTGCGCCAGCGCAGCGGGCAGATCGAGAGCGGCAAAGGATGTGAGCGCGGCGGAGGCGAGCAGGAATTTTCGCGGTCGTACGATACGGATGGAAGACACGGTTTTTCGGACCTCGGTATGACGTCAGTGGCACGTCACAGCGAACGAGGTCTCACCTTTTGGCCCTTCAGCCGTCCGATGAAGCCGAATGTCTGTACTCCCCGACCGACATCTTCGCGTGTGACCACGGCTGACGGCAGGTCTCCTGGCTCGCGGGTCATCACCGCTTCGTCGCCTTCCCGGGACCGAGGACCCAGTGGCTTCTGACGAAGGATTATCCGCTCACAGTTGCGGGGGCAGCCACGGCGTTGGGGACAATGTCCCCGCACCGTATTCCCTTTTCATCCCCTCTCGGGGAAACCGTCGCAAGCATCTAGGATTACCATAACAACAGAGTCAATGTGCCAGTTGCGGCGTTATGGCCACAGCGAGCAACTTCCTTGGAGATGAGCATGGAAGGCGAGACCTTCCTCTGGTTGATACGGCACGCGCCCGTCGCGGGTGTGACGGGCACCATCCACGCCGCCGACGCGCCGGCCGACCTCGGCGATCGCGTGCAATTGGACGCTCTGCGGCGGCGCCTGCCGCGGGATGCCGCCAGCTATGCCAGCCCGTCGCGGCGCACGATCGAGACGGCGCGCGCATTGGGGCTCGAGCCGGAGCCCGTCAGCGAATTCCGCGAGCAGGATTTCGGCGACTGGACCGGCCACCGGCACGACAAACTCGCCGAGAGCGGCGGCGACGCCTATGCGCGGTTCTGGAGCGATCCGGCTGCCGGACGGCCGCCGGGCGGCGAAAGCTTTGCGGATCAGGTCGTGCGCGTGCGGCTCGGCCTGTCGCGGATCGCAGCCGGATCGGCCACGCTCGTCGTGCATTCCGGCACCATCCGCGCCGCGCTCTGCATCGCGCTGGATCTGACGCCGCAGGCCGCCTTGCGCTTCGTGGTCGATCCGCTGTCGCTGACCCGGATCGATCGCCTTGCGAGCGGCTGGCGCGTCGTCTCCGTCAATCAGCGGATCAGTTAGGTCTGTCAGGCACATTGGCCTGCGCAAACGTCGCCATGCCGTTGTGAAGGCTGCAGGCGAGCCGCACCAGCGGCAGTGCGATGGCGGCACCCGATCCCTCGCCGAGCCTGAGATCGAGGCTGATCAACGGCTGCACGTTCAGCGCGCGCAACACCAGCCGATGCCCCTGCTCCGCCGATTGATGCGACGGCAGCAGGAACGGCTGGCACGACGGATTAAGCCGCACTGCTGCGAGCGCTGCCACCGATACGATGAAGCCATCGATCAATACAGGGATGCGGCGCTGCGCGGCCGCGATGATCGCACCTGAGATCGCCGCGATCTCCAGGCCGCCAACGGCGCATAGGATTTTTTCCGGCGAAGCGCCGCCAACGCCGTGACGCGCGATCGCAGCATCGATGACACGGGCCTTGTGCGCACGGCCGGCCGCATCGACGCCGGTGCCGCTGCCCGCGATCTCTTCGGCGCTGATGCCGAGCAGGCTCGCCGCGATCGCCGCCGACGTGGTGGTGTTGCCGATCCCCATCTCGCCGAAGATCAGCAGATCCGGCTTGCCCGCCTCGGCACGTGAAACCGCGCTCTGGCCAGCCTCGAAGGCGAACGCCAGCTCCGCAGGCGTCAGCGCGGCGTCCACGCTGAAATCGAGCGTGCCAAGGCGCGGCTTGTCGGTGATGACACCCGCCATTGCCTCTGTTGCCAGCGTTCCGGCGTCGACGACGTCCAGGCTCGAGCCAAGCTCGCGCGCCAACACCGAGATCGCGGCGCCGCCAGCGGCGAAATTCGCCATCATCGCGATGGTCACTTCTTGCGGATAGGCCGAGACGCCCTGCGCGACGATGCCGTGGTCGCCGGCGAAGACGATGATCGGCACCCGTGCGGCACGCGGCTGCTCGGTCGCCTGCAGGCCCGCAAGCTCGATTGCGAGCTGCTCCAGCCGGCCGAGTGCACCGGTCGGCTTTGTCAATTGCGCCTGCCGCGCGATGGCCGCCTCGCGATGCACTACGGAGACATCGGGGCAATTTTGGGTGACCCATTCGGGGAGCATACTGCCTCGCTTACGGCCTGCGCTTGAGAATGTAGCTGTCCATGATCCAGCCATGCCGCTCGCGCACCTCCTGACGCAACGCCACGATGCGCGGGCCGACCTCGGCGAGCACGCCGGACATGACGATCTGGTCGGGCATGCCGAGATAGGCGCCCCACCAGATCTGCAAGCCTTCCGGATCGAGCGACTGGAACGCCGTGCCGCCGTCGAGCATCACCACCACGGTGTCGACACCTTGCGGCCAGCCGCCTTCGCGCAAGCGCCGCCCGGTCGTGACCAGAAAGGGCTCGCCGATGTCGTTGAGCGGCAGCGCATGCGCCGCGCACAGCGTCTGGATCGACGTGATGCCGGGTACGACCTCGATGTCAGGCAAGGGATTGAGCCGCCGCGCAATGCGCAACGAGGAATCATAGAGCGAGGGATCGCCCCAGATCAGCAGCGCAACCCTGCCCTCACCTTCGAGATGCTTTGCGATCGTCTGCGACCAGGTCGCGGCAACCGCGTCGTGCCAATCGTCCACGCCCTTGCGGTAGTCAGCTTCAGCGACGTCGCGCACGGGAAGGTCGAACTCAGCGATGGCTGTCTTGTCGCTGGTCAGCACATCCGCGCAGATCGTCCGCCTGAGATCGGCGAGATCGGACTTCGCCGTCCCCTTGCGCGGAATCAGGACGAGATCGGCGGCGTTGATCGCTCGAACAGCGGCGCGCGTGAGCTGGTCGGGATCACCGCAACCGATGCCTATCAAAGAGAGCGTGAGCATCGCGAACGCGACGGGCGGCCCTGCAGGCCGCCCGTTCGCTTGTCTCTCAGGCCGCGTTATGCAGGCGCGGGGTGACGAGGCCTGGCGCGGTGACGCCGCGCAGCGACTTCGCCAGCGCCAGCACCGCGAGATCGGCGAGCGGCTCGATCACGATGACCAGCGCATAGGACGCCGCGAACGTCGCGATGCTGGCGAGATTGGTCATGGCAAAACCGGAACCATAGAGCGCCCAGAACGCCACCCAGGCGATCACACCGGCCTGATAGGTCGTCGAAAGCGCCAGCGCCTGCCGATACTTCAAATCAACATAGGCGGTGTTGCGCGAGATGATCCGTGAAGCGATCGCCTGGATCGCGAACAGCGGCACCAGCAGTGTGGTGACGTTCATGCCGTATTGCGGGATGTCAGCGGGCTCGAAGAACACGCCCTGGAGCAGCAGGCCGAATGCGAGGCCGAAGGCCGCGGGCGCCGCACCGAACAGCAGGAACAGTGTCGAGCCGAGAATGAAGTGCACCTCGGAGACGCCGACCGGGAAGTGCGGCAGGATCTCGAAGAAGGTGAAGACGAGGACTGTGGTGGCGAGCGTCCGCGCCGCGAACGACGTGATGCCCTGCTCACGCACGGTCTCCACCGCGAGCTTCAGCGCAACGCCGCCTGCGGCGATGCCGGTTGCGTAACTCAACACGAGCTTGGCGCCCGTCACTATGCCGGGTTCGATATGCATGGCTCAATTCCTTCCTGCCGTCACACCCGACGGCCTTGGCCTCAAAACGTGCAGGGCCGGTCTCCTGGCTCGCGGTTCCCCGGGATTTCCGGCCTTCCCGGACCTTGCGGCCCAGTGGCTGATCGGAGTCCCTCACCGCTTACAGTCGCGGGGGCGGCTGGGGTTTTGGGCGCCGCAACTGGGTCCGCCCACCCCCATTCCCGATTATGCTCCGGCGCTTTGCGCCGCGTCGAGCACCATGCTTCTCTTGTGTGCCCCTTTCGCTGAGCCTGCGTCAAGGGGCGAACGGCGGCCAAGGCCGTCATGACGGATAATCCCCCGCCAGCGCCCCAAACAGGATCACGGCGGCCGTCGAGGCGGCGCCGCCGCGCGCAAGCTGCTCGGCAAGTTCGGCGATGGTGGTGCGGACCAGCCGTTCGTCGGGGCGTCCGAGGGATTCGGCGAACAGCGCGGGGGTATCCGCAGCGAGCCCGTGCGCGATCAACTTTGCGACAAGCGCCGGGAAGGTGCGCCGGCCCATATAGACCACGGTCGTCGCTTCCGGGTCGGCCAGTGCCCCCCAGTTCAGGTTGGGCGGCAGCTCGCCGGTGACATCGGCGCCGGTGACGAACTGCACCCGGCGCGAGGTATGGCGCCGGGTCAGGGGAATGCCGGCCTGCGCCGCGGCAACGCAGGCCGATGTCACGCCGGGAACGATCTCGTAGCCGATACCGGCCTCACGCAGCGTCTCCAGCTCCTCCTCGAGCCGGCCGAAAATGCCGGCGTCGCCCGACTTGAGCCGCACCACGCGCGCGCCAGTTGCGGCATAGTCGACCAACAGACGGTTGACGTGGTGCTGCTTGGTCGAGGGACGCCCTGCCCGTTTTCCCACCGCGACGAGATTGGCGCCGGCCCGGGCGAGATCGAGGATCGCGCCGGAGGCAAGATCGTCATAGAGCACGACGTCGGCTTCGCGCAGCCGCGCTGCGCCCTTGAGCGTGAGAAGCTCGGGGTCGCCGGGCCCGGCGGAGATGAAGGAGACGAATCCGCTCACCGGTCCTCCGCGATCAGATGAAAGAAGGTGCCGGTGGCGTGGCCGCGCTGCGAGCCGGTCTCGGCGATGACTGCGCCGGTCGCATCATGCACGACTGCCAGCGGCGTATCAGGCTGGGCAAGAATGGTCGAATAGTGGAACTCATGGCCGCGCAAGCGCGCGCCGGAGCGATGTCCCGGCATCGGCGCGGCGAGTTCGGCCAGACGATAACCGAGATGCATGCGACGCTTGGCAAAGCTCGTCTCCAGGCCAAGCAGGCCTGTCATCTCGTGGCGGACACCGTCCGCGTCGGTCAGAGCGGTTCCCAGCACCATATAGCCCCCGCATTCGCCGTGCACCGGCCGCGTTTCGGCGAACGCGCGCAGGCCGCTGCGAAAACGCGCATTGGCCGCGATCTTGCCGGCATGGAGCTCGGGGTAGCCGCCGGGCAGCCAGCACACATCGGCGCTCGCGTCGGGCGCCTCATCGGAGAGCGGCGAGAATGTCGAGATCTCCGCGCCCGCCGCGCGCCAGGCTTCCAGCATATGCGGATAGATGAAGGAGAACGCCGCATCGCGGGCCAGCGCAATGCGCTGCCCCGGCGGTGTCACGTTCAGCCCATTCGCGGCAGGTTGCGGCGACCAGCTGGCAGCCGATCCCAGCACCGCATCGAGATCGACATGCTCGGCAACGAAGCGCGCGGCCTCGTCGATCAGCTTGCCGATCTCGGCCTGCTCTTCGGCCTGCACCAGGCCGAGATGTCGCTTCGGCAGGCTGATCCCGGCATGACGCGGCAGCGCGCCGAACACGGCAATGCCGGAATCGTCGAGCGCACGCCGCACGAGGTCTTCATGGCGCGGGCTGGCGACGCGGTTGAGCACGACGCCGGCAAGCCGCACGCCGGGGCGATAATCGCGAAGTCCCGCGGCGATCGCCGCCGCGGTCTGCGCCTGGCCGGAGGGATCAATCACCAACAGCACCGGCCAGCCCAGCATCTCCGCAATGTCGGCGGTGGCACCGGTGCCGGAGACACCGGGCGCGGCGACACCGTCGAACAGGCCCATCGAGCCCTCGGCGAGCACGATATCGGCGTCCGCACCGCGACTGACGAGATGCGAGATCGCCCCGCGGTTCATCGCCCAGCTATCGACGTTGACGGAAGCGCGTCCCGTGGCGGCGGCGTGGAAGGCGGGATCGATGTAATCGGGACCGCTCTTGAAGCACTGCACGTTCAATCCGCGATTGCGCCAGGCGCGCGCGAGCGCCAGCGTCACCGTGGTCTTGCCGACGCCGGAAGCCGGTGCGGAGATGACGAGCCCTGCCGCCATCACGAGACCTCCGGAAAGCGCGGCTCGACACCGACGGGGCGGTAGCGGCGGTCGTAGTCGGCGGCATAGAGACGGCTCTCGTCGAAATCCGCAGCGCCCAGCGTCCTGCCGACCAGGATCAGCGCAGTGCGTTCCATCTCGCCAGCAATAGCAGAATCGAGCGTTGCTAGCGTAGCGCGGATGATGCGCTGATCGGGCCAGCTCGCGCGCCAGACGATCGCGACCGGACAATCCGCGCCATAATGTGGCGATAGCTCGGCGATGAGTTTGTCGAGCAGATGGATCGACAGGTGGATCGCGAGCACAGCGCCGGTGGCAGCGAATGCCGCAAGCTTCTCGCCTTCAGGCATGGCGCTGGCTCGGCCCGGCGTGCGCGTCAGCACCACTGTCTGGGCAAGCCCTGGCAGCGTGAGCTCGACCTCGAGCGCTGCCGCCGCAGCCGAGAAGGAGGGAACGCCAGGTGTAACCGTGTAGGGAATGCCGAGCGAGCGCAGGCGGCGCAGCTGCTCACCCATCGCGGACCAGATCGAGAGATCACCGGAATGCAGCCGCGCGACATCCTTGCCTTCTGTATGCGCGGCGGCGATCTCCGCGATGATCTCGTCGAGCGACAGCGGCGCCGTGTTGACGATACGCGCGTTGGGCGGGCAATGCGCGAGCACGCCTTCGGGGACCAGTGAGCCCGCATAGAGGCAGACCGGACAGGCCGCGATCAGGTCGCGGCCACGCAATGTCAGCAGATCAGGCGCGCCCGGCCCTGCCCCAATGAAATGCACCGTCATGCGCCGTCTCCTTCCGCGATCGCGGCGGTCGCGGTGCGATCCTGCGAGACAACGCGTGTCGCGATCAGCCGTGCGCGCGGCCCGGCCGCAGCGAGTGCCGCGGCTTCGGCGACCGATCCAGTGCCGAACTTCTCCGCCACAAGATTGGACCGGGTCGGCGTGGCGATCCTGGCCAACATGTCGGCCGGAACAGCCTTGATTGGCACACCGCACTCGCGCGCGAGCTGCTGCAGCGGCTCCGCGTCGGCCTTGTCGCTGACAGTTGCCATCGCCGTGAGGCCTTCGGGATCACCCGCCGCCAGCAGCGCTTCGCGCAGCGAAGCGAGAGTGACATCTCTCCTGAACCCAAACCCGGCCACCTTCATCGGACCGTACTCCACTGCACCACCGGCCGCGACGCCTCCCAGGACCGGTAACGGCCGAGCGGGCCAGCATGCGCGATCTCCACCCGCATCAGCTCACCGCCGTGGCGCTGGTGCAGATCGCCGAGCAACGCTTCCGTCTCCAATGTGACCGAATGTGCAACCAGCCGCGTGCCTGGCGCAAGCCGCGACCAGATCGCATCGAACATTGCGATGTCGAGACCGCCGCCGATGAAGACCGCATCCGGTGCTTCGAGTGCAGCAACAGCTTCAGGCGCCCTCCCTGTGACGACGGTGATCCGGTGCGAAAGCCCAAACGCCGTTGCATTGCGGCCGATGTTTGCGGCGCGATCCTCGCACGGCTCGATTGCTGTCGCCGTCCCGCCGCAGAGCGCCCACTCGACCGAGATCGACCCCGAACCGGCGCCGATATCCCACAGCCGCTCGCCGGGACGCGGCGCCAGCGCCGAGAGCGCCAGCGCGCGCACCGGCCGCTTGGTGATCTGGCCGTCATGGACGAACAGATCGTCCGAAATTCCCGAGCTGCGGGGGATGCCCTGCGTGCCCTTCGCCTCAACGGCGACTGCGACCAGGTTTCCAGCGGGATCACCGGCGAAACCGTCGGCGCGATATTCTTGGATGCTTTCGCGCGGCCCACCGAGTGCGGCGAGCGTCCAGAAGGCCGAGGCGCCCCATCCGCGCTCGCTCAACCATGTTGCAAGATCGCTTGCCGCTTTCCCATCGCGCACGAGGCAGATAATGCGCGCCCCTCGCGCCAGATGCGGAACGAGACGTTCGAACGGTGCGGCGTGAAGCCCGAGGCAGACGGCGAATTCGAGCCGCCAGCCCAGCCGCGCGGCCGCAAGCGAGAAGGTCGACGGTGCCGAACGCGCGATCCACTCGCCGGCTTGCAGCCTCTCGGCGAGAGCTGCACCGGCGCCATGCCAGAACGGATCACCGGAGGCGAGCACCGCCGTCGGCCGGCCGCGGCTGCCCAGAACGACGTCGGCGTCGAACGGCACCGGCCAGGGACGGCCGCGGCTGCCGACGCCGGCAAGCGCGAGATGCCGTTCACCACCGAAGACGGTTTCGGCCTCATTGAGCGCCTTTCGGCTTGCTTCGGACAGCCCGGCAAGGCCATCTTCGCCGATACCGATGATGGTCAGCCAGGGATCAGCCAAGGAATCAGCCATGACGCGCGCCCTCATTCTGGGCGGAACGGCCGATGCGAGCCAGCTTGCCGCGGCGATCGCGCGCGCAGGCATCGAGGCCATCTATTCCTATGGCGGTCGCACCCGCGCGCCCGCCGACCAGCCGCTGCCGACCCGCATCGGCGGCTTCGGCGGCGTGAGCGGGCTTGCCGACTACGTTCGCAGCGAGGGCATTACGCATGTGATCGACGCGACGCATCCTTTCGCCGCGGAGATGAGCCGCAATGCGGTCGAGGCGTGCGCGGCAACCAATACGCCCCTGATCGCGTTGGAGCGCGCGCCCTGGGCCAGGATGTCCAGCGACAACTGGATTGAAGTCGCAGATGTCAGCGCCGCGGCGGCCGCGCTGCCCGAGGCGCCCGCAAACGTGTTCCTCGCCATCGGCCGCCAACACATCGCGCCATTTGCGATGAAGCCGCATGCCTACACGCTGCGGTTCGTCGATCCGCCCGAGGCGCCGCTGCCCTTCCCGGCTGACGTGATCGTGTCGCGTGGACCGTTCACGTTCGATAGCGAGATCGAGATGATGCGCAAACGCGGCATCGGCTGGATCGTCGCCCGCAATTCCGGCGGCGATGGCGCGCGCGCCAAGATCGACGCGGCTCGCTTGCTCGGCCTGCCCGTGCTCATGATCTCGCGGCCGAAGCTGCCCGAGCGGCTGCGGGTCGAGAGCGTGGCCGAGATCATGCAGTGGCTCGGTCATTCTACCCGCCTCGGCGCATAGACCCAGCGGCCGACGCGGCGCGTCTGCGAATTGCCGACGATCACCAGCGTCCGCATGTCGGCCATCTCGGGCCGAGCTTCGTGCAGCGTGACAGTTTCGATCCTCTCGTCAGCTGTGCTGATCGCGCGTGCAAAAATCACGAGGCGCTCGCCGCAGCCGCCCTCTTTCAACACCGCGAGTGCGCGGCCGAATCCTTCCGGCCGGCTTGCCGAGCGCGGATTGTACATCGCAATGGAAAAATCGGCTTCGGCGGCGAGCCGCAGCCGCTTCTCGATGACTGCCCACGGCTTGAGATTGTCGGAGAGATTGATCGCGCAGAAATCATGGCCGAGCGGCGCGCCCACGCGTGCGGCCGCTGCCAGCATCGCGGTGATGCCAGGCAGCACGCGAATCGAAAGATCCCGCCATTGCGGCGCCTGTTCGAGCGCCTCGAACACGGCAGAGGCCATCGCGAAGACGCCGGGATCGCCCGAGGAGACGACGACGACCTGTCCGCCTTCTGCGGCGAGCCGCAGAGCTTCGCTCGCGCGCTGCAGCTCCTCGCGGTTATCCGAGGGATGCAGCTTAAGCCCAGCACGCGGCGGCACGCGCGCGACATAGGGCGCATAGCCCAGAATATCGGTTGCGGCGGCCAGCGCAGCCGTGACCTCGGGCGTCACCAGAGCATCGCTGCCCGGCCCCAGGCCCGCGATGGTCAGCGTGCCCGTCATTCGGCGGCGTCCAGGTGCCTGCCCTTGCCGTGCACCAGCACGATCGCGAAATAGGGACAGTCCGCGCCATCGACCTCGGCGAGCCGCACCACGCGCTCGCCCGCCATGGTGCCGCGCTCCACCAGCCAGGCATCATCTAGCCGGCCGGCTGAGCTGAGCGCGCGGCGCACCTTTGCGAGATTGCGGCCGGTCTTCATGACGACGAGCGCATCGGAATCACGCATACGCCGCTCGAGCTCGTCTTCGGCCAGCGTCCCCATCAGCACGGTCGTCACGTCATCGCCGAGCGCGATCGGCTGTCCGACACCATTCCAGCAGCCGACCATGCCGGGAATGCCGGCGATCACCTCGATCTCGACCCGACCTTGCAGGCGCGCGTGCAGATGCATGAAGGAGCCGTAGAAGTAGGGATCGCCCTCGCAAAGTACGACGACGTCGACCGCGCGCGAAAGCCGCGCCAGACGCTCCGCCCACTCGTCGTAGAAGCCGGCCAGCAGCTGCACGTACTCGGCGCTGTCGAAGGCGATCTCCGTCGTAACGGGATATTCCATGGGATATTCGGTGACGTCGGCCGCCAGCATGCCCTCGACGATGCGACGCGCCTGGCCTGGCCGGCCCTTCTTGCGGAAATAGGCGACGTGGCTAGCGCCGCGCACGGTGCGATCGGCGCGCACGCTCATCAGATCAGGATCGCCGGGGCCGAGACCGCAGCAGATGATGTGTCCCATCGCTATTCGCTCCGGCTCGCCAGCGCGTTCACCGCGGCAACCGTGATCGCGGAGCCGCCGAGGCGGCCCTCGACCGTCAGCGCCGGCACAGGCGGATCAGCCACCAGCGCGGCCTTGGACTCGGCAGCGCCGACGAAACCGACGGGACAGCCGATGATCGCCGCGGGCCGCGGGCAATCGCCGTCCTCCAGCATGTTGAGCAGATGAAACAGCGCGGTCGGCGCATTGCCGATCGCAACGACCGCGCCATCGAGATGCGGCCGCCACAACTCCAGCGCCGCGGCCGAGCGGGTGTTGCGCATGGATTGCGCCAGCGCTGGAACGGCCTCGTCGCCGAGCGTGCAGATGACGGTATTGGCTGCCGGCAACCTCGCGCGCGTAATCCCTTCCGAGACCATGCGCGCATCGCACAGGATCGGCGCGCCTCTCTGCAGGGCGGCGCGCGCAGCGGTCGCCATGCCCTGAGTGAAGCGGATATGCGCCTCCAGGCCGACCATGCCGGCGGCATGGATCATCCGCACCACGACCTGTTCTTCGTCCGGCGTGAAGCGGGCAAGATCGGCCTCGGCGCGGATGGTCGCAAAGGACTGCCGGTAGATCGCAGCGCCATCGGTCTCGTAAGTGTGCGGCATCAGTTCCCTCCCACTAGAATGGAGGGATCGCTGACGATGTCGGCGCCGTTCAGGCCGCGCAGCACCGGCTCGTCGCGGATCGAGCCGTCACGGACGAGATCGAATCCGGCACGGGTCGCCACCAGCGTGACCGCGGCCGTGCCGGAATGGGCACAGCCCTTGCCGCAGCCGGAGACGTGGAGCCGCGTATCGGCGGCGATGCGCGGGGCAAGCGCTGCTGCGAGCGCGCGCGTATCGGCATGGGCTTCGCGGCAGCGCGGTGCGCCGCTGCAGGCGATGACGCGCAGCGCGGGATCAAAGGGCTCGGTGATCAGGCCCGGCGCGCTCGGCATCTCGCGCTTGCCCTCGCTCAGCACCATCCGCCAGGGCGTCATGCGCAGCGCATGTCCGCAACCGGCGAACTGATGCAGCGTCGTATGCAGCATCTGCCCGAACGCGACGCCGACCATCGCGCCTTGCGGATAGTGCCCTGGCCGCGACGCGGCCATCACGGGCGCGGGTTCGGTCTCGCCGCGCAGCGATTGAGGCAATGCCGCGCCGGACGCAATGTGCGCCGCCATGCGCCCTCGCCCGCCCGTCGCGCCGCCGGAGACCAGGAACCAGCTTGCGAGCGCGAGCGCCGTGCTCACGGCCTCTCCACGTGCGACGGAGCGGCCGAGCTTTGCGCCATCGGCCCGCACCAGGAGACGGCCTGTACGATCGCGCTCGATGCGTATGTCTGCGGAATCGCCGGCGAGCACGCGCGAGGTCCCGTCATCGATGGCGAAGCCGAATTTCGTTGGAAGCGCGAGCGAATTATCCTCAAGCGCTTCTTCAAGCTCGGCGGCGAGCGATTGAGTCGCGTCGCCAGCGCGCCAGAACGGCGTGACGAGGATGTTGCGACGGGCTTCCGTCGCCGGATCCGGATCGAGCAGCGCCAATCCCGCAAGGCCGTCGATCAACGGCCGATGGCCTTCTTCACTGACGCCCCTGATCTGCAGATTGGCGCGGCTCGTCACGTCGATCAGACCATTGCCGTGTTGCCCGGCGAGCTCGGCAAGTCCTGTGATTTGCGGTGCTTCCAGCCGCCCACCGAACGGACGCACGCGCACCACGAGCCCGTCGCCCGAGAGCATCGGGCGCAGCGCGCCGGGACACCAGCCCTTGACCGTGGCCGCGCTCATGAGGCCTCCCGCAGCGCCGCCGCGATCGAATTGCGGCGCGTTTGCCAAAGCGCCGCATCGTGCAGGCGCGCGAAACAGGTTTCCATCGCGGCGAGCGCGGACTGATTTTCACGCGCCATGAAAGCGCGGACGTCGTCATTGCCGAGCGTCGCATCGTAGTAGAGGTCGAACAGATGTGGCGGCACGGCACCGGCGAGATGAGCGAAAGCGGCCATGTGCTCCAGCGTCGCCGTGATCTCGGCGGCGCCGCGAAAACCGTGACGCATCATGCCGGCGATCCAGGCCGGATTGGCGGCGCGCGCACGGACGACGCGTGAGATCTCCTCGATCAGCGTGCGCGCGTGGGGCTGCTCGGGACGCGTCGTATCGAGGTGATAGAGCGAAGGCCCTGCCGCGCCGAGATGCGCCGCAGCCGCCGCAACACCGGCTTCATGCGCGGCATAATCGGCGGCGAGCAGCAGATCGGTTTCCGGCAAGTCCTGGAGGTGGACGAAGGCATCGGCCGCAGCGAGGCGCTGCTCGATGCCGGCGCGATTCGGCTGCAGCTCGCCGTCGGCCGAGAACGCCCAGGACGATGCCGACAACCAGGCTTCGCCGGCGGCCTCGCGCGTCTCCGGCGTGAAGGCGTCGGGGATCGCGGATAGGCCTACGCCGTATTGTCCGGGGCGCGGCGCGAACACGCGGGAGGCGCGGTGGCGGTAGGGATTCTCGTCGCCCTCGTCCTCGCGCGCCGCAAGCGCTTCGGAGCCGGCCTCGAACAATTGCGCAAGGCCTGCGAAGACGTCACGGAACAGGCCCGACACCCGCAACGTGACGTCGATGCGGGGCCGGCCGAGCTCGGCCGGCGCGATGACGTCGTAGCCGGTGACGCGGCCGGAGGCGTGGTCCCAGCGCGGCGCAAGGCCGGCCAGATGCAGCGCCATCGAAAATTCCTCGCCCGCGGTGCGCATCGTCGCCGAGCCCCAGAGATCGACCACGAGCCCCTTCGGCCAGTCGCCATGATCCTGCAGGTGGCGGCGCAGCAGCTCTTCCGCAAGCTTGATGCCCTGCGCATGTGCCGACGGCGTCGGCACCGCGCGCGGATCGACGGCAAAGAGATTGCGGCCGGTTGGGAGCACGTCCTGACGGCCGCGATAGGGCGAGCCCGACGGTCCCGGCGCAACGCGCTGGCCGGCAAGTGCCGAACGCAACGCGTCGCGCTCCGCATCGCCGCAGGCCCCGCGGCCGAACACATGCAGGCCGTCGCCGAATTGACTTTCCTTGAGATCGCAGACGAAGCGATCGATCCGCGGAATGGCCTCGGCGGGCGCGGCCGAAGCATCCAAACCGAGATCGTCTTCGAGGCCCGCCACGCGCGCCTCGTCGCGGATCGCTGCGATCAATCGCTGGCGGCGCGCGGGATCGAGACCATCGGCAGTCGAATATTCGTCGAGGAGCTGTTCGAGCCGGCGCAAGCCTTCCGGCACCGCGGATGCGGCGAGCGGCGGCGGCAGATGGCCGATGGTGACGGCCCCTAAGCGCCGCTTGGCCTGCGCGGCCTCGCCGGGATCGTTGACGATGAAAGGATAGATGACAGGGAGACCGCCGATCAGAGCTTCCGGCCAGCACGCGGACGACAGCGCCACGGATTTGCCGGGCAGCCATTCCAGCGTGCCATGCGCGCCCATATGCACGACGGCATCGCAGGCCTGCTGCCGTAGCCAGAGATAGAACGCGACATAGGCGTGGCGCGGCGTGCGGGCGAGATCGTGATAATCAGTATCGCGCGTGGCCGCATCGCCGCGTTCCGGCTGAACCGCGATGATCGACTTGCCGCAAGCGACGGCTGCGAATTGAAACGCGCCGTCCCGGCAGCTCGGATCATCCTCCGGCGCGCCCCAGGCTTGCGCGAGATCATCCTGCAAGGCTTGCGGCAGGCGCGAAAGCGCCGCGCGGTAGTCTGCGACCCTCCAAGTGAGATTCTGCTTGAGCAGCGCCTCGCCGAGCGCATGGACCGGAACAACATCGAGGCCGGCCTCAGCGAGATCGGACACCAACGCCTCGACCGAGGCCAGCGCGTCGAGACCGACCGCATGCGCGATCTGATGCGGCCGGCCCGGATAGTTCGAGAGCACGAGCGCCAGCCGCTTCTCACCGGCCGGCGTCTCAGCGAGCCGCCGCCAGCCCGCGACGCGCGCGGCGACGGCCGTCACGCGCTTCTCATCGGCGCGATGCGCCAGATGCGCGAATTGCAGATCGGGATCGCGCTCGGCGGCCGACTTGAAGCTCACCACGCCCGCGAACAGACGGCCATCGACCTCGGGCAGCACCACATGCATCGCGAGATCGCCGGGCGACAGGCCGCGCAGCGACTCCGTCCAGTCCTCGCGCCGGGCGGTGGAGAGCGCGACTTGGAACACCGGGCACGATGCGGCATCGAACGGCGTCATGCCGTCGTCGCCCGCCGCTGAGAACGCCGTCGCGTTGATGATCGCCGCCGGAGGGTTTTGCGCAAGCTGCGCCCGCAACCAATCCGCGACGCCCGCAGCCTTCAGCGAGGTCACGAACACGCCGCAGGCGTCAAAGCCGCGCTCGCGCAGCGCTGCGATCAGAGCATCGACCGGGCCCGTGTCCGCAGCGGTAAGATATGAACGATAGAACGTTACCAGAGCGCGCGGCCTGCCCTCGCCGTGCACCGGTGGAGCAATGACGCCGCGCGCGGGTTCGTAAAACCCCATCTCGGGCACGGTCGTCTCGCCGATGACTGGCCCGGCATAAAGTCCCGAGGCCAGCGCGAGCTGTGCAATCGCGGCCTGCGCCGCGACCGGGCCGCCGGTGTCGCAGAGCACCTTGAGCCGGCGCAGCGTCGAGACAGGCAAGGTCGAGTATGCATCGAGCCGCGTGTCGTCACGGCCATCGGCCGGCAGCACGGCCAGCACGATATTGCGATCCCTGGCGAGCTGTTGCAGGGCCGCAAGTCCATAGGACCAATAGGACTCACCGCCGATCAACCGCACCAGAATGCCACGCGCCTGCGACAGCGTGCGCTCGATATAGGTGTCGACCGACAGCGGATGACGCAGCTCAGCAAGATTCGCGAGCCGCAGCGTCGGCAGGCTCTCGCGACCACGCCGCCAGCCGGCTGCGAACGCCGCGAGATCCGAATCCGAATACGAGAGCACCACGAGATCGGCCGGGTCCTGGCCGATATCCCTTGGCGTCGCGGTCTCCTCCAGACCGCGGCTCTCGCGGAAGACGACGTGCATCAGATACCTAGTCCTGCCTTGATGGCGGCCTCGTCGATATCGCCGTGCTCGCCGATCACGACGAGCTTCGACCGCCTGTTGCCAGCACCCCAGGGCTTGTCGAACTGGTGGCGCACGCGCTCGCCGACCGCCTGCAGCAAGAGGCGCATCGGCTTGCCCGCAACCGCGATATAGCCTTTTGCGCGCAGCACGTTCTGCTCGCGTGCCAGCTTCTGGACGGATGCGACCAGCGCATCGACGTCGGCGACTTCAGGAAGGTCGACCACGACCGAGGCGAAATCATCGTGCTCGTGCTCTTCCTCGCCGTCATGATGCGAGGGACGCGCGGCGAGATCGTTCTCGGCGGCAGCGCCGAGACCGAGGATGACGCGCGCATCGATCGCACCGTCGGTCACGGGGAGCATCGGCACACGGCGCGGCATCTCGGCGGTGATGGCAGCCTTGGCCGCTTCAAGTCCCGCCGCCCCAGCGAGGTCGGCCTTGGTCAGCAGCACGATGTCGGCGCAGGCGATCTGGTCCTCGAACACTTCCGACAGCGGCGTCTCGTGGTCCAAATTCTCGTCCGCGGCGCGCTGCGCTTCGACGGCGTCAGGATCCGGCGCAAAGCGGCCAGCGGCGACAGCCTCGGCATCCGCGAGCGCGATCACGCCGTCGACGGTGATGCGCGAACGGATCTCCGGCCAGTCGAATGCCTTCAGCAGCGGCTTGGGCAGCGCCAGGCCCGAGGTCTCGATCAGGATGTGATCGGGCCGCACGGGCCGCGCCAGCAGTTTTTCCATGGTCGGAATGAAATCGTCGGCAACGGTGCAGCAGATGCAGCCGTTGGCGAGCTCGACGATGTTCTCCTCCGGACAATTGGCATCGGCGCAGGATTTCAGGATCTCGCCGTCGACGCCCTCACTACCGAACTCGTTGACGAGTACCGCGAGCTTCTTGCCGCCGGCATTGCTGAGCAGATGCTGGATCAGCGTCGTCTTGCCGGAGCCGAGAAAACCGGTGACCACCGTAACCGGGACTTTTGCGAGCGAGTTCATTCAGCGGCCTCCGGCACGACGGCAATAGGGGGAATGCGGGCAAGCGACTGCTTGCGGAATATTTCCGGCCGGCTGCGCCAGGGCACGAGGCCGTCAGGCGCGGCCGCATAGGCCGCGGCGCCCGCGACCACATCCTGCGCATTCGCATCCGACAGGCGGCCATAGACATAGGACCAGCGGCCAGGCGCGCTGAGCGCGACCGAGCAGCCCTGATTGCAGGCCGATAGGCATTCGACAGGAACCACATTGACGCCCTCGGGCACGCCGGCCTCGAGGATCGCCCCATGCAGGCGCTTGCCGGGCGTCGCCTCGCCCTCGCCGGGCGTCTCGCCGGCACGGCAGGTGATGCAGACGTGAAGTGTGACGGTCATCGCCTCTTCCAGATAACAGCGGGAGGCGATGAGGCACACGGACCGCACTTTTGGAGGCCCGTTTTCCCCGTCGCGGAACACCCCGTCCGCCGGTCCAAAACTCGTCCGCGCTGGCAGGTCTCCCGGCTTGCGGAGCAGGGTTTTCCCCTTCGATCCCCGCCTTCCCGATTCCCGCGGGAATCAGTGGCTTCGGACATCTCTCCGGTCACGGTCGCGGGGGCGGCTGCATTTTGGACCCAAATCTTGCCGATTCGGACCCTATCGCATTCCCTCTTCGCCTGTCATAGGACAGGAACCAACGCCGGGCCACCATTTGCCGGTGGCCGCCACTTGTCAAGCCGAAGGACCGGGACCGATGACGCCTGAACCGGATACAAAAACGGCCGAGGAAACCGATGCTCGCCACGCCACGAAAATGGCGAAGAAGAAGGCCGCCCGCGACAAGATCATGGCGACCAAGAGCGGCGAAAAGGGCCTCATCATCGTCCACACCGGGGCCGGCAAGGGCAAGTCCTCCTCGGCCTTCGGCATGATCGTCCGCTGCGTCGCGCACGGCTTTCCCTGCGCGGTCGTGCAGTTCATCAAGGGCGCCTGGGATACCGGCGAGCGACGCCTGCTCACCGGCCATTTCGGCGACCTCTGCCAGTTCCACGCCATGGGTGAAGGTTTTACCTGGGAGACGCAGGACCGCGCCCGCGACATCGCCGCCGCGCGCGCCGGCTGGGAGAAGGCCAAGGAGCTGATTCTCGATGAGAGCTTGCGCATGGTCGTGCTCGACGAGATCAACATCGCGCTGCGCTACGACTATCTCGACATCGCCGAGGTCGTCGAGTTTCTGACCACCTCGAAGCCACCGATGACGCATGTCGTGCTCACCGGCCGCAACGCCAAGGACGAGTTGATCGAGATCGCCGATCTCGTCACCGAGATGACGCTAGTGAAACATCCCTTCCGCTCCGGCATCAAGGCACAGGCCGGCGTCGAGTTCTGAGTTCGATGACACGCGCGCTGATGATTCAGGGGGCCGGCTCGGACGTGGGCAAGTCGCTCATCGTCGCCGGCCTCGCGCGCGCCTTCACGCGGCGCGGCCTGCGCGTGCTCCCGTTCAAGCCGCAAAACATGTCGAACAATGCCGCCGTCACCGTCGATGGCGGCGAGATCGGCCGCGCCCAGGCGTTGCAGGCGCTGGCCGCTCGCGTCGAGCCGCACACCGACATGAACCCCGTGCTGCTCAAGCCCGAGACCGATGTCGGCGCGCAGGTGATCGTCCACGGAAAGCGCATCGCGACCGCGCGTGCGCGCGACTACGCGGCCATGAAGCCCTCACTGATGGGCGCAGTGCTGGAGAGCTTTGAGCGGCTGAAGGCGCGCGCCGATCTCGTTCTGGTCGAAGGCGCGGGCAGTCCGGCCGAGGTGAATTTGCGCAAGGCCGACATCGCCAATATGGGTTTTGCGCGCAAGGCCGACGTGCCGGTCTTGCTGGTCGGCGACATCGACCGCGGCGGCGTCATCGCCCAGCTGGTCGGCATCAAGACCGTGATCGACCCCAACGATGCCGCGATGATCCGAGGCTTTGTCATCAACAAGTTCCGCGGCGACCCCACCCTGTTCGACGATGGCTACAATCTGATCGAGCAAAAGACCGCATGGCGCGGCCTTGGCGTGCTGCCCTGGTTCGCCCGCGCCGGCGAGCTGCCGGCCGAGGATGCGCTCGGCCTGAGCGACGCGCGCAAGCCCGGCCAATGCAAGATCGCCTGCCTGGCGCTGTCGCGGATCGCCAATTTCGACGATCTCGATCCACTCAAGCTCGAGCCGGGCGTCGATCTCGTGATGGTACGCCCCGGCGAAGCGATCCCCGGCGATGTCCGCCTCGTCATCATCCCCGGCTCAAAGTCCACCCGCGGCGATCTCGCCTTCCTGCGCGCGCAAGGCTGGGACATCGATCTGATCGCGCATCACCGCAGGGGTGGCCATGTGCTCGGCCTCTGCGGCGGCTATCAGATGCTCGGGCGCAGCGTCGCCGACCCTGACGGCATCGAAGGCACCGCAGGCGACACGCCGGGCCTTGGCCTACTGGATGTGGACACGGTGATGAACCCGCAGAAGACGCTGACGCGCGTCGCGGCTGTGCATGCCGCCACGGACCAGCCGATCGAGGCGTACGAAATCCACATCGGCCGTACCGATGGGCCCGATCGTGCGCGCCCGTTCGCGAAGCTGAACGGCGAGCCGGAAGGCGCGATCTCGCGCGACGGGCGCGTGCAGGGCAGCTATCTGCACGGCCTGTTCACGTCGGATGATTTCCGCAAGGCGTATCTGGCAAAGCTCGACATTCCCGCTGGCAACGAGCCCTACCACACCAGGGTCGAGAGTGCGCTCGATGCGCTCGCCGACCACATCGAAAAGCATCTCGACCTGGAAGGACTGCTCGCGCTAGCGCGCTAGCACCTCGGCAAGGCGCATCCATTCGGCTTCGCTGCCGGGAAGCCCGAGCCGAAGCCATGTCGGCTTTTGCGCGAAGACGCGCGACCAGATCTGGCTTCGTGCCAATCTGTCTTGCGCGGCGAGCGCGTCGGGCGTCTCGTAGAGACGGAACAGCGGCGTCCCCCCAAGCAGCATCCAGCTTTGCGCTTGCGCTATGGCATCGAGGCGAACACAGTCCCGGGCAAGTCGCGCTGACGTGGTCTCGGCCCAGGCGTCGTCACGCAACGCACGACAGCCGATCGCGATCGCCGCTCCCGAAACCGGCCATGGACCCGACATCGACGCAAGCTTGCCAATGTCGGCGGCATTGCCGATCGCGAAGCCGAGCCGCAGGCCGGCAAGGCCATAGAACTTTCCGAACGAGCGCAGGATCAGCAGTCCCGGCCGATCGGCCTCCGATGCAAGCGACAGCTGCGGAACGGCGTCGACGAAGCTCTCGTCGATGACGACGCGGCCGACGCTTGGCAGCAGTGCGAGCAGATCCTTTGGTGCATGATGCTGACCGCCGGGATTGTTGGGATTGACGACGATGGCGAGATCCGCGCCTGCCAGCGCGTCGAGTTCGCTGGCCTCCTCGACATCCCAGCCTGCAGTCGACAGAACCCCTGCGTATTCATTGTAGGTCGGTCCGAGGATGCGGGCGCGGCCGGTTCGTACCAGCTGCGGCAGCAATTGAATGGCAGCCTGCGCGCCGCCCATCGCAACGATCGGTGCGCTGGTGCGATAGGCATGCTGCGCCGCCTGATGCAGGGCGTTGATGTCGGATTGCGAGGGCAGCGCATTCCAATAGTGCGCATCGATCTCGCCGACGGGATAAGGCAGCCGGTTGATCCCTGTCGACAGATCGATCCAGTCTTCCGCGCGTCCGCCGAAACGCTGCTGTGCCAGATCCAGATTTCCACCGTGCTCGAGCATGTCCCGTTCTTTCATGCGAAAGCCAGGATCGCAAGGGTGCCAGCGAGCAGCACCATGGCGCGGCGGTAGACCGTCAGTGCCTCGGCGATATCAGCGGCGCGCGGATCGCGCGCGCCCTCGTTGAGCCAAGGCTCATCGGTCGCGCTGCCGTGATAGATGCGGGGGCCGCTGAGCCGGACGCCAAGCGCCCCCGCCATGGCCGCCTCCGGCCAGCCGGCATTGGGCGAGCGGTGACGGCGTGCGTCGCGCGTCATGCACGACAGCGCCTCCGATCGCCGCGGCGCTAGCAGCACGAACAAAAATCCGGTCAGCCGCGCCGGAATGAAATTGGCGACATCGTCGATGCGCGCGGCCGCCCAGCCGAAGGCTTCATGTCGCTCGCTGCGATGGCCGATCATCGAATCCAGCGTGTTGATCGCCTTGTAGCCGAGGATGCCCGGCAGGCCGAACAGCGCGCCCCAGAACACCGGCGCTACGATGCCGTCGGAGGCGTTTTCCGCAAGGCTCTCGATCGCCGCGCGCGCGATTCCGGCTTCATCGAGCGCTGCGGGATCGCGGCCGACGATGCGCGAGACCGCCTCGCGCGCACCGGCGATGTCGGCGGCTTGCAGGGGATTTGCGACGGCGGCAACGTGATCATGCAACGAGCGCAGCGCAACCAGCGGCCAGGCCAGGATACCGACCAGCACGATTTGGATCCAACTCGAGGAAAGCAAGGCCTGAAGCGCGCAGCCGATCGCAACGGAAAATGTGATCACCAGGAGCGCTCCGGCGACACCAGCAGCGCGGCGGAGCGCCGGCGGATCTGACGCGCGATTCCAGCCGCGATCGATTGCACCGATCAGCCGACCCAGCCAGGTCACGGGATGACCGATCCGCGCGAACAGCCACGACGGCCAGCCCAGGAGGGCATCCACCGCCATCGCCACCACCATCGCACCCGCAAAGCCCACACACGCCTCCTGTCCCGCCCCTGTTGCGCAAAGCGAAGGCAGAGCGCAAGCCCCCGCCCGGCTGATTTCGGCTTTGTCTTTGGCCGCGTTTGGTGATTAGTCAGGCTCACAGGAGACCTTTATGGCCGTCATCTTGATCACGGGCGGAGCGCGATCGGGCAAGAGCAAGCGTGCGGAAATGCGCACGCGCGCCTTCCCCGGGCAGCCCGTCTATGTCGCGACGGCTGAGGCGCTTGATAGCGAAATGGAAGCGCGGATCGCCAAGCACCGCGCGCGCCGCGGAACCGACTGGATCGAGCGCGAGGTGCCGCTCGATCTCGTCCCCGCGCTGATCGCGACCGACGGTGGCGGCGCAACGCTCGTGGACTGCCTGACGCTGTGGCTCTCCAACCTGATGCATGCCGAGCGCGACTGGGAGCGCGAAGTCGGAGAACTCGCCGCCGCCCTGCCCCGCCTGAAAAGCCCCGTCGTCCTCGTCACCAACGAAGTCGGTCTCGGCATCGTCCCCGACAACGCGCTGGCGCGCAGCTATCGCGACGCCGCCGGCATCATGAACCAGATCATCGCCGAAGCCGCCGACGAGGTCGAGTTCGTCGTCGCCGGTTTGCCCATGAAATTGAAATGATGCCGCGCGCCGAGCCCTTCAAGGACGTCGTCGCCGATCTCCGGATGGCGGCGTCGTTCGTCACCATCCTTCCCGTGGCATCGTCCAAGCCTGCGGCCGATGGCGCCGTCGCGCGTGCGACATGGGCGCTACCCGTGGCCGGACTGCTGGTCGGCCTTGCCGGCGCTTTCGTCTACAAGGTCGCCATCCGCTTCGGACTGACGCCGAACATTGCCGCCCTGCTCGCGCTGGCCACGACCGTCCTCATCACCGGCGCGCTGCACGAAGACGGTCTTGCCGATACCGCCGATGGGCTCGGCGGCGGCCGCACGCGCGAGCGCAAGCTCGAGATCATGCGCGACAGCCGGATCGGGACCTACGGCGTCTGCGCGCTGATCCTGTCGTTCGGCCTGCGCTGGAGCGCACTCGCGGCGATCGCCGATCCCTTGCTGGTGGCATGTGCACTGTTGTCAGCGCATGCCGCCGCCCGCGCCGGCGTGCCGGCCTTCATGTCACTGGTACCGCCAGCGCGGCCTGACGGGCTGTCGGCGAGCGCGGGATCGCCGCCGGGCCGCAGCATCGCCATCGCCTTCGCTCTTGGAACGCTCGCGCTCGCTCTCGCGTTGGGGCCGGGCAAGGCGCTGGTCGGCCTGATCCTGCTGTCGCTCGCCGGCCTGTTGCTGGCGCGGCTTGCCGTGCGCCAGATCGGCGGGCAGACCGGCGACATCCTCGGTGCATTCGAGCAGATCGGCGAGATCCTTATTCTGCTGGTCGCGGCATCCTTCCGGATGGGAGGCTGATCTCATGGTCGAGTTCGACGACACCTTCCGTCAGCACTTGCGCGAGCTGTTCGTGTGGCGCCGCGACGTCCGCCGCTTTCGAGCTGACCCGCTGCCGGCCGGCGCCATCGATCGTCTGATCGAGACCGCCTGTCTCTCGCCCTCGGTCGGCCTCAGCCAGCCCTGGCGCTTCGTCACCGTCGATGATGCTGCGCGACGTCGCGCCATCATCGACGATTTCACGGCGTGCAACGCCGAAGCACTGAATTGCTATTCCGGCGAACGTGCGGCCCGCTACGCCACGCTGAAACTGTCGGGCCTCGAACAGGCCCCCGGTCACCTCGCCGTGTTCGCCGATAAGAGCAGCGACATCGGCCACGGCCTCGGCCGTGCGACCATGCCGGAGACGACCGAGTATTCCGTGGTCGCCGCCATCACCGCGATGTGGCTCGCCGCACGCGCCGAGAGCATCGGCATCGGCTGGGTCTCGATCCTCAATCCGGATCGCATCCACGCCATTCTCGACGTGCCCGATACCTGGAAGTTCATCGCCTATCTCTGCATCGGCTATCCGGAAGTCGAATGCGACCAGCCCGAGCTGGAGCAGGCGAAATGGGAGCACCGGCGCGGAGCGGATGAGTTTACGTTGCGGCGTTAAGCGGATCGCGCCCCAAGCTCGCCAGTCAGATATCGGCAGTCGATCCATCCTCCGTCATTGCGAGCGAAGCGAAGCAATCCAGAATCTTTCCGCGGAAAGACTCTGAATTGCTTCGTCGCAAGGGCTCCTCGCAATGACGGCGGAGAGAGCGGCACAACCTTCCGCTACGACCTGCTCCTGCCGGCCACCGCCGCCACAGGCGCGGGTGGCTCCGGCTTCTGGAACATCAGCAGCGGCCGGAAGATGACGCGGCCATAGGCCTCGTAATGGTTCTGGGTCGAGACCGCCATCTTCAGCGGCGTCGCGTAATTCGCCTCGAACGTCATGAACGACGCATAAGTCCAGGAGAAGCCGACGCCGACAGAGGCCATTTCGGTGACGCCGGGGAAGGTCGAATACACCGCACCCCAGTCGGTGAAGATGTAGGTGTCGAAACCCCTGAGCCATTGCGACCAGTTGTAGTGCAGCTCGGCGTTTAAATAATAGCCGCTGTCGCCGGAGGCCGCATTGGAGGGATAACCTCGTACGGTGGTGGGACCGCCGATCGAGAAGATCTGATCGCCCGGCAGCAGCTTCTCCTGCGTGTACTGCCAGCTCGCCAGCACATTGGCGCTGAAGTTCTGGGGCCCTGCGGCGCTGGTCGCGATCAGCGAGCCGGTATAGGTGTTGAACGCACGGTTGTTGCCGAGCACATAGTCATGCCACGCGATGTAGTTCACTGCCGGCGAGACCGTGATCGAATAGGTGTTGCCGGACTTGGTCACCGAGATTCCAGCCGTGGTCTTGTCGTAGTGGTCGTCGGTCACGGCGACCGTGGCGAAGCGGCTAACGGTCTTGCCCTCGGTCAAGGCTGCGTTGAGCAACACCAGCCAGTCCTGCGTCACCCAGACCGGCTGGCTGAAATTGACAGCGGCCTGGCTCGAGCGACCGGTGACGTCGAGCGCGACGAACGGTCCCTGGACGATCTTGATCTTGCCTTCGGTATAGCTGACGCCGGCGCGGCCGCCCCAGGGATTGACCGGGATGCTGTAGGCGACATTGCCGTTGAGATTGCCGTCGGAGCGGACGCCGTAGAAGGTCAGGCGGTCGTCGACGCCGAACAATCCGTGGCGCTTGTAGAAGGCACCACCCTCCCAGCGCCCGGTGTTCTCGGAGCCCTGGTTGTCGGTGAAGAGCTGCAAGGTATCGACTGGCGGCTCGATCACCGCGAATTGCAGGTCGGTGAGGCCGAAGCTCGTGCCGGGCTGCAGCAGCGCCTTGATCTGGACGTCGTTGGTCCGGTTGAACCAGATCACGTCGCGGTTGAGTTTTGGAACGTCAAGGACCTCGCCTTCGGGCTCCTTCACGCGATCGAGGATGTAGTCGGTGCGAGTCTGCTTGTTGCCCTCGACGGTGGTCTTCTGCAGCCGTCCCTCGGTCAGCTTGACGCGGACGACGCCGCCCTTGGCATCCTGCTCGGGCAGGGTCGCGATGCCCGTGACGATGCCGCGCGCGGCATAGACCGCATTGATGTCGGCAACGAGCTGCAACAGCGAGGCGATGTCGACGTCCTTGCCGACATATTTCTTCGCGATCCCGTCGAGCTCCGCCGGCGTGATGAACTTGGACTCGTCGAACGTGACCTTGCGCAGGCGAAATTTCGGCCCGCCTGGCTTCAGGAGCTGGGACTTTTCCCGCTCGCCGCCGATCACCGCCGGCCCGGTGAGCTTGGGCGGCGCGCTCTGCTGCTCGAGCTGCCGCCGCTGGCGGTCGACATCGTTCTGGATCACGCCGGGATTGATCGACTGGGCGCGCGCGGACACGATGCAGCAAGCTGCAAGCCCGATCCCCAACGATGCCCCCAGAATCCGCATCCCGAATCCAATTACCATGCCTGTGCGAGACGGCCAACGGCCGGCTTCGCCGTTTCAACCGCCGCATCCTTCCAGCCCGGACGTCCCGCACGCTGCCCCTTCTGGCGCAGCTTGCGCATGTCGCTGAGCCCTTCGATGTTGACGGCGGGGCCGGACCCGACGGCCTCGACCGGCCGTGGCGTCAGCAGCGCGTCGAGCCGCGCCTGGCCGGAGAGACCGAGCAGGTAGAACGTGCCGCCGTCCTTCTTCGCCAGCCAGGTCTCGATGCTCTCGCTGCCCTCGCCGTCGACCGCGATGTTGCGCATCATGCTGGCGCCGGTGAAGACATTGCAGCAGGTGTGGGTCGAACCGTAATTGGTGACGGTCGCCGAGACGTCGCCGGTGTAGAACACCACATAGGCATTGCTGACATTGGCGTTGCCGACCTGGCTCATCGTGAACACGCCGCCCGGCTGGTAGAGCTGCAGCGACGGCCAATTGGACGGCGCCGGCGTACGGTTGTTCAGGAGTATTTGCTGGGTCGCCGTGGTGAGCATGAGCTGGCCCGGCACATAGCCGTTCAGGATCGAGACAGCCGGCGCATCGGTCCAGAAGGTCGCGTCCACCACTCTGAACTGGTTGACGATGATGTGGTCGGGGTCGATCGAGATGTTGGCGGACTTCGCAACGCCGCCGTTGTAGCCGGTGACGTTCAGGATCAGCGGGACCGCCGGGTTCGAACGGATCTGCTCGCCCTTGACGTTGATCGTATCAGCCGCGAGGTCGAGCTCCCGCACGACGCTGACCCAGTTGATCGTCAAATCACCCGACGAGGTCATCTTCACGATGTCGCCGCTGATCCGGTCGAGCGAGACCGGCCCGACCACATCGAAATGCGTATCGCCGTGGGCGGAGATCGATCCGCCGCGGAGCGAGCCCGTGTCGGACTTGATGTTGAGATCGCCGGCATCGCCCGGGATCCCCGTCGTGGTGAGCTGGCTGAAGACGACGTCGTTCACGGCATGCAGGGTCTGCGTGCCGCCGCTGATGGCGGTGCCGACGGTGATCCCTCCGGTCGTCGCGGTGACGTCGAGCGCGCCGCCAACGTTGAGATTATCCCAATGAACGACCGTGCCGCTGAGGACTGCATTGCCGGTCGTGGCCGTGAGGTTATGCCCGGTGTTCGCACCCGCCGCGATCAGTTTCGCCGAGCCGTGGGCCGAGACCGAGCCCAGCGTCGGCACGCCGCCTGAAATCACGGTCTGCGCGAGGACGAAACCGTTGTCCGCGGTGACGTTGATGCTGCCGGCATCGCCGTTGATGCCCGTCGCCGTCAACGCGTTGAAGGTGACGTTGTCATGGGCGCGGATGGTCTGCGTGCCGCCGCTCTGCGCGGTCTGGAACGTGATGCTGCCCTGCCCCGCGGTCGCGCCCAGCGTCGTCCCGACATTGAGGACGTTCCAGTTGACCGGGCCGCCGGCAGTCAGCAGGCCCGAGCCCGTCGAAGCCGCGAGCGTGTTGCCGCTGATGGTCGTGGCCGCAACGAGGCTCGCCGAGCCGTGGGCCGAAACCGAGCCCAGCGTGGTCACGCCGCCCGAGGTCACCGGCTGCGCCAGGATGAAGCCGTGGTCGGCGGTGACGTTGATGCTGCCGGCATCGCCGTTGATGCCCATCGCCGTCAGCGCGTTGAAGGTGACGTTGTCGTGGGCATGAATGGTCTGCGTCCCGCCGCTCTGCGCGGTCTGGAACGTGATGCTGCTCTGGCTCGCCGTCGCACCCAGTGTGGTGCCGACATTGAGGGCGCTCCAGTTGATCGGGCCGGTGGCCGTCAGCAGCCCCGAGCCGGTCGTGGCGGCGAGCGTGTTGCCGGTGATGGTCGTCGCCGCCAGCAGCGTCGCCGAGCCATGGGCCGAGACCGAGCCCAGCGTGGTCACGCCGCCCGAGGTCACCGTCTGCGCCAGGATGAAGCCGGTGTCGGCCGTGACGTTGATGCTGCCGGCATCGCCGCTGTTGCCGGTGGCCGCCAGCGACTTGAACGTCACGTTCTGGGTCGCGTGGATCGTCTGTGAACCGCTGCTGTCGGCGGTGCCGATGAGGATGCTGCCATTGTTCGCGACGGCGCGGAAAGATCCGCTCGCGCCCGTCGCCGTGCCCGCCAGCACCTGGTCGAGCGTCAGTCCGCCGGTGCCGATGATGTCCACACTGCCCTTCACCGCGGACAGCTGGCTCACCTCGCTGTCGGTGAGAACCCTGATGTAGATGTCGCCGGCGCTCGCGCTCGCCGACAGACGCGCGGCACTGAGAGTGAACCGGCCGGTCGCGCTGCCGATGCCGTTCGATGCGCTCAGCGAGAGTTCGGCGCCCGCACCGGAGGCGACGAACTTGGTCTGGCCGTCGCCATTGTCGATGATCGCGCCGAGCGAAGCGACGCCGCCGGCGGTGACGACGATCGACGGGGTGTTCGAGGCGGCCGCATAGGACAGCGACGAATTCAGCTGGCCGATCGTCGCATCGCCCGTGGTCGTCACCGAGATCAGTCCGGCCGCGTTGACGGCCGAATAAGCGCCCATCGACAGGGTGGAAGCCACCAGCGTCACGCCGCCCGAGTTGCTGGTCGCAACCACCGGCGCCGCACTGGTGCCGGCCGCGAAGGTCATGCCGCGATTGGCGAGCAGCTGCATCAGGCCGGCGCTGGTGATGCCAGTATTGATGGTGAGCGCGCCGCGCGCCACGTTCAGCGTCAACGCGCCGCCGGCCGTCAGCGCCCCATAGGGACCGCTCGTGCCGACCGCGAGATCGCCGGTCACCGCGAGGATGCTGAGATCGCCGACCGCCGAGCCGGTCACCGCGCCGGAGATGTTCACCTGCAGCGGCTGGAAGGTCGAGCCGTTGAAGCCGATGCTGCCTCCGGCGCGCAGGTCGAGGTCGGTGCCTAGGATGTGGATCGCGGAGCGGTCGGTGAAGCCGGCTTCGGCGTAGATGCTGCCGGTCGCGGCGAGCTGGATCGCATTGCCGGCGGCGATGTTGCCGAGGATGAGATCGCCGGTTGTCTGCTTCACATAGATGCCCTGCGCCGACGAGACCTGGTCGAGCTGGTCGTTACCCGGGTCGGCAAACGCGATCTGAAGCGCGTTCGCGTTGGTCGCGGGATTGCTTCCGGCGGCGCCGGGGGCGCCGACATTGCCGTGCTCGGCGATCAGGGTCAGGTTGGCGATGTCGCCCGAAATCACGGCCCCGCCGACATTGGCGGAGATGTTGGTCACGGCGTCGAGCTTGACGTCGCCGCGGCCGGTCACCTCGATGCCGTTGGCCTGCGCCGCCGTGATCGGGCCGTAATTCGCGGTGACGCCGCCGAGCGCGAGGCTGTTCTTGCTGCCGAGATAGACATTGGTCAGCGCCTTGGCCGAGATCGCGATCGGATTGTCGACGACGACGAGGTTCTGCTGCGACAGGCTGACCGTATAGGTCGTGACGTGGGTCGTCGGGTCCGTGACCGCGCCGACGGTGAGCTGGCCGGGACCAGCTGTGGCCAGCAATCCCCTCTGCTCCGGCGTCAGCGACGAGGAATCGACGCTGGTGAAGGTGAACGTCTGGGGCGCCGCCGAATTGCCGACCGAGCCGCGCGGCGCGTAGAGCATGATCTGGTTGGCGCTGACATTGGCGATGACGTTGTCGTCGATCGGCGGCGGTGCCGCGCCGACAGCCGACGACGACACCGTGTAGGCGAGCTGGCTCTGGGTCCATTGCGAGCCCGCGGTGATGATGCCGTAGACCCGCTCGGTCGATGCCAGCGTATAGGTGTAGCTCGAGCTGAAATGGCCGGGTTGCAGGGCGGACTGCAGCGCAGCATTGGTCGGCAGGTATTGCTGATTGGTTGCGACACCGTCGAACAGCTTGGTGAACAGGGTCGTCGAGAGCGAGCTGCCGAACACTGACGCCAGCGGGTCCGCAGGTGCGGTTCCGAGCAACGTCGTCAGCGAGGTCTTGAGCTCGGCGGTATTGATCTGGCCGAGCAGGAACTGATCCCGCAGGAACCGCGTCGTGGCTTCGGTCTTCATCTGCGTCGTCGTGACGTTGGCTGGGTCGATGCCGAGCTTGGCCGCCACCTGCGCCCGCAGCACCGTCAGCCCAACAGACGTCGGGTTGTAGGTGCTACCGTTCGGGAAGGCGATGTTCTTGAGCTGGAAGTAGTCGTTATAGGCCGACGTCACCATCGACTGGTAGCTGTTGACGGCGTTGGTGGCGGCGTTGCCGCTGAGCAGGTCGAGGCTGGCCCAGACGTCCTGGAGATGCTGGCTCTGCGCCTGGGTGAGCCCGACCGCCGCCCGGCCGTTGAGGATGCTGGCCTGGTTGCCGTCGGAGCCGGCGGCTTCCAGGAAGACCGGGCCGCCGGTCGACTGGATCGTGCCGAGGCGGAGGTCGCCCTTGGACTGGACGATGTAGGTGCCGGTGGCCGAGGCGCTGTCGAGCACGCCGCCATCGACGTTGCCGCCCGCCTGCACCGTCCCCGTCGCCTGGATCACCAGCGGATTGATGTTGGTCAGGGTGGACGCGCCATTGACGACGGCGCTCTTCGCGCCGATCGCACCCGAGGCGGAGTTGATCTCGATGTTCTTGCCGATCACGACGGGATTGGCGGGGTTGTAGGCGGCCGCCGAGTTGATGTCGCCGGTCGCCGAGAGGAAGACGTTGCCCTGCGGCGTGGCGCCTGCCGAATTCACCTTCACCTGGTTGATCGACAGCGCGCCGATGGCCGCGATCGCGATGTCGTGGTCGATCGAGCTGGCCGTCAGGCTGCCGCCATAGAGCTGCACCTGGACCGGGGTCCTGTTGGTGCCGAGCGTACCGATGCCGCCGTCACCCCGAAGCGTCACGCTCGTCCCCGAGATCACCGGGTTGTTGGCATTGGCGCCGACCGTGATGGACGAGTTGGCGCCGGTGGCGGCGAGCGTCGTCGTCCCCTGCTGGTTGTTGATCGACCCGTTGATGACGATGCCGGAGGTCGAATTGACCACGACGTCGCTGCTGCTGCCGCCGGTGAACTTGATGTTGATCGGGTTCGACGCCTTGACGGTGTTGGTCAGGGTGAGCGTCAGGTGATCATAGATCGCCTGGTACCAGTTGTACTGGGCATCCGCGCCGCAGCAAGCGTTGGAGTGGGTATTGAGTCCAACGGGGCTCCCGTCCGGGTTCACGCCCCCCGCCCAGTGATAGCTGCCGGTGGCGGTCGTGACCTTCTGGTAGTTGGTGCTCTGCACGCCCGAAACCAGGCTGGTCGTGGTGGTCCAGTTTGCCCCGGTGGCCTGATTGGGCGTGAACTGCCAGCCGTAGTCGAACTGCGTGCTGGTGGTCAGACGATCGAGGGTCGCAGTGTCGACCCATTGATAGAGCATGTTCTCCTGCGTCGCGTACTGGATGCCTGCCGTACCGGTCCTGGCTGTAAGCATCGACGGGTCGATCGCGGCCGCATTGACGCTATTGACCTCGTACTTTGAGACCTGTTGGTTGCTCGCCGCCTTGGGATCGTAGACCCACCACGTCGTTTTCCCTTTCAGTTGATCGACGATCTCGACCACGCTTTGGGCGGTGGCGCTGGTATTGATGGTATTGGTGACCAGCTGGAGCCCGCTGGTGTTGTTGACCGTGACCGTGCCGGCGCCGCCCTTGATCTCGATGTTTCCCTGGGTCTGGGTGCTGTCGGTCGAGGTCGAGATGATCTTGCCGTTCAGATAGACGTAGCCGCCGGCGCCCTGCGCCACGCCGTTCAGGATGAGCTGGTCAGTGAGAGCGTTGTACCTGACCCCGATCTTGGCATCGCCGCTGGCCGACGCCGTCACGGAGCCCGAGACGTCGTAATAGACGCCGTTCCGCGCATTGGCCTGGGCCGCGGCAAAGTCCGCGCCGCCGTTGCGATTCTTGAGGCCGTTGCTGCCATAGATGGCATCGTACGCCGCGGCGCCGATGTTAACCGAGTAATTACTGCTCGAGCCGGCCTGGATGGTGCCGTTGATGTTGATCACCGACGCCGAGATGATGACCGCCTGGCCGGTGATGGTCCGGGTGGCTGTCGCGGTGGCCGGCGAATTCGCGGTCTTCGGCGTGATCGCATCCGGCTGGATGTTGATGACCTGGAAGAAGCCCGAGCTGTCGCAGGCTGACGCACAATTGAACGGCGTCTTGTACGGACCGCTATCCGTGTAAACGTTGCGGCCGTCATAAGTCGTTTTCTTCCACTGCGCGAGCACGACATTGGTCGAGTCCGGCGACTGCCCCTCGATGATCTTGAGGGTCGCGACATCAGGCACGCTGCCGGCATCGGGAGTGCTGGTGTTCCCAGGCGTACCCCTGCCCACCGGCAGGAAGATCGACGAATAGAGCGAGGTGCCGTCGTAATACGTCATCAGCATGCGCGCGGTGAAGATCGTGCTGGCGTCGGCGTTGCCGACGGGTTGATAAATGCCGTGGCTGCCGTCGGCGCAGCAATAGTAGAAATACGGATGATCCGATCCCGAGCCGATATGCGGAGCGGTGTAGTAGTCGCCGTAGGCGCCGAGATAGGTCGCCGCCGTCATCACCGCCGTCAGCGCGTCTTCCGGCCTGTTTTCGGTGCTCGCCCATTGCGAGGTGACCGCGCTGCCGCTGTCGTAGAAGCTCCCGATGCCGCCGAGGAAGGTGAACGTGCCCTTGGGCACCACGATCTGGACGGTCGCGGCGCTGAGCGACTGCGATGCGACGACACTGCCGAGGTTGTTGACGATCTTGAGCAGGCCGTTCGCGTTGTTGGCGGCGCCGTTGAAGTAGATGTCGGGCGTGCGGGTCAGCAAATTGCCGTTCTGGTCAATGCCCTGACCGGAGTCGGGATCCAGGCGGTTGTAGGTGGCCGAGACATCGATGACCGGCGTGGCGCTCGGCATCGCGGTGAAGGTCACGTTGGAATGCGAGTCCGGGTCGACATGGTCGGTCTGGCGGTAGGTGATGGTGCCGCCGCTCACATCGGTGACCGTGAGGTTGCCGAGGCTCATGAAGTCGAGGCCCTTGTTCTCGATCTTGATCAAGGGCGAGCTGCGGGCGATCACCGCCGGCGCGGCCGGATTCGTGCCGCTGTTTCCGGTCAGCTTCTGGGCCAGGATCGAGACGTTGCCGGCGGACACCATGATGTCGCCGAACGCGAAGGCGTTGCCGGGCGCGTCGGTGGTGAACGGCGCCTGCTTGATCAAGGTGTCGATCTGGCGCTGGATGTCGCCGGTCGGATCGGTGCCGGACGGAGCCATCGTCGCGGGCGCCGTCGGCGTCGCCGCCGCAAGCTGGGAGCGTACCTGCGCCTCCGTCAGGCCGGTCAGCGACGCCAGCTGGTTGACCACCAGCTGGTAGGGATTGAAGTTGCCGACCACGGTGTACTGGACCGTCTGGTGGTTCCAGCTCATCACCGGGCTGAAGTGATTGACGTCGGAAACGGACTCGAGGGTCAGCGCAGAGTAAGGGCTCGTCGTGCTCAGGGTTGGCGTGCTCGCGCCGAGCTCGATCGTGATCGTCACGTCGTTGTTGATGCCCGCCACAACCAGGCCGTTGAGCGCGACATCGCCGGTTCCGCTGGTGTGGCTGTGATTGTCGCTGTTCTTGGCGCTGAAGATGTCCAGATACGGATTGTAATTGCTGCCGTTGCCGGCCGCCGTGACCTGCCCCTGCGTTGCGCCCAGATAGATGTCGCGCGCGCCGAGGATGCTCGAGGTGGGCGCGAGCGTCAGGCTCGTGGTGTCGTCGGCATTGGCCGTGCCGCGGTAGAGCGCGGAGATCGGAACGGCGGTGTTGTTGTAGACGACCGTCGTCGCCGTCGCCTGCACGCTGCTGAAGACGCTGCCGTCGCCGGCGAGGCCGGCGTAGATGTTGATGTCGCGCCAGGCCACGATCTTCGCGCCGTCGCCGACATTGACGGACTGGTTGGCGTGAACCCAGCTGTTGGTGCTGGCGCCGACGCCCGCGATCGCGCCGTAGAGGCTGGCATTGGCGTTATTCGCCGCCGCCATCTTCGCGGCCGTGCCGATATAGATCTTGCCGGCGCTGAACAGCTCGCGGGCATTGATGTTGACCGCAAGCGTGGCATTCGCCGTCATGTTGGATTCGGCGCCGCCACCGGCGAAGAAGCTGGCTGTGGCGAGGCTCGCCGTGTCGTTGGTGTTCAGCGTGTTGTAGGCCTCGATATTGATGAACGCCGCCGACGTGCGCGGATCGCCGTTGAGGCTCAGCACCGTGCCGGCGCCGATATTGGTGTTGACGGTCTGGGTGACGGTCGAGGTGCTCAGCGCGGCCGCGCCCGAGAACGTGCCGCCGGAACCCGAGCGCGCGCCGCCGCCGCCCTGGTTGACGACGTCGTTGGCGACGACGACCATGTTGCCGCCCGCCGAATTGATGATCAGGTGCGTTCCGATCTCGGCCGTGGTGGTCGAGTTCACGTCGTTCTGCGCCTTGCCGGCCGAGACGCCGGCCGTGGACGCCTGATAGGCATCGCCGTTCGCGGCATAATTGGTGGTGTGCAGGGCGTTGATGCGAAGACCGCCGAAATAAAGCGTGTCGTCCGTCGTTCCGCCGTCGAACCGCGCGTTGGTCACGGCGGTCGAGCTGGTGGTGGCGACCGCCGCCGCGCCGGCATAGGTGCCGCCCGCGCCGACCGTTGCGTTGGAGACGTTGGTATCGGTGCCGGTGGCCGTGATCCGGAGGATGCCGGTGTAATTGCCGTGATTCAGGGCATCCATATCGGCAGGCGCGCCGAGATAGGCATAGGTGTGCGCGCTGGACGAGGTCTGCGCGACGGTGGCGCCGAGCGCCAGGAATCCGCTCGAGAGGCCCGTCGCCTCGGCATATTGGGCGCTGTCGTTTTCGGCTGCGATGGTCACGTCCGCGTTGGGAAGCCTGATCCCCGTCCCGCCATAGGCGCTGACCGTCGCGTTCTCGGACGCCTTGGCGTAGCTGCCCTGCGCGCCGATCAGCGAGCCGCCGCCGCCGGCGAGCGCCTTGGCGTAGGTCGTCGTGCCATAGATTGTCGTCGTGGTTCCGTCAGCGTTAGTCTGCGTGCCGATGATTGGGACGAGCGCCATCGCGGTCACGCCGAGCGCGCCGCCCGAGAAGCTGGCGTCGTCGCCGACATCGGCCGTCACCGTGGCGCCGACCGTGGACTGGGCGATGGCGACGCCGACCGCGCCGCCGCCGACCGAAACGCCGATCGCCTCGCTCGATAGATTGGGCGTAATCGAGGCCGACACCAGTGTGCCGACGCCGGTCGCGGATGTCGTGATCGAGGCACTGCTGCCGATCTCCGCCAGCACGGACGAGTTCTCGTGCGCCTCCGCATCCGCTCCGACGCCTGCGACGATGCCGCCGCCGAGCGCGGTAGCCGTCGTCGTCAGCGTGCCGGCGCCGCTAGCGCCAACTGCCAGGGTCGCGACGTTGACCGTGGAGCCGTTCAGAACCCTCGCGGCGACAGAGCTCGCTCGGCTTGCCGTTGCGACCGAAGCACCGACCGCCACGGCACCGCCGGTGACACCGCCGGTGAAGACGACCTGGGTCGTCGAATCCTGCGCCATGACGGCGGCGCCATTGCCGGTGCCGCTCGCGCCGGTGATCTGGCCGCCGAGCAGCGCCACCACGGAGTTGCTGACATTGCCGACCGCGACAGCCGCCTGGGCGCCAAAGTAAAGCGCCGCACCGCCGGCGATGGCCTCGGTGTCGATGGTCTTGCCGGCATAAGGCCCGGTAGTCGCGTCCTTGACGACCGCCGCAACGGTGACAATCGGTGCCGTGACGGCCAAAGGCGTATCGGCCGCCACCAGCACGCCGGAGCCGTTGCGTCCGTAGTCACTCAGATTGGCGAGCACGGTGCTGTTGACGCTGGTGTAGCCAATGCCGGCCCCGATGCCGACGTTCTTCGCAAAGCCCGCGCCGAGCAGATACATCTTGGCCGCGTTGGCGCTGGTCGCGGCGACATTGACCTGTGTGCCCGTGACGTTGCCGCCCGCGATCTGCGCGACGACGACGTCGTTGCCGCCGCTCAGCACATTGCTGACGTCGTAGGTCGAGCTGACATTGGCACTGTTCGGATTGCCAGCGGTGCCGCTCGCGACGGCGTTGCTGCCCTGCGCGTTGCTGGTGCGATTGTTCACGGACGCGATGGTGCCGTTGCCGTTCTGGTTGAGCTGGCCGGTCTGCTGGCCCTGGGTGTCGGCATCCGCGGTGTTGGTGCCGATGATGATGACGCCGACGGTCGCGCCGATGCCGACGCTGCCGCCGATGCCGGCGGTGACCGCGTAGGACAGCACCTCCTTGGTGCTGAGCGCATTGACGTTGATCGCGCCTGACGAGTTCAGATTGCTGTTCCAGCTCTCGGCAACGGTGCGGCTCTTGAACACGATGACGTTGGCTGCGGCGCCGACGCCGACGCCTCCCCCGCTGGCGCCGACCGCGAGCGCACCCGCGATCTCCTTGATCGCCACGTCCTCGTTGGCGTTGATGGTGACCGCGCCCGCCGCACCACCCGTCACCGATTGCAGCGTGGTGTCGTAGACGCCGGCGATCGTGGTGTTGTTGGCGATCTCGATGTTCGCCATGCCCGCGATCGCAGCCGTGCCGGTCGAGAGCGCGCCGCCGATCGCATAGGCCTCGAAGCGGTTCTTGGTCTTGGCCTCGACGTCGAGCGCGCCGCTCAGGTTGAGCGCGGTGGTGTGTGCCGCGCCATTGCCCTGATAGTGGAATTCGTCGCCGACATAAGCCTCGGTCCGGTTCGAGGAGACCTGCACCAGGAACGCCGCGCCGATCGCGGCCTGGCTGCCATAGGCGCCGGAGCCGTTCGCGGAGAAGATGCCGGTGTTGTTGGTGGCATTCACCGTCAGGGACGCGGCCGTCAGCGCGCCGCCGTCGACATAGGCTTCCGTGGTCGCCTGGAAGACGTTGAGCCCGACCGAGCCGGTGTTGAAGCCGATCGCGATCGAGGACGCATCCTGCTCGGCATTGGCCTTCACGGTCACGGCGCCGACCGTCGCGCTCGACGACTGCACGCCGCCGACCGTGGCATTGGTGATATAGGCCAAGGTCTCGCGCGACATCGTCGTCGAGATGATCGTGGCGCCACCGCCGCCGCTGCTGCCGTAGGCGATGCCGGCACCGAACGCGCCGGAATAGGAGAAGCTGGACGCGGCGACCTCGATCTGCGGCGCCAGCGTCGACGAGGCCAGGCGCGTGTCGATGCTCGCGCTGTCGATATAGGCCCTGGTCGACCCGCTCATCACATTGGTGATGGGATTGATCATGATGGCGATGCTGGAGCTCGCAGCAAGCGAGGCGACGTTGGTCACGACCGCCTGGTGCGAGCTCGCGACCACGGCAAGGCCGCGCACGGTGTCCTGGTTCTCGGAGAGGTCGGGCGTGGTGTCGGTCGGCGCATGGGCGGTGCCGAGATCGAACGCGTGGACGAGCGTGCCGTTGTTGACCGACAGCGTATCGGACGAGCTGGTTCCGAGCGCATCGACCTTGGTGTTCGCCCCGCTGATATAGGCTGCGGTGGTTCCCGTGATCTGGTTGGTCACCAGCGAACCTGCGCCGCCGGCCGCGCCCTTGCTGATCGACAAGGCGCCGGCGAACACGGCCGCCTTGTCGTTGTTGCCGGCGATCACGCCGACATTATTGGCGGCGGTGACGTCGGCGCCATTGATGCCGTTGGTACCGGCAGCGGTGATGCTGGCAGTGACGTTGGTTCCCATCAGATTGGTGGCGACCGAGCCGGCCAGCCCGACCTGCGAGGACATCGCGACACCGACGGCGACCGTCGAGATGCTGGCGTTCGAGTTCGCACCGATGGCAACGCTGCCCGAGGCCGTCAGCTTGGAGCCGGTGACGCCGGCGCTGACATTGTTGGCGATGCTGCTGTAGACCAGCGCCAGACCTGCGGCGCTGCCTTGCGACGAGGCGCTCGCGATCGCGGCGGTTCCGGTGATACTGGAATTGTCGGTCGCACTGACGGAGATGTTGCGGGCCGTGACGGACGATTGCGTCGTGCTGGACAGATTGTTGCCGATGGCCGCCGAGACGGTATTGGCGATCGAGCTGATCGTCGTGCCGCCGACGCCTGCAAACTGTCCGGTCGCCAGACCGAGGCCGATCGAGACAGACTGGATCTTCGATGAATCGACCGCGCTCACGCTGACATTGCTGACCGCCGACATCAGGACATTGGCGATATAGGCCGAATGCGTCGTTGCGATGGTGTCGTACACGATGGAGGCGCCGATATTGTTCTTGCCGGCCTGGATGAGGCCCGCGACGGAGACGATGCTGGCGCCCGGACCATTCCCCGTGCCGTCGTTAAGCGCCGCCGCGCTGAAGTCGATGCAGTTCTGCCCGCCCGTGCCGCCGGCAACCGTGCAGGTGTCTGTGGCGAGATGATTGTTGTTCGACGTCCTGACGAGGTTTCCGAGCGCCGTATCCAGCGCCGACACCGCGCCGCTGTCCGCGAGCACCGTCACGCGCCCGACGTTGATGCTCACCGTCGAGCCGCTGTTGATGTAGGCCGTCGTGGTGGGCGAGATCTCGCTGACGACGATCGCGCCGGCAAGTCCGTTGGACCCCGCCCCGCCCGAGGCCGCACCGGCCGCAATCACGCTGGCGCTGTCGGCCAGCACCAGCAGGGTGTCGTAGTTCGAGATCGAGGTGCTGCGGATATGCGCGTCGGTCGCGTTGCCGCCGGTGGGATCGGCGATCGACGCATAGGTCAGCCCGATGCCGACGCCGGCCTGGCCGCCCGAGATATAGAGCGAGCCGCCGCCGATCGCGATGTTCGTGGTCTGGTAGGCATCGACCTCGAGCGCGCGATTGACGCCAGCGGACTGGCCCGTGATCGTCGAGCTCTCGATATAGGCGTTGGCGCTGTCCGTGATGATGCCGACGGAGGCCGACAGCGACGCCGCATTCGACTTCGATCCCGCCACGCCGAGGGCAACGACGGTCTCCGAGCCGCCGTTGAGCGCCTGCACGGTCACCGAACTTTGGTTGTTCAGGGTGGTGCCGTAAATATAGGCGAGCGTCGCATTGTTCGACATCGCCGCGGCAATCGCACCGCCGATCGCGGCTCCCTGGGCGGATGCCCCGGCCAGATTGAGCGCCGCGGAGCCGGAACCGTTGTTAAGCATGGTGTCGTTCAGCGCCTGAACGATCGTATTGGTCACCACGGTGCCGGTCGTGGTGTACTTGTTGACCGTCGTATTCCTGATATAGGCGCTGGTGCCGAGCGAAACGTCGCTGATCGACGAACTACCGGCGAGATCGATGCTGAAGCCGCTCGTGCTAGATCCCGAGGTCGAGCCGATCTTGCTTGCAGCCGTTGCCACGCCGGCGGCCCCTCCGGTCGCGCCGGCGCCCGCTGCACCCGCCTTGTCGGAGAAACTGGACGCTTGCGGCTCGGAGATCGATGCCGCGACGGCGGCTGCGGTGATGCGCCCGGAGGTGGTCGCGCTGAGCGTGAGATTGTCGACATTGACGGCTCCGCTGCCGCCGCCATTGCCGGCAAACGGATCGTTGGAGCTGAACGGGCCGGGGCGAATGTCGGAATGGTTGTCGCCGATATAGGCAGAGGTGTCGGTATTCGCGCCCAGATAGGCGACCGCCAACCCGACCGCCGAACCTCCGCTGGTGTTTCGGCTCATCGCGCCGGCCAGCGTGACGACTGAAAGATCCTGCTGCGCCAGGATGCCGACTGTCGGCGCATAGACGGTGGCTTGGCTCGATATCGAGGCGTGCGTCGTGTTGTTCAGGAAGCCGAGCGAGGTGATGCCGTTCAGGGCCAGCGTGCCGGCGGCCCTGCCGTTGGTCGGCGCGACAGCCACGAACTGATCCGACGTGGTCGCGTTGACGGCGATGTCGTCCGCCGCCCGCACCGTCGCGCCGTCCGAAATGCCGGCGATCGTGTTGGTATTGAACTGGACCATATTGAGCGCGCCGCCGACCGAAGAGCCGCCCGACGTGTTGCCCGGGAGGAAGCCGAGCGTGCCGACATTGCCGGCCGCGTCGATCGACGCCGTGGTCGTTGTGGCCACGACCTGAAGGCTGGCATTGTAAGTGTGGACGTCGCCATTATCCATCCCGGCCGACCAGCTGCTGCCGCAGGCCGCACTCGTGCAGGTCGTGGTCAGATTCGCATCGCCGGCAACCCAGGCCGTCGTGTTGTTGTTCACGACGAAATGGTTCAGCGAACCGGCGATGCCGATCGTGTCGCCGGCGTCGGCCGTGGCATTGGCATAGCTGGTCAGGATGTTGCCGCCGACGCCGAGATTGCCGTTGAGATGGCTCAGCACCGCACCCAGCCCATCCCACTTCAGCCAGGTGTTGGTGATCGGCAATTCGGTGGTGGCATCGACGGCGATGTTCGCAGCGTTGATTCGGGTCCCCCCGCCGACATAGGCGTTCGAATTGTGGGTGAAATTGCCCCAGGCAACCGCCGCGCTGATCGCCGTGCTCTCACCCGACACCGGGTCCTTCGTGATCGCGCTGGCCGTCGCATTGCTGCGAACGCCGCGATCGATGACGTTGCTGGCGACGGCAACGTTGCCGCTGGCATAGATGCTCGGCGCGCCGCCGCTCGGATTCTGCGCGATCGCAGCGGTCGCGCTCTGGGTGCTGTTGGCCAGCGAGAGTGCGCCCGCAACCTTGAAATCGAAGTTCAGCGGCACCAGCGATCCCATGTGATCCCTGATGATCGACGTCGGCGAGGTGACGGCGCGCAGTCCTCGTTCGATCGCTGCGATCAGCGCCGGCAGACCGGCGATGGACGACGCCATCGTGGAATTGCTCGTGGTGTCGGACGTCGCCTCGACCAGAACGGAGCCGTTCATCCGGTTGGCCGCATCGGTTCCGAGCGATGCGCCGAGCGTTGCGGTCACGGACGTCGTGATGTCGCTGATGGCCAACGCACCGCCGACGGCGCCGCTCGCACCCGTCCCGGGTGCCGCAACCGACGTTGCGCTGGTCGAGAACGAGTTGTTGTTGATCGCGCGTACTTTCAGGGTGCTGCCGCTCGTATTCACCAGACCCGCCGCAAGATGCGCGCCGGTCTCGACGTTGGCGGTCGTGGTCACTGAGCCCTTGGAATAGGCCACCGTCGGTACGATCTGCGCGCTCGTCGATGCCGCGAGGGCAGAGACGGCGATGGTCGCATCATTGAGCGCCTTGATTTCAAGGTTGCCGCCGGCATTGATCGTGGCGCCCGAGGCCACGTTGGTGGTGGCAGTGCCGTCGATCTTGCCAACGACGACGCCGGCCGCGACCGGCGTCAGGCTGCCGAGCAAGGTGGACGCGACGGCCGGATCCGAGGCGGTCTCCGATGCATGCGCGGAAATACTGACATCGCCGCGACCGTTGATGTCGGCATGGCTGTTGATGTTGATGGTCGCCGTGGCACTGGCCGCGACATAGCCGCCATTGAGCCCGAGCAGCGAGGCGGCGAGCGTCGAGCCGACGAGCGCGAAAGCACCGGCTGCCGAACCGTCCAGGAAACTCGAAACGGCCGTCGACGTCGCGGTGATCGAGACGGTGCCGCCGGTGATCTTGCCGTCAACGGTGATCGCCGTCGCCGCGGTGGCCTGGCCGGACAGCTTAATGTCGCTCGCCGTCGCCCGCAGCGTCACATTGCCGTCGGTATAGGTCGTCCCACCGAAATTGACCGACTGGGCCAGGATCTGCGCGCCATTCATGATCTCGATGTTCGGCGCGTCGATGATGACGTTGTTAGCATTGCCGGTCGAATGGCCGGAGCCGTCGAGGCGACGGGCATCGATCACCGCATGCGCGGCGAGCGTGATGGAATGATCGGCCTGGATGAGGTAGTCGGCACCGGCGCTGAGCCCGGCGAGCGCAGCCGCGACGGAGCTGTTCGAAAGCGTCACGCCGGTGTCGCCCTGGGCGGCATCGCCGACAACCAGGTCGGTCGGATCGATCAGCAGCGTGCCGGCCTTGCCGTTGGCCGCGCTAAGGTTGACCTTGATGCCCTGGCCGATATCGATGATCCCGTTCGCGCTGAAATCGACCAGGCCCGCATTGCCGGTCTTCGAACTGGCGTTGAACCTAGCCCCGCCCGCCACGGTCAGGTTTTGCGCCGCCTTCAGGCGGATCTCGCCGGCATCGCCGGTCCTGCTCGCGATATTCAGCCTGGCGTTCTTGCCGATATCGATGTTGTTGCCGGCCTGCACCGTGATGTTGCTCGGCGTCGAGGTCTTGCTGTGCGCGGTCAGGCGGCCGTTGACGCGAGCGTTGTTGACGGCGCCGATATGGATCGAACCGTTGCTGACGGTGATCGAGCTGGCGCTGCGCAGGCCCTTGGAATTGACCGAGGCCGCGAACTTTGCGGCGTGGTCGAGATTGGCGATGTCGCGCTGGGTGGCGCCGCCGACGAAGACGTTCTGCCCGGTCAGCCGCACGCCGTCCTGGGCATTGACGCGGCCGTAGATGCGGATGTTGCCGTCGGGCGAGACCGGGAACGAGCCCGCCATGAGATTGCCGACCGCCGTGCCGTTGATCGCGCCTCCGGGACCGATCAGGCTGTCTGTGAACTCGCGCGTCGGTGTCGAGACGTTGAGGCTGCCGACATTGACGACGCCGCTGCGGCCGACCACGAACCCCTTGGGATCGGCGAAATAGACGTTACCGCCGATTGAGCCGTTCATGTAGGAGTTCAGCGTGCCGTTGACGTAGACCGGCGCATCGCGAACGATGTTGACGAGGTTTCGCGTCCCGGTCGGCAGTTGCAGATTGACCGTATTGCCCTGCCCGACGCTGAACTGCGAGAACGAGTTGAAGGCGTTGCTGCCCGAGACCGTCGACGTCGTGACATTGGTGACGCTGCCGGAGGTCTGAAGGCTGGTCCCGGTCCGTCCATCGGGAACGATGACGTTCGCCGTCTGCGCCTGAAGGCGGACGCTGAACACCGGCAGGAAGACCATCTGCATCGCGCAGAGCAGCGACATCGAACGGAACCGCGCCAGCCGGCGCAGCGTCGTCCGCTCGTCATCGTTTCGCGCCGCAGATGGTCCGCGCATTTCAGATCCTCGTCATCGGCATTGGCGCCGATCCACAACCGGGTGGGAGAATGTCGTGCGATCCCGACATCAGAACTGGCCGGGCGGCAGCTTGAAGATATCGGGGCTCTTGGCGTCGGCCACGTAGAACAGCAGCAGGCTGGTCGGCGTCAGCACACGCTGGTTGTTCTCCTTGTTCTCGAACGTGCCCTGGAGCAGCAGGATCACCGAGCGATCCTTGGCGTCGCTGCCGCGGAACATCACGATGCCGCCGGCCACGGGCATGTTGACGGCGATGGAGTCCGGCTTGAAGCCTTCGCCCATGAAATGGGCGCGCAGGATGTTGGCGTTGGAGAACAGCTTCTCCGGCGTGATCGCCGCGTCAGTTCCCTTCGACCAGACCGCGCCGACCTGGATCAGCGACTTCGACTTGTAGCCGAACACGTAGGAGAGCTCGGCGGTGCCGCCGTTCGGCAGCAGGTCGGGAGCCGAATACAGCAGGCTGTGCGTCAGCTCGGACGCATTGTCCTGCGCCTTGATGGCGTCGGGCTTGGCGTTGAAATCCTTCGTCAGCGCCGCGCGCACATCGGCCTCGTTCATGCCGAACTTGGCGGAGCGGAAACCGTCGATCGCCTTGATCTTGTCGTCCGCGGCCGGTGTCTCGGCTGAATTCGCCCCGGCGGCGACGGACGTGCCGGCTGCAGCGGGAGCGCCGGCCGCGGCGGCTCTAGGTGCCGGCGCAGCCTTCTGCTTCGGTACGGCGCCCTGGGCCGCGAGCGGCCCGGCTGCAATGGAGGTGAGCAGGCCGACGACGGCCGGGATGAGATAGATTTTGCGCATCGAAAACCTTCGAAAAAACTTGAAACAACGCTTCAAAAATCGGCAGCTGCGAAATCACCTTCCGCGAACCGTCGTCGCAACCGAGACGGAAAATGTTGCAACGCGAAGGCGTTACAAGGCGTCACGAAGGAGACAACGCTCGAAACAGCGACTCTTTGGCAGCGTAGGAATACGGTATCGGGCTGCCAAACGCTGCGAATGAGCATTCATAAGCGCATTTTTTCATCAATTGTGGATGCCGGCCGTTCGCGCTAAGCATCCGCTCCGGGGCAAGCCATCATGCGAAGAGTATCATGACCGAACGGCGTTCCGCTCTCGCGGTCGATCGCCGCGGGTTCATTCGCCTTGCGGGCGCAACCGCCGCGGGATGGGTCGCGCTCGGCGCAACGTCGGATCGCATGCGGATCGTCGCATCGTTGACCGCATTGCCGCTCGACGACGAGCTGACCCGGCGGAGCCTGATCGACAGCACGACCTCCCGCCTCGGTGGCCTCGTCGCCGGCTTGAGGCAGCGCGGCTGGGTCGAAGGCGCCAACTTCCGCCTCGAGCTCCGTTCGACCTTCGGCGGACCGGACCGGCTGAAGGCCGCGATTCAGGAATTGCTGGAGCTGAAGCCGGACGTGATCCTGACGGGGTCGACGGTCGAAACCGCGGCGGTCCTTGCCGCCACCAGGACCATCCCGATCGTCTTCGCGACCGCCAACGATCCCGTCGGCAATGGCTTCGTCGAAAGCCTTGCGCATCCCGGCGGCAACGTCACCGGCTTCACCAACAGCACCGCCGAGATGGGCGGCAAATGGCTGCAGCTGATCCGCGAGGCCGTGCCTGATCTTGCGCGCGTCGGTATCCTGTTTAACCCGGCGACCACCCCTCGCGGCGGGCGCTTCTTCCTCGACTCGATCGAGCAAGAGGCGGCCGAGTCCGGAGTGTCCGCAATCCCCGCCCCCGTCAACGCGCCGGCGGACATCGACGAAGCCGTCAGGCGCTTCTCCGAGCCGCCCAAGGCGGCAATGATTGCGCTGGTCGACAGCTTCCTGGTCGTCAACCGGAAGGCGGTCGTTGCGGCGGCGGCCAAGTATCGCGTGCCCACGATCTATCCGTTCCACTACTTCATGGAGGCCGGCGGATTGATGAGCTACGGGCCGACGCTGGAAGTGCGCTCGGCCGACTATGTCGATCTCATCCTGCGCGGCACCAAGGCCGGCGACCTGCCGGTGCAATCGCCGCGCAAATACGAGCTCTTGATCAACCGCACGGTCGCCCGCACGCTGGGATTGACCATCCCATTCACGCTGCTCGCGCGCGCCGACGAGATCCGCGAGTGAACGAAACGGTCGACCAGGGACATTTGCGAACGCCTCCCGGCCGGCTGTTCCGCAAATATCTCTACTCGATCGTCGCCCTCGCCTTCGCCGCACTCGCCATCAACACCGGCTTCGACGTCTGGTTCTCCTATCGCGAACAGAAGCAGCTTCTTGCGGCGACCCAGCGCGAGCAGGCAGCGTCCGCGGCGATTCAGATCGGCCAATTCATCGGCCAGATCGAAAACCAGATCAGATGGCTCTCGCGCCTGCCGCCGGAGCTGTCGACCAACGAAGACGAGCGCCTGAACGCCATCCGTCTCCTGCGCCTCTCTCCGGCGATCGCGGAAATCGCCGAGCTCGACTCGCACGGGCTTGAACAGATGCGTGTGTCCCGCCGTGTGGCAGACCGAATCGGCAGTAAAGCCGACCTCTCCGCCTCGCCCGCCTTTCGCGGAGCCAATGAAAGCCGGGCCTATTACGGGCCGGTCTACTTCTTCGGCGACACCGAACCATTCATGACGCTCGCCACGCGCGGAATTGGCCGCAATCCCAATGTGATCGTCGCCGAGGTCAATTTGCGTTTCATCTGGGACCTCGTCGCCGGGATCAGGGTCGGCAACACCGGCAAGGCCTACGTGGTGGACCGCACGGGTGTCTTGATCGCGCATCCCGATTTGTGGCGAGCCCTGCAACGCAGCGATCTCTCCGGCCATGCCGACGTCCGCGCCGCGCTCGACGGCGTGGGGCCGCCCTCCGGCGGCCTGGTCAAGGAGGATCTGTCCGGCCAGCGCGTGCTGTCGACCTATGCGACGGTCCCCTCGCTCGGCTTGCTGGTGTTCGTCGAGCTGCCGCTCAGCGAGGCCTATGCGCCGATCTATGCATCGATTGGCCGTTCGACCTTTCTCCTCGTCGTCCTGCTGGCCGGTGCGGTGCTGGTCTCTCTCTTTCTCAGCCGGCGCATGACGGGGCCGATCCAGCTCCTGACGCAGGGCGCACGGCGGATCGGGAGCGGCGATCTCGGCCTGCGGCTCGCGATCAAGACCGGCGACGAGCTGGAAGCGCTCGGCGACCAGTTCAACCGCATGGCCGCGCAGCTGCGCTATTCCTACGCGACGCTGGAGCGCAAGGTGATCGAGCGCACCTCCGAGCTGGAGAAAGCGCGCGATCAGGCCCTTGCCGAGCACGATGCCGCCGAGCGCGCGCGCAGCGCGGCGGTGGCGGCCAATGAGACCAAATCGCGCTTCCTCGCCGTCGTCAGCCACGAACTGCGCACGCCGCTGAACGGCGTCATGGGCGTGCTGCAGCTGCTCGACGACGGCAAACTCGGCGAAGCGCAGCGGCGCCACCTCACGACCGCGGCCGCATCGGGTGAGACGCTGATCGCGCTGGTCGATGCCATCCTGGAATATGCGCGCCTGGAGGCCAGCGCCGAAACCCTGGAGCCGCGTAATTTCCGTCTCGACCAGCTGATCGAGACGGCCGCCGACCTGATGCGACCCCAGGCCTTCGGCAAGGGACTGACTTTTGACCTCGCCTGCGATGCCACGGTCAATACCTCCGTGCACGGCGATCCCGTGCGGCTCAATCGCATCCTGCTCAATTTGATCGGCAACGCCATCAAGTTCACACCATCAGGCGGGGTCGCCGTCAACGCAGCCGCCGAGCGCCATGACGATCATGTTCTGCTGCGTATCACCGTTCGCGATAGCGGCATCGGCATCGCCCCCGACATGCACGAGCGGATTTTTGAGGATTTCGTTCAGGCGGACGACAGTATCGCGCGGCGGTTCGGCGGCACCGGCCTAGGCCTCGCAATCGCGCGGCGTCTCAGCCGTTTGATGCGCGGCGAGCTGACGGTGGCGAGCACGCCGGGCGCGGGCAGCTCGTTCATGCTTGAAGTGTCGCTCGGCCTCGCCGCGAGCGGTATCGCACAAGGCGCGCTTCCGCCGCCGTCGCGGCAGCTTCGCGTGCTGCTGGTCGACGACGATCCCGTCAATTGCGAGGTCGGCGAAGCGATCCTGAAGCGGCTCGGCCACCGCGCGATCATTGCCAGAAACGGTGCGTCGGCCATTGAGCTCGCCAGCGGTCAGACGTTCGACATCATCCTGATGGATCTGCACATGCCCGACATGGACGGCGTCGAGGCGGCGTCGCGGATCGGCAAGCTCGGTCTGCCGAAGATGCCGCGCATCATCGCCGTCACCGCGGACGTGTCCTCCAGCGCACGCGAGCGGCTTGCCGACGCAGGCATTGTCCAGATCGTCAGCAAGCCGATCCTGATCAACGCGTTGCGCGAGGCGATCGAGGACGATCCGGAGGTCGAGCCGGCAGCCGCGCAACTCGCCGCGGGCGCCTTGATCGACCGGCACTATCTCGACGACCAGAAAGAGCTGCTCGGCGCCGCGCAAATCACAAAGCTCCACCACTTGCTGGAGGAGACCAGCGAAAAGCTGATCGACGACATCACCAAGGCTGCCGCGACTGGCGACCACAAACAGCTCGCCCGACACGCACATCAACTCGGCAGCGCCGCCGGCGCGCTCGGCCTCGTCAGCATGTTCGAGCGCTGCCGCGAGATCGAGCTGGCGGCGGCCACGATGTCTCCACCCGAGTGCCAGAGTGCCGCGCGTGAGCTCGCCGCGCTGCGAGCAGCCTCGATGAGCGCGCTCGACGATCTGCTCCGGCCCGCCGAGCAGCGGTCGGTCAGCTAGATTTGCTCAGATCGAGCTCTTAGCGTTTTGCCCCGGAGCAGACCAAGACGGCTGAAATCGCACATTGACGTCTGCGAGTCCCCGGCGTTGAATGGTGTTTTCGATGTGGCGGAGGAGCTGCGGCGTCCCGTCGCCCGACAAGCGGTCGGTTAGCCGCTCCTGATCTTCGCCTTCGGGAAGTACAGTTTGGCTTCACCGACGCGCTGGGAGGTCGAGAGCCATGAGATTTCCAACCGCTCTGTGGGTGTTCTCGTTGGCATTGCTCACCGCGGCGGGGGCGCGTGCGCAAATCCAGGAGGGCCCGCCAGCATGGGCCTACCCGGTCAACCCGCCCAATTTTCAACGCACGCCAGACGATGGCACGGTCAGGCACGTTCCTGACAGCGCAGCCGGTTTTACGCTCACGCAAGTGCGCGATCTGTTCGCCGCGCCCGACTGGCATCCGGACGATCATCTACCAATGCCAGAGATCGTGGCGAGGGGAAGAAAGCCAGATGTGTTCGCGTGCGGCGTCTGCCACCGGGCAGACGGACCGGGCGGTCCTGAGAATGCCAGCCTATTTGGCCTCTCCGCGGAATACATCATTCAGCAAACGGCGGAGTTCAAGACGGGCCTGCGCACGAACTCTGCGTCTCGCGTCGCCACCGACCTGATGATCAAGTTGTCCAAAGCGGTGACCGATCAGGAACTCGCAGAGGCGGCAGGCTACTTCGCCTCCATCAAGCCGAGATCGAATATTGTCGTCGTTGAGGCCGAGGCGGTGCCAAGAACGCAGGTGAGAGACCTGTTCCTGGCTCCGCTGGACGGCGCCGAGAAAGAGCCCATCGGCCAGCGCATCATCGAGATACCGGAAAACGTTGAACACTTTGTCAGCCGGGACTCGCGCGCTCGTTTCATCGCCTACGTCCCGGTAGGCAGCGTTGAGAAGGGACGGACGCTGGCAACGAACAGCGATCCGCGCGTCCAGTGCGGGACCTGTCACGGTGCTGACCTCAACGGGACTGCCATCGCGCCGGGGCTTGCGTCCCGTTCGCCCACCTACATGTTCCGGCAGCTCTATGACTTCAAATCGGGTGCGCGGAAGGGCGCCAACAGCGAACTCATGAAACCGGTTGTCGAGAATCTCAGCGTCGACGACATGATCGCACTGGTCGCCTTTTCAGTTTCGCTCAAGCACTGAAATTCTTCGGTTGCTGTGCAGCCAGCCGGCGCGCTTGGCGCGGTCGGTTCTTCGGCAGGTCGCCCGGCCGGCAATCTGCCGCCGGCCGGGCTAACGCGCCGCGTCAACTTCCTTTGCGGCCTGTGACCATTGCGCTGTCACGAACCGGACGTTTTAACGACGAGCTTTATGTTCAGCAGGTTGACGCCCTTGAATGGGTTCGGCGCGCTTTCGATTGTTCCCGTACCCGTGGCGTTCGCGTAGGCACCTGTGCCCGACAGGATGGTGTATTCGCCCGTTGATTTGCCGTCTTTGGCCGAACCGGTGTAGCGCGCCGTAATCGAGCCTTCCTCGAACGTGTACGTGCTGTAGCCGAAGAAGGGGCCCGACCCTTTGAGCAAGTCCGAACTATTGACGAACTCTTTCACTCCGATACGGCCATCGTTGAAGACGGCGACCCCAAAGAATTTGCCAGACACGACCGTCTGTCCCTCGACGTTTGCGGCCTCTATGACCTTGAGGTCGATTGGCTTCGTAACCAGCTTGAACTCAAGCACCCGCTCACCGGCTACAGCAGTCGATGCCGCGACGGCCAATGCCACGCCAGAAAGGAAAAAGCTGAGAGACTTCCGCATGTGTTCCTCCTGAGCTTGTTGAAATCAAAGTCGAGAAGCGCCGGCGAGCCACACATCATGCCCCGGCTCTTCGCGGCGGCGCGAAAGAGGGCCCTCGGCGACGCCCCGGCAGCGGCTGAAGCTGTCCGTATCTGAAGGCGAGATGTCGGGACGCAAGTATGAGTCCCGCGCGATGGGAAGAAAGTTCAGGTTTCCGTTACGGTATAATAGTGTCCAGCCACCTGCGCGGGACTCTCAGTGGGCCGATACGGGCGACATGATCAAGCTGACCAAGACTCGCTTAGCGGGGGCAAGTCGCCCGGCAGATTTATGGGTCACGGCCTGGTCTCCGCACGTCTGCCCACGCCGCCGGCTTCGTCCTCGTCACGGCTGAAGCGCTCGACGAGAAAGTCGATGAACAGCCGCACCTTCACCGACAAATGCCGCGTCGGCGGATAGACCGCATAGAGCGCCAGCGGCGGCGCGGAATAGTCTTGCAGTACCGCCCGCAGCTCGCCCTTCTTCAACGCGTCGGCAGCGATGAACTCCGGCAGCAGCGCCAGCCCCCTGCCCTTGATCGCGACGTCGCGCAGCACCTCGGCATTGTTGACGCAGAGCGACCAGGCCGGCTGGATCCAGTGATCGCCATCGGCGCCGGTAAGCTTCCACTGATTGCCCGTGAGCAGGAAGCCGTAGGTCAGCGAGGCGTGCTCGCGCAGATCCTGCGGGTGCTTTGGCGTGCCGTGACGTGCGAGATAATCCGGCGAAGCGCAGATCATGCGCGCCACCGGCATGATTTTTCGCGCGATCAAGCTCGACGATTCCAGTTCCGCGATCCGCAAGGTCACGTCAAAACCGTCCTGGACGGGATCGAGCAGGTCGTCGCTGAGCACGATCTGGAGCTGCAGCTCGCGATAGCGCGCCATGAAATCGGCCAGCACGGGCCCGAGCCGCATCGTGCCGAACGACATCGGCGCGTTGACGCGGAGCAGCCCCCGCGGCGCCGACTGGGCCTGCGTCACCGCCTGGTCGGCGGCCTCGATCTCCGAGAGGATGACGAGCGCGCGCTCGAAATAGCGCTGGCCGTTCTCGGTCGGGCTGGCATGCCGCGTGGTCCGGTTCAGGAGCTGGACGCCGAGGCTCTCCTCGAGGTCGGCGACGTATTTGCTGATCGCCGAGCGCGACAGCCGCAACTGCCGGCCCGCTTCGGCAAAACTGCCGCTTTCGACCACTTTCACGAACGCGCGGAGGCTGGCGACCTTATCCAAGGGCCGGCCCCGCCGATTGTTTCCAAATCGTAGACATAGCCGTCATATTTGCATGGATTGTCTCCAATCCAAAGCGGAACGATATTTCCGGGCAGAGCAAGACGCTCCCCGAACTCTGGAGGACGACAATGTCTGGACTGCACCATGTCACCGCGATTGCCGGCGACCCCATCAGGAATTTCGGCTTCTACACGCGGGATCTCGGCCTGCGCTTCGTCAAGAAGACGGTCAATTTCGACGATCCCGGCACCTATCACTTCTATTATGGCGACGAGACCGGCCGCCCCGGCACCATCCTGACCTTCTTTCCGTGGGCGGGCGTTCCGGCCGGGCGCCGCGGCGTCGGCGAAACTCATCAGACCGCCTTCCGCGTGCCGCAGCGCTCGCTCGGCTACTGGACCCAGCGTTTCACCGAGAAGGGCATTGCCTACGAGGCGCTGGAAAAGCGCTTTGGCGAGTCCGTGCTGCCGTTCACCGATCCCGACGGCATGGCGCTGGCGCTGGTCGGCATTCCCGGTGCCGAGAGCGAGCCCGGCTGGAGTAACGGCGACGTGCCGGCGGAGCATGCGATCCGCGGCTTCCACGGCGTGACCTTGCTGCTCGACAGCGCGGCGAAGACGGCCGCTGTCCTCACCGACGTGTTCGGCTTCAAGGAGACCGGCCGCGAAGGCTCGGTGATCCGCTTCAAGGCGCCCGGCGATGCCGAGGGCAGCGTCGTCGACGTCTACGAAGCCAAGGGCTTCTTGCGCGGCCATCAGGGCGGCGGCTCGGTGCATCACATCGCGTTCCGCGCGGCTGACGATGCCGAGCAGGGCAAGATGGCGCAAAAGCTCGTGAGCAATCACGGCCTGCATCCGACCGAGCAGAGGGACCGCAACTACTTCCGCTCGATCTACTTCCGCGAGCCCGGCGGCGTGCTGTTCGAGATCGCGACCGACATCCCCGGCTTCGCCGTCGACGAACCTGTCGCGACGCTGGGACAAGACCTCAAGCTGCCTGCTTTCCTCGAAGCGCAGCGCAAGCAGATCGAGGGCGTTCTGCCGAATCTGGAAGAGACCGTGTCATGACCGAGACTGAATTCATCCATCGTTTCGAGCCCGCGGCCAGCGCGGGCTCCCCTCCGCTGTTACTGCTGCACGGCACCGGCGGCGACGAGAACGACCTGCTCGGGCTCGGCAAGATGATCGCGCCGGGGTCCGCCCTGCTCTCGCCGCGCGGCCGCGTGCTCGAGCACGGCATGCCGCGCTTCTTCCGCCGTCTCGCCGAAGGTGTGTTCGACGAGGACGACGTCCGCCACCGCGCGAACGAGCTCGGCGAGTTCGTCAACGCGGCGCGGCAGCGCTACGGCATCGCCGCGCCGGTCGCCGTCGGCTTCTCCAATGGCGCCAACATCGCAGCCGCGCTGTTGCTGCTGAAGCCGGACGTTCTGGCCGGCGCGATCCTGCTGCGCGCGATGGTGCCGCTGTCGGATCCGCCCACAGCCGATCTTGCAGGCAAGCCGATCCTGCTGCTGTCCGGGCAGGCTGATCCGATCGTGCCGGCCAGCAATTCAGCCAAGCTTGCGGCTCTGCTCTCGCAAGCAGGCGCGAGCGTGACCCACAGGGTCCTGCCGGCGGGCCATCAATTGTCGCAAGCCGATTTGACGCTCGCCCGCGACTGGATCGGCAACGTCGACGCCAAGGCAGCATGACCTGGCAGGCGGCGCATCGTTTCCAAACGGTGCGCCGCCTCCTTCACTCGAACCGCCCGTCGTAGGTCGCACCCAGCAGCCGCTTCCGCTGTTCGCCAACTTGATCAGCTCTTCCGCCGATCTGAACCGCAATGGTGTGGTCAGAGCAGCCTTGGGCTAAGCGCCGCAAGAGGCGCTTAGCCCAAGGGCTCAAAATGGGAATACTACCCTCGATCACTGCGTGACCTCTGCATCAATTCAGGACGGAGTATGGCGCTGAACTCGGGGAGTAACAGCCGATAATGCTCCTTCCGTCACCGCGAGACTGTTCACTTTTGGCCACAGCCGCCATCGCTGATGCAACTCGCTTATGCGCAGCAAGTGCGGGACGAACCGATCATAATTCGATAGAAACGGTCATATGACCGACCAAAGTGCTGACGTCCAGGCTGCTATGCAGTATTTGACCTGGGCACTGGAAAAGATCGAAACGGTGGGCAACCAGAAAGCAGCCCACCACGCCCGTATAGCCTTAGAGGCGCTGCGCAAGGGTTCAGCTGATAAGACTGAATAATCAGCTTCGGCCTGGCACAGCAAGCCCGCTTCGGGTCAGAAGCGCTCGTCCAAGCGCGGAAGTGGTTGCGCTGCTGGGCGGCCAAGAGTGCAACCCGCGTCTCGCCCCGCTGTGAGCGGGGCGAGATCGTTACTCCCCAAGCAACTCGCTCAGATGAGGAAGTCGGTCTGGTGCAGGCTTGCCGTCTGGACGCCGTCGAGCGTGATGCTGTCGCTCGCCGAGAGATGAATCACGGCATCGCCGGCGGCATTGTCGCTGATCAGGCTCGACAGCGCCGCCCAGTCCGCAAACCCGTAATCGTGCACATTGATCAGATCGTGCTCCGTCACGGTGCTGCCGACCGCCTTGTTTCCCTGATCGAAGTCGGTGATCAGGTCGTTGCCGGAGCCTTTGTTGAAGACGAAGGTGTCGCTGTTCCCCCCGCCCGAAAGCTGGTCATCGCCGGTGCCGCCGTTGAGGATATCCCTGCCGCCGGTGATCGAGCCCGGCGTCGCGGGGGCATAGTTCGCGGCATCACCATAGAGGTGATCGTTGGTTGCTCCGCCGGTGAGAATATCGTTACCGCCTTGGGCATTGCCGGACATGGTCCGCGCATCGCCGAAGAGCTCCGGGTTCGTAAAATGGAGGGTGTCGGGGCTATCGGTCTTGAGCGTGAGAATGTCGTCGCCCCCCTGGGCATTGTCGGTCAGCGAGGTCGCCGAATCTCCGTAGCCAAATCCGGCGGTCCAGACGATGTCGGTGCCGAAGATGAAGGTGATGTTGTCGTTGCCGCCATGCGCATCGCCGCTGATGGAGCCGATTGCGTCGCCGCTGGCTACCGCCGAGCCCTCCATGGTGTTCAGACTGATGTCGAGCGTGTCATTGCCGCCCTGCGCCGTGCCGCTCATGGAACCACCGGCATCTCCGGCGTACACATTATCGTAGCTGCGCCAGCCCACCGCGCCGGTGATGGTGTCACTGCCGCCGTGCGAATTGCCCGACATGTCACCGGCGACGTCGCCGAAAGCATGCACGTTTGTGTACATTGAGTCGGCCAGGACATTGATCGTGTCGTTGCCGCCCCTGGCGTCGTCGGTCATCGCCTGGGCATCGCCGACCACGAGGGCTTCGTTCCAGCCGTAGTTGAAGTTGACCGTGAGCGAGTCGTTGCCGCCGTGGGATTGGCCATGCAGCGTCGTATTGTCGTCGCCGAACATCGTGACTTCTGCTTCGGGCTGGCTGATGGTCGCCGTCACGGTGTCGTTGCCGCCCCAGGCGTCCGTGGTGGTCGGAAAGTTCGGATCGCCGTAGATGGTTTCGATTTGACCAAACTGGTCGAGCAGGACGTCGATGGTGTCGTTCGGCAGATGTTGCATGGCGTAACTCCCATTTCATTGTCGGAAGCGGGCCTGACGCCTGCAGAATTTTCTTGCAAGACGCGTTGTTGACCACGCTTCACGGAGACGAATCTAGTTCTGGTCGATGGCGGAGGTTTGCTGGAATTCAGGACAGAGTTTGATCGCGACGGGTTTCGCTGCGCCACGCGGCGAAACTCGTCATTGCGCAGTCGCAATCGCGATGCCGCTCCGCGCGTCGCGGGGCGACACCGCCGCTCCTGCTCTGCCTCGTCAGATGATGAAGTCGGTCGGATGCAGGTTTGCCGCGTGAATCCCGTCCAGCGTGATCGAATCGTTGGCGGAGAGATGAATCACGGCATCGCCGGCGGTGTTGTCGCTGATCAGTTTCGACAGCGCCGTCCAGTCAGCGAAGCCGTAGCCCTGCACGTCGATCAAATCCTGTTCCACCGCGGTGCTGCCGACGGCCTTGTTGCCCTGATCGAAGTCCACGATCGTGTCGTTGCCCGAGCCGGTGTTGAAGACGAACAAGTCGCTGTTTCCCCCACCCCACATCCGATCGTCGCCGGCCCCGCCGTTCAGCATATCGGCGCCGCCGGTGATCGAGCCTGGTGTCGCCGGTTCATAGATTCGCGCATCGCCATACATGAAATCGCGGCCCGCGCCGCCATTGAGGATGTCGTTGCCGCCATGGGAATTGCCCGCCATGGTCGGCGCATCGCCGTACATCTGCGCGCCGGCATCCGTGTACTGGCCGTCGAGCTTGACGGTGAGCACATCGTCGCCGCCTTGGGCGAAGTCCATCAGGGTTTCAGCCGAATCCCCGAACAAGGTTCCACCTGAGATGGCGCTGCCGCCGTTCAAGGTGACGGTCAGGTTGTCGTTGCCGCCATGCGCGAGCCCCCTCAGGGAACCGATGGCGTCGCCGCTGACAGTCGCCCCGCCGTCCGTCGTGAGCACGCTGACATCGAGTGTGTCGTTGCCGCCGCGCGAGGTGTCCATCATGGAACCGCCGGCATCGCCGGCGAACAAGTTGGCGCCGCCGCGCCACGCGATTGAGCCGGTTATGTCGTCATGGCCGCCCTGCGCATTGCCTGACATGTCGCCCGCGGCATCCCCGAAGGCCGAGATCGTCGTGTAGACGGTGCGGCCGGCATCCGCGACGATGGTGTCGTTGCCGCCCTTGGAATCATCGATCATCGATTGGGTATCGCCGATCACGATGGCGGTGTCCCAGCCGCCGTCGATGTCGGCGATCAGCGTGTCGTTGCCGCCCTGGGAATGACCAAGCAACATCGTTTGGTCGTCGCCGAAGATCGTGAGTTTGGCATTAAGCGCGGCGACGGTGGCCGTCACGGTGTCGTTGCCGCCCACGACATCGGTGGCTACTGGAAAGCCGGGGTCGCCGTAGACGGTCGCGATTTGGCCAAATTGGTCAAGCGTGACGTCATGGGTATCGTTCGGCAGATGCTGCATGGCGTAACTCCCATTTCATTGTCGGAAGCGGACCTGACGCCTGCAGAGCTTTCGTTTTTTGCAAGACGCGTTGTTGACCACGCTTCACCGGGAGCGAATCTACCTTTGGTAGATGGCAGAGATTTGCAGGAATTCGGGAGAGAGTTTGATTGCGCACATGGAACCGCGCTGACATCGCGAGGAACCTCGCCGCAGGTTGCGCATCCGTGAAGCTCTGATGACCTGCCTGCAAAAGCGCGCTGGCGAACGTCGGCGTGTCTGCTTGCTACGGCACCAGGCGGAACTTGCCTCCGTCCACCTCGGTCAGGAAGGCGGAGCGCTCGTCATACCCGGTGTGGTCGGTCGGGCTTGTCGTCGACAGGCGTTGTTGTGTTTTGGCCGACGGGTCAAGGTCCAGCGCATCGCGCCGACGGTTGAACCAGCAACGCGCAAGCCATTGAAATGACTATCCCCGGCTACTGTGCATGGGGTTGTTTTTCAGGTTTTTGTCTTGGACAGGAGTTGCCCTCTCCCACAAGGGAGAGGGCGCAGAGCAACACGGATGCTGCGCCGATGCAGCCCCTACTCCCAGGACCACGTCGAGAAATCGTTCTCGTATTGCGGGACGTCCTTCCAGACGCCCTTCAGCTTCTTGTTGGTGATGGTGATGAGCTGCGGCTGGTACAGGTAGGCGGAGACGGCGTCGGTCGCGAGCATGCGCTGGGCGTCGCCGAGCAGTTTTGCGCGGGTGGCCTCCTCCGGCGTCGACACGATCTGCTTGTAGAGTGCGTTGAAGGCCTCGTTGTTGTAGCCGAGATAGTAATCCGCCTCGGTGATCTTGACGAGATCGAACGGCTCGACATGGCTGATGATGGTGAGATCGAAATTGTGCGGACCGTTGCCGGCGAACACCTGCGACAGCCATTGCGCCCATTCGACGTTCTCGATCTTGGCGACGATGCCGACCTTGGCGAGCTGGGCCGCGGCGATCTCGCCGCCCTGCCGCGCATAGGACGGCGGCGGCAGCTTGAGCGACAATTCGAGCGGCGTGGTGACGCCGGCTTCAGTGAGCAGCTTCTTGGCCTTCTCGGGATCGTAGGGATTGATTCCGGTGGTGTCGACATAGCCGAGCGCCCCCGGCACATAGAAGCTGCCGATCGGCGTGCCGAAACCATCGACGGCGCCGTCGATCATGGCCTTGCGGTCGATCGCGGCGAGGATGGCGCGGCGGACGCGGACGTCGTCCAGCGGCTTCTTGCGGTGGTTGATCGCGACGATGGTCTTGGCCCTGGAGCCGCCGACCAGCACCGTGAAGCGCGGATCGGCCTTGAACTGGGCAATGGTGCGCTGGGCCGAGACGCGCGGGAACGCATCGACGTCGCCCGACAGCAGCGCTGCCACCTGCGCCGCCGGATCGGAGATGAAGCGGATCGTCACCTTGGAGAGCTTGACCGCGGCGGCGTTGCGGTAGCCTGCCCATTTGGTCAAGGTGATCGAGGAGCCCTTGGCCCAGGCACCGAGCTGATAGGGCCCGGTGCCGACCGGCTGCGTGAGGTTGGTGGCCGCGCTCTTCGGCTCGACGATCGAGCCGCCCGCCTGCCCCAGCAGGAACGGCAGGTTCGGCTCGCCGTATTTCAAGGTGATCACGACCGTGTCGGCATCGGGCGCCTCGACCTTCTCGAAGGCCTGGTAGAGGCTCTTGTCCTTGTTGGTGCTGTTCGGCGCGGCATTGCGCTCGAACGAGAACTTCACCGCGGCAGAATCGAACGCCTCGCCGTTGTGGAATTTGACGCCCTTGCGCAGCTTGAACGTATAAGTCTTCAGGTCGGGCGAGGCGGTCCAGCTCTCCGCCAGCAACGGCGAAACGGAGCCGTCCTCGTTGATCTTGGTCAGGGTCTCGTAGATGTTGTAGAGCGTGACCTCGGCGATCGCAGCCGCGGCGGCGTTGGTGGGATCCAGCCCCGGCGGCTCCAGCGCCATCGCCATGACGACGCTGTCCTTCTTGCTCTGCGCCAGCACGGGCAAAGGCGTTGCGACCAACGCGGCGGCAAATGCAACGATCGACAATTTCCTGAACATGCGTAACTCCCCGGCCAGTTCTGTTCTTAAGCTTACGCCAATCCTGCTCCGGACACTAACCTTCCATGGCCGCCTGCGGCAACGCCATCACAGCCTCCGCCTTGTGGCAGGCGGCAAGGTGCCCCTCGCCCACCTTGCGTAACTCAGGCAGGGCCTCGCGGCAATGCTGGTCGGCGAGCGGACAGCGCGCGACATAGGGGCATCCGGTCGTGGCCGCCGATTGCGAGGCGATCGCCTGGCCACCGCGTCTTCGCCGGCCGCCGCCGGCGCGCGCCCGCGGCACGGCATCCAGCAGCGCCCGCGTATAGGGATGGGCGCAGTGCTCGAACAGATCTTCGGGCCGTCCCTGCTCGACGATCCGGCCGAGATACATCACCGCGACCTCGTCGCAGAGATAGTCGACGACGGCGAGGTCATGGCTGATCAGGATATAGCTCAGCCCGAACTGCTCCTGCAGATCCTGCATCAGGTTCAGCACCTGCGCCTGCACGGAGACGTCCAGCGCGGAGACCGGCTCATCGGCGACGATCAGCTTCGGCTGGGTAATCAGCGCACGTGCGATCGCGATGCGCTGGCGCTGGCCGCCGGAGAACTCGTGCGGATATTTCTCCATGTCGGCATCGCGCAGGCCCACTTGGCGCAACACTGCGGAGACGCGTGCGCGAAAGGTGGTGCGGTCGGCGTCTTCCAGCACGGTGAGCGGCTCGGCGACGATGCGGGCGATGGTCTGGCGCGGATCGAGCGATCCGTAGGGGTCCTGGAACACCATCTGGAAATCGCGCCGGGCGCGACGCAGTTCGTCGGCCGAGATGCGATTGAGATCACGGCCGAGCAGCGCGACCTTGCCCGACGTCGGCCGCTCCAGCGCCATCACCAGCCGCGCGAAGGTCGACTTGCCCGAACCGGATTCGCCGACGACGCCGAGGCTCTTGCCGGCGGCAACCCGCACGCTCACGCCATTGAGCGCGCGCACCTGCCCCGGCGGACGGAACAGGCTTTCCCGCGGCAGGGCGTAGCGCTGTTCGAGATCCTTCACGTCGAGAAGAGGCGCAGCGGTCATGCGGTCAGCGCTCCGACGTTCTCAGCCATCGAGACATCCGTCCTGATGCAACGCACGACGTGCCCGGGTCCGACGTCGACCATCGGCGGAAGCGCGGCGCGGCACTGATCGATCACGAGCGGACATCGGTCGGAGAAAGTGCACCCCGCCGCCAGATCTGCAAGCTCTGGCACCGTGCCCGATATCGTCTTCAACCGCGTCCCCTTGCGCGCGCCGAGCTTCGGCCGGGCGCGAAACAGGCCCTGCGTATAGGGATGCCCCATCCGGCGGAACACCTCGTCGGTCGACCCACTCTCGACGACGGTGCCGCCATACATCACCATCATGCGCCGCACGTTCTCGGCGATGACGCCGAGATCGTGCGAGATCAGGATCATCGACATGCCGCGCTCCTCGACGAGATCGGCGATGAGGTCGAGGATCTGGCCTTGGATGGTGACGTCGAGCGCGGTGGTCGGCTCGTCCGCGATCAAGAGGTCAGGCTCGCAGGCAAGCGCCATGGCGATAGTGATGCGCTGGCGCTGGCCGCCGGAAAACTGGTGCGGATAGGCATCGACGCGCCGCGCCGGATCGGGGAGTCCGACGCGGTCGAGCAAGGCTATTACCTCTTTGCGCGCCTGCGCCGCCGAATGCTTCTTGTGACGTCGCAGCGGCTCGGCGACCTGATGCCCGATCGTGTGCATCGGATTGAGCGCAGTCATCGGCTCCTGGAAGATCATGCTGATGCGGTTGCCGCGCAGGCGGCAATAATCCGCATCCGGCAATCGCGCGATTTCGTTGCCGTCCAGCTTGATGCTGCCCGAGACCACGGCGCTATCGGGCAGCAGCCCCATCAGGGACATCGCGGTGACCGATTTGCCGCAGCCGGACTCGCCGACCAGTCCCAGCGTCTCGCCGCGCTTCAGGGCAAAGCTGACGCCGCGCACGGCCTGCGCCGGCCCGCGGCTGGTATTGAGGCGGACACCAAGATTTTCAACCTCGATCAGCGGCATGACGCGTTGCTCGCCCATCGTCATCGCTCCCGTGCCAGTCTGGGATCGAGCAGGTCGCGCAATCCGTCACCGAGAAGATTGAGGCCGAGCACTGCGATCGCGATCGCAGCACCCGGGTAGACCGCGAGCATCGGCGACTGGAACAGCAGCGTCTGCGCATCGTTCAGCATCCGCCCCCAGGACGGCTGCGGCGGCTGCGTGCCGAGACCGAGATAGGACAGCGCGGCTTCGGCGAGGATCGCGAGCGCGAACTGGATGGTGACCTGCACGATCAGGATCGACAGAATATTCGGCAGCACATGCTCGATGGTGATGCGGAAGGCGCCCTTGCCGGCAGCACGCGCGGCCAGCACGAATTCGCGCGCCCAGATCGCGTTGGCCGAGCCACGCGTCAGCCGTGTCAGCGTCGGGATCTGGAAGATGCCGATCGCGACGATCGAGGTGACCATCCCCGGCCCCACCACCGCGGCGAGCATGATCGCGGACAGCACGGCCGGAAAGGCGAAGGTGAAGTCGGAGAAGCGCATGATGATCTCTTCGGTCCAGCCGCGTCGGGCCGAGGCGATCAGGCCGAGCGTGACGCCGAAGCTGAGACCGATGCTGACGGCGATGACGCCGACCATGATGGTGGCGCGGGCGCCGGCGAGCAGCAGCGAGACGATGTCGCGGCCGAAGGAATCGGTGCCGAGCCAATGCGCCGCCGACGGCGGCCGCAGCTTCGAGGCGATGTCGATCTCGTAGGGCGACCACGGCGTCCACACCAGCGAGAGCAGCGCCGAGGCGAGCACCAGCAGGCTCAGCAAACCGCCGAGCACGAAACTGCGATGGCGCAGCGCGCGGCCCCAGAAGCTCTTGGCCGGCACGCGGCGCGCCGCGATCGGCGCGTCAATCGGAGTGGTCAGGGGCGCGCTCACAGGTCGTGGACCTTGATGCGGGGATCGATGAAGGCATAGAGCACGTCGACCACGAAATTGACGATGACGACCATGGTCGCCAGCAGCATCACGCAATTGCGCACCACGATCAGATCGCGGTTGGCGATCGACTGGAAGATGAGGCGGCCAAGGCCCGGCAGATAGAACACGTTCTCGATCACGATGGTGCCGGCGAGCAGATTGGCGAATTGCAGCCCCATCACCGTCATGACGGGGATCATCGCATTGCGCAGCACGTGGCTCCACAGCACCTCGCGCTTGCCGAGCCCCTTCGCGCGCGCCGTTCGAACAAAGTCCTCGCGCAGCACTTCCAGCACCGCCGAGCGCGTGACCCGCGCAAGGATCGCGGCCTGCACCACCGCGAGCGAGATGGCCGGCAGCAGCAGCGACTTGACGCCGAGCCAGATGCCATCCTCCCAGGCGGAGAATCCCCCCGCCGAGAGCCATTGCAGCCGCACCGCGAACAGGAGCACCAAGAGGATCGCGAACCAGAAATTCGGCAACGCGATGCCGACCTGCGTCAGCGACATCACGCCGACGTCGCCGAGCTTGTTGTGGTTGGCGGCGGTGTAGATGCCGGCCGAGAGCGCCAGCGTCACCGTGATCGTCATGGCCATGATCGCGAGCGGAATGGTCAGCACCAGCCGCTCCGCGATCAGGCTGGCGACCGGGGTGCCGTAGACATAGGAGTTGCCGAGATCGCCGACGAGGAGGCCTTTGATCCATTGCAAATAGCGAACCGCCAGCGGCTGGTCGAGCCCGAGCTTGACGGTGAGCGCGCGGACCGCATCCGCCGAGGCATCGGCGCCCATCAGCATCTGCGCGGCATTGCCGGGAAGAGCATCGAGCACCAGGAAAATGATCAGGGATGCACCGACCAGCGTCGCCAGCAAGGTCAACAGACGTCGGAGGACAAATACGCTCATGCGCGCTCGGCTTCAGGGCTCAGCTGCGGCACGATCAACATGTCCGGGCGGCTGAGGCAAGCCTTTTGCTGCATGCCCATCTCCTCAAGCCGGCCAGCGGGACAGAAGGTCGCTTGAAGCCTCGAACAGCGCGCTGACGCGCAGCAATTCCGCATCGGCACGGAAGCGGCCGACGAGCTGAAGCCCGATCGGCAGGCCGTCTCGGCCAAAGCCAGAGGGCAGGCTGACGGCGGGATGGCCGGTCATGTTGAATGGCATGGTCCAGGGGAACCAGTGCGGCCGGACACTGTCGAAATGCGCTCCGTCGATCTCGATGGAGCCGAACAAATCCTGCTTGATCGGCAGCGCGGTGCGCGTGAGCGTCGGCATCGCCAGGAAGTGTCCGCGCGCAAGCAGCGATTGCACACGGCGGAACAGCGCGGTGCGCGCGAACATGGCCTCCTGGTAGTCGACGCCGCTGACTTCGGTCGCAAGCGCGAGCTGCTTGAGGAAGGCCTCGCTCAGCTCGTCCTTGTGCTCGGCTGCGAGTTTTGCAAAGCGCGTGCGCCAGACCGTGTGGTTGATAGCGCGCCAGATCGGCTCGATGTCGAAACCGTCGCCGGAGAATTCCTCGAGCTCGGCGCCTAGCCCCGCCAGCCGGTCGAGGCTCGCCTTGAAGCTGGCTGCGACCTCGGCGGACACCGGACGGCCCGGCGGCGTCAGGCAGTACAGGATCCGCTGCCCGCGCAGATCGCCGCGCGGGGCGGACGCGCCGATGAAATCGGGCACGGGAACGCCGATCGACCAGGGGTCGCAGGCATCCTCGCCTGCCATCGCCTGCATCATCAACGCGGTGTCGGCGACGGTCCGCGTGGTCGGCGTGACATAGGTCTGGTTGCCGAACGCATCCAGCGCCTGACTATGGGGGATAACTCCGTTGCTCTGCTTTAAGCCCACCACACCATTGCAGGCGGCGGGAATTCGCGTCGAGCCGCCGCCGTCGGTCGCGATCGCGAGCGGCGCGATGCCGCTGGCCACGGCAACTGCCGCGCCGCCGCTGGAGCCGCCGGAGGACCGGCACCGATCCCACGCATTGCGGGTGCGGCCGAACAAAGGTGAATCGGTCAGGCACTTGCTGCCGAATTCCGGCGTCGTGGTCTTGCCGATCAGGATTGCGCCTTCGGCGCGCAGCCGCGCCACCGCGACGGCATCCTCGTTCGGCACATTGTCCTTGTAGGGAACGGCGCCGAAGGTGGTCTTGACGCCCTTGGTGTTGACGATGTCCTTGACGGTGACGGGGATGCCGTGGAGCAGACCGAGCGGCTCGCCGGCCATCATTTTGCGCTCGGCGACGCGCGCCTGCGCCATCGCCTCGTCGCCGCAGAGCGTGATGAAGCAGTTCAACTCGGGCTGGAGCGCCTCGGCGCGCGCGAGCACGGCACTGACGATCTCGACGGGCGAAATCCGCTTTTCGGCGATGAGGCCGCGCAACTCGGTTGCGGACAGGAGACAGGGATCGCCGTTCATCGTCGTCACATCACGCTCCGAAGCGGGCCGCCGTTGGCCCAAAGCATTGACAGCGAGAATGACAGTTTTGTTAACTCGCCGTCCAATACGATTTTGATGGCCAACCCATACGTTTACGGTATGCCAATGGATCTTCGCCGCCTCCGCTATTTCGTCGCCGTCGCCGAGACCCGCAGCGTCGGCAAGGCCGCCGAGCGGCTACGGATGGCTCAGCCTCCGCTGTCCGTCCAGATCCGCAAGCTCGAGGCCGAGATCGGCGCGCCGCTGTTCCGCCGCGGCACCCGCGGCATGGACCTGACCGAGGCAGGCCAGGCGCTGCTGGCGCGTGCGAGCGAAGCTCTGGCGCTGGCCGTCGACGGCGCCGAAGCCGCGCGCGCGGTCGCCGCCGGCAAGCGCGGGCGGCTCTCGGTCGGCTACATGTTCGTCCTGGCGAATGCGATGCTGCCGCGGCTCATCCCTGAGCTACGCCGCTCGGTTCCGGGCGTCGATCTCGATTTTGCCGAGCTCAGCGCATCGACGCGCGAGGCCAGGCTGCTCGACCGCAGCGTCACGGTCGCGCTGTGCATGCCGGCCATCAACCATCCTGAGATCCAGGTGGCTCGGATCGGTGCGCAGCCTTTTATGCTGGCAATGCCGATCCGCTCGCCGCTCGCACGTCTCGGCGCCGTGCCGATGGCGCGGTTGCAGGGCCGTCCGCTGATCGCGTTGCCGCCGCCGGAGCAAGATCCCGCCTCCTCCGCGGTCGCAGCCCTGCTGCGACGACATCAGATCGTGATGCCGATCGCGAGCCGGGTGGAGACGGTGCATTCGGCGATGAGCCTGGTTCTCGCCGGCGAAGGTCTTGCGATCGTGCCGGCCTGCGCCCAGCTCGGCGCGCCACGCGGCATCGTGTTCAGGCCTCTGCGCGATGCGGCCGATTCCATCGACATCGCGGTGTGCTGGCGGAGGGATTCCCAGAGCCCGCTGATCTCAAGGTTCATAAAATGCGCCGAGAAGGCCGTTGCGCGGATGTAAGGCCGCGCTACCAGCTCCAATTGATCTCACGGCTCCAGGGCGGATCGGCGCCCGGGCGGGTGCAGGTCAGGCCGGCGCAGTTGGCGGCAAAGGACAGCGCCCGGCGGAGCTCGACGGCGCTGATGTCCTTCAATGCTTGCCGGGCAATGCGTCCCTGCTTGTGCAGGGCAAAGAGCAGCGCCGCCTGAAAACTGTCGCCCGCGCCGATCGTGTCGGCGACTTCGACCTTGGGCGCGGCGACCTCGATCTGACCTACCCCCGCGTGCCACGCGATCGCGCCATTGTCGCCGCGAGTGATGACGACGAGGCGCGTGCCCTGCCCGAGCAGCGCGCTCGCCCGCCGCTCGTAAGGCTCGTCGCCGAAGAGATAGGCGAAGTCGACATCCGACATCTTGATGAGATCGGCGCGGCCAGCGAACTCGGCCATGCGCGCCAGGTAAGCCGGCTTGTCCTTGACCAGATTGGGCCGGCAGTTCGGATCGAAGGAGATCGTCGATGACGCCCGCGCGTCCGCGATCAGCGCTATCGTGTGCGCCGCGCCCTGGTCGTTGACGAGCGTGGTCGAGCCGACATGAACGGCTTCCACATTCGCGAACGGAATCGTCCCGCGCCGGTAGGTCCAGTTCCCCGTCGCGGTTCCGGCGTCGTAGAAGGCGTAATGCGACTCGCCCGCGACGATGCGGACGAAAGCGAGCGTGGTCTGGTGATCACTGCGGGTAGCGAGATTGAGGTCGACGTTGGAGGCCGCCGCATGATCTGCGATCATCCGTCCGAACAAATCGGTCGAGATGCCGCCGACGAACCCGGTGGGTGCGCCCAGCCGGGCCATGCCGATGGCGACGTTGAGACAGGAGCCGCCGACCGCCGGCATCACCGCCTCACGCCCTTGCGCATTTCGCGTCGGCACGAAATCGATCAGCGCATCGCCGCAGGCAATCAGCATGTTCTTCAACCTCTCGCGATGTCGGCCATCGCCGCGCGGCTGCCGCGATCGACGTCGCGCAGGAGAGTATAGACCTCGCGCTTGCGGGCGTGAAACGCGGCCATGTCGGGCGCGGTCGGCTCGCTCTTCCGTCCCAGCGCCGACATTTTTGCCATGGTCTCGCCGATCGAGGCATAGGCGCCGCCGGCCACCGCCCCCAGCATCGCAGCCCCCAGCAGCACCGGCTCCCTGGTCTGCGGCAGCGCGACGGTGAGGCCCGTCGTATCCGCCATGATCTGCCGCACCAGCGGGCTGCGGCTCGCACCGCCCCCCATGATCATGATGCTGGAGCGAACGCCATGCGCGGCAAAAGCCTCGATCACCTCGGCGAGCCCATAAGCGAGCCCGCACAGGCCGGCGACGAACAGCCGCTCCATCGCGGCGATGTCGGTGTCGAGATCGAGGCCCGCGATCACCGCGCGCGTATCGGGGTCGGCGTACGGCGAGCGGTTGCCGATGAATTCGGGGAGAACATGGATGTCGCGGGCGAGCAGCGCGGCACGGCTGGCGCTGCCTGCGCGCGCGATGATACGGCGCTCGAGGAAGTCGATGAGGTCGAGACCCTCGCTGCGCGCCGCCGCGCTCGCCTCGGTGTGGCCCGGATGCGACTTGAGGAGATGGTCGATCGCCGCGCCCGCGGCCGACTGGCCGCCTTCGTTGAGCCAGAAGTCCGGGACCATCCCGGAGTAATAAGGCCCCCACACGCCGGGGACGAAGCACGGCTCCGTCGTCGTCGCCATGATGCAGGCCGACGTTCCCATGATGTAGGCAAGGCGGTCGCAGACATCGGTCGCCCCGCCCGATCCGTCGCGTCCGCCGATCGCGCCGATGCCACCGGCATGCGCATCGATCAGCGAGGCACCGACCGGTATGCCCGGCGACAGGCCGAACTCGGCAGCAGCTGTGCGGGTGAGCCCCACGCCGAGCCGCGTGCCGGGGGCGACGATCTCGGTGCCGATGCGAGCGTATTTCTCATTGACGAAATCGGACAGGCCGATGCGCTTGAAGAATTGCGCGCTCCAGCCGCCGCCGTCATGGGCGAGATAGTTCCATTTGCAGGTAACGGTGCAGGTGGAACGCTGGAGCGAGCCGGTCGCGCGCCAGGTCAGATAATCCGCGAGATCGAAGAAGTGGCCCGCGGTGTCGAAGCTCCCACGAAGGTGCCGCTTCAACCATAGCAGCTTCGGCATCTCCATCTCGGGCGAGATCGAGCCGCCGACATAGCGCAGCACGGCGTCCTCGGTCTCGTTGATCAGCCGCGCCTCGGCGATGGCGCGATGATCCATCCAGACGATGACATTGCGTTGCTTGTCGCCGGACGCGCTGACCGTGAGCGGTTCGCCCTGCCTATCGAGGACAACCAGCGAACAGGTCGCATCAAAGCCGATGCCGCCGACGCTGTCAGGCGCGATGGCGGCTTCCGCCATCGCGGCCCGCACCGATGTCGCGCAGGCGTCCCAGATGTCCTGGGACGATTGCTCGACGATATCGCCGGCCTCGTGCCAGATCCGGATCGGATGCCGGGCGGTGGCCAAAAGCGTGCCGGCCTCGTCAAACACTCCGGCCCGCGTGCTGGTGGTCCCCACGTCGACGCCGATATACGCTCGCGGCATTGTCGCTCCCGGTTGCTTTCCGTCAGCTTTGACGGTGAGCCTACCAGCAAGTATAGCCGCCATCCACCAGCACGATGCTGCCGGTCATCAGGCTCGCCGCTTCGGAGCTCAGGAACAATACGACCGAGGCGATCTCCTCGACCTGCCCCATCCGCGCCATCGGGGTTCCGCCGATCCAGGCGTCGTACATTTTTGCGTTGCTCTTCACGAAGGCGTTGAGCGGCGTCTCGACATAGGTCGGCGCCACCGCATTGACGCGGATGCCACGCGCGCCCCATTCGGCGGCGAGCGACTTGGTCAAATGATGCACCCCCGCCTTGGAGGCGTTGTAGAAGCACTGCTCCTGCGGCTTGTTGACGATGAAGCCGGACATCGAGCCGACATTGACGATGGCGCCGCTTTTCGCCTTCAGCATGTGCTTGCCGAATTCGCGGCAGCACCAGAACGTGCCGTTGAGATTGACGTCGATGACGTTGAGCCAGTGCTCGTCGGTCACGGTTTCCGCCGGGGTTTCGCTGCGGGCGATGCCGGCATTGTTGACGAGGATGTCGACCTTGCCATGGCGGGCGACGAGGTCGTTCGCGACCTCCGCAACGCGCTTGGTGTCGGTCACGTCCATGATCGCGGTCTCCACGTCAAAGCCCTTCGCCTTCAGGCTGGCCTTGGCGCTGTCGGCGATTTTGCTGTCGCGGTCGCCGATGATGACCCTGGCGCCGGCTTCGGCCAGCGCTTCCGCGCAACCAAGGCCAATGCCCTGCCCGCCGCCGGTGATAAACGCGGTCTTGCCGTTCAGCTTGAATTTTTCCAGGTACATGGTGGTCTTTCCGTTTCTTGCCGTTTTCTTGTCAGTTCCGAAGCGCGTTGCCGCTCGCGTCGAAGCGGTGAATGCGCGCGGGGTCCGGCACCAGCGACACATGGTCGCCGGCATGCAGGCTCAATTCGCCGATATAGCGTGCGGTCAGCATCCCGAGCGGGCCGGCATCGACATAGAGGAAGGTGTCGCTGCCAAGATGCTCGGCCACCGCGATGGTCCCCTGCCAGCCTCCGGTGCCATCGCGGTCGATCTTGAGGTGCTCCGGCCGGACGCCGATGGTGGCCGCACCACGTTGCAACGCGAGCTCTCCGGTGACGAAATTCATCTTGGGCGAACCTATGAAGCCGGCGACGAAGAGATTGGCCGGCCGCTCGTAGAGCTCCAGGGGCGAGCCATATTGCTCGATCTTGCCGCCGTTGAGCACGACGATCTTGTCGGCCATGGTCATGGCTTCGACCTGGTCGTGGGTGACGTAGATCGCGGTGGTGCCGAGCTGCTTCTGCAGTCGCGTCACCTCGATGCGCATCTGCACGCGCAGCGCCGCATCGAGGTTGGACAGCGGCTCGTCGAACAGGAAGGCCTTGGGCTCACGCACGATGGCGCGGCCGATTGCGACGCGCTGGCGCTGGCCGCCGGAGAGCTCGCGCGGTTTGCGGTCGAGATAGGGCGTGAGATTGAGCGTCGCGGCGGCGGCCTCGACCTTGCGGTTGATCTCGTCCTTGGCGAGCCCCGCCATCTTCAGGCCGAAGCCGATATTGCCGCGCACGCTCATATGCGGATAGAGCGCGTAGGACTGGAACACCATCGAGAGCCCGCGCTTGGCGGGCGGCGTGTCCACGACGTTTTTGCCGTCGATCACGATCTTGCCGCCAGAGACATCCTCGAGCCCCGCGATCAGCCGCAAGAGCGTGGTCTTGCCGCAACCGGACGGACCGACGAACACCACGAAGGAGCCATCGGCAATCTCGAGGTCGGCGCCCTTGATGATGTGCACGGGGCCGAAGGATTTCTGCACGCCCTGAAGTGTGATCTGACCCATGATCCGGCAGCCCCTCTATTTCACCGCGCCGAAGGTGAGCCCGCGCACGAGCTGCTTCTGGCTGAACCAACCGAGGACGAGAATGGGCGCGATCGCCAGCGTCGAGGCCGCCGACAGCTTTGCCCAGAACAGCCCTTCCGGGCTCGAATAGGAGGCGATGAACGTGGTGAGCGGTGCAGCGTTCGAGGTCGACAGGTTCAGCGTCCAGAACGCCTCGTTCCAGGCCAGGATCAAATTGAGCAGCATGGTCGAGGCCAGACCCGGGATCGCCATCGGCGTCAAGACATAGATGAGTTCGCGGCCGATGGTGGCGCCGTCCATGCGCGCGGCTTCAAGGATGTCGCGCGGGATCTCCTTGAAATAGGTGAACAGCATCCAGATCACGATCGGCAAGTTTCCGAGGCACAGGATGAAGACGAGGCCGATGCGGGAATCGAGCAGGCCGAAGGTCTTGTAGATCAGGTAGATCGGCACCAGCACGCCGACCGGCGGCATCATCTTGGTCGAGAGCATCCAGAGCAGGATGTCCTTGGTGCGCTTGGTCGGCGAGAACGCCATCGACCAGGCCGCGGGGATCGCGATCAGCAGCGCAATCAGCGTCGAGCCGCCTGCGATGATGACCGAGTTCATGGCGTGGTGGAAATAGTCGCTGCGCTCCTGCACGGTCGCATAGTTTTCGGTGGTCCAGTGGAAGAACAGGAAGGATGGCGGGATGGCGAAGGGCTCTAGCTCGGTCTTGAAGCTCGCCAGCACCATCCAGAGGATCGGGAAGAAGATCAGGAAGCCGAACAGCCAGGCCACCGCTGTCGATATCACCACCCGCCGCGTCGTCGCCATCCGTGCCATGATTCAAGCCTCCAGATTGCGGCCGACGATGCGGACGAGGAAGAAGGCGACGACGTTGGCGATCACCACCGCGACGAGGCCGCCTGCGGAGGCGCTGCCGACGTCGAACTGGATCAGCGCCTGCGAATAGATCAGGAAAGCGATGTTGGTGGTCGACAGTCCCGGGCCACCACCCGTGGTGACATAAATTTCCGCAAAGACCGTGAGCAGGAAGATCGTCTCGATCAGGATCACCACGGTGATGGGCCGCGCCAAGTGCGGCAGCGTGATGTAGATGAAGGTCGAGACGGCGCTGGCGCCGTCCATCTCGGCGGCCTCCTTCTGCTCCTCGTCGAGCGATTGCAGCGCGGTGAGCAGGATCAGCGTCGCGAAGGGCAGCCACTGCCACGTCACGATCAGGATGACGGCAAACAGCGGCAAATCGTTGAACCAGTCGATCGGCGTCAGATGGAACAGCGAGGCAAGCCAGGCGAACAGACCGGACACTGGATGCATCAGCAGGTTCTTCCAGACCAGCGCGCTCACCGTCGGCATCACGAAGAACGGCGCGATCACCATCAGCCGCACGAAATTGCGACCGACCACCGGCTGGTCCATCAAAAGCGCCAGCGGAATGCCGAGCAGGATCGTCAGCGCGAGCACGGAGCCGACCAGCACCAGCGTGTTCTGGAGCGAGGCCAGGAAGGCGGGATCGGTGAGGAAGTAGCGGAAGTTTTCCAGCCCGACGAATGATTCCGAGCCGGGATCGAGCAGGCTGTAATGCAGCGTCGAGAAATAGATCGTCAGCGCCAGTGGGACAATCATCCAGATGAACAGCAGCCCGACGGCCGGCGTCAGGAGCGAGCGCGCAAGAGTCTGCGTCTGCCGGGTTGCCATCAACGCTTCTCCGCTGGCGGGAAGAAGGCGGCCATCCATGACGCTGGATGGCCGCTAGTCTGAGCTCAGGAGGAAGAGCTCGGGTTCACTTGATGTAGCCGGCGCGCTTCATCTCGCGCTCGGTTGCCGATTGCGCCGCAGTGAGCGCGGCATCGACGGTCATCGAGCCCGCAAGCGCGGCGGAGAATTGCTGGCCGACCTGGGTGCCGATGCCCTGGAATTCTGGGATCGCAGCGTATTGCACGCCGACATAAGGCACCGGCTTCACCGTCGGCTTATTCGGATCGGCCGCATCGATCGAGGCCAGCGTCAGTTTTGCGAAGGGTGCGACCTTCAGATATTCATCGTTCTTGTAAAGCGAGGTCCGCGTGCCCGGCGGCACGTTGGCCCAGCCCTCCTTCGATGCCACGAGCTTGGTGTAGTCCTTGCTCGTCGCCCAGGCGATGAACTTCTCGGCGGCTTCCATCTTCTTGGAGCCGGCGGGGATCGCAAGATTCCAGGCCCACAGCCAGTTGGCGTTCTTGCCGAGCCCGGTGTTGGGCGCGAGCGCGAAACCGACCTTGTCGGCAACCTTGGAATCCTTCGGATTGGTGACGAAGGACGCCGCCACCGTGGCGTCGATCCACATCGCGCATTTGCCGGCGTTGAACAGCGCCAGATTCTCGTTGAAGCCGTTGGAGCTTGCGCCGGGAGGGCCGGCTTCCTTCATCAGATTGACGTAAGTCGTGAGCGTCGTCTTCCATTCCGGCGTGTTGAACTGCGGTTCCCACTTTTCATCGAACCAGCGCGCGCCGTAGGAATTGGCCATGGCCGAGAGGAACGCCATATTCTCGCCCCAGCCGGCCTTGCCGCGCAGGCAGATGCCATACGTGCCGGCGCTCTTGTCGGTCAGCTTCTTGGCGGCGTCGATCACGAAATCCCAGGCCGGCTTTTCCGGCATCTTCAGGCCGGCCTTCTCGAACAGATCGGTGCGATACATCACCATCGAGCTTTCGCCATAGAACGGTGCGGCATAGAGCTTGCCGTCGACGGAGACCGCGTCCTTGATCTTGGGCAGGAGGTCAGCGACGTCGTAATCGCCGCCGAGATTGGCGAGCGGCACCAGCCAGCCCTTCTTGGCCCAGATCGGCACCTCATAGGTGCCAATGGTGAGGACGTCGAACTGGCCGCCCTTGGTGGCGATGTCGGTGGTGACGCGCTGGCGCAGCACGTTCTCCTCCAACGTCACCCACTTCACGGTGATATCCGGGTACTTCTTGGTGAACTCAGCCGTCAGCCCCTGCATTCGGATCATGTCGCCGTTGTTGACGGTGGCAATCGTCAGGGTCGTTTCGGCCATCGCGGGGACGGCCAGCAACAGAACAGACGCGCCGCAGACGGCGCCCAAGACATGTTTCACGGTGACCTCCCTCAAACTCGCGTTTTGAGCATATGCCCACGCGTTGGGCGTATGTTCAACGCAAGGGAGGAGGATTGTCAAGCAGGCGCGAAGTCGTTTTCGCAACTTATGAGTGCTGCGGTGCGGAAGGGGATCGAAAGTGTTGCTTAGCCCACAGCTGTCATGCTCCGCGAAAGCGGGGCATCCAGTACTCCGTGACGTCTGTTGGTTTGCCCCAAGCTTGGCCGCGGCGTATTGGATCGTCCGCCTTCGCGGACGATGACAGTGTTATGTGGAGAAACACCGCCAGCCTCACAGGCACGCGAAGCGCGCCCGCCTACCGCTCCAAAATTGCCTGCGCGGTCGTCTCGTCGGTAATCAGCCCGTTGACCAGGCCGCCGTTCAGCGCCGCCGCGATCGCCGGCACCTTGGCGGCACCGACCGCGGCGGCGATGGTCGTGGTCTTCGCCGGCACCTCCGGCGGAATGCTGGTGAGGCGCTTGTTGGTGCCGGTCTTGAGCAGGCGCCCCTTGGAATCATAGGCCCAGCCGGTGATCTCGCCGATGGCACCCAGCCGCATCATCTCGAACAATTCGTCGCGGGTGACGAAGCCATCGTTGTGGACCTGAGCCTTCTGGTCCATCTGGCCGATGCCGACGAGGCGCAAGTCAGCCTTGGCCGCAACCGCCTTCACCTTTGCGATCGGCTCGATGCGGACCATCCTGTTGCGCTCGTCCTCGGACGACATCAGGAACGGCAGCGGCATCGGATAGTGCCGCGCGCCGGTGCGGTCTGCGAGCCGGCCCACGGTGTCGTAGAAGCTCGCCGAACCGTCGGCCGAGATGTTGCCGACCAGCGAGACAATCTGGTGATTGGGCCGGTCGATCGGCGTGACGCGCTCGACGGCGGCGCGCACCGCGCGACCCGTGCCGAGCGCGACGATCACCGGCGTCTCCGAGCGCAGCGTCGCGTCGAGCAGATTGGCGCAACGCTCGGCAATGCCGGCGGTGGCCTGCGGCGCGGCAGGATCGGCCGGCACCACCTCGCAATGAACGAGATCAAAGCGCTCCTTCAGCCGCGCCGCAAGCTCCATGCAGGCGGCGATGGGGTGTTCGAGCCGGAAGGTGATGAGACGCTCGGCAAGGCACAACGAGACCAGCCGCTGCGCCGAGGCACGCGAGACCTGGAGCATCTTTGCGATCTCGTCCTGGGTGTGACCGGCGATGAAATACAGCCAGCCGGCGCGCGCGGCGTCGTCGAGCCGGGATTTGTCGTTCTCGGCGGCCATGCGGGCCTCACGCCTCCCAGAAATCGCTCATGCGCGCGAAGACCCGGTCGGCCCCCGCCTCGGACAATATAGCCCGGCCGTTGCGTCCGCGATAATGGCTGCCGCCGACAAATCCCCAGACCGTCATGCCGGCTGCCTTGCCCGCCTGCACGCCGCTGACGCTGTCCTCGATCACCAGCGTGCGCGCAGGTTGCGCGCCCATCTTCTCGGCCGCAAGGAGGAAGAGATCGGGCGCAGGCTTGCCATGCCTGACCATCTGCGCGGTATAGATCCGCTCGCCGACATGCGCCCGCAAGTCCGTGACGTCGAGAGAGAGCGAGACGCGGTCGATATCGCTCGACGACCCCACGCAAAACGGCATTCGCAGGTCGGACATGATGGCGGCAATGCCCGGGATCGGCCGGAGCGAGCCCGCGAACGTCTCCAGCACGTGCGACTTCAGGCGCGGCAGAAAGCCGTCCGGCACGATCTGCCCGAGATCACGATAATGCTGCTCGATCGCCTTGGTGCTGCGCCCGAGGAAAAGCTCGAGCGCCTGCGCCTGGGTGAGCGCAATGCCGAACTCGGCCAGCACCTCCGACAGGCACTGGCAGCTCAAAAGCTCGCTGTCGACGAGCACGCCGTCGCAGTCGAAGATGATCAGGTCGGGCTTTGACCGGAAGTCGTCCATCCGGACATACGATCATATACCCAGCTGATGAGCAATAGTTCGGGCGGGAACGAGACGCCGCGGCTTCCCCCCGTCAGTGCGCGACCTGCCGGTAGATCGCCGGCAGCGCCGCGGGCAACCGCTTGATGTTCCCGACGATGGCATAGCCGCCGCGCCCGAACAGGGTCGGGAAATAGGATTGCGCGGTGGCGTCCACCGTGACGCCGAAGGCGGCGATGCCGAGCCGGCGAGCCTCCTGCACCGACTTGCGGGTGTCTTCGAGCGCGAAGCGGCCCTCGTAATGGTCGACGTCGTTCGGCTTGCCATCGGTGAGGACGAGCAGCAACTTCTTGCGCTGCGGCTGACGGGCTAGCTCGGCGGCGGCATGGCGTACCGCCGTGCCGATCCGCGTGTAATAGCCCGGCTTCAGCGCGCCGATGCGGCGCTCGACCGTCCCGCTCATCGGCTCGCCGAAGGCCTTGACCGTCTCGAGCCGCACCCAGGACCGCCGGCGCGAGGTGAAGGTGAGAATGCTGTGGTGATCGCCGCAGGCCGAAATCCCGTGGGCAAGCGCCAGCAGTGCCTCCTTCTCGACGTCGAGCACGCGGTAGCCGTCGACCCAGGCGTCCGTGGACAGCGAGACGTCGACGAGCAGCGTGACGGCGAGATCGTGCCCTTGCGAGCGCATCGCGACGTGGATGCGATCGAGACCGCTGCTGCTGCCGGCGCGCAGGTCGCACCGCGCGCGCACCAGCGCGTCGAGGTCGAGATCATGTCCGTCGACCTGGGCGCGCATCAATTCGTGACGCGGCCGCAACACCTCGAAGCGACGGCGCACCTGGCGGATGTGCCGGCGCATGGCGTCGTCAGGCGTCCAGCTCTCACCTTGCTCGGAGGCCGCACCGGCCAGCACGCGGCAATGATCGGGCAGATAGGATCCGCTACGGTAATCCCATTCGGGATAGGTAAGGTCCGCATTCAGCCGCGACGCATCGAGGGCCTCGGGCGGCAGGTCGAGATCGAACTTGAACCGGCTCGCCGGCTTGCCGGTGCGGCGGCTGAGCGTGATCTCCTCGAGATCGTCGGCCGCCTTCTGCGCATCCTCGTCCTCGCTGTCGTCGGCCGGACGGTCGACATTGACCATTTCGGCCATCGCAAGGATCTTCTCGAAGCGGTTGAGCACGAAGGGGTCGCGGCGATTGGCATTGTCCTCACGCTCGCGGACGGCAAAGCGCTTGCGATTGTCCTGGGCCTCGGGCTCGGCGCCCGGCGCACATTCGTCCTCGCCTGCATGCGCGGGCGAGAGCCCGCGCGTCCAGCAATCCCCCCAGAGCGGGCACGGCAGGATCGAATGATAGCCCGGCGGCGCCTTGTCCGGCAGCAGGCCCGTCCCCATCATCGCCGGCCACAGTCTGCCCGCAGGCGCCTTGCCGGCGCCGAGCAAGGCCAAGACGATCTGCTCGACCTCCTGCTCGATGCGTGGCAAAGGGCGACGAGGCCGAGCTTCGGCGGTTGCCGCGGCGAGCTGGGCATAATCGGCGACAAGCCCGGGGAATTGCGTGAGCACCCAGACCGCCGTCTCACTTGCCCGGCGCAACACCAGAAGATCCCGCCGCAGCGGATCGGCTTCCGTGATCGTCTCGATCGGTGCGGCTGCGAACCATGCCGCAAGCCAGCGATAGAGCGCCGCGTTCAACGCGCGGTCGGGAAAGATCGAGATCCGATCGGGCAGGAAGATGGTCGCCGCGTCACGGCCCGGCTGCTCTAACCGCTCGTCACCGAGGCCGATGCGCTGTCGCCAGCCGAGACGGTGCCCCGATTTTCGCGCGCCCGCGCTTGCAATCTGCACCCCGGTCTCGCCGCCAAGCGCGCGGAACATCACCGCGAGCCGGCCTCTCACCTCGGTCAGTGCAACGGCGTGCTCATCGTGAACCGGATAGCTCGCGGTGCCGCCGACCATCCTGTGCCAGGCGCGGCCGACCGTCTCCTCCAGTTCGAGGAAGTCGAGCATGGGAGCGGCCTCACCCGATGACAGCGCGCGCGACGTCCAGCAGCGCCGCCTTCACGTCGGAATCGTCGGTCAGCGGCTCGATCATGCCGGCCAGCACGGCATCGGCGATCGGCGTGCCCGCGGCAATCAGGGTCGCGCAATAGACCACTAGCCGGGTCGAGACGCCCTCTTCCAGATCGTGGCCCCTCAGCGCGCGCAGCCGGCCAGCCAGCCCCACCAGCGGCCGCACGCGCTCCGGCGACAGTCCGCTTTCGGCGGACACGACGGCGATCTCCTGCTCGGGCGGCAGGAAGCCGAATTCGATGGCGATGAAGCGCTGCCGCGTCGATGGCTTCAGCGCCTTCAGCAGCGTCTGGTAGCCGGGGTTGTAAGAGACCACGAGCATGAAGCTGTTCGGCGCCACCAGTTCCTCGCCGGTCCGCTCCAGCGGCAGGATGCGGCGGTCGTCGGTCAGAGGATGCAGCACTACCGTGACGTCCTTGCGGGCCTCCACGACCTCGTCGAGATAGCAGATGCCGCCCTCGCGCACGGCGCGCGTCAGCGGACCATCGGTCCACACGGTGTCCCCGCCCCTGAGCAAATAGCGGCCGGTGAGATCGGCGGCGGTGAGATCGTCGTGACAGGCAACCGTGTGAAGCGGCAGGCCCAGCCGCGCCGCCATATGCGCGACGAAGCGGGTCTTGCCGCAGCCGGTCGGCCCCTTGAGCAGAACCGGCAGACGACGCCGCCAGGCATGCTCGAAAAGCTCGCATTCGTTTCCGGATGGAACATAGGCCGGCAGCTCGGGCGCCGAGGTTACCGTGTGAAGGGCAGATTTCATGATGTCTCTCCGGATTTTCCAGGAAGCAGGCGGCCGCGGCGAACCGCGGCCGCCCTTTCTCGTTCACTCGGCCGGCTGCAGCACGGCGGGAATGGTCGCCTGCTTCTCGCGGCCCGGCACCAGCACGGCCCACACGAACATCAGCGCGGAGATCGCGACGAACACGCCGGAGCCGAGCCGGACCCAGTAGAACATCGCGAGCTGGTCCTGCACGTCCATGTAGCCCTGGCCGAGCACGCGCTGGAGATGGACCTGGACCACGCCGGCAAAGGTCAGCGCGAAGGTCATGGTCATCATGGCCGTGCACATGATCCAGAAGCTCGTCATGGAGAGCCATTGGTTATAGGGCGCGCGTCCCTTGATCTGCGGGATCGCATAGGCCATCACCGACAGGTTCAGCATCACATAGGCTCCGAAGAAGGCGAGATGGCCGTGCGCGGCGGTGACCTGCGTGCCGTGAGTGTAGTAGTTCACCGAGGACAGCGTGTGCAGGAAGCCCCAGACGCCGGCACCGAGGAACGCCATCACCGAGCAACCGACCGACCACAACAGCGCGGCGCGGTTCGGATGCTTGCGGCCGGCCTTCCAGGTCATCTGCACGGTGAAGATCACCATGGTGAAGAACGGCGCAACCTCGAGCGTGGAGAACAGCGAGCCGATCCACTGCCAGTAGCCGGGCGCGCCGATCCAGTAGAAGTGATGGCCGGTGCCGAGAATGCCCGAGAACAGGGCAAGGCCGATGATGACGTAGAGCCACTTCTCGACGACCTCACGATCGATGCCGTTGAGCTTGATCATGAGATAGGCGAGCACGGAGGCCATGATCAGCTCCCAGACGCCCTCGACCCAAAGATGGACGACGTACCACCAGTACATCTTGTCGACGGCAAGGTTCGCCGGGTTGTAGAAGGCGAACAGGAAGAAGATCGCAACGCCCCACAAGCCGAACAACAGGATGTTGGTGACCGTGGTCTTGCGGCCCTTCAGCGCCGTCATCGTGACGTTGAACAGGAACATCAGGCAGACGACGACGATGCCGACCTTGATGATGAAGGGCTGTTCGAGGAACTCACGGCCCTCGTGGTAGTGGAAGAGATAGCCGACCACGGCGACGCCGGCTGCGCCGAAGAACATCCAGAACTGCATCTTCGCCAGCAGCGGGCTATAGAGCTCATTCTCGGTCTCTTCCGGGAGCAGATAGTAGGTCGCGCCCATGAAGCCGATCAGCGACCACACGATCAGCGCGTTGGTGTGGATCATCCTGACGATGTTGAACGGCAGCAGCGTCGACAGCGTATTGGGTAGGACGTAGATGGTCCCGGCGAGCAGGCCGAACACGACCTGGGCCAGGAACAGGGTCAGCGCGCCGTAGAAATACAGCATCGCGACTTTCTGGGTTTGGTACTTCATCTCGGGTTCTCTCTATCTTGAAAGAGGAAAGCTGTGCGCCTTGCATGTCGTTTGAGCATGATCTCTTCGGAAAACCGCTTCACACTTTTCCGGATCATGCTCAGCCCGCCTTGTTCGGCGGCCAGCTCTGACGCTTGATCGTGCTGGTCCATTGCAGGAAGTCGGCGAGATCGTTGAGTTCCTGGTCGGTCAGGTTGAACTGCGGCATCTGCCGCCGGCCCTCTGCGCCCGAGGGCTGCGATTGCATCCAGGCCTTCAGCGTCTCGCGCGCGGCGGCCGGGTCCTCGTTGCCGCCCCAGCGATCCCAGACGTTGCCGACCTCTGGGGCGAAATAGGCGCCCTCGCCCAGCAGCGTGTGGCAGTTGATGCAGGAGTTCTTCTCCCACACATGCTTGCCGCGGGCGACCGACGACGTCAGCGTCTTCGCGTCGGTCGAGGTCGTGGCCATGTAGTAATGGCTGTGCGCCGTCAGCCCTATGAAAATGGCGAAGAAGAAGGCCGAACCGCCGTAGAAGACATTTCGAGCGGCCGACTTGGTCAGGCGTTCAGCCATTGCCAATCCTTTCCGTTTGATTCCTGAGAAGATGCGATCCTGCGATTTATTGCCGATTGCCGGGGGGCACTCTTTGACGAAGCGCAAGCAGCGCGACGATGCGCAACCGTCAGTCAGATCAAGGCAACGACGGCCGATGCGAGCCAGGCAAACAGCACCACGATGAAGACCCAGGCGCTGACGATGCCGCGCCAAAGCGCCGGCGCTGAGCGAAGATCGAGGAAATCGAGCACGATACGGCGGCCCTTGAGGGCGGCGAACGTCAGCAGCAAGGCATTGGCCAACAAGGGACGCGACACCAGCGGCGGGACCAGAATGGTCGCGAGCGCAAGGCCGATCAACGCGATCCAGGTGATGTCGAGACGATCCGGAATCACGGGTGCACCAGATAGATGATGGGAAACATGACGATCCAGAGCAGGTCGACGATGTGCCAGAAAGCCGTTCCGGTCTCGACGCCCGCCGCTCGGGCACCCCGGGACACTACGGCCAGAATCACGATGCCGAGGCCGACATGCAGGAGATGGAAGCCGGTGAGGAGGAAGTACAGCGTGAAGAACGGGCTAGTCTCCAGGCCGTTTCCTAACGCGATCTCGCCGGCATATTCGAACAGCTTGACCGCGATGAAGACGACGCCAAGGGCCATGGCGCCGAACAGCCAGCCGCGCGCGCGCCGGCTTTCGCTCGCCCGTGCAGCAGCCGCCCCGCGCGCGGCAGCCCAGCCGCTGGTCACGAGCACGATGGTGTTGATTCCCGCCAGATGCGCATCAAGGCTGGCTTGACCGGCCGCGAAGACCGCCGGGTGAAGCGCACGCGCGATGACGAAGGCACCGAGGAACAGGCCGAACGCGGCAAGCTCGCTGAAGATCAGCACCCAGATCATGGGATCGCCGGGAAGATCTTCCAGGATTCCCCAGCCGGTTCCCTGTTGCTCGCAATCCGTTGCCGACATCTGACTTCCGCATCAAGACGCCGAACAGATATCCCACCGGCGCGATTCCAACTTTGTCGCCGGACAAATAGTGCAACTGGCCAGAGGCGGGTTTGCGCTATCGCAACGTCCCGCCCGCCCGACCGCCATAGGGTCGATGCATCCGGCGGTTCCGCGAAACGGCGAGCGATGCAATGAGCGATGCACAAATCGGGCTGATGACCGCGACCCCCATCATCATCGTCTTCGCCATCGCCCTGCGGCGAATGGGGGTGCTGTCGACCGTGGCAACCGTATCGGCGGTGACGCTTTCCGTCGCGATCGCGACGGTGCTGTTCACGACACAATCACCGCTGCCGTAGGGTGGGCAAAGCGAAGCGTGCCCACCATAGTGCCACGAGAGAAGATGGTGGGCACGGCGCTTACGCGCCTTTGGCCACCCTACCAGACCGTCAATGCGGCTACCGCCGCTGGTTATACACGTCGATACACACTGCCCCGAGCAGCACCAGGCCCTTGATGACCTGCTGATAGTCGATGCCGATGCCGAGGATGGACATGCCGTTGTTCATCACGCCCATGATCATGGCGCCGACCACGGCGCCGCCGACGCGCCCGACGCCGCCATAGGCCGAGGCGCCGCCGATGAAGCAGGCGGCGATGACGTCGAGCTCGAAGCCGAGGCCGGCCTTCGGCGTCGCGGTGTTGAGGCGCGCGGCGAAGACGAGGCCGGCGAGCGCGGCCAGCACGCCCATGTTGACGAAGGTGAGGAAGGTCAGCCGTTCGGTCTTGATGCCCGACAGTTTTGCCGCCTTCGCATTGCCGCCGACCGCGTAGACTTGCCGGCCGATCACGGTGCGCCGGGTGACGAAGCCATAGAGCGCGATCAGCGCGGTCATGATGACCAGCACGTTGGGCAGGCCGCGATGCGAGGCGATCAGATAGGTGAAATAGAGCACGGCGCAGGCGAGCAGAACGCTTTTCCCCAGGAAGAACGCATATGGCTCGACCTCGATGCCATGCGATTGCTCACGCGAGCGGCCCTTGGCACTGGCATAGACGAGGCCGAGCGCGAGCACGGCACCGATCAGCATGGAGGTCGGATGCAGCGTGCCGGCTTCGGGCAGCAGTTCCGGAATAAAGCCCGACGACAGCTTCTGGAAGGTCGCCGGGAACGGGCCGAGTGATTGGCCCTGCAGCACCGCGAGCGCCAGGCCCTTGAACACCAGCATGCCCGCCAGCGTCACGATGAACGACGGAATGCCGAAAAAAGCCACCCAATAGCCCTGCGCCGCGCCGATCGCCGCCCCCAGCAACAGGCAGGCGATGAAGGCGAGCGTGTAGTCGATCTTGTAGGTCACCATCAGCACGGCGGCCACCGCGCCGACGAAGCCGGCGACCGAGCCGACCGACAGGTCGATATGGCCGGTGACGATCACCAGCAGCATGCCGAGCGCCATGATGACGATGTAGCTGTTCTGCAGCACCAGGTTAGTCAGGTTGAGCGGCTGCAACAGCGTGCCGCCGGTCATGACCTGGAAGAACAGCATGATCGCGATCAACGACATCAGCATGCCGTAATTGCGCAAATTGTTCTTGATGAAGCTGCCGTGCCGGCGCTCCTCGGGCAGCGATACCGTCTTGTCGGTCATGGCTGCGTTCCTCCCATTTCCGCCGCGGGCGCGGCGTTCCCAATGTTTCGTTCGTTGCGCATGATGGCGCGCATGATCTTTTCCTGCGTCGCGTCCGCACCCTTGAACTCGCCGACGAAGGCGCCGTCGTTCATGACGCAGATGCGGTCGCAGATGCCGAGCAGCTCGGGCATCTCCGAGGAGATCACCACGACGCCGCGGCCGGCCTCCGCCAGCTCGTTGATGGTACAGTAAATCTCGTATTTGGCACCGACATCGATGCCCCGCGTCGGCTCGTCCAGGATCAGGACCTTGGGGTCCGTCATCAGCCATTTCGACAGCACAACCTTCTGCTGGTTGCCGCCGGAGAGCTGGCCGGTCTCCTGGTAGACGTCTGAGCAGCGGATGCGCATGCGGGTGCGATAGTCGCTGGCGATCTTCAGCTCGGCGATATCGTCGATCACGCGTTTAGGTGCAACCTGATCGAGGCTGGCAAGCGTGATGTTCTTGCGGACGTCGTCGGCCAGGATCAGCCCGAGCTGCTTGCGATCCTCGGTGACATAGGCAAGGCCGGCGTCGATCGCGGCCGCGACGCTCGGCAGCACCATATCTCTGCCTTCGAGCCGGATGCTGCCGCTGATATTGGTGCCCCAGGAACGGCCGAACAGGCTCATGGCGAATTCGGTGCGGCCGGCGCCCATCAGGCCGGCAATGCCGACGACCTCGCCGCGCTTGACGCCGAAATTGACATTCTTGATCACCTGCCGCTCGGGATGGATGGGATGATAGACCGACCAGTTCGCGACGTCGAGCACGGGCTCGCCGATCTTCACGCTGCGCTCCGGGAAACGGTGCGCCATGTCGCGATTGACCATGCTGCGGATGATACGGTCTTCCTGAATCGGCTCGGCGCGGCAATCGATGCTGTCGACGGTGCGACCATCGCGTAGCACGGTGATGTGGTCCGCGACCTTGGCGACCTCGTTGAGCTTGTGCGAGATCAGGATCGAGCCGATGCCCTGCTCGCGGAACGCCATCAGGCGTTCGAGCAGCGCGGCGCTGTCGGCCTCGTTGAGGCTCGCGGTCGGCTCGTCCAGGATCAGCATCCGCACCCGCTTGGACAGCGCCTTCGCGATCTCGACAAGCTGCTGCTTGCCGACGCCGAGATCGGTGATCAGCGTGTCAGGCGATTCCTTCAGGCCGACCTGCGCCAGCAGCTCACGCGTACGACGGTAGACCTCGTCGCGGTCGATGACGCCGAGCTTCGACGGCGGATGAGACAGGAAGATGTTCTCGGCGATCGACATCAGCGGGATCAGCGCGAGTTCCTGGTGGATGATGATGATGCCGAGCGCCTCGGAATCGTTGATGTCGCGGAAGCGCCGCTCTTCACCGTCGAAGACGATGGTGCCCTCGTAGCTGCCCGCGGGATAGACCCCGCTGAGCACCTTCATCAGCGTCGACTTTCCGGCACCGTTCTCGCCGACGAGCGCGTGGATTTGCCCGGCGTGAACCGAGAAGTTGACGTCGCGCAGCGCCTGCACGCCTGCAAAGCTCTTGCTGACGTTGCGCATCTCCAGCATGGCGGTCATTGGCTTTGTGTCCTTAGATCACCGTCATTCCGGGGCGATGCGAAGCATCGAACCCGGAATCTCGAGGTTCCGGGTTCGCCCGCCGGGCGCCCCGGAACGACGGAGCAAGAGAAAGTCCTACTGGAACTGCGACTTCTTGTAGTAGCCGCTGTCGACCAGCACCTTCTCCCAATTGTCCTTGTAGACCACGACCGGCTTGAGCAGGTAGGACGGCACAGTCTTGACACCGTTCTCGTAGGTTTTGGTGTCGTTGACCGTGACCTGCTTGCCGGCCAGCGCGGCGTCGACCATGTCGGCGGTCACCTTGGCGAGGTCGCGGGTGTCTTTAAAGATGGTCGAGTACTGGTCACCCCGCAGCATGGCCTTGATCGAGGGCACCTCGGCGTCCTGACCCGAGATGATCGGCATCGGCTGATCGGCGCTGCCGTAGCCGACGCCCTTCAGCGAGGAGATGATGCCGATCGAGATGCCGTCATAGGGCGAGAGCACGGCGTTGATCTTCTTGTTGCCGTAATAGGCGCTGAGCAGATTGTCCATGCGGGCCTGAGCGGTGGCGCCGTCCCAGCGGAGCGTCGCGACCTTGTCCATGCCCATCTGGCCGGAGGCGACGACGAGCTTGCCGCTGTCGATATGGGGCTTCAGCACGCTCATTGCGCCGTTGTAGAAGAAGTAGGCGTTGTTGTCGTCGGGCGAGCCGCCGAACAGCTCGATGTTGAACGGGCCCTTGCCGTCTTTGAGACCGAGGCCCTGCACGATCGACTCGGCCTGGAGCACGCCGACCTGGAAATTGTCGAAGGTCGCGTAATAGTCGACGTTCGGCGTGCCGCGGATCAGGCGGTCATAGGCGATCACGGTGATGCCCTTCGCCTTGGCCTGCTTGAGCACGTCGGACAGCGTGGTGCCGTCGATCGCGGCGATCACCAGGGCCTTCGCGCCCTTGGTCACCATGTTCTCGACCTGCGAGAGCTGGTTCGGGATGTCGTCCTCGGCATATTGCAAGTCGGTGTTGTAGCCGCGCTCCTTCAGCACCTTGACCATGTTGTTGCCGTCGTCGATCCAGCGCGCCGACGATTTGGTCGGCATCGCGATGCCGACGGTCGCCTTGTCCTGGGCGGAGGCGGTGAGGCCCGTGGCCATCGTTGCAGCGCCGGCCAGCGCCAGCGCGAGGAATGTCGTCTTCAGTGTCAGCATGTTTTACTCCCTTGTGTGTCAGACGGTTTCTTTGTTTCATCGAGAACGTCGTCGTGGGCTGTCTGTGGTCTCCTATGCGAGCTTGACGTCTGGCTCCGCGCGACCGCGCGCGGATGCCTCCAATAGAAAAGTGCAACCGGCTTGCGGATCGGCGGCGCGTGCCGCCGCGTCCATATCCTGCCACGCTGACGTGACAAGGAGGCGCGACAGATCGGAACCGACGAAAGCGGGACAGCTCGTCTGCTTCGCCGGCACGCTCAGTGAGCGCAGACGCTCGCCTTGCGGAGAATAGACATCGATACGGCTCGCGCCCCAGCAGGCATTCCAGATCTTTCCGTCGGCATCGCACACTGAGCCATCGAGGCCGCCGATACCGGTGTGTCGCAACAACACCTCCGGCTCGCCGCGCGGCAGACCGGTCGCGGGGTTGAGCGGGACTGCGTAGAGCACGGCGCGCGCAGTGTCGGTGAAATAGCCAATGGCGCCATCCGGCGAGAAACAGATCGAATTGGGGATGCTGATGCCGGGAAACAGCGTCGAGATCTTGCCGCGATGGAGCGCGTAGATCGCCCCCGCCTTCGGCTCGGCCTTCTTGCCCATGGTGCCGATCCAGAATGTGCCGGACTGATGCACACGGCAATCATTGGAGCGCGTGGCAGAATTGTCCGCCTCGAGCGGACAGAACAGCGTCATCGCGCCATCGGCGAGCTTGCGGACATAGACACCGTCCTCGGCGACGATCAACTGGCGCTCGGCATCGATGCGCCCGAGCGCGCTCGCCATCCGGCCGAGCGCATGAACGCGGACGCTGCCACTGCCAAGCTGTGCCTCGAACAGCCGCCCCTCGCGGATGTCGAACCACCAGGCGGTGTCTGTGGTCACGTCATAGGTCGGGCCCTCGCCGAGATGACAGGGATCGTCCGAGAGAACTGATGTCGGCACCTGTTCCATCATGACGCCCTCACACCGAAGCGATAGACCGTGTGATGGCGATAGACTTCGCCGGGATCGAGGCGCGGGCTCGGGAAATCCGGCCGGTTCGGCGCGTCAGGCCAGATGTGCGGCTCCAGACACATGGCGTCCGACTGCCGGATCAGCTTGCCGCCCTTCCCCGAAATCGTGCCGTCGAGATAGTTGCCGGAATAGACTTGCAGGCCGGGTTGGTCGGTGAGCAGCTCCATGACGCGCCCCGAGCGCGGTGCCTCCAGCCGCGCCGCAAGCGCAAGCTTGCCGTCGCGCGCAAGGCAGTAGGTGTGGTCGTAACCCTTGCCGTTGCGCAATTGCTCATCGTTCTGCCGGATGCGCTCGCCAACCTGCCGAGGCTCGCGGAAGTCGAACGGCGTTCCCGCCACCGCGCGCGGCGGTCCGGGCAGGGGAATGGCAGTGGGATCGATGGCGAGGAAATGCTCGGCGGCAACCGTCAGCCGGTGATCGAGAATGGGCGTGCCTGACGTTGCGCCTTCCAGATTGAAGAAGCTGTGGTTGGTCAGGTTGACGATGGTGGGACGGTCGGTCCGCGCCTCCATGCTCAACGACAATTCGGTCGGGCCGGTGACGCGATAGGTCAGGCGGACATCGAGCTGGCCGGGATAATTCTCCTCGCCATGCGGACTTGTGTAAGTGAGCGTCACCCCGGGCGCGGCGCCGTCGTCGATCTCCGCAATCTGCCAGAGCTTACGGTCGAATCCATCGAGGCCGCCATGCAGCGCATTCGGCCCGTTGTTGACGGCAAGCTGCACCGTCTCGCCGTCGAGCGAGAACTGTCCTTTGGCAATGCGGTTGGCGTAGCGGCCGACGGTGGCCCCAAGGAACTTTCGCTCCGCGAGATAACCGGCGAACGCGTCATGGCCGAGCACGACGTCGTCGTGACCACCCTTCGCATCCGGCGCAATCAGCGCCTGGATCACCGCGCCGTGGGTGATGATGCGCGCCTCGAAGTCGCCCTCGCCGCGCAGCACGATACGCTCGACCTTGCGACCGTCAGGCAGTGTTCCGAAGATGTCTTTTGTGATTTTTGATGCGGCCATGTCTAATCCACAAACGGTTCGACGACGGTGCGCCTGCCGAGCAGGAAGGCGTCGGCGACGAGGCGAAGGGGTGTCAGATCGACGTCGCTTGCGCCGGTCGCCGCGAGCTCGACGAAGCGCCGGTAGAGTCCGCGATATTCCTCATCGGGCGCCTCGGCAAGCACCTTGCCGTCGACCTCCATCCGCGCGCCACCGCTGGACAAAGTCATCCGGCCCTGGTCGGTATCGACGAGGATATCCCAGCTCTGCGGTCCGGTCTGGCGGAAATCGAACTCGGCGGTGACAGCAAGGCCGTCGATGTCGGTCAGCGTCAGGTTCGCCGCAATCGGTGCCTGGCAATTGGCGGGAAACGCCAGCTCGGCCGCGGTGACGAACACGGGCTTCGGCAGGATTTTGGTCAGGATCGACAGCGCGTTGATGCCGGGATCGAACACGCCGAGGCCGCCCGGCTCCCAGATCCAGCCCTGCCCGGGATGCCAGACGCGAACATCCTCCTTCCAGCTGATGTGCACCGACTTGATGCGCCGCTCAGTGAGCCATTGTCGCGCGGGCTCGACGGCCGGCGCATGGCGCGAATGCCAGGTCGCAAACAGCGTTCGCTTTGCCTCCGCCGCCATCGCGACCAGCGGATCGAGCTCGGCGACACCGATGCCCGGCGGCTTCTCCAGCATGACATGCTTGCCGGCGGCGAGCGCCGCGGCAGCCTGCGCGCGCCTCACCTGCGGCGGTGTGCAGAGCGAGACCGCATCGATCGGCGGTCCCTTTTCCAGAAGCTCCTCGATGGTGGCGAAATGCGGCAGTCCCGGCAGCGAGGCGTTACGGCTGGCAATCGCCGCCAGCGCCGCGCCCGGCACGGCGGCGATCGCGCCGACATGCTGGTCACGGGCGATCTTGCCGAAGCCGACGATGGCGATGCGAAGTTCCGTCACGATCCCTCTCCAGATTCCGCGGAGGCCGGTGCGGTCTCGATGACCGTGCCCTCATGGCGATGCATGCCGTTGTGAATGACGAAAATCATCGCCTCAGAGGCGGCATCCGCATCGCCGGCCGCAATCGCATCGACGATCTTCTGGTGCCAGAGCAGCACCGTATCGCGGTCCTCCAATTCGACCGGCGCACTCAGCAGGAACGAGGCGCGAAGCGCGGCCTCGATGACGTGGCCGATCGAGCGCATGAACAGGTTGCCGGAGGCGCGCGCCACGGCGACGTGAAGTGCGAGGTCGGCATCGGCAAAGCCGACCGAATCGGACGCTTCGAGCCGCATGCGGTCCATGCTGCGCCGAAGCTCGGCCAGGTCCTCCTCCGACCGCTGCTTGGCCGCCAGCATGGCCGCGCGCGGCTCGACCGCGAGACGGATCTCGGCGAGGTCATTGAGGAAACGCTTGTCGATACCGGCGTCCAGATGCCAGGCCAGCACGTCGGCGTCGAACATGTTCCAGGCGGCGCGTTCACGCACGACGGTGCCGACGCGCGCCTTGGTCGTCAGCAGTCCCTTGGCGACCAGGGTCTTCACGCTCTCCCGCAGCACCGGCCGCGACACGCCGAACATCGCGATCATCTCGGCATCACCAGGCAGGCGCGTCCCTTCCGCGTAGCGGCCGGCGATGATGTCGATGCCGATCGAGCGGGCGACCTCCGCATGGTTGGAGTGAGCCCGCCGCGTCGGGATGACGACGATGCGCGATGTCATGTGGCCGCTCCTGCGCTCTTCGCCAGCGGCCGGCGCGCCAGCGCGACCAGTCCCTGCTGCAAAGCAATGAAGGCGAACAGCAAGATGCCGGTCGCGATCTTGGTCCACCAGCTCGACAGCGTGCCGTCGAAATTGATGTAGGTCTGGATAAGGCCCTGGATCAGCACCCCCAGGAAGGTTCCGATCACCGAGCCCTGCCCGCCCGTGAGCAGCGTACCACCGATCACGACGGCGGCGATGGTGTCGAGCTCGACGCCGACGGCGGAAAGCGAATAGCCGGCGCTGGTGTAGAACGAGAAGACGATGCCGGCGATGCCTGCGAGCAGGCTCGACAGCACGTAGATCTTCACCGTCATCTTGCCGACCGCAACGCCCATCAGGCTCGCGGTCGTCCGGCTGCCGCCGAGCGCATAAACATTGGCGCCGAACCGGGTGAGATGCAGCAGCAAGGCTCCGCCGATCACGATCGCGAGCATGATGATCGCAATCGCCGTCAATCGCCCTCCACCCGGCAATCGCAAGGCGAAGTCCGATACGGTGGAATAGATCGGCGCGGTGATCGGTATGGATTCGGTGGAGAGCAGAAAGCTCGCTCCGCGCGCCAGGAACATGCCGGCGAGCGTCACGATGAAGGGTGGCAAATCAAAGACATGGATCACCGCGCCCATCGCCGCACCGAAGGCCGCCGAGAGTGCGAGGACGGCGACGAAAGCAACCAGCGGCGGCATGCCCCAGCGCTCGATCGCGAGCGCAACAAAGACGGTGGTGAAGCCGATCACCGAACCGACCGAGAGATCGATGCCGCCGGAGATGATGACGAAGGTCATGCCGGCCGCGACGATGCCGAGAAAAGCGTTGTCGGTGAGGAGATTGCCGACGACGCGGGTCGAGGCGATGTTCGGAAACTGCACGGCGCAGGCTGCGAAGCCCGCAACGAGCACGATCGCCGTAATGAAGGCGGGAGGCAGACCTCTCATGCTTTCGTCCTCCGCAGCCGCGCGGCAATGCCGGCAAAACCGGTCAGCTTGGGCGATTGCAACAACAGCACCGTGAGCACCACCACCGCCTTGACCAGCAGGTTGAACTCCGGCGGATAGCCCGACAAGAGGATGCCCGTGTTCATGGTCTGGATAATCAGCGCACCGAGGACGGCCAGCAAGAGGCTGAAACGGCCGCCGAACAACGAGGTGCCGCCGATCACCACGGCCAGAATGGCATCGAGCTCGAGCCAGAGGCCGGCATTGTTCGCGTCCGCTCCCATGATGTCGGCCGCCGCGATCACGCCGGCCAGCGCGGCGCAGACGCCGCACCAGACATAGACCGACAGGATCATCGCACGGGTGCCGACGCCGGCAAGCTCGCTCGCGCGCGCATTGCCGCCGGTCGCCTCGATCAGGAGGCCGAGCGCGGAGCCACGCACCACCGCGCCGGTCAGGATGAGCATGCCGAGCGCAATCACCACCGGTACCGGCAGGCCGAGCACCGAGCCGTTTCCGAGCCAGACCAGATCCGGCGAGGAGAACGTCACGATGCGTCCCTCGGTGATGAGCTGGGCGATGCCTCGTCCCGCCACCATGAGGATCAACGTCGCCACGATCGGCTGCATGCCGAGCACCGCGACGAGGAAGCCGTTCCACAAGCCGCAAATCAAGCCCGCCCCGAGCGCTGCCGCCAGCACGACGGCGAGACTGTGAGTGTCGGCGAGGCTCGCCGCAATCGCGCCCGCGATCGCCATGACGGCGCCGACCGACAGATCGATGCCGCGCGTCGCGATCACCAGAACCATGCCGAGCGAGAGCAGCGCCACCGGCGTGCCGCGGTTGAGCACGTCGATCAGGCTGCCGAACAGACGGCCGTCCTGGAGACGCAGGTCGAAGAATTGCGGCGACACCACGCGATCGACCGCGAGGATGACGATCAATGCGAGGATCTGGGCGAGACCGCGGCGCGGCAGCAGCGCTGTCATGTGTGGGCCTCAAGCGCAACGGCGGCGCCGTCGGCGGCGATGGCGGCGACAATGTTGCCGACGTCGACCGCCTCGCCCGCGAGCTCCTCGACATGGGCGCGGTCGCGCAGCACCACGACGCGGTCGGAGTAGGTCACGATCTCGTCGAGCTCGGAGGAGATCACGAGCAGCGAAAGCCCGTCGTCGCAGAGCTCGCGGATCAGGCGGATGATTTCGGCATGCGCGCCGACATCGATGCCGCGGGTCGGCTCGTCCAGCACCAGAAGCCGCGGCGAGGTCGCGAGCCAGCGCGCCAGCAACACCTTTTGCTGGTTGCCGCCGGACAACAGGCCGACGGGGCGCTCAGCATCGGGCGGACGGATGTCGAGCATCTTGACATAGCGGCGCGCGATCTCGTCCTGCTCGCGGCGCGACAGCGGCCGATGCAGGCCGCGCTTGGCCTGGAGCGCGAGCACGATGTTCTCGCGCACGGTGAGCTCGGCGACGATGCCGTCGGTCTTGCGCTCCTCCGGGCAATAGCCAAAGCCGTGGCGTACGCCGTCGCGGGGCGACTGCAGCCGCACCGGCGCACCCTCCACCCTCGCCTTCCCGCCATCGGCGCGCTCGGCGCCGAACACCAGCCGCGCCGTCTCGGTCCGGCCCGAGCCGAGCAGGCCGGCGAGACCGACGACCTCGCCATGGCGCAGCTCGAGATTGAACGGCGCGACATAGCCGGCCTTGCCGTAATTCTCGAAACTCGCGCAGACCTCGCGCACCTTGTGCTCGCCCACCGATGCGCGTGCGCTGGTGGTCTCGGCCAACTCGCGGCCGAGCATCAGCCGGATCAGTTCGAGCCGGGGCAACGAGGCGGTCTCGCGCTCGCCGACGAGGCGACCGTTACGCAGCACGGTGATGCGATCGGAGATCTCGTAGACCTGGTCGAGGAAGTGACTGACGAAGACGATGCCGATGCCACGTTTTGCGAGCTGGCGCATGATGCCGAACAGGATCTCGACCTCGTGACGGTCGAGACTTGCGGTGGGCTCGTCCAGGATCAGCACCCGCGCGGAGAGATCCACCGCGCGGGCAATCGCTGTGACGTGCTGGATGGCCACCGAATAGTTGCCGAGCGGCGCGGCGACGTCGATGTCGAGGCCAAACTCCGCAAGCAGCGCCTTGGCGCGCTGGCGCATCTCGCCCTCGCGCACGATGCCGAAGCGCATCGGCTGGCGATCGAGGAACAGGTTCTGCGCCACCGACAGGTTCGGCAGCAAATTGACCTCCTGGTAGACGGTGGCGATGCCGGCCCCAAGCGCCGCCTTGGCCGAGCGCGGCGCAACCTCTTCACCGCCGATCCTGACGATGCCGGCGTCGCGCGGGAATACGCCGGTGACGACCTTGATCAGCGTGGACTTGCCGGCGCCGTTCTCGCCGAGCAACGCATGGATCTCGCCGGCGCGCAGCGTGAAGTCGACCTCCTGCAGCGCGCGCACAGCGCCAAAGCTCTTGCTGATCCCGCGCACCTCAAGAAGGGGCAGAGCAGGACCGGGGCTGTTCTGCATGGCAAATTCACTCCCACGGGTGCCCGCCATTGAAGCAGACACCCAGCCTAGCCGTTCGTGCAGCGGTTTCGAAGGGGGGTCGCCGGACCACTGGAAGCGGTCCGGCGCGGAGCCCGCCTCAGTAACCGAGGCCCTTCTTGCTGTCGTAGATCTTCTGCGGATCGTCGGCGGCGGTATAGAGCTTGGACTCGGTCTGAATCCATTTCGGCGGAACCGTGCCCTTGCCCTTGAAGGCTGCGACGGCATCCAGTGCTGGGCCGGCCATGTTCGGCGTCAGCTCCACCGTGGCGTTCGCCTCGCCGGCAACCATCGCCTTGAAGATATCGGGGACCGCGTCGATCGAAACCGTGAGGATGTCCTTGCCGGGCTTGAGGCCGGCTTCCTTCATCGCCTGAATCGCGCCCACCATCATATCGTCGTTGTGGGCGTAGACCGCGCAGATGTTCTTGCCGCCGCCTTCGGCCTTGATGAAGCTTTCCATCACCTCCTTGCCCTTGGCGCGGGTGAAGTCGCCGGTCTGGCTGCGCACCACCTTCAGGTTGGCGTGCTTGGCGATGGCGGTGTCGAAGCCTTTCTTGCGGTTGGTGGCGACGCTGGCGCCGACCGTGCCCTGGAGCTCGACGATGTTGCAGGCCTTGGCGCCGACTGTCTTGGCCAGCCAGTCGCCGGCGACCTCGCCTTCATGCACGCTGTCCGAGGTGACCGCGGTGAGATAGAGCTCCTTGCCGGACGGGTCGATGTCCCGGTCGAGCAGCACGACCGGGATCTTGGCTTCCTTGGCCTCCTTCAGCACCGAGTCCCAGCCGGTCGAAACCACGGGCGCGAGGAAGATCGCATCGACGTTCTGCGCGATGAAGGAGCGGATCGCCTTGATCTGGTTCTCCTGCTTCTGCTGCGCGTCGGCGATCTTGAGATTGACCTTACGCTTGGCGGCCTCCTGCTTGGAGACCGACGTCTCGGCCGCGCGCCAGCCGGATTCCGATCCGATCTGCGAGAAGCCGATGGTGAGCTCGGCGGCATTCGCCGGCAGCGCGAGCAGCAAGGCGGCCGTGGCGCTGGCCGCAAAGAGGGCTTTGAGGATCATCAGGCGAGTCTCCCAAAATGTTATCAGGGGCGCCGATTGGTAACATGGCACCCGCAGGCCGGCCTTCGAGGCGGCGGGAGGGACTATTTCACGGAAGATGAGTTCCGACTAGTCATATTATTTGACTATTTGGAGGAAATCGCGCCGAGCGGCGGCAGGCGGTTCTAAGACACGCCAAGCGCGATTTTCTTCCACCGATGCAACGGGAAGATGAAGGTAGTTTGTGGGCTGCTGCGACGGAACGCTCACTCGCCCCGTTCTTGCGGGGCCGCGACGAACTTCGCTCGCGCTGAGAGGGTTGGGGTGAGGGGCTTCATCCGCGACGACGGTGATAGCGGACCCGCGACCTTGCCTCCCCGTCATTACGAGCGCAGCGAAGCAATCCGGATCCTTTCCGCGGAGGGATTCTGGATTGCTTCGCTGCGCTCGCAACGACGATGTGGATAGAGGCCTGCGCATGTCGATCAAAGCGACTCGCGGAGAGCCCCCCACACCCGGCATTCGCGCTTCGCGCAAATTCCGGCCTCTCCCCGCACGCAGGGAGAGGCGAAGGACCGCGTGTTAGATCAGCTTCCGCTGCGCCAGGTTCTTCATCAGCGCACCGATGCCGAAGGTCCAGGGCTCGCACTCGTCGCTGGTGCGCATGCGATTGACGAGCTTGCCGAGCTGGGGCGCTGCGATCGTGACGATATCGTCCCGCTTGTGGGTGAACCCCTGCCCCGGCGCATCGCGATCCTTGACCGGCGCGAACATCGTGCCGAGGAACAGCACGAAGCCATCAGGATATTGATGCACGTTGCCGATGGTCTGCTCGACCAGATCGATCGGATCACGGCTGATCTTGCTGATCGAGGAATGGCCGTCGAGAACGAAGCCGTCCGCCCCCTTCACGTTCAGGCTGATGTCGAGCTTGCGCGCATCGTCGAGCGTAAAACTGTCGTCGAACAGGCGCAGCAGCGGTCCGATCGCGCAGGAGGCGTTGTTGTCCTTGGCCTTCGACAGCAGCAGCGCCGAGCGTCCTTCGAAGTCGCGCAGATTGACATCGTTGCCGAGCGCGCCGCCGACGATCTTGCCGCGGCTCGACACGAACAGCACGAGCTCCGGCTCCGGGTTGTTCCAGGTCGATTTCGGATGCAGGCCGGCATCCATGCCGGTGCCGACCGACGACATGGTCGGCGCCTTGGTGAACACTTCGGCATCGGGACCGATGCCAACCTCGAGATATTGGCTCCAGGCGTTCTGATCGATCAGCACCTGCTTCAGATGCATCGCCTGGTCGGAGCCCGGCTTGAGCTTTGACAAATCGTCGCCGATTAGCCGCGTCACCTCCTTGCGGATCGCTTCGGCGGAAGCCGGATTGCCCTTCGCCCGCTCCTCAATCACGCGCTCCAGCATCGAGATGGCAAAAGTGACGCCGGCAGCTTTCAGCGTCTGCAGGTCCACGGGCGCAAGCAGCCACGGCTTTTGGCGATCGCGCTGGTCCGGCGCCGTGTTGGCCACGATGGCGTCGAGATCGCCGATGCGCTCGCCCTTGGTCAGGCTCAGCGCCTTGGCCGGATTGTCCTCTTCGCAGAGCGCGCTGATGGTCGGAAATCTTGCGGTGACGTCGAAGACGCCGTCGCCACGGACGGCGACCACGGCCGGACCGTTCGCCTGCGGCAGCCAGACGCGGCCGGCGAGTGTGCCGCGTGTTCCGTCCTCAGGGAGAAGGTCTTTCACCGTCAATGTCGTCATGGCCGCGCCCTCGCTGTTTCTCGGATCAGCCGCAGCCGATCACATTGGCGAAAACCAATAAACGTCTGGCGGGGGAAGTCCAGAGAGCGCGCCCCTCACTTGAACCAATGCACCAGTGCGATGCTGATGCCGAGCAGCAGCATCAGCGACAGCGTCACCGCGGCCGTCACCCGCCCGCCGACATTGGCGAGCACGCGTACGTCGACGCCGAGACCGAGGGCCGCCATCGACACCACGGTGAGAAAGCTCGTGATCTTGGTCACCGGCCCAACCACCGTGCCCGGCACGATTTCGAGGGAACGCAAGGTCGCCAGCGCCAGAAAGCCGAGGATGAACCAGGGCACCAGGCGGAAGAAGCCAACATGGGTCTTCTTGGCATCGCTCTGCCAGCGCGAGGCAGCGAGCGACAGGCCGACCACGACCGGCCCGAGCATCAGCACACGCATCAGCTTCACGAGTGTGCCGATCTGTGTCGAGACGAGCCCGGCCGGGACCGTCGCGGCCAGCACCTGCGGCACCGCATAGACCGTGAGGCCGGCGAGGATGCCGTATTGCGTGGCAGACAATTGCAACAGCGGAATCAACAGCGGCAGGCCGAGCACCATCATCACGCCAAGGATCGCGGTGAAGGAGATCGAGGATGCGATCTCGTCATTGTTGGCGCCGATGATCGGCGCCACGGCGGCAATCGCCGAATTGCCGCAGATCGAGTTGCCGCAGGCGATCAGGATCGACAACCGCGTCGACAGGCCCAGCATCCGGCTGATGCCAAAGGAGACGCAGAGCGCAATCACCACGACCCCTGCGATCGACGCCAGCAGCGCGACGCCGGAGGCCGCGATGGCGGCGAAGCTGATCGAGGCGCCGAGCAGCATGACCGCGACTTCGAGCAGCTGTTTGGCGCTGAAGGCGATGCCGGCCTGCCAGCGTGGCGCGGGTTTCCAGAAGCTGCGCAGGGCCATCCCGAGCAGGATCGCCATCACCAGCGCCTCGACATAGGGATGCTCGAAAACGCCAAGCTCCGCCCGTTCGAGCAGGGCCGAGACACCGGCGACGGCGATACAGAGGAGGATGCCCGGAATCAGCGCGAAAATACGGCTCGCGGCGGTGGTCGGCTTGGCATCGGCCGGGCTGGATGCTTGATTTTGCGACACAAATCTCTCCCAGGGGAGAAAGATTTATACGCAGCGCCGGTTCATTGGGGAATAAGTTTTCGACATATCAGGGCCGAGGGAAGTTCTATCCTCAACCCGGAATAACGGCCTCAGAAGATCAGGCTCTTGGCGAGCGAGGCCACACGGCTGAACCCGTCGTAGACGCCGGGTTCGAAGAACGCCGCACGCGCGAGCACGATTCCGGCCACGAGCGACCAGAACAGCCCGGTGCCCACCCGCAACAGGAGCTTTGACGCGCGCGACTTCGGCTGGGCATCCGTTGCGGACACCAACTGCTCGCCGAAGGGCTCAAATCCAGTGCGTTCCATAGCCGGCCAATCCATCAATTCGTGGCTGAAATGTCGTCTTTTCGACCCCAAACAGCAATGGAAGCGATTGGCTTTTTTGGTCCCCCGCGAGGAAACTCCTTCCGCCGGAATGCCCCCGGACAACTGTTTTCTTCTTCGGGCCTATTCGGGCACCGCCCGCCCGGCTCAGAGGGCCAGATAACGCCGGCGGATCGCCTCATTGGCTTTCAGCTCGTCGATTCCGGCGGCGTAGACGATCTGGCCCTTGTCGATGATCGTGGCGTGGCTCGCGAGCCCCAGACAGAAATGCATGTTCTGCTCGGCGATCAGCACGGTCGATCCGATGCTTCGGAGCTGCCGCAACAGCTCGCCGATCCGCTGCACGATGATCGGCGCGAGCCCCTCGCTCGGCTCGTCCAGCAGCAACAGCGCCGGATTGCCCATCAGCGTGCGCGCGATGGCCAGCATCTGCTGCTCGCCGCCCGAAAGACGCCCGGCAATGCGATGGCGCAGCGGCTCCAGCAGCGGGAAAACTTCATAGATGCGCTTGATCGGCCATTCGTCTTGGCCCTCCGGCCCCTTTTTGCGACCGATGACGAGATTGTCCTCGACCGTATGCTCCGGAAAGATCTGGCGATCCTCCGGCACGAAGCCGAGACCGGCGCGCGCGATATGATGCGGCTTCCGGCCGGAGATCACCGCACCGCGCAGGCTCACCCTGCCCCGCCGCGGCGGCGCCAGCCCCATGATCGCCTTCATGGTCGTCGATTTGCCGGCGCCGTTGCGCCCGAGCAGAGCCATGGTCTCGCCCTGCCGCACCGAGAGGCCGACACCGAACAGGATCTGGCTGGTGCCGTAATAGACGTCGAGATCGGCGACTTCGATGACGACAGAACTCATGCGGCCGCTCCCGCATGCTCGGTGCCGAGATAGGCCTCGATCACGGCACTGTTGTTGCGGATCTCGTCAGGCGTGCCGGTCGCAAGAATGCGGCCATAGCAGAGCACGACGATTTCGGGCGCGATCTTGAACACGATGTCCATGTCGTGCTCGATGAAGACGACGGTGATCTTCTGGGTGTCCCAGAGCTCGCGCACTTTGTCGATCATGCGCCAGCGCTCTTCCGGCCCCATGCCGGCGGTGGGCTCGTCCAGCAGCAGCACTTTTGGTTCGAGCACCAGCGCAAGGGCAATATCGAGGAGTTTCTGATCGCCGTGTGACAGTGTCGCGGCCGTGCGATGGCGTTTGCCCGCAAGGCCGAGCAGCTCCATCACGTGTTCGGCGCGGTCGCGCGTCTCGGCCAACGGAAAGCGCTTGTGCAGCACCGCGGACGAACGCTGGTCGGCGCTGACGGCAGCCAGCATGGTCTCCTGCACCGTCAGCGATTTAAAAATGCTCGCCACCTGGAAGGCGCGGCCGATGCCATGGCGCACGATCTCCGGCGGCGAGCGGCCGGCGAGATCGACGCCGTCGAGCAGCACCTGGCCGGTGTCAGGCTTCAACGCGCCGGTGATCAGGTTGAAGAAGGTGCTCTTGCCGGCGCCGTTCGGACCGATCACCGCGGTGAGCGAACCGTCGGGGAAGTCGAGCGTGACGTCGTTGGTTGCCTTCACGCCGCCGAAGGATTTTGCGAGGTTGCGGATCTCCAGCATCGCTAGCGGCCCTCGCCTGCGTCGCGCCGCTGCGACAACCATTCGGCGACGAAATCCAGCAGGCCTTTGCGCAGGCCCAGCGCGAAGAACAGGATGACGACCCCGAGCACAATGCCATGGTACTCGGTGAACCGCGTCACGGTGTCGTTGAGCAGCAAGAGCAACACGGTGCCGACCATCGGTCCCAGAAAGGTCGAGACACCGCCGAGCATGTTGATGAAGATGGCCTCGCCGGAGATGGTCCAATAGGCGAATTCCGGATAGGCGCCGGAGACGAACAGCGCCATCACCATGCCGCCCATCGAGGCAAACAGCGCCGCCAGCACGAACACGGTCAGTTTTGCGCGCCAGACGTCGATACCGAGAAAGCTCGCACGCGCGGCATTGTCGCGGATCATCCGCAACGTGTAGCCGAACGGCGATTGCGCGATCTGGCGCATCGCGAGCAGCCCGACGATCAACAGCGCGCAGCTCGCGATGTAGAGATGGACGTGGTTGGCCAGATCAATCCCGAGAAAGACGGGTCGCGGAATGCCGCCGCGCAGGCCCTGGTCGCCGCCGGTGAACGAAGCCCAGGACAGGATGGTCGAGTGGATCAGCATCTGGAAGGCGAGCGTGACGAAGGCGAAATAGATCTCCTTTAGCCGCACGCAGATCGCGCCGATGACGGCCGCGATGAGCGCCGTGATCGCCAGCGTCGCCACGAAGGCGACCGGAATGGGCACGCCGAGCTTCTGCATGATCAGGCCGAAACTGTAGGCGCCAAGGCCGAAGAACATCCCGTGGCCGAACGAGGTCAGGCCAGTGTAGCCGACCAGGAGGTTGAGCGAGGTCGCGAACAGGCCGTAGGCGGAGCAGCGGATGACGAAATCGAGCAGCGCCTTGCTGCCCGTCAACAGCGGCAGGCTCGCCAGCACGGCAAAGGCGACCAGCGCGATCAGGACGTCGCGATAGCGTTGCAGCACCGAGCCACCGCGCACGGGTGCCAGCCCTTGCGCGCGTCCGGCCTCCAGCTCGGTCATGCCGCCTCCTTGCCGAACAGGCCGGTGGGTTTCGAGACCAGCACGACAACCATGAACAGATACATCAGGCCTTCGGTGAACAGGGGAAAGCCGAGCGAGCCGAACGAGCGGATCAGGCCAAGCAGCAGCGCGCCGATCAAGGCGCCCAGGATCGAGCCCATGCCGCCGATCACGGTGACGATGAAGGATTCGATCAGCACCGAGAATCCCATGCCGGGCGTGAGCGAGCGCACCGGCGCGGCGAGCGCGCCGGCGAGCCCCGCCAGCATGCCGCCGAGCGCGAACACGCCGCCATAGATCAGGCCGGTGTTGATGCCGAGCGCGGACACCATGCCGGGATTCTGCGCGGCGGCGCGGATCACCTTGCCGATCCGGCTGCGCGACAGGCCGATGCCGAGCACGATGGCCGCAATGAGCGCGACGCCGATCAGCAGCAGATAATAAGGCGGCACCACGCCGCCGGCAATGAACAGCGGCATCACCTGGAACGCGGACGGCATGCCCATCGACTTGAATTCGGGCCCCCAGATCAGGCGCACGACATCGTCGAAGATCAGCACGAAGGCGTAGCAGACGAGGAGCTGCATCAAGACGTCGGCGCCATAGACGCGGCTCATGAAGACGCGCTCGAAGATCAATCCGAGAATGGCCGTGCCGGCCGCGCCCGCCAGCATCGCGAGCGCGAAACTGCCGGTGAGCTGATAAGCCGTCATCGCGAAATAGGCGCCGAACATATAGAAGGCGCCGTGGCTGAAATTGACCACCTTGAGCACGCCGAAGATCAGCGTCAGCCCGACCGCGACCAGGAACAGCAGCATGCCGATGATGAGGCCGCTGGTGGTCTGCGTCACCAGGCAGGCGGAGCTGGAGAGGCAGCCGGCAAGCGCGTCGAGATCCACGGGAGCACTTTCATTGCGGCGCGCCTGACACGGCGCGAAAAATCAAACGAAAACGGCGAAGACGGTCGCCCGTCTCCGCCGCGCATCAGATCAGGTGTAACCCTTGCTCTTCTTCCATTCGGCCTCCAGCTCGAAGATCGTCTTCCAGTCGCCGGCCTTGACCTCCGGCACATACGGCTCCTGCGGGATCGTGGTGCCCCAGCCGATGGCGTAGCCGACCAGCGTGTGATCGTCGCCGCGCATCGTCACGGTGCCGTCGGCACCGAACGGGCACTTGATGGTGAGGCCCTTCAATGCCTCGGCGATCTTCTTGCCATCGGCGGAGTTCGCCTTCTTTGCGGCTTCGGCCAGGAACATCACGGCGGTTGCGTTCTGCCACGACCAATTGGTCGGATACTCGTTGTACTTCGCCTTGTAGGCATCGCCCCAGGCCGCGTTCTCCGGCGTGGTCGGAAAGGTCTTGATGTAACGGTTGCCGGAGTGGATGCCCTTGGGCAGGTTCTTCACGACGGTGAGCGCGGTGTAGTCGGCCATGTTGACCGCGAACACCTCCATCTGGCTGAACATCGCGTAGATGTTGGCCTGGTCGATATAGGAGGTGAGATCGCCGCCCCACAGGCAGGAATAAAGCGCCTGCGGTTTGGCCTGAAGGATCTTCGTCACCACCTCGGTGTAGTCGGGCTGGAACAGCTTTGGCCAGGATTCGCTGATGATCTCCACATCAGGCGCGAAACGCTTCAGATACAGCGTGAACTCGCCGGTGGTGTCGCGGCCATAGGCATAGTCGGGCGAACAGGTCGCCCATTTCTTCAGGCCCTTGGTCTTGGCGATCGCGGCGGCGTAGCTGCCGCCGACGATGGAATCGTGGATGCCCTGGCGCACGCAGCGGAACGCGTTCGGGATGTGCTGCTTCGGATCAGCCGTCAGCGAGGACGCTTCCGAGCAGGTATGGATGCAGAGCACGCCGAGATCGCGCGCCACCTCATGCACCGCGAACGATCCAGAGGACGCCTCCCCGTCGAGCAGCAACTCGCAGTCGTCGGTGTTGACGAGCTCGCGCGCGACGCGAGCGGCTTCCTGCGGCTGGCCCTTGGAATCGCGGATCACCATCTCGATCTGCCGGCCGGCCAAGCCGCCGGCGGCGTTGACCTTCTCGACCTCGAGCATCACCGCATTGCGTGAGGACGTGCCGAGCTGCGCCACGCGGCCCGACAGGATCGTCGGCATACCGATCTTGATGGTCTTGGCTTGCGCACGCGCCACCCAAGGCGCGGCAACACTCATCGCACCGGCGCCCATCAGCGCCAGCGTTGAACGGCGGCTGATGCCCGGCGTGCGGGTTCTCGTCATTTTCCCCTCCCTCTTTCGGGTCGGCGTTTTCCTGGTCCCTTGCCGGAGATCGTCTCGTCTCCGTATTCCCAAGGATTTCAGAGGGAGGGGGTGACGTCAAGCCAAGCATGAATTATGAGTCAGAATTCATAGGAGAGGAAACGAGGCCGGCAACTGGCCTGAAACCAGCGAAAATGATCAATCTGTCGAGCTTCATCGGCTTTCATGCCCGGCGCACGCCGGAGCGGCCCGCGCTGAAATACCGCGGCGAGGAGATTTCCTACGCGGCGTTCGATGCGCGTGTCCGAACGGTGGCAGGCTGGCTCGCCGCGCAGGGCATTGGCGCCGGCGACATCGTGGCGGTGCTGATGAAGAACAGTGCGGCGTTCCTGGAGCTCGTCTTCGCCACCAGCCATCTCGGCGCGGTATTGTTGCCGATCAACTTCCGCCTCTCCCGCGACGAGGTCAGCTACATCACCGGCAACGCCGGCGCACGGCTTTTGATCGTCGATGAGGAATTGGCTGCGAATGCCGCGGGCACAGAGGTTGTCGTGCTCGACGAGGCCGCGCAGCAGAGCCTTACGCATCTCGCAGACGATGCGCCGCCCGCGCTGATGCATCTCCGCGCACCATCGGACCTGATGCGGCTGATGTATACCTCGGGCACGACCGACCGCCCCAAGGGCGTGATGCTCACATACGATAATTTCTACTGGAAGTCCGCCGACCAGACGATCGCGCTGGGGCTCAGCGCCGAGACCCGCCTGCTCGTCGTCGGCCCGCTCTATCACGTCGGCGCGCTCGACCTGCCCGGCATCGCCGTGCTCTGGCACGGCGGCTTCATCCACATCGAACGCAATTTCGAGCCGGAGACAGCGCTTGCGGCGATCGCCGAGAACAAGCTCAACGCCGCCTGGTTCGCACCTGTGATGACCAGCGCGATGCTCACCTGCCCGACGCGTGAGCGTTATGACGTCTCCAGCCTGAAATGGGCGATCGGCGGCGGCGAGAAGACGCCGGAGCTGCGCATCCACGCCTTCTCCGAATATTTCCGCAAAGCGCGCTACATCGATGCCTATGGCCTCACCGAGACCGTCGGCGGCGACACCTTCATGGAGGCCGGCCGCGAGATCGAGAAGATCGGCTCGACCGGGCGTGCGATTGCCCATGTCGAGATCGAGATCCGCGACGAGGACGGCAAGGCCGTGCCGGCGAACGTCAACGGCGAGATCTGCCTGCGCGGACCGAAGATCACGCGCGGCTACTGGAAGGATCCGGAGAAGACGGCGTCCGCCTTCTTCGGCGACTGGTTCCGCAGCGGCGACGTCGGCTATCTCGACGAGGATGGCTTCCTGTATCTGACCGACCGCAAGAAGGACATGATCATCTCCGGCGGCGAGAACATCGCCTCCTCCGAGGTCGAGCGCGTCATCTATGAATTGCCTGGGGTGCGCGAGGTCGCGGTGATCGGCCTGCGCGATGCACGCTGGGGCGAACGGCCGGTCGCGATCGTCGTGCTGGCCGAGGGCGCCAGGCTCGAGCTCCCTGCCCTCACCGAGCATTGCCGCGGGCGGCTCGCGAGCTTCAAGGTGCCGAAAGAGCTGATCATTCGCGACAGCCTCCCGCGCAACCCGTCTGGAAAGATTCTCAAGCGCGTGCTGCGCGCCGAACTGGAGACCGTGGCATGACGCAAGGCCCAGCCACCGCGAAGATCACAAAGCTGAACCGCGTCGAGCGCAACGCCTGGACCAAGCAGAAGATCTTCGAGGCCGCCACCAAGGTCGTCGGCAAGCATGGCTATGCCGAAGCCTCCGTTGCCCGCATCACCGAACAGGCCGGCGTCGCGCAAGGCACCTTCTACAATCATTTCGAGAACCGCCAGGAGCTGCTCGACCAGCTGCTACCCAAGATCGGCCTCGACATGGTCGAGTTCATCCGCGCCCGCACCGGCACGGCGGATGCGGCGCGGCAGGAGATCGAGCGCTTCGCCGCCTTCTTCGACTTCATCCGCGAGGTTCCGGAGTTTTTGCGCATCCTCAACGAGGCCGAATTCTTCGCACCCATCGGTTACCAGAAGCATCTCGACAACATCTCGGTCGCCTATGTCCGCATCCTCCGCCGTGCGCGCCTTGCCGGCGCCATCGAGGATTTCAGCGACGACGAGTTCGAGGCGATCGTCCACATGCTGATGGGGGCGCGCGGCTATCTCAGCCGGCGCTACTCCTACTCGGCCGGCGGCGTCACCGCCGTGCCCGAGCACGTCATCTCCGCCTATCGCAAGCTGATGACGCGCGGCCTCTTCACCGGCTCCGGAGACCAGGACACGCCATGAACATCGAATCTCCGCACAGGCCGCTCGACCTTGCCTCGACCATCGCAGAAGGTGACATCCGCTGTCTCCTGATGGTGCTGGTGCATATGACCGGCGACGAGAAATGGCTCGCGCCGCCGTACTTGCCCAAGCGCGACATCCGCCTCATTCCCGATCCCGAAGCCGGCGTGCCCAAGGAAATCCAGGACGAAATCCGCGCCGCGGTCGTCGAGCTCTTCGCCAAGGGCACGCCGAAGCCCGTCATCACTGATCCCGGCGACGAGCTGCTGCTGAAGATGATGCGCGCCTGTCTCGGCGAGAATGTCGCGGCGGAATATGCTCCCCTGATGCGCGAGGAAATGGGCTTCGTGTCGCGCGAGGCACGTTGGACCAAGCGCCCCTCCGACGACAAGCTAGCAAGCCAGCACGTGCTGATCGTCGGCGCCGGCGTCTGCGCCATTGCGCTCGGCGTGGCGCTCGGCCATCTCGGCATTCGCTACACCATTGTCGAGAAAAACGCCGAGCTCGGCGGCACCTGGTGGATTAACCGCTACCCCGGCTGCGGCGTCGACACGCCGAACCACTCCTATTCCTACTCGTTCGGCTCCGGCAATGCATGGACCCGCTATTTCTGCCAGCGCGAGGAGTTGCTCGGCTATCTTCAGAAGGTCGCGGGCGAATACGGCATTCGCAAGCATCTGCGCGTCAACACCGAGCTGACCTCGTCGCGCTGGGACGAAGGCAAGCGGCGCTGGATCTCGACACTCAAGACCGAGAGCGGCGAGGAGACGTTCGAATCCACCGCGCTTATCAGCGCGATCGGCCAGCTCAACGATCCCTCCCATGCCAGATTCAACGGCGAGGACAAGTTCAAGGGAACGATCCTGCATTCGGCGCTGTGGTCGGATGACATCGACATCGACGGCAAACATGTCGCCGTGATCGGCACCGGCGCAACCTCGATGCAGCTGGTGCCGTCGATCGCCGGCCGCGTCGCCTCGGTCACCGTCTATCAGCGCAGCGCGCAATGGGCGCGACCGGTGAAGGGCTATGCCGATCCGATCAGCGAGGGTGCGCGCTGGCTGCTGGCGCATCTGCCGTTCTATGTGCAGTGGTACCGCTTCAACATGTTCTGGCGCTATGGCGACGGCCTCTTGCCGTTCCTGCGCAAGGACCCGGCCTGGCCGCATCCCGAGCGCGCCGTCAACAAGGGCAACGATCGGCACCGCCAGGAGCTGACCGATTTCATTCTGTCGGAATTGCAGGGCCGGCCGGACTTGATCGAAAAATGCGTGCCGACCTATCCGCCCTACGGCAAGCGCATCCTGCTCGACAACAACTGGTTCAAGACGTTGACGCGGCCGAACGTGGAGCTCGTCACCGACGCAATCGACCATTTCGACCAGGGCGGCATCGTCACCGCCGACGGCAGGCACCGCCTCGCCGACGTCATCGTGGTCGCAACCGGATTCAAGGTGACGGAGATGGCGGCGCGCCTCAACATCAGCGGCCGCAACGGCAAGGATTTGCGCCAGGCATGGGCCAACGACAATCCGACGGCGTTCCTCGGCCTCACCGTGCCCGATTTCCCCAACTTCTTCTGCATGCTCGGCCCCAACTCCGGTCCCGCGCACGGCGGCAGCGTGATCTTCCAGTCGGAATGCCAGAGCCGCTACATCGCCGCCTGCCTAGCCGAAATGATCGAGCACGACGTCGCTGCCATCGACGTCCGCCCTGATGTGCTCGACGACTACGTCCGAAAGGTCGACGCCGAGCACGAGACAATGATCTGGACCCATCCGGGCATGAGCACCTACTACCGCAATTCAAGTGGCCGCGTGTTTTCCGCGATGCCGTGGCGGTTCGTCGACTATTGGCGCATGACGCATGATCCGGATCTGGGGCAGTACAGGATGACGAGGGCGTAGCCTCTCGCCGCCTCGGAATTCGCGGGTTAACCTCCCGTCCGACAAGGAGCGCCATACGTCCAAAGGGAGCCGTCCGTGCCCAAGCCAATCGTGCGCATCTACACCGACTACAAGAGCCCCTATGCGTTCGTCGCGAACAAGCGGCTGTTCGCGCTCGAAGAGACGCACGGCGTCGAGCTCGAATGGCTGCCCTACACGCTGCGCGTCGCCGAATTCATGGGGACGGTCGAGGAGCGCACGCCGCATTTCTGGCGCAAGGTGCGCTACGCCTATATGGACGCACGGCGCTATGCCAATGCTCAGGGACTCGTCATGAAGGGGCCGCGGCGGATCTACGACGCTTTCTACTCCAGCGTCGGCATGCTGTTTGCGCAACGACACGCCTTCTTCCGTACGTATCACGACACGGTGTTTCGTCGCTTCTGGAGCCATGAGCTCGAGATCGACGACCTCGCCGCAATCACGGACGTCATCACATCGTGCGGTGGTTCGGCGAGCGAGTTCGAAGCCTACGTCCACGGCCCTGCCCGCGCCGAGCACGACCGCATCATCGACGAAGCCGAAGCGCTAGGCGTCTTCGGCGTGCCCACCATGGTGTTCAACAGCGAGCTATTCTGGGGCGGCGATCGCATCGACATGCTGATCGCGCGCATCGAGAAGCCCGAGACGATCGAGGCCGCGCTCGGCAGCCGCCATCGTAAGCCAGGGTAACTGCTACGCCGCGAGCCCAGTCTCCACCGGAGCAAACTCCAGCCCGAGGCTCTCCGCCACCGCCCTGTTGGTGATGCGGCCGCGATGGACGTTCAGCCCGTTGCGCAAATGCGGGTTTTCCAGCACCGCGGCAAAGCCCTTGTTCGCGAGCATCAGGCCGAACGGCAGCGTCGCATTGTTCAGCGCCTGGCTCGACGTTACCGGTACCGCGCCCGGCATATTGGCGACGCAATAGTGCACGACGCCGTCGACCTCGTAGGTCGGGTCGGTGTGCGTGGTCGCATGCGAAGTCTCGAAGCAGCCGCCCTGGTCGATCGCGACGTCGACCAGCACGGCGCCCGGCCGCATCGATTTCAGCATCGCGCGCGTGACCAGCTTGGGGGCGCTGGCGCCCGGCACCAGCACCGCGCCGATCACGACATCGGCGGTGAACACCTCGTCCTCGACCGATTCGATGGTCGAGAAGCGGGTACGCACGCGTCCGGCAAAAAGATCGTCCAATTGGCGCAAGCGCGGGATCGAGCGGTCGATCACGGTGACTTCGGCACCGAGGCCTGCGGCCATGCGCGCCGCCTGCGTTCCGACCACGCCGCCGCCAAGCACGACGACGCGCGCCGGCTGCACGCCGGGCACGCCACCCAGCAGCAGGCCGCGTCCGCCGGCCGAGCGCTTGAGCGCGGCGCCGGCGGCCTCGATGGCGAGGCGGCCGGCGACTTCGCTCATCGGGGCGAGCAGCGGGAGGTGACCGTTCGCGTCCGTGACGGTTTCATAGGCGATCGCGGTACAGCCCGAGGCAAGCAGGCCCTTGGCCTGCTCCGGATCCGGCGCAAGATGAAGATAAGTGAACAGGATCTGGCCGTCCCGGAGCTGGGCCCATTCGCTCTTCTGCGGCTCCTTTACCTTCACGATCATGTCGGACTTGGCAAAGATGTCGTGGGCGCTCTCGGCAATGGTGGCCCCTGCCCGCCGATACACCTCATCGGACGCGCCGATGCCGCCGCCGGCGCCCGTCTCGACCGTGACCTGGTGCCCGGCCGCGACATATTCACGAACCGCGCCCGGGGTGAGCCCGACGCGATATTCCTGCACCTTGATCTCCTTGGGCACACCGACGCGCATCTTCCGGGCTCCTTTGCCAACGCCTTGATTCCGTTCCTCATCGTAGCGACGGGGCCGGTTTGGTTTCGTGCAAATATCCGCTAGTTTCGGTAGGCGCGCGCCGGTTTCCGGCGCCAAGCTGCCCTTTCACGCTGGAAACGAAACATTGGCCCTCGACCGGAAAGACCTCGCGATCCTCGCGGAACTCACGACCAATGCACGTGCCAGCCACACCGAGCTTGCCAACAAGGTGGGGCTCTCCAGCACGGCGCTGGCCCGGCGGCAGAAGGCACTGGAGGACGAGGGCTACATCCAGGCCTACCAGGCCGCACTCGATCTCTCGCAGTTCGGCCTCACCACCACCGTGTTGGTGCGCATCGCGCTGGAGAGCCAGAGCGACGACGCATTGAAGGCGTTCGAGGCCGAGGTGGTGAAATGCCCTTCCGTCGTGCGCTGCTTCCTGATGTCGGGGACCGACGACTACATCTTGATCGTGCTTGCCCGCGACATCCAGGATTTCGAGCGCATTCACCGCACCGAGCTGTCCCGCCTGCCGCGCGTCGCGCGCGTGCAATCGAGCTTCGCCCTGCGCGAAATCGTCAACCGCGCGGTGCCGACGGTGGTGTTCGGCGAAGCAAAGCGCTAGCTGGGGCCATCCCGCTCTCCTGTCATCCAACTGTCATCGAATGTGCAGAGAGCTGTATCTCCTGCACATTCGGGACAGACCATGGATTATTTCAAGCGCTTCAACTTCCTGTTCGCCGCACCAGTGTTCGACGCCGACGATCTCGAAGGCGTCCGCTTCAACCAGATCATCGAGGAGATCCAGCGCTCCGGCTTCGAGGTGGTCCGGGCGCGCAAGCTAGAAGATGCCGAGATGGCGGTGCAGACCGATGCCGCGATCGGCTGCATGGTGGTGGACTGGGGCAAGAAGGGCCTGGAGGGCAAGACCTCGGCGCTGATCAACCTGATGCGCCGCCGCGGCCTCGATTTCCCGATCATCCTCCTGATCCGGCGCAAGCGCTTCGAGGACCTGCCGGTCGAGGTGCTCGATTTCATCGACGGCTACGTCTTCCTGTCCGAGGAGACGCCGACCTTCATCGCCAAGAATCTGATCAGCCGGCTCAAACAATATGCCGAGACGCTGAAAACGCCGTTCTTCGGCGCCCTGGTCGACTATGCCGAGGAAGGCAACCAGCTCTGGACCTGCCCGGGGCACAATGGCGGCGTATTCTACAACCGCAGCCCGATCGGCCGGGTCTTCGTCGAGCATCTGGGCGAATCCGTGTTCCGCGACGACCTCGACAATTCCGTGCTCGATCTCGGCGACCTCCTCACCCATGAAGGGCCGGCGCTGAAGGCGCAGAAGGAAGCCGCCCAGATTTTTGGCGCGGAGAAGACCTATTTCGTGCTCAACGGCACCTCGACCTCGAACAAGGTCGCACTCGGCGCCCTCGTCACCGACGGCGACCTCGTGCTGTTCGACCGCAACAACCACAAGGCCGCCCATCACGGCGCCCTGATGATCAACGGCGGCGTCCCGGTTTACGTGCCGACCATCCGCAACGCCTGGGGCCTGATCGGTCCGATGCGCTGGGACGTGCTGGACGAGAAAACCTTGCGCGAGGCGATCCGCAATCACCCGCTGGTCACGGACAAGGAGGCCTGGCGCAAGGAGCGGCCGTTCCGCGTCGCCGTCGTCGAACAGTGCACCTATGATGGGACGATCCACAGCGCCGAGATGATCCTGAAGCGCATCGGCCATCTCTGCGAGTACATCCTGTTCGACGAAGCCTGGGCCGGCTTCATGAAATTCCACCCGCTCTATGCCGGCCGCTTCGCCATGGGGCTGGCGAACCTTCCGCCCGAGGCACCGGGCATCATCGCGACGCAATCGACCCACAAGCAGCTTGCCAGCTTCTCGCAGGCCTCACAGATCCACATCAAGGATCGCCACATCCGCGGCCAGAAGCGGCGCGTCGAGCACCGCCGCTTCAACGAAAGCTTCATGCAGCACGCCTCCACCTCGCCCTTCTATCCGCTGTTCGCCTCGCTCGACGTCGGCGCCCAGATGATGAAGGGCCGCTCCGGCGAAGTGCTGTGGGACGACACGATCCGCCTCGGCATCGAGCTGCGCAAGAAGATCCGCGCGATGCGCAGGGAGTTCGAGGAGAAGGAGCAGAACGCCGATCGGCGCTGGTTCTTCGAGCCCTTCGTTCCCGATCGTGTCGCCATTCCCGATGTCGGCCGCCCCGGCGCCGCGCACAACGTCGCTTGGGAAACCCTCTCCACCGATGAGCTCGCCACCAACGCAGCGCTGTGGCAGCTCTCGCCCGACACCAACTGGCACGGCTTCCCCGGCATGGCCGAAGGCTTTGCCATGACCGATCCGAACAAGCTGACGCTGCTCACCCCCGGCTTCGACCGCTCCGGTGCCTATGCCGAGCACGGCATCCCCGCCCCCGTCGTGGCGCAATATCTGCGCGAGAACCGCATCGTCCCCGAGAAGAACGACCTCAACTCCCTGCTCTTCCTGCTCACCCCCGGCGTCGAGGCGAGCAAGGCCGGCACGCTGATCTCCGGCCTCGTCGCCTTCAAGAAGCTGCACGATGACAATGCGCTGCTGTCCGACGTCATTCCGGAGTTCTACCAGCGGCGGCAGGCGCGCTATGCCGGCGTGCGCTTACGCGATCTCTGCGGTGAGATGCACCGCTTCTTCCGCACCGCCGATGTCAGCGCGCTTCAGGCCCGGCAGTTCATGCCCGAGCACATGCCTGAGATCGCGATGTCGCCTCGCGATGCCGCGCGCTATCTGTTCAAGAACGATGTCGACTACCTGCCGATCGAGGCCATCGCGGGCCGCATCGCGACCACGCCCTTCGTGGTCTATCCGCCGGGCATCGCTACCATCGTGCCCGGGGAGCGGCTGACGGAACGGGCCAAGCCCATGGTGGATTATCTCAAGATGTTCGAAACCTGCTTCAACACATTTCCGGGCTTCGACGTCGAGATCCAGGGCGTCTACAAGGAGATCGATGCCCAGGGGCGCATCGGGCTCTATACTTACGTCGTTGCCGAGTAGGTGCGAATGAACGAAACAGCTGCGCGCGCGAGCGACGAAGCCGTCCTGGTCAGGCCGTCACGCGACAGCGATGTCGAGGCGATGCTGGCGATCTACCGCCATCACGTCCGCAACGGCGTGGCGCGCGATATCGAGGGAACCGGCGCGCCCGAGCCGGACGATCTGCGCGACCGGCGCAAGAACCTCAAGCAGACTCGCCTGCCGCATCTGGTCGCAACGTTTCGCGGCGAGGTGGTCGGCTATGCCTATGCAGTGTTGTTCCGCAAGCGCCCGGCCTATCGCTACACGGCCAAGCATTCGATCTACGTCCACCACGAGCAGCTCGGCCGCGGGGTCGGACGGCTGCTGCTGCAGGAATTGATCGATGCTTGTGCGGCTGCCGGCTTCCGCCAGATGATCGGCTATATCGACGCCGACAACGCGCCTTCGCTGGCGCTGCACGAGAAGTTCGGCTTCGCGCGCGCCGGCCTGCTTTGCGGCGTGGCCTATCGCCACGGCCGCTGGTCCGACACTGTCATGGTGCAGCGATCGCTCGGCGCGGGGACCACGGCGCCCCCGCCCGTCATGGCGCCGGGCCGGTAAACCTCAGGACGGAAAGTCGGCCGCTCGCACATGGATGCGGTCGGCATGCAGCGACCAGTGATGCAGGGCCTGGTCCTTGCAGAACCTGGCCTTCGCCCGCTCCCTGGCCTCGTCCTCGTCGGAGGCGTCGATTTCCAGCGTACCCTGGCAAATCTCGCTCTGCCGGCCGTACTCGCCGAGCACATCCTTCATGAACTTGACGACATAGGTTGACATGGGACCTCCCTGCTGCCCCGGCCGCACTCTAATCCCATTTAAGCCGCACCGGGGAAGGAGATTTTGACGCGGATCAAGTCCGGCAAGGTTCCCGCCGCCCATCCAGACGGCAGTCCGCCCTTATGTGGTTATATCGAGGAGCGACTCTGTCGTTTCCGCGTAAGCCTGAATGACTTTCGCATTGGCAATGAAGCTGTACTTGGCGGCCGCCAGTTGAACGAATTCGTTGGCGATATCGACATTCGGCGCTGCGACCAGCCCATCCTGGTTTGCGAAGGAAGCGCTTGGGTCGGATTGCGCGGTATAGCTCGGCGATACCGTCGACACCTTCGCGATCGTGCCGCTCGGCGTCGAGCCGCTCGATTGGTCGACCTGATCGACGCGCAATGGCACGTAAGCCGCAGGAAACGTCGGAGCAATGCCCGGACTGCCTGTAACGGCCGACGGGCTCGACCCGCCCGACGCCGGCAGCGGGCCGGTCGTTTGAACATTGGCGATGTTGCTCGCGGCGACGTTCACGCGCAAACTCGCCGCGGAAAGTCCGGATGTCGCAATCGAGAATATGCTCATGGACTTTCAACTACAGGACAAGTGATACACGTTCACTTACCCGATCGATAAGATGCGGCGCTTTGCCTTTCTATCGTGGTAACCAATGATCGGAGTGCGCTGACCCTTCGCGCCCTATCCCGGCGTCACCCCGAACGCCTGCTTGAAGCGCTCCGCATAATGCGGCCAGACCTCGGGATTGATCATACGCGGCGGGCGCTTGCCGTCGAGCGTGTCCAGCACCTGCTCGGCGGCGATCCGGCCCATGTTCTGGCGCGCCTCGATCGTCACTCCCGCGGTATGGGGGCTTGCCAGCACGTTGTCGAACTGGAGCAGCGGATGCTCCGGCGGCGGCGGCTCCTTGGACCAGACGTCGAGGCCGGCACCGGCGATGCGCTTGTCGCGCAGCGCCTGGAGCAGCGCATCCTCGTCATGGATGAAGCCGCGCGCCGTGGTGATGAAATACGCATGCGGCTGCATCAGCCCGAACTCGCGCACGCTGATCATGTTGCGGCTGCCCTTGTTTAGCGGGCAGGAGATCGAGACGAAATCGGCGCGGCGCAGGAGCTCGTCGAGCTCGACCTTCTCGCCGCCCCGCTCGGCCATCACCCCGGCCGAGAGATAGGGGTCATATGCCAGCACCTTCATGCCGAGCAGGCCCTTGCACAGCGCGGCAATGCGGCGGCCGACATTGCCGAGGCCGATGATGCCGACGGTCTTGTGCTCGACCTCATTGCCGACCAGATCGTTGCGGTTGACGTCGCGCTCGCGGCGCAGGCGGCGATCGGACTGGATGATACGTTTGGACAAGGTCAGCATCATCGCCAGCGCGTGCTCGGCGACGGAATGGGCATTGCCGCCGGACTGGTTGACGACCAGCACGCCCGCATCCGTGCAGGCCTCGACATCGACAGGGTCGAAGCCCGCGCCATTGCTGGAGACCAGCAGCAGGTTCGGCGTCCGCTTCAAAAAGGTGGCATCGACATGGAAATGCGGGGCGAGTTCGTCCCGGGCGGCGCCGATCTGGTAAACGTGCGCCGCATTCAGGATCGGCGCGTAGACATCTTCGGGGCTGCCGTTCTCGATGCGATCGAGCCGGACGTCAGGCCGCGCCTTCAGGATGTCGACATAGATCGGATTGGCCAAATAATTGGAGTAGAAGACGCGCTTGCTGTTGACGGACATCAGGACCCTTCCGGCTCTCCAGGGAGATCCGCAAGGTCGGCGCGATGCGCGCCCGTCCGTGCCCCCTCCCGTTTTCTCGTTGTCGCCCGCTTATGACATGGCGGTGCCGACCACGACAGGCCGTCCAGCGCAGATCACGGTGCCGGCCCGGACATGTTGACAATCCCGCCCGCTCCGTCAAGTTCGGCCGGTCGCGCGACGGCCAGAACCAAGAAGCATGCGCGCCCAAGAAAATACGCCAAGGGAGAACGCAATGGCGATTGCGGAACAGCAGACTCAGGCGGGACAGGCGTCCAGCGACGGGAGCTGGCACGGCATCGTCCTGCAAACCCTGAAGCGGAACGATATCAGCCTCATCCCTTACGTGCCCGACCGGGTGCTGACGCCGCTGATCAAGAGCCTGCACGCCGATCCCTTCTTCACCACCTTCGCCACTGCCCGCGAGGAGGAAGCCGTCGGCATCGTCTCAGGCGCCTGGATGGGTGGGCGGCGCGGCGCAGTCCTGATGCAGACCTCCGGCTTTGCCACGCTCGCCAACGTGCTTGCCTCGCTCGCAGTGCCCTACCAGATCCCGCTGATCATGTTCGTGTCCGAGCGCGGCACGCTCGGCGAGTTCAATTACGGGCAGTCGCTGGTCTGCCGCACCATGCGCCCGGTGCTGGATTCGCTGGCGCTGGAGCACCACACCATCACCCGGCTCGACGAGCTCGAATTCATCACCGACCGCTCGATCAAGCAGGCCGTCACCACGCAGGCGCCGGTGGCCCTGATCCTCAACCCGCTGCTCACCGGCGGCAAGGTTTTCGACAAGTGAGCGCCACCATGAACATTGGCAACACCAAAGTGATGAACCGGTTCGATGTGACCTCGCGCCTGATCGGAAAGCTCAAGCACGAGGAAGCCGTGATCGGCGGCATCGGCAACACCAATTTCGACCTCTGGGCCGCCGGGCATCGCCCGCAGAATTTCTACATGCTGGGCAGCATGGGCCTCGCCTTCCCGATCGCGCTCGGCGTGGCGCTGGCGCAGCCTGACCGACGCGTCTTCGCGCTCGAAGGCGATGGCTCGCTGTTGATGCAGCTCGGCGCGCTCTCGACGATCGCGACGTTGAAGCCGAAGAACCTCATCATGATCGTGATGGACAACGGCATCTACCAAATTACCGGCGCGCAGCCGACGCCAGCGGCGAGCGTCGCGGACATCGTTGCCATCGCCACAGGCTCCGGCCTTTCCAACAGCACCTGGGCCGCAGACGAGGAGGATTTCGAGCGCCTGGTCGATGCGGCGATGTCCGCCGCCGCGCCGAGCCTGATCGCCGTCCGCATCGACGACAAGCCCGGCGTCGGCACCACAAGGCGCGATCCCGTACAAATCCGGGAGCGCTTCATGCACGGGCTCGGCGTGCGCTAACATTTTGTCATTAACTACACAGCGATCTGATGGACGGACTGTACCGGTCCGCTGCCAATCTGTGCTAAGCGAACCGGATGTCCATTTTGATCCGTTCATTTGCCTGGCTGCTCGCGGCCGCCGTTACTTTCGCCACCCTCGGTCCCCCCGGCCTGCGACCCCATTCCGACCTCGGCCAGGACGGCGAACATGCGCTCGCCTTCATCCTGGTGGGACTGGCCTTCGGCCTCGCCTATCCGCGGCGGCGCCTGCCGGGCGCAGGAGCCGCGGTCGTTCTGATTGGCGTGCTCGAGCTGATGCAATTTTGGGCACCCGGACGCCACGCCCGGCTGGAGGACTTTCTGGTCGACGCGCTCACGGCCTGCCTCGGCTTTGCGCTCGCGGCGATCACCGATTGGGTTGTGACACGCTTTCGCGCAAGCCCCTCTGCAGCAAGCGAAGGCCCTGCGGAGTAGAACTCCGCAGGGCCCTTTTCTCTCCACACCTGTGGTCGGCTTGGATCAGTCGATGATCTTGACCACCCGACGCGTGCGCGGCTCGACGATCACGCGGCGATCGTTCACGACCGCATAGCGATACTCGGTGTAGTTCGGTACGGGGCGGAGCACCACGGTCGGCGGCAGCGGCTCGCCTACCACGACGCGCTCCTCGACCACGACGGAATCGCTGCGAGGAATTCCGCCCAGCACCGCATTCGGAATTTCCAGGCCCGCGCCCACGGCCGCACCAACGGTGCCGCCGACCATCGCGCCGATCGGTCCGCCAATATCGCCGCCCGCACGCGCGCCGTCCCTGGCGCCTTGTTCGGTCGTCGACTGGGCAAAGGCTGCGCTCGACGCCAGCAGCGACGCTGCAGCCAACGTAATCGCAAGACGGGTTTTCATGTTGCTTTGTCTCCAGTGATTGTCCTGCGCCTTCAACCGCGGGGCCGGAGCATTGTTCCGGTTCCCCCGAAGCGAAGACGCCTCAAAAACTGGAGACTGTTACCGCGTAACAGTTCAGGCTGCCGCGATCTCGTGGCCTGCCATCAGTTCCAGTGCCCGCACCATCGCGGAATGATCCCAGCCCTTGCCGCCATGCGCGGTGCAGGCCGAGAACAATTGCTGCGCCACTGCCGTGCTCGGCAACGACAGGCCGAGCGTGCGCGCGCCTTCGAGTGCGAGATTGAGATCCTTCTGATGTAGCTCGATGCGGAAGCCGGGAGCGAAATTACGCTTCACCATGCGCTCGCCATGCACTTCGAGGATGCGCGAGGAGGCAAAGCCGCCCATCAGCGCCTGCCGCACCAGCGCCGGATCGGCCCCGGCTTTCGATGCGAACAACAGCGCCTCGCTCACCGCTTCGATCGTCAGCGCGACGATGATCTGGTTGGCGACCTTCGTCGTCTGCCCGTCGCCATTGGCGCCGACGCGGGTGACGTTCTTGCCCATCTTGTCGAACACCGGCTTCATGGTGTTGAACGCCCGCTCCGGTCCGCCGACCATGATGGTGAGGCTCGCCGCTTTCGCCCCGACCTCCCCGCCCGACACCGGCGCGTCGAGATAGTCCGCCCCGAGTGCCTCGATCTTCTTTGCAAACTCCTTCGTTGCCAGCGGCGAGATCGAGCTCATGTCGACGACGATCTTGCCCTTCGAGATGCCGCTCGCAACACCATCCTTGCCGAACAGCACCGCTTCGACATGCGGCGTGTCCGGGACCATGATGATGACCGCATCGGCCTCCTCGGCGACCTGCTTGCTCGACTTGCAGGCAACTCCGCCCGCCGCGATCAGCTCCGGCGCGACCGGCGCAACGTCATGCAGGAGAACACGATGGCCCGCGGCCAGGAGATGGCCGGCCATCGGCCGTCCCATGGTGCCAAGTCCGATGAAGCCGATGTCGATCATGTCTCATTCCTCCAGATTTAGGCCAGGTCGATCCACAAGCTCGGTGCACCTCTCCCGCTTGCGGGGAAGTCGGCGCATAGCGCCGGGTGGGGGCTCTATCCGCTTGGGGTCTTTCAGCGCATCTCGATCGAATCTTTTCGCGGAGATACCCCCACCCCAGCCCTCCCCCGCAAGCGGGAGAGGGAGCGCACCGTCGCTGTGGGTGCATTCTCAGGTCTCGAAGGTCTGCGCGGCGTGCCAGGACAGACCCTCGAGCGTCGTGGTGCGCGGCTTGTATTCGCAGCCGACCCAGCCGCGATAGCCGATTGCGTCGAGATGGCGGAACAGGAAGGGATAGTTGATCTCGCCGGTGCCGGGCTCGTGGCGACCCGGATTGTCGGCGAGCTGGATGTGGGCGATCTGCGGCAGATATTCCTGCATGGTGCGGGCCAGATCGCCCTCCATGATCTGCATGTGATAGATGTCGTACTGGACGAACAGATTGCTCGACCGCACCTCGGAGATCAGCTGTATCGCCTGCTCGGTGCCGTTGAGGAAGAAGCCGGGAATGTCGAGCGTGTTGATCGGCTCGACCAGCAGCTTGATGTTCTCACGTGCCAGCGTGGAGGCGGCAAAGCGCAAATTTCCCACCAGCGTCTCGTTGAGTTCGCGCGGATCTGCATCGGCAGGTGCAATACCCACGAGGCAGTTGAGCTGCTCGCAATCGAGCGCCTTGGCATAGTCGATGGCGCGAAACACGCCGTCGCGGAATTCAGCAGTGCGATCGGGCAGGATCGCAATGCCGCGCTCGCCCCCGGCCCAGTTTCCGGCCGGCAGATTGTGCAGCACCTGGGTCAGGCCGTGGGCTTCCAGCTGCTCGCGCAGCTGCGCCTTGTCGAAATCATAGGGGAAGAGATACTCGACCCCGGAAAAGCCCGCCGCCTTCGCCGCTGCGAAGCGGTCGAGGAACGGCATCTCGTTGAAGAGCATGGTGAGGTTGGCGGCAAATTTCGGCATGATGCTCTCCCCTATTCCGCCGGCTGCAGCACGCCCGGGCGCGCCCGCTCGACCTCGTCGAGCGGCAGGTCCAGCACCTCCTCGAACTCGACGATGTTGTCGATCTCGGTGCCCATCGCGATGTTGGTGACGCGTTCGAGGATGAACTCGACCACCACGGGCACGCGGTGCTTGGCCATCAATTCGCGCGCGGTCGCGAATGCAGCCTGCGCGTCCTTCGGATCGGTGACGCGGATCGCCTTGCAGCCGAGGCCTTCGGCGACCGCGACGTGGTCGACGCCGTAGACGCCGATCTCGGGCGCGTTGATGTTCTCGAAGGAGAGCTGGACGTGATAGTCCATCTCGAAGCCGCGCTGGGCCTGGCGGATCAAGCCGAGATAGGAATTGTTCACGACGACGTGGATGTAGGGCAGATTGAACTGCGCCCCGACCGCGAGCTCCTCGATCAGGAACTGGAAGTCGTAGTCGCCGGAGAGCGCGACGATGTCGCGATCCGGGCACGCCGCACGCACGCCGAGCGCGGCGGGCAGCGTCCAGCCGAGCGGACCCGCCTGCCCGGCATTGATCCAGTTGCGCGGCTTGTAGACGCCGAGGAACTGCGCGCCGGCGATCTGCGACAGGCCGATCACGGTGACGTAGCAGGTGTCGCGACCAAAGGCCTTGGTCATCTCCTCATAGACGCGCTGCGGCTTGATCGGGACGTTGTCGAAATGGCTCTTGCGCAGCATCGTCTTCTTGCGATCGCGGCAGGCCGCGGGCCACGCCTGGCGCTCGCGGAGCCTGCCTGACCGGCGCCACTCCCTGGCGACGGTGACGAACAGCTCGAGCGCAGCCTTGGCATCCGAGACGATGCCGAGATCGGGATTGAACACGCGCCCGATCTGGGTCGGCTCGATGTCGACATGCACGAAGGTGCGGCCCTTGGTGTAGGTCTCGACCGAGCCGGTGTGGCGGTTGGCCCAGCGGTTGCCGATGCCGAGCACGAAGTCGGATTCGAGCATGGTGGCGTTGCCGTAGCGGTGGCTGGTCTGAAGGCCGACCATGCCCGCCATCAGCACGTGATCGTCGGGGATCGCGCCCCACCCCATCAGCGTCGGGACAACAGGCACGTTGGCAATCTCGGCGAATTCGACCAGGAGGTCGGAAGCATCGGCATTGATGATGCCGCCGCCCGCAACGATCAGCGGCCGTTCGGCGGCGTTGAGCATCTCCAGCGCCTTCTCGACCTGCTTGCGCGTCGCGGTGGGCTTGTAGACCGGCAGCGGCTCATAGGTCTCATCGTCGAACTCGATCTCGGCCAGCTGCACGTCGAGTGGCATGTCGATCAGCACCGGCCCCGGCCGGCCCGAGCGCATCACGTGAAACGCCTGGCTGAACACGCGCGGCACCAGCGCCGGCTCGCGTACGGTGACGGCCCATTTCGTCACGGGCTTTGCGATCGACTCGATGTCGACAGCCTGAAAATCTTCCTTGTAGAGCCGTGCCCGCGGCGCCTGCCCGGTGATGCAGAGGATCGGAATGGAATCGGCGATCGCCGAATAGAGCCCGGTGATCATGTCGGTGCCGGCCGGCCCCGAGGTTCCGATGCAGACGCCGATATTGCCGGCCTTCGCCCGCGTATAGCCCTCGGCCATATGCGAGGCGCCCTCGACATGGCGCGCCAGGATGTGCCGGATCGAGCCGCGCTTCTTCAGCGCCGAGTAAAGCGGATTGATCGCGGCCCCGGGAACGCCGAAGGCGGTGGAGATGCCTTCCTTCTCCAGAATTCGCACGGCAGCATCGATAGCTCGCATCTTCGCCATATCGGACCTCGCTCAAGTTGCGTCAGCGAGCGAGATCATCGGGTGCGCAGAGGCCGATCTCAACGAGATCGATTTTATTTTCCACGATGCGGCAGCCGTAGAAAAATCGTGGTGGTCTCAAACGGTTAGATCGAGAGCTGCGTGAAAGCCGCTTCACTCGAACAGCGGCGCCAGTTCCATCTGCGGCACCAGTACGAGGCCCTTGTCGGTGATGCGAATTTCCGGAATGACCGATAGGGGAATCAAATTGAAGCCCATGTAGGGGATGGTGCAGCCGGCCTCGGCCCATTCCTTCTTGAGCATCTTGACCTCTTCGGCCACCTCCGTGACGCGCTTGTCCGAGAGAAGCCCCGCGATCGGTAGCGGAACCAGCGCCCTTACCTTGCCATCGGCGACCACGCAGACGCCGCCCTGCTGGTCCTTGATGGCAGCGATCGCGACTTGCATATCGGGCTCGTTGGTGCCGGCGACAATGATGTTGTGGCTGTCGTGCCCGACGCTGGAGGCGACTGCGCCGCGCTTCAGACCAAAATCCTTGAGCAGGCCATGGGCAACATTGCCGGCGGATTTACCGTGGCGCTCGACGACGGTGACGAAACACAGACCGTAGCGCGTGAACAGCGACGGCCAGTCCTTTGCTGGCTCGATCGCGACCTTCTCATGGATCAGCGTGATGCCCGGCAGCGCCGTCTTGATCGCATTGACGGTGCAGGCCTTCGCCGGCAGATCCGGAGTCAGCTTGACCTTCTCCGGCAGCTTCACGGTCGTATAGGCCGCCTTTGGATATTGATAGCGCTGCGACAGCGCCTGATCGAGCAGCCCAGTGATCTTGCCGTTCTCGACCACGAGCTCGCCGCCATACCAGGTGCATTGCGGCTTGAGCTGGTCGTCCATCAGCACGAGATCGGCTCGGCGGCCGCCGCCGAGGCCACCGATGTCGCCATCCATGCCGAAGCGCGTGGCGCCATGCAGCGAGCCCATCGACCAGGCCTGCTCCGGCGACATCCCGGCCTTCACGGCTTCGCGCACCACCCAGTCGAGACCGAACATCAGGAGATCGTCGGCGTCGCGGTCGTCGGTGCACACCGCCGTGCGCTTGTGCGAGGCCCCGAGCTCGGTGATGGTGCGGATCGCCTGCGGCAGCGAGTGCCACGGCGTCGTCGGCGGGCCGCCGCGCAGGAATACCCAGACGCCGGCATCGAGCAGGTCGTCGGCGATGTCGCGCTCGATCGCTTCATGGGTGTCGGTGACGCCGCTCGCCGCATAGGCCGCAACGAATTCGCGGCCGTAGACGTGGCCGGACACCGGACGTCCCCGCTTCAAGGCGGCCGCGAGGATGGCATGGCTGCGCTCGTCGCCCATCGTGACGGGCACGAAATCCATCTTCTCGCCGAGCGCCACAGCCTCCGGCCAGCGGTCGAACAGGCCGGCGATCTTGTCCGGCGTGAGATCGCCGCCGGCGGTTTCCAGCTCAGCCGACGTCGCCGGCACCGTGCTCGGCACCGTCAAGAAGATCGAGAGCGGCGCCTCGCGTGCGTCTTCCAGCATGGCCTCGACGCCGGCGACGTCCATGACATTGCCGATCTCGTGGCTGTCGCAGAAGATCGCGGTGGTGCCGTTGAGCAGCGCGGCCTCGGCATAGGCGCAGGCCGTCACCATCGAGGATTCGATGTGGATGTGCGGATCGACCAGGCCCGGCGCGATGATGCCGCCGGCGGCGTCGTAGAGCGGCACGTTGGGCCAGACTTTCTTCGCCGCGCCTGGTGGCTTCACTGCCGCGATGCGCCCGCCGGTGATCCAGACCTCCCGACCGGGATGAATGCGTTCCGAATAGGTCGAGAGCACCCGCGCGCCGGTAATGACCAGATCTGGCGCGAGGCGCGCGGAAGCGACATCGGCCAGGCGCCGGGTCATCGCATGCAGCGGGGCGACGGTGAAGCGGGTGAGTTTGGTCATTGGGACCCTCGCGCGGCGTTACGGCCCAGCGATGGTTACGCCCTGCACCAAACCGGGCAAGTGCAAATATGACGGCACGCCCTGCTTACGCCTTAGGCGCCGCGCCGCCTGCCCCCGACCTGGCAGGCCGGCGCGGGTTCCGCGTTCTTGCCGGCGGTGCAGCAATGGGCTTGACCCGAATCCGCATCGACCGGCCCTTCGGCTCATCGATCTCGAACGAATTCGTCTTCCGCACGAGGTCGCTCAGCTTGCGGAAGCCGTAGGTCCTCGGATCGAAATCGGAAGCCAGATTGGCAAGCTGCCGTCCGACTTCACCGAGCGCGACCCAGCCGTCCTCGCTCTCCATCTGGGTGATGACCTTCTTGATGATGGGCGTGGCGGCATCGGGCGGCTGCAGCGGCGCTGATCTTGAGGATGCGTCCTGGGTGGTCGCAGTGCCGGCAAGCAGGTTCTCCGTGTAGACGAATCTGCGACAGGCCTGCCGGAAGCTTTCGGGCGTCTTCTGCTCGCCAAAGCCAAAGACATCGATTCCCTGCTCCCGGATGCGGGCGGCCAGACGGGTAAAGTCGCTGTCGGATGACACCAGGCAGAAGCCGTCGAACCGGCCGCTGTGAAGCAGGTCCATGGCGTCGATGACTAGCGTAATGTCTGATGCATTCTTTCCGGTCGTGTAGGCGAATTGCTGCTGCGGGATGATGGCGTGTTTGGACAGAATGTCGGCCCACCCCTTGGACCGCGCATTGGAGAAGTCGCCGTAGATGCGGCGAACGCTGGCCTCGCCGATCTTGGCGATCTCCTCGAACAATCCGTCCGCGATTTTCGCCGACGCATTGTCCGCATCGATCAGGACGGCGAGACGGGGCGAGCGAAGTTCTGACGGCATGGCATGTCCCTACGGATGGCGCAGCATCAAAAGACGCGTGCGCCGGGATGACTAATCTTCGGTCGCTTTGAACCGGCCCAGCCCCTTCAACACGAAGGGCGCCAGCAGCGCGATCAGTGCCAGCGCCAGCAGCGTCGCCGAGATCGGGCTCTGCAGCAGCGTCATGGGATCGCCGAGGCTGATCGCGAGCGCGCGGCGCAACTGGCTCTCGGCGATCGGGCCGAGGATCAGGCCGACGACGACGGGCGCGATTGGAAAATCGAACCGGCGCATCAGGAAGCCGAGCACGCCGAAGCCGGCCAGCATGGACAACTCGACCACTGACGGCTTTGCGGCGATGGTGCCCATCGTCGCGAAGACGAGGATGCCGGCATAGAGCCACGGCTGCGGGATCGCGAGCAGCCGCACCCAGAGGCCGACCAGCGGCAGGTTCAGCACCAGCAGCATGCAATTGGCGATGAACAGGCTGGCGATCAGACCCCAGACGAGGTCGGGCCGCTCGGCAAACAGCAGCGGTCCCGGGTTGAGGCCGTATTGTTGGAAGCCCGCCAGCATCATCGCGGCCGTCGCCGAGGTCGGCAGTCCCAGCGTCAGCAGCGGCACCAGCGTGCCGGCGGCGGAGGCGTTGTTGGCGGCTTCCGGTCCGGCGACACCTTCGATCGCTCCCTTGCCGAACTCTTCGGGGTGTTTCGTCAGCCGCTTCTCGGTCGAATAGGACAGGAAGGTCGGGATCTCCGCGCCGCCCGCCGGCAGCGCACCGATCGGAAACCCGAACATGGTGCCGCGCAGCCACGGCTTCCACGACCGCTTCCAGTCTTCCCTGGTCATCCACAGCGAGCCGCGCACTGGCTCGAGCTTTTCCTCGCTGTGGTGGCGGCGCGACGCGACATAGAGCGCCTCGCCCACCGCGAACAGGCCGACCGCAAGCGTCGTCACCTCGACGCCGTCGAGCAGTTCAGGAACGCCGAACGCAAGCCGCGCCTGACCGGTCAGCTTGTCGATGCCGACGAGGCCCAGCGTCAGGCCGATGAACAGGCTGGTCAGGCCGCGGACCGGAGAATCCCCGAAGGTCGCCGACACCGTGACGAAGGCGACGCACATCAGCGCGAAATAGTCCTCCGGGCCAAAGCGCACAGCGAAATCGACCAGCCAGGGCGCGAGGAAAGCCAAGCCGATGGTGGCGATGGTTCCGGCGACAAAGGAGCCGATCGCGGATGTCGCAAGCGCCGGCCCGCCGCGGCCGGCCTTGGCCATCTTGTTGCCTTCGAGCGCGGTGGCCATCGAGGCGCTCTCGCCGGGCGTGTTGATCAGGATCGCGGTGGTGGAGCCGCCATACATGCCGCCATAATAGATGCCGGCGAACATGATCAGCGAACCGCCGGGGTCGAGCTTGTAGGTGACGGGCAGCAGCAGCGCGACCGTCAACGCCGGGCCGATGCCGGGCAGCACGCCCACGGCGGTGCCGAGGAACACGCCGATCAGCGCGTAAAGCAGATTCATCGGCTGGACGGCGACCGCCATGCCGTGGGCCAACGCGGCAAAGGTGTCCATCACAGCAGTCGCTCCAGCGGGCCGGTCGGAAGGCTGAGCGTGAGCAGCCGGTCGAACGCGAGATAGATGAGGGTCGACATCACGAGGGCGATGATGGAATCCACTAGGATGGCACGGCGGCCGAAGGCGGCCGATGTCGTCACGAACAGCGCCGACGTCGCCAGGATAAAGCCGCCGCCAAAGCCGATGATGGCGATCAGCAGCGCAAGTCCGATGAGGATCAGAACCACGGGCACGGGATCGGCGCTCTCGCGCGCCGGCAAATTGCCGCGCAGCGCATCGACGAAATTGCCGATCGCGAGCAGCGCAAGACCGCTGGCGACCACGACCGGCATCGCCTCCGGCCCTATGCCGTACATCGCGGTGGATGACAGGCCGCGCGCGTCGAAGACCAGCACCGCGGCGAGGCCTGCGAGCAGTGCAGCGATGACGATGCCGGCGCGATCGACGCGCCGCGGCGGCTGGGCCGGATCGCCCGAGGTCATGACTTGACCAGGCCGACCGATTTCAGCACGTCGGTGACCCGCACGGTTTCCTTCTTCAGGAAGTCGGCGAAGGCGTCACCGCCGAGATAGGCGTCTTCCCAGCCCTTCTGCTTGAGGATCTCCTTCCAGGCGTCCGACTTCACCATCTTCTCGACCGCATCGCTCAAGGTCTTGCGCTGCTCCGGCGTAATGCCGGGAGGCGCCACCACCGACCGCCAGTTGGCGATCACGAGGTCGACGCCCTGCTCCTTGAAGGTCGGGATGTCGCTGCCCGGGATGCGCTTCTCCGAGGTCACGCCGAGCGCGCGCAGCTTGCCGGACTTGATCTGCCCTTCATATTCGCTGAGGCCCGAGATGCCCGCGGTGACCTTGCCGCCGAGGATCGCAGCGAGCGACTCGCCGCCGCCGGAGAACGGGATGTAGTTGATCTTCTTGGCGTCGGCACCGACCGCGCCGGCGAACAACGCCGCCATCACATGGTCGACGCCGCCGGCCGAGCCGCCGGCGAAAGTCACCTTGGCGATATCGGCCTTCACCGCAGCGGCCAGATCCTGCGCGGTCTTGATCGGCGAATTCGCGGGAACCACGATCACCTGGATTTCCTCGGTGAGGCGCGCGATCGGCGTCACCTGCTCGAGCGTGACCGGCGACTTGTTCATGGCGAGCGCGCCCACCATGACGAAGCCGTTGACCATCAACTGGTTGCCGTCACCCTTGGCGCCGTTGACGAATTGCGCGATGCCGACGCTGCCGCCGGCGCCGGGAACGTTGGTGACCTGCACGCTACGCGCGACGCCCGCGGCCACCAGCGCCTGCTGCATGGAGCGCGCGGTCTGGTCCCAGCCCCCGCCCGGGGCCGCCGGCGCCATCAGCTTGAGCTCGAGCTGCTGGGCAAAGGACGGCGCCGCTGCCGCAAGGGTCAGCGCGACGGCTGCGCCGGCAAGGCGCGCGGAAAATTGAAACATGAGGACGCTCTCCAGGCTCATGCGGACGTTTGCCGCATTGTGTCGTTTGGTCGCATATCAGCCAAAACGGCCGATGCTGTCCAGCGACAGTGCCCGGGTTCCCCAGTTAGCGCGGCGCCGGCATCACCCCGCCGAGCGCGACCGTCAGCTCGCCGGCGACGTCGCGCACGATTTGGCCGATTTCCGGCAGCCTGTCGTCGGTCAGGCGGCTGGTCATGCCCGAGACGGAAATCGCCGCGAGCGGCTCGGCACAGTCGTTGTAGACCACTGCGGCAATACAGCGCAGCCCCATGCAGGCCTCTTCATCGTCGAGCGCAAAACCCTGCTTGCGGATTTTTTCGAGCTCCTTGAACAGGTCGCTCGGCCGCACGATGGATTTCTCGGTCAACCGGGGCATGCCGTGATGGCGGATGACGGCGCCTACGTCCTCATCGGAATAGGTTGCGAGCACGGCCTTGCCGACGCCCGACGTCACCATGGGAACGCGGCCGCCGACCTGGGTCAGCGAACGCATGATCTCGCGGCTTTCCATGCGGGTCAGCACGATGATGAACTCGTCGTCGACCACGGCGAGATTGGCGGTCTCGCGGGTGAGATCGCGCAGCTTGCGCAAGTAGGGAATTGCCTGTGTGGAGAAATTGCGACGCCGCGCAAAGCTCGCGCCCACCGTGAAGGCGCGCGAGCCGACATGCCATTTTGATTGCGTGCGGTCGAACTGCACGAAGCGGCGGCTTTCCAGCGTCGCGAGCAGGCGATGCACGGTGGAGGCCGACAGGCCGGTGCGCACCGCGAGATCGCTGAGGCGATAGCCTTCGTCGTCCTCGGCCAGCGTTTCCAGGATCGACAGCGCGCGATCGACGGACTGCACGCCGCCGTCGCGCGTGTCGTTATCGGCCTCCGATGCCGATCGAGGCTCGAGCGATTTGCGCCGGATCACGTTCTTGCTCATCGCGACCTGCCGCTTATGCATCCGTCATTCCGGGATGGTGCGCCGGGACTGCGCGCAGCGCGGGCCTGGCGTACCAGACCCGGAATCTCGAGATCCCGGGTTCGACGCTCCGGGCCGCGCTTGCGCGGTCCCGTCGCATCGCCCCGGGATGACAGGAGAGATAACGCTCAGAGCAGCCCTGCCCCGCGCGCCCACTTATACTTGGCACCGAGGACCTCGACCGGAAGTTCGGTCGAGTAGGCGTAGGCCGGAATGCCGTTCTGGTAGAGATATTCGGCGGCTTCCTCGACCTCGACGTCGCCGGCGAGCGAGGCGACGATCGGCTTCACGAAGCCTTTCGCCTCCATCTCCTTCTTCACCTCGACCATGTTGCGGGCGAACACCATCGGCGGCGTGACGATGGTGTGCCAGTAGCCGAGGATCAGCGAGTGGATGCGCTCGTCGGACAGGCCGAGCTTCACCGTGTTGACGTAGGTGATCGGAGGCTCGCCGCCGGTGATATCCACAGGATTTCCAGCAGCCCCGAACGGCGGGATGAACTTGCGGAAGGCCGCGTCCAGATCCGCCGGCATCGACATCAGCGACAGGCCGTTGTCGACGCAGGAGTCCGACAGCAGCACGCCGGAGCCACCCGCACCAGTGATGATCAGCACGTTCTCGCCCTTCGGCGTCGGCAGCACCGGCACGCCGCGGGCGAATTCGAGCAGTTGCCGCAGCGAACGAGCGCGGATCACGCCGGACTGCGCCAGGACGTCCTCGTAGATCTTGTCGTTACCGGCGAGCGCGCCGGTGTGCGACGAGGCCGCCTTGGCGCCGGCCGAGGTGCGGCCGGCCTTGAGCACGACGACCGGCTTCTTCTTGGAGACGCGCTTGGCGGCTTCCGCAAAGGCGCGGCCGTCCTTGAGGTCTTCGCAGTGCTGCGCGATCAAATTGGTGTTCGGGTCCTGCTCGAAGAAGGCGAGCAGATCGTCCTCGTCGATGTCGGATTTGTTGCCGAGGCCGACGATGGCCGAGACGCCCATCTTGGCCGAGCGCGAGAAGCCGATGATGGCCATGCCGATGCCGCCCGACTGCGACGACAGCGCCGCGTGGCCCTTGACGTCGTAAGCCGTGCAGAAGGTCGCGCAGAGATTGGCCGGCGTATAATAGAAGCCGTAGATGTTCGGCCCCATCAGGCGGATGTCGTACTTCTTGCCGACCTCGACGATCTCGGCCTGCAGCTCCGGCGCGCCGGCCTCCGCAAAGCCCGACGGAATCAGCACCGCGCCCGGGATTTTCTTCTCGCCGCATTCGGTGAGCGCGGCAGCGACGAACTTCGCGGGGATCGCGAACACCGCCGTGTCGATCACACCCGGCACGTCCTTGACGCTCTTATAGGCCTTGTAGCCGAGGATCTCGGTGGCCTTGGGATGGATCGGATAGATGTCGCCCTTGTAGCCGCCGTTGATGAGGTTCTTCATCACGGAGTTGCCGATCTTGCCGTCTTCGGCGGAGGCACCGACCACGGCGACCGCCTTCGGCTGCATGATGCGGCTCATGGCGGCAACGATCTCTTCGGTCGGGCGCGGCTTCGGCTTCGGCACATAGGCGAAGTCGACGACGATGCGCACGTCGGCGGCGGTCGCGCCCTTCGCCGTCGCGAATACCGGGTTGAGGTCGAGCTCGACGATTTCAGGGAAATCGGTGACGAGCTGCGAGACCTTGACGATGACATCGGCGAGGGCGCTGCGGTTCACCGGCTCGCCGCCGCGCACGCCCTTCAGGATCTCATGCGCCTGGATGCCGTCGAGCATCGAGAGCGCGTCTTCCTTGGTCGCGGGCGCGAGGCGGAAGGTGATGTCCTTGAGGACTTCGACCAGCACGCCGCCGAGGCCGAAGGCGACCAGCTTGCCGAACGAACCGTCGGTGATCGAGCCGACGATGACCTCGGTGCCGCCGGCCAGCATCTGCTGCACCTGGACGCCGTCGATCTTGGCATCGGCCTTGTACTTCCTGGCGTTGCCGAGAATGGTCTCGTAAGCCTTTTCGGCATCTTCGGCGGTCTTGAGGCCGACGATGACGCCGCCGGCTTCGGTCTTGTGGAGAATGTCCGGCGAGACGATCTTCATCACGACCGGGAAGCCCATCGACGAGGCCATCTTGCCGGCCTCGCCCGCCGACTTCGCCACGCCCTCCTTCGGCACCGGAATGCCATAGGCGTCGCAGACCAGCTTGCCTTCCGGGGCCGTCAGGCTGGTGCGGTTGTCCGCCTTGACCTGGTCAAGCACCTTGCGGACGGCTTCTTTGGAATTGGACATGTGGCTTCTCCCTTGACCTCAGTTCGTTCTTTTCAAAGCGCGCGCGTGGTTTTGCGGCTGCCCGTGATGCTTGCCATTCGCCGCGCTCTGCTCCATTCCGCGGAACGGAGCGGCATAAGCGCCAGATTACTCCGCCGCCGTGGATCAAAAATGGCTGGCGATGGCATTTGGTATGCCAGAAGCCAACTTGTCAAGCTGCGGCATCGCTTAGAACGCCGCAAAAAATAGCCAGCTTGACATTCTGGCATGTGGTATGCCAAAAACTTTCCCGTTAATAATCCTGTAAAAGACGACTCCCACTGGAGGAGATTCGTCGTGTCACTGCGGAAACCAACCAAGGCGTTGCCGAACATGGCCGAGGCAGATATCGCAATCGTTCGTATTGCCCCGGAGAGCAGCTTCAAGAACAAGGCGTATGACGCCTTGAAGGAAGCCATCCTCAGGATGGACATCTATTCGACGCCCGAGCCGGTGATGCTCGACGAGCGCGCGCTGTCCGAGCGCCTGGGTGTCAGCCGCACCCCGATCCGCGAAGCGATCGCGATGCTCGAGCAGGACGGCTTCGTGAAGACGGTGCCGCGCCGCGGCATCATGGTGGTGCGCAGGACCAAGAGCGAGATCGTCGACATGATCCGCGCCTGGGCGGCGCTGGAGAGCATGGCCGCGCGCCTCATCACGACCACCGCGCGCAAAAAGGACATCACGGCGCTACGCGACTACTTCAAGGACTTCGGCAAGGACCGTCTGCCCGAGGATCACGTCGAGGAATATTCGCGCGCCAATATCGCCTTCCATCAGGCACTGATCTCACTGTCGGAATCGCCGGTGCTGGTCGATCTCACCAACGATCTCCTCCTGCACGTGCGCGGCTATCGCCAGCTGACCATCGGACGCAAGGACCGCACCGCGACCTCGCTGCCCGAGCATCTCGGCATGATCGAAGCGCTGGAGGCACGCGACACCGAGCTCGCCGAAAAGCGCGCCCGCGACCACACTCTCGGCCTTGCCGCTTACGTCGAAGCGCACGGCCAGGAACTGTTTACTTAACCAAGCAACGTTCACCAGAAGGGCGAACAATTCGCCCCACTATCTGAGACCAGGGAGACAAGGCCCATGCTGAATACCGCGACCAAGTCCGAGGCACCGGGCACCGAGCAGGAGCTGACGGATGGCTTCCATCTCGTCATCGACGCGCTCAAGCTGAACGGCATCAACACCATCTATAATGTGCCGGGCATCCCGATCACGGATTTGGGCCGCATGGCGCAGGCCGAGGGCATCCGCGTGATCTCCTTCCGCCACGAGCAGAACGCCGGTTACGCCGCAGGCATCGCCGGCTATCTCACCAAGAAGCCCGGCGTCTGCCTCACGGTCTCCGCGCCCGGCTTCCTCAATGGTCTCACCGCGCTCGCGCACGCCACCACCAACTGCTACCCGATGATCCTGGTCTCGGGCTCCTCCGAGCGCGAGATCGTCGACCTGCAGCAGGGCGACTACGAGGAAATGGACCAGCTCGCGATTGCGAAGCCGCTGTGCAAGGCGGCCTATCGCGTGCTGCACGCGCAGGACATCGGCATCGGTCTGGCCCGCGCCATCCGCGCTGCGGTCTCGGGCCGTCCGGGCGGCGTCTATCTCGACCTGCCGGCCAAGCTGTTCGGGCAGGTGATGAGTGCCGATGCCGGCCAGAAGTCGCTGGTCAAGGTGATCGACGCTGCGCCCGCGCAGATCCCCTCGCCCGCTTCGGTCAAGCGTGCGCTCGACGTGCTCAAGGGTGCCAAGCGTCCGCTCATCATCCTCGGCAAGGGCGCGGCCTACGCGCAGGCCGACGAAGAGATCAAATCCTTCGTCGAGAAGAGCGGCGTGCCGTTCCTGCCGATGAGCATGGCCAAGGGCCTCCTGCCCGACACCCATCCGCAATGCGCTGGTGCGGCCCGCTCGACCGTGCTGAAGGAATCCGACGTCGTCATGCTGATCGGCGCGCGGCTGAACTGGCTGCTCTCGCACGGCAAGGGCAAGAGCTGGGGCGAAGCGCCCAAGAAGTTCATCCAGGTCGATATCGAGCCGCGCGAGATGGACTCCAACGTCGAGATCGTCGCGCCCGTGGTCGGCGACATCGGCTCGGTCGTCTCCGCCTTCAACCAGGCGATGGCATCGGGCTGGACCGCTCCGCCTGCCGAATGGACCAAGGCGATCTCGTCCAAGCGCGAAGAGAACGTCGCCAAGATGGCGCCGAAGCTCATGAACAACAAGTCGCCGATGGACTATCACGGCGCGCTCGGCGTGCTGAAGAACGTCATCAAGGACTATCCCGAGGCGATCCTCGTCAACGAAGGCGCCAACACGCTCGACCTCGCCCGCGGCGTCATCGACATGTACCGGCCGCGCAAGCGTCTCGACGTCGGCACCTGGGGCGTGATGGGCATCGGCATGGGCCAGGCGATCGCGGCTGCGCTCGAGACCGGCCACCCCGTGCTCGCAGTGGAAGGCGACTCGGCCTTCGGCTTCTCCGGCATGGAAGTCGAGACCATCTGCCGCTACAACCTGCCGATCTGCGTCGTCATCTTCAACAATGACGGCATCTATCGCGGCACCGACGTCAACGGCGCCAACGCCGATCCCGCAACGACGGTGTTCGTCAAGGGCGCGCGCTACGACAAGATGATGGAAGCCTTCGGCGGCGTCGGCGTCAACGCGACCTCGCCGGACGAGCTCAAGCGCGCCGTCAACGAAGCCATGAAGTCCGGCAAGCCGACGCTCATCAACGCGGTGATCGATCCGGCCGCCGGCTCGGAGAGCGGCCGCATCGGCAACCTCAATCCGCAGAGCGTTCTGCAGAAGAAGAAGTAAGTCCACCCCTCAACCCTTGATTCCCTGCGGTTGGCGGGGGCAGACACAGAGTACGGAGCAACACGATGACCAAAGCGCTCACGGGCGTTCGCATTCTCGACTTCACCCACGTTCAGTCAGGACCGACCTGCACGCAGCTGCTGGCCTGGTTCGGCGCCGACGTGATCAAGGTGGAACGTCCGGGCGTGGGTGACATCACCCGCGGCCAGCTGCAGGACATCCCGAACGTGGACAGCCTGTATTTCACCATGCTCAACCACAACAAGCGCTCGATCACGCTCGACACCAAGAACCCCAAGGGCAAGGAAGTCCTCACGGAGCTGATCAAGAAGTGCGACGTGCTGGTCGAAAACTTCGGCCCCGGCGTGCTCGACCGCATGGGCTTCCCCTGGGAGAAGATCCAGGCGATCAACCCGAAGATGATCGTCGCCTCGATCAAGGGCTTCGGCCCCGGACCGTACGAAGACTGCAAGGTCTATGAGAACGTCGCGCAGTGCACCGGCGGCGCCGCCTCCACCACCGGCTTCCGCGACGGTCTTCCGCTCGTCACCGGCGCGCAGATCGGCGACAGCGGCACCGGCCTCCACCTCGCGCTCGGCATCGTCACCGCGCTCTACCAGCGCACCGTCACCGGCAAGGGCCAGAAGGTTACGGCTGCGATGCAGGACGGCGTACTCAACCTCGCGCGCGTAAAACTGCGCGACCAGCAGCGCCTCGCCCATGGCCCGCTGAAGGAATACAGCCAGTACGGCGAAGGCATTCCGTTCGGCGACGCCGTGCCGCGCGCCGGCAATGATTCCGGCGGCGGCCAGCCCGGCCGCATCGTCAAGTGCAAAGGCTGGGAGACCGATCCCAACGCCTACCTCTACTTCATCACCCAGGCGCCGGTCTGGGAGAAGATCTGCGACGTGATCGGCGAACCCGGCTGGAAGACTCATCCCGACTACGCCAAGCCGCCGGCCCGGCTGTCGCGCCTGAACGAGATTTTCGCCCGCATCGAGAAGTGGACGATGACGAAGACCAAGTTCGAGGCGATGGAAATCCTCAACAAGGACGACATCCCCTGCGGCCCGATCCTGTCGATGAAGGAGATCATCGAGGACCAGTCGCTGCGCGCCACTGGTACCTTGGTCGAAGTCGACCACCCCACCCGCGGCAAGTACATTTCGGTCGGCAACCCGATTAAGCTGTCGGATTCTCCGAGTGACGTCGAGCGGTCCCCGCTGCTCGGCGAGCACACCGACGAGATCCTGCGCTCCGTGCTCGGCTTCAGCGACCACCAAGTCGCCGACATCCACAAGTCCGGCGCGCTCGACCCGCCGCAGAAGCAGGCCGCGGAGTAAGCAAGCTCGCTGCATGCGCGAAAGGCCGCCGGTTTCGGCGGCCTTTTTGTTCGCGCCGAAGGAACCGGACCGCAGGCCGGCCGTTATTGCTTCGACCGGCATGCTCTCAGCAGTGCGAGCGTGCCGCCTCCACGGCGAGTGACCAAGCCTCGCGCCAGACCCGCCCAACACTGAAGGATTGTCCACCCTCCCGTTCAGAGGGTGACTAATCGGCTTGCAAGCGGGAGGCGTCGCGTCCGGCACTTGCGGGTCACGCCCACTGATCGAAGCGAGGTCGAAATGTTGAGAGATCAATCCTCTGATCGGGCCAAACGCGAAGCCAACAAGGCGTTCAAGCCTGTCAAGACGCAGAAGCCCATGACTGACTATGCGAAGGACCAGCACTCCCTCAACGAGAATCGGGAGCGGCTCAAGGCGGAGCGATTAGCCCGCGAGGCAAAGTCGAAGGAGCTGCTTGAAAAAGGCTTGCCCGAATAGGAAGCGCCCTGTCGCTGGTTACGATCTGACATCCGGCCGGTGAAGGCCGCCGAATTGGCACCTGATCTTGAGCTAGAGCATCGAGAGAACGACGATGCCATCTTCGAGCTCCCCGGACGCCAGCCGGGTCCGCGCGATGCGCTCGAACTCGGTGCGGTGTTTCTGAAGATAGCTGAAAGCCTGTTTCTGCGTTTGGAACGTGGTCGCGAGCCGGCACATCTGTCGGCCTGCGCCAAGCGCGAGAAAAAAAGTGATTGTGCCACCACCGTCCGACTTGGCTCTAGGCACGACCCGCACTCTTTGGCATGTGACCGGTCCTCTCCAGATTTCGTCGACGGCGCTGCTGAAGTCGATTATTGCGGCGGCTTCTTCTTGCGCCTCGTCGAGGTTGGTGCCGGCATTGATGCGCGAAGGGCTGCGTCGGCCGCTTCCTTGGCTTCGCGCAGCTCCCGAAGCCGCGCCATGTTCTTGCGAACGTCGACCGCCTGCTTTTCGGCATCCGCCATCGCGCGCGCTCCTTCTTCAGCCGCCAGGCGCTGACGGTTGGAACGCGCGATACCTTCGGGTGACGGTTCTGCCGATTTCCTGGCGCTCATCCTTCACCCTGCTCCGAATAGACAAAACCCGCTCAATCCTTACGATCGAGCGGGCAGCGTTACCGTTTCAGTACATCCGTGAAACGGCACTAGAGAGCTCAAGCCAGCGAGAGATTCTCAGCGCTGACTTTGCCCCGCATCTTGTCGGTCTTGGCCTCGAAGTTGACCTTTTGGCCTTCAGCGAGACCCGCAAGACCAGCCCGCTCGACCGCGCTGATGTGAACGAACACATCGTTGCCGCCGTCGTCGGGCTGAATGAATCCAAAGCCCTTCTGGCCGTTGAACCACTTCACGGTACCTGTCGTCATTTTCTTCTCCAAAGCGCGCAAGCGCACATTCCGCGTGACGCTCACGCAGAACCAATTCAATTCGTCGATGTCTATGGAAAAGGAGCCCGCGGGCGCATTCAACAAGGCACAGCGGCTGAACGAACGAATTCAGGGTATACCCCACCATCCCCACTTGCAAGGCTTGGCCAAGCTTAATTGCACCAGGGACCTCGGCGGAACAGTCCCAGGTTTGAGGCGACTACGCGGGGCCCCCCTCTGGCGAAACGGATTAGGAGTCGAACGAGGAACGGCTGCGGAATTGTGGCTTCCGTTGACGAGGCGTAGACATTCGGGCTGATCTTGCTGCTCGGAATGGGAGGTCACCATGTCACTACTGGGCAAGGCCGCCGTCGCGATGTGGTGGAGCGTTCGCCCCGAGCAGCGCACCGAGTTCGGCGACTGGCATTCGCATGAACACTTCCCGGAGCGGATGAGCATTCCCGGCTTCCGGCGCGGGTCGCGATGGACGAGCACGACGGACGCCGAAGGTTTTTTCGTGCTCTACGAGCTCGAGCAGTACGAGGCCCTCACGTCGAAGGGATATCTTGACCGGCTCAACGCGCCAACGCCGTGGTCGACCAGGATGATGCCGCATCATCTCGGCATGGTCCGCAGCCAATGCCGGATCGTCGCGAGCTTTGGCGGAGGTGTGGCGACCTCGCTTGCCACCATCAGGCTGTCGCCGGAAGCCGGACGGGATGCGCAATTGCAGACGCGCCTCTCGGAAACGCTCAGCGCATTGGCGCTGCGGCCGGGGCTGACAGGCGCCCACCTCCTCTTCACCGACACGCCTCGCACGAGCGCGCCCACCACCGAGCAGCAGATCCGTGGCAGGGACGGCGCTGCCGACTGGATCGTCCTGCTGTCGGGTTACGATGCCAATGTGGTTGACGCCGGGATCGCCGGCCAATTCTCGCCGTCGTCGCTTCACGCAGCGGGCGCTCGCGAGGATATCATGATCGACCGCTACGGGCTGGCATTCACGATGACGCCACAGGATGTCGCAGCGATCTAGCAACCCGGCCAGAAGGACCGCCGACAAAAAAAACGAGATGCCATGTCGGATCGGCGGCTTCCCGGTCGTCCTCGTGACATGAATGGGCCATAGACGCCAATCTCGGGCCCATCAATCACTGAGGATAACAACCATGCCCAGCACGATCCGCCTGCACCGCGTTCTCGCGACCAGCCCGCAAAAAGTCTATCGCGCTTTCCTGGAGGCCGATGCGATGGCGAAATGGCTGCCGCCGAACGGCTTCACCTGCACCGTGCATCATTTCGAGCCCAAGGTCGGCGGCACGTTCAAGATGTCGTTCCGGAATTTCACGACGGGCAACAGCCATTCGTTCGGCGGTGAATATCTCGAGCTCGTGCCCGGTGAACGCCTTCGCTACACCGACAGGTTCGACGATCCCAACCTGCCCGGAGAGATTGAGGTTACCGTGATCCTGAAGAAGGTCTCGGTCGGCACCGAAGTGGACATCACGCAGGCCGGCATCCCCGACGTCATCCCGCCGGAGGCCTGCTATCTCGGCTGGCAGGAATCCCTGCGCAATCTGGCGAAGCTGGTCGAGCCCGAGATCAATCAGTAGCGAAGGCGTTGGTGCCGTAGGGTGGGCAAAGGCGCACTTGCGCCGTGCCCACGATCTTCCCGATACGGCGACAGGCACGTGGGCACGCTTCGCTTTGCCCACCCTACGGCACTGTTCGATCCGATGCGCCGTTCTACCCACGCCGTCATTGCGAGCGTAGCGAAGCAATCCAGAGTGTTTCCGCGGAGGGATTCTGGATTGCTTCGCTACGCTCGCAATGACGGAGAATCGTTAAGCCTGCGCCGTCGCCTCGAGCCCGCCGCCGGCAGTCCAGCGGTCCGGGTTGGGGCTGTGCCCGATCAGCGCGAGGCCGTAGGCGATCGACTCGAACTGGTCGCCTGACATCAGCCGTTCGTTGCCGAACCGCTCGGCGAACAGTTTTCGCACCGCCGGTACGAAGGACGTGCCGCCGGTCAAGAACACCTTCTCGATCTCGCGCGCGGTGATACCGGCTTCGGCCAGCACCTTGTCGACGGTGGCCCCGAGCCGGGCGATGTCGTCGGCAATCCAGGATTCGAAATTCTTCCGCGTGATGGCCGCGCCGATGTCGACGCCGCCGCCCTTGAAGCGGAAATCCACCTCGTCCTGCGCCGACAGCGCAACCTTGGCATTTGACACTGCACGGTACAGCGAAAAGCCGAGGTCGAGATCGACGATGGTGATGAAATCCTCCAGCAGCTTCGGCTTCAGCGCGGTGCGCGCAAGCTCCCTCAGCTCGCGCAGATCGCCGTTGCTCTTCATCATCGCCAGTTGATGCCAGCGCGCGAGGTTGGTGTAATGGCCGCTGGGGATCGGCAGCACCTTGTCGAAGGAGCGGAAGCTGGAGCCCTTGCCGAGCCGCGGCGAGACGACGTGGTCGACGATGCGGTAGTCGAACGTGTCGCCGGCGATGCCGATGCCGGCGTGGCCGAGTGGCTCGGCGCGAAGGCTGCCGCCCGCGCGCGAGAAACGCATCACGGAGAAATCGCTGGTGCCGCCGCCGAAATCCGCAACCAGCACGGTGGCATCGCGCTCCAGCCTTCGGGCAAAGGAGAACGCCGCGCCCACGGGCTCGTAGACATAGCGCGCATGGCCGGCGCCCAGGCGCTCGAAGGCGGCGCGGTAGCGCTGCATCGCCAGCGCCTCGTCGGGATTGCCGCCGGCGAAGCGCACCGGGCGGCCGACCGTGATGGTCGAGGTCTCGAAGCCGAACCTGTCGCCGCCATGGCGCGCCAGCGTCCGCAGGAACGCCGCCAGAATATCCTCGAACTTGAAGCGCTGCCGGAACACTTGCGTGGTGTTGAAGCTGCTGCTCGCCGCAAACGTCTTGAACGACTGCAGGAAGCGGTAGACGTGGCGTCCTTCGAGGAATTGCTCGATCGCCCAGGGGCCGCCCTCGGCCTGGGCGCCGGCGCCCGGCCGGTCCTCCCAGAAGCACAAAGCCGACACGTAGACGCTATGGCGCTGTCCGCCGTGGTCGAAGCGGATGGCCTCGACCCGGCGGTCGTCCGCCGCGAGGGCGACGACCGTGTTGCTGGTCCCAAAATCGATGCCGATCGAGACGGCGGGCGAGGCGCTCGACATGAACCACTCTGACAGATGATTGGAAGGGGGCAGACCACTAGCGGCTTTGACTTGCCCTGCCAAGCCTGGCCCTGCCAAGAAAGCCTTGCCCTGCAAAGCCCTCGGCCATTGAGGCTCGCTTCAGGCGCACGCCGGTGGGCCCCGGTTTCCACTTCAATCGAATGAATAGGCCCCTGATCGCTATCTTCAGCGTCCGAGGACGGCGTCTAAGACGGAAAAGCCGTTTTTCGGTGGGCCATCTGAGCCCGAACCGGGCCCATTAACCCGGCATTATGCTGCGATGCGAGACTTTCTATGCTGCTATGCAAACAAACGCGTGGACAGTGGCATCTGGTATACATAGTTTCATCCCCAGACGAGACGCCAAGACTGATCGTCTCAAGAAAGGGAATTCCAATGTCCAAGACCGCTTCCGTCGCTTTCGCCCCCTCTTCTTCGCTGTTCAGCCGCTTTATGGCTGCGGTCGACCGTTTCCTGATGGCGAGCGCCGAGATCTCGAACCACAACGGCGACCTGCCGCGTTTCGGCCTGTAAGAAGGCCTTCCCCACGCAGCCGAAACGGCGCGCGGCCGGCAACCGCAGAAACTACGTTTGATCAATGGCCCCCCTCGTCGGGGCCATTTTCTTTTGGTCCTCGCTTCGGCCTACGAACACGACTGCGACGATTGGTCCGCCGATCTGGCCGGCCGTCCAATTGTGAGCCAGCTGGCATCTCGCATACCATTCGACAACCAAAAACGATTGCACGACCAAGGTGCTAGATGGGGATGCAGAGCGCGGGACAGGAACGGCCAAGGACATGGCACGTTTGCCAATCATGGCGGAGCCTTAGCCCAAAGGAGCGGATGTCGCGCCTTGTCCCCGCTCATAAACTTCTGGTTGGTGAGGCTGCAATGGGAGATCGACCGCAAAGGTGACCCCAAGCGTGTGAATCCGGATGGGCTGACGCGAGCCGGCAAAGAACGGCCGCGTTTCGACAGGGAGAGAAACGAGATGAAGTCATTCATTCTGAATGTCGCTTTGGCGGCAATGGCGATGTCGTGCGCCGGCAGCACTGCAAGTTTTGCGGCCTGGGAGCCGGTTCGTCCGGTCGAGTTCATCGTGCCCGCGGGCACCGGTGGCGGCGCCGATCAGATGGCACGAACCATCCAGGGCATCGTCACCAAGCATAATCTCATGAAGCAGCCGCTGGTCGTCATCAACAAGGCCGGCGGTGCAGGCGGCGAAGGCTTTCTCGACGTGAAGACGTCGTCGGGCAATCCGCACAAGATCATCATCACGCTCTCGAACTTGTTCACGACGCCGCTGGCAACGGGGATTCCGTTCAACTGGAAGGATTTGACTCCGGTCGCGATGCTGGCGCTGGATGAATTCGTGCTGTGGGTGAATGCCGAAAAGCCGTACACCAGCGTCAAGGATTACGTCGACGCCGCGAAGAAGGCACCAAGCGGCTCATTCAAGATGGGCGGCACCGGCTCCAAGCAGGAAGACCAGATCATTACGGTCGGCATCGAGAAGGCGATCGACGCGAAGTTCACCTACATCCCCTACAAGGGCGGCGGCGAGGTCGCGGTTCAACTCGTCGGCAATCACGTCGATTCCACCGTCAACAATCCGATCGAGGCGGTCGCGCAATGGCGCGGCGGCAAGCTCCGTCCGCTCTGCGTCTTCGACGCCCAGCCGATGGCCTATGACGAGCCGATCGCCGAGGGCAAGGCCTGGAAGGATATTCCGACCTGCAAATCACAGGGCCTCGCGATGGAATATCTCATGCTGCGCGGCATCTTCATGTCGCCCAAGACCACCAAGGATCAGGTCGAATATTACGTCGAGCTGTTCAAGAAGGTCCGCGCCACGCCGGAATGGCAGGATTTCATGAAGAGCGGCGCCTTCAACACGACCTTCCTGGCTGGAGCCGACTACGCCAAATGGATCGAGGCGGAGGAGAAGCGCCACGAAGGCCTGATGAAGGATGCCGGTTTCCTCGCGCCGGGCAATTGATCCCCGGATTGCCCCGCGACACCGATGACGGATGAGGACGCCGGTCGTCCTCCCGTCTGCCGCGAAACACTGCGATTCCGCCTGGAGTTCCCATGACTGAACAATCCGAATCCGGCCCGGCCCACAAGACGCTGGAGATCGGCATGGCGCTGTTGATCGGCGCCTTTGGTCTCGTCGTGATCTTCGGCAGCCTGAAGGCCGGCATCAACTGGGGCGCGGAAGGTCCGCGAGCCGGGTTCTTCCCCTTCTATGTCGGCGCCGTCATCGTCGGCGCGAGTGCCATCAACCTGTGGCACGCGCAGCGCGACGACGACGGCCGCCTGTTCGCGGAATGGGGACAGCTTCGCCAGGTCATGAGCGTCGTCGTGCCCACCGCGATCTATGTCGGCTCGATGCCGTTCATCGGCCTCTACGTCGCCTCGATGGTCTTCATCGCCTGGTTCATGCGCTGGCTCGGCGGATATCGCTGGCTGACGGTCATCGCGGTGGCAATCGGCATGCCGGTGGTGACCTATCTCGTTTTCGAGCGCTGGTTCCTGGTCCCGCTTCCCAAGGGGCCATTCGAGGAATGGCTCGGTCTGTAAGAGCCACGCATTCATTCAATTGCTGCTGCAGGACGTATCGATATGGAAGAGTTGGCCAATCTATTTCACGGCTTCGCGGTCGCCCTGCAGCCCTACAACATCATGCTGATGATCATCGGCATCACGCTCGGGGTCATCATCGGCGTGCTGCCGGGGCTCGGGGGCGCCAACGGCGTGGCGATCCTGCTTCCCCTGACCTTCAGCATGCCGCCGACATCGGCGATCATCATGCTGTCATGCATCTATTGGGGCGCATTGTTCGGCGGCGCCATCACCTCGATCCTGTTCAACATCCCCGGCGAGCCATGGTCGGTGGCGACCACCTTCGACGGCTATCCCATGGCGCAGCAGGGCAAGCCCGGTGAAGCCCTGACGGCCGCCTTCACCTCCTCCTTCGTGGGCGCGCTGTTTGCCGTCATCATGATCACGCTGGTCGCACCGCTGGTCGCGGGCTTTGCGCTGCGATTTGGTCCGGCGGAGAAGTTCGCGGTGTACTTCCTCGCCTTCTGCAGCTTCGTCGGCCTCAGCAAGGAGCCGCCGTTCAAGACCATCGCGGCGATGATGATGGGCTTCGCGCTCGCGGCGGTCGGCCTCGATTCGATCACGGGTCAGTTGCGGCTCACCTTCGGCGTCACCGAGCTGCTCAACGGATTCGACTTCCTGATCGCCGTGATCGGCTTGTTCGGGATCGGCGAGATCCTGCTGACCATGGAGGAAGGGCTCGCCTTCCGCGGCGGCAATGCCAGCATCAACCTTCGGGTCGTGCTTCAAACCTGGCGCGAGCTGCCCACCTACTGGATGACGTCGCTGCGCTCCTGCCTGATCGGCTGCTGGATGGGCGTCACGCCCGCCGGAGCGACGCCGGCATCCTTCATGAGCTACGGCATCGCCAAGCGGCTGGCGCGGCGCGGCAACAATTTCGGCAAGGGCGAGATCGAAGGCGTGATCGCGCCGGAGACGGCCGCGCATGCGGCGGGCACCTCGGCGCTGCTGCCGATGCTGTCGCTCGGCGTGCCCGGCTCGCCGACGGCCGCCGTGCTGCTCGGCGGCCTCCTGATCTGGGGCCTGCAGCCGGGTCCGATGCTGTTCGTCGAGCAGAAGGAATTCGTCTGGGGCCTGATCGCCTCGATGTATCTCGGCAATCTCGCCGGCCTCATCGTCGTGCTCACCTGCGTGCCGCTCTTCGCCGCGATCCTGCGCGTGCCGTTCGGAATCATCGCCCCGCTCATCCTGGTGCTGTGCGCGATCGGCGCCTATTCGGTGCACAACAGCACCTTCGACGTCATGCTGATGCTGGTGTTCGGCGTGCTCGGCTATCTCCTGAAGAAGTGCAACTATCCGCTCGCACCTCTCGTGCTCGCCATCGTGCTCGGCGACAAGGCGGAGGAAGCCTTCCGCCAATCGCTGCTGGGATCGCAAGGCTCGCTCGGGGTGTTCTTCTCCAACGGCCTCGTCAGCACCATCATGGCGCTCGGTCTGGTCGCCCTGTTCTGGTCCGCGATCCAGGAAGGCTACAGCAGGCTGCGCATGTCGATGGCGTGAGGCGCGCCGGCGCATTCGGCGTCGGCGGCCGTCAAATCCGCCGGGCGGCCGAGCGACTGGGATATAGAATTCCAGGATTGACCGGTCACGGCACGGCCGCGCACCGATGTGCCCGGGGGCAGCGCCCACCACCGACCGGAAGCTGAAAATCGCGGAGGCACGGATTCCCGCGCCTGCTTGCGGCTTCGCCACGACAAGCAAGACTTCTCACGAAATCAATGGGTTGATCGCAGGCCGGAAGCCGATTGAGCTTTACAATCGAGCAGCCATGGTGCATGTGAAGAATCCGCGATATTTCGCCGCACCCTCCAGTCCTTCGCTTGAATCTTGGCATAATGAATACCAGGATGCGAACCAGCGCACGCATAAAAATGATCGGCGCCTTCGGGAGGGTTTTTTATGACAGACATGGTGCAGTCAACAGCGGCCCCAAGCGTCGCGCGCGTCAGCGATGCCTATCGCTGGACGCAGTTGGCGGTTGGCGTCGCCGCGATGGTGATGATCGCCAACTATCAATACGGCTGGACGTTCTTCGTCCCTGACATCCAGAAGAAGTTCGGCTGGGATCGCGCGTCGATCCAATGGGCCTTTACGCTCTTCGTCCTGTTCGAGACCTGGCTGGTCCCGATCGAGGGATGGTTCGTCGACAAGTACGGTCCGCGCATCGTCGTGCTGGTCGGCGGCGTGCTCTGCGCCATCGGCTGGGCGATCAACGCCCAGGCCACCACGCTCAACGGCTACTATCTCGGCATGATCATCGCAGGCATCGGCGCCGGCGGCGTCTACGGCACCTGCGTCGGCAACGCGCTGAAGTGGTTTCCGGACAAGCGCGGTCTTGCCGCGGGCATCACGGCCGCGGGCTTCGGTGCGGGCTCCGCGCTCACCGTCGCGCCGATCCAGGCCATGATCAAGGACAGTGGATTCCAGACCACCTTCCTCTATTTCGGCCTCGGACAGGGCATCATCATCTGCATCCTCGCCTTCTTCCTGCTCGCGCCGAAAGCAGGCCAGGTGCCGAACGTGGTGGCCAATGCCAATCTGCTGCAGACCCGTCGCAACTACCAGCCGACCGAGGTGCTGCGTCAGCCGATCTTCTGGCTGATGTACTTCATGTTCGTGATCGTCGGCGCCGGCGGCTTGATGGTGACGGCCAACCTGAAGCCCATCGCTGCCGACTGGAAGGTCGACAACGTGCCGGTCACGCTGATGGCGGTGACGATGACGGCGGTGACCTTCGCGGCCACGATCGACCGCGTGCTCAACGGCCTGACGCGTCCGTTCTTCGGCTGGATCTCCGACATGATCGGCCGCGAGAACACGATGTTCATCGCCTTCGGCATGGAAGGTTTCGGCATCTGGATGCTCTACCTCTGGGGCCACGATCCGATCTGGTTCGTGCTGCTCTCTGGCTTCGTGTTCTTCGCCTGGGGTGAGATCTACTCGCTGTTCCCATCGACCTGCACCGACACGTTCGGCGCCAAGTTCGCGACCACCAATGCCGGCCTGCTCTACACTGCGAAGGGCACCGCCGCACTGCTGGTCCCGATCGGCAACTACATGCAGCAGTCGTCCGGCACGTGGGACAGCGTGTTCATCATCGCGGCCGGCGCCAACATCCTGGCTTCGCTGCTGGCGATCGCGGTGCTCAAGCCCTGGCGCAAGGTCGTGGTCGCCAAATCGACCGTCTGACACGCTCCATCGCAGCTCTTCATCGAGCAGACGCCCGGCCTCACGGCCGGGCGTTTTCGTTTTGGCGACGTCTTGCAGCGACGTTCCCGCTCCAATGGAACCGCAGATTTGTGACAATCCGCCGCAGATAGGGCTTGCATTCTGGAATATGGTATACCAAGCTCCGCGCAGCGCTTGCGACGATAAGCCACAATATTTGCGACACTGGGTCATCTTGCCATCCCAAGTCGTGATCAATCAGGCGCGTTGGGAGGTTATTGATGATTTCCAGCACGGACGGCGCCGTCACGGCCGCGCCTCTTCGCACCGGTTTCCGTTGGCTCCAGCTCGTCATGGGCATCGTCTGCATGGCGATGATCGCCAACCTGCAATATGGCTGGACGTTGTTCGTCGATCCGATCGATGCGGCCCATCACTGGGGACGCGCCGCGATCCAGCTTGCCTTCACCGTCTTCGTCGTCACCGAGACCTGGCTGGTGCCGATCGAGGCCTGGTTCGTCGACAAATACGGCCCGCGCATCGTCATCATGTTCGGCGGCGTGATGATCGCACTGTCCTGGATTCTCAACTCCTATGCCGACAGCCTCACCTTGCTCTACGCGGCCGCGATCATCGGCGGCATGGGTGCGGGCGCGGTGTACGGCACCTGCGTCGGCAATGCGCTGAAATGGTTTCCCGACCGCCGGGGCCTTGCCGCCGGCGCGACCGCCGCGGGCTTCGGCGCGGGCGCCGCGCTCACCATCGTGCCGATCGCGACCATGATCGCATCGAGCGGCTATCAGCACGCCTTCTTCACCTTCGGCATCGGCCAGGGCGTGATCGTGTTCGTGCTCGCCTTCTTCATCCAGCCGCCGCGGCTCTCGATCCCGCCGAAGAAAAAGCAGCTCAACCTGCCGCAGACCAAGATCGACTTCACCCCGCCGCAGGTGCTGCGCAGCCCTATTTTCTGGGTGATGTATCTCGTCTTCGTCATGGTCGCATCCGGCGGCCTGATGACCGCGGCGCAGATCGGCCCGATCGCGCACGACTTCAAGATCGCCGACACCCCGGTCACGCTGGCCGGCTTCCAGATGGCGGCACTGACCTTCGCGATCTCGCTCGACCGCATCCTCGACGGTTTCGGACGCCCCTTCTTCGGCTGGGTCTCCGACACGATCGGCCGCGAGCACACCATGTTCATCGCCTTCGGCACGGCGGCGCTGATGCTGCTGACGCTGTCGGCTTACGGTCATGTCCCGGTCGTGTTCGTGCTCGCGACCGCGGTGTATTTTGGCGTGTTCGGCGAGATCTACTCGCTGTTCCCGGCGACCTGCGGCGACACCTTCGGCTCAAAATTCGCGACCACCAACAACGGCATGCTCTACACCGCGAAAGGCACCGCCTCCCTGCTCGTCCCGCTCGCCAGCGTGATCTCGGCGACGTACGGCTGGAAGGCCGTGTTCGTGGTCGCGGTCGCCTTGAACGCGACGGCGGCGCTGACGGCGCTGTTCGTGATCAAGCCGATGCGCCGCTCCTTCATCCTCGGCAAGGAAGCCGAGAGCGCGAACACCGCAACCGGCAGCGCCGAGACCACTGCAAAGACCGAGACGGCGTAGCCGCCGCTGACATTGCAGGGATCAACAAGGGGCGCAGCGATGCGCCCCTTTCTTTTTCGCACAAGGCAAACGTCAGTCTTGCTGTCGCAAGATTTTTCGGATCGGCCAAACCAGCGCTTGACGATTGGCATTATGTATACCACACTTCCAGCAACATTCACCCAGGGAGGTTGCAATGCTGGTCGGAGACATTCTGCGCAAGAAGACGCCGCGCGTTGTCACGGTGCGAATGAACGAAACGGTGGGTATCGCCGCCAAGCTGATGCGCGCCAACAACATCAGCGCTCTCGTGGTCAAGGACGTGGTCCGCTCCGAGGGTAATACCGCCGTCGGCATGTTCACCGAGCGCGACGTGGTGCGCGCCGTCGCCGAGCACGGCGCGAATGCCGTCAACGTCAAGGTCTCGCAACTCGTCTCGGTGCAGCAGCTGGTGTCCTGCACCTCGAGCGATACGATCGAGCAGGTCCGGCATTTGATGAACCGGCATCACATCCGCCATTTGCCCGTCATCGACGACTACAGCCTCGTCTCCGTCATCAGCATGCGCGACATCGCAGCTGCCATGGACGAGGCCATCAACGGCACGCCGCAAGCGGCCGCCTAAAGCGACGCACACTTCCCCTGTGACTACCGGCCGGCTCGGACACGTTCGAGCCGGACCGGATCTTTCGTCCCAAAATTCCGGTCTCCCGCGAGGATTTCATGAAGATCTGCATCTACGGCGCCGGCGCGATCGGCGGATATCTCGGGGTTCAGCTTGCACGCGCAGGCGCCGATGTCAGCCTCATCGCGCGCGGCGCGCACCTTGCCGCAATGCGCGAGCGCGGCCTGACGCTGCTCGCGGGCGAGGAGAGGCACACCGTGCATCCGCGCTGCACCGACGATCCCGCCGAGCTCGGCGTGCAGGACTACATCATCATCACGCTGAAGGCGCATTCGATCACCGGCGTGATCGAGAAGATGCAGCCGCTGCTCGGCCCCCACACCCGCATCGTCACCGCCGTCAACGGCATTCCCTATTGGTACTTCTACAAGCATGGCGGCCAGTACGAGAATTCGACGCTGGAGAGCATCGATCCCGGCGGGCGGCAGTGGCGCGAAATCGGCGCCGAGCGCGCCATCGGCTGCATCGTCTATCCCGCCACCGAGATCGAGGCGCCCGGCGTGATCCGCCACGTCTACGGCAACAACTTCCCGCTCGGCGAGCCCTCCGGCGAGATCACCAGCGACGTGCAGCGCCTTGCCGATCTGTTCGTCGCGGCCGGGCTGAAGGCGCCGGTGCTTGACCGCATCCGCGATGAGATCTGGCTCAAGCTGTGGGGCAATGTCTGCTTCAACCCGATCAGCGCGCTGACCCATGCAACGCTCGACGTGATCTGCACCGATCCCTCTACCCGTGCGCTGTCGCGCGCGATCATGGTGGAGACGCAAGCGATCGCCGAGACGTTTGGGGTCAAATTCCGCGTCGACGTCGAGCGCCGCATCGAGGGCGCCCGCAAGGTGGGCGCGCACAAGACCTCAATGCTGCAGGATCTCGAGCGCGGCCGCCCGATGGAGATCGACCCGCTCGTCACCGTGGTGCAGGAGATGGGCCGCCTCACCGGCATCGCAACGCCCGCGCTCGATTCGGTGCTGGCGATGGTGACCCAGCGCGCCCGCATCGCCGGGCTCTATGATGGCGTTTCGACCGCGACTGATCCCCGTGCACTGGCGGTGGCGTGATGGCGGGCGAGATGAAGCAGTGGCTGCGCTTCCGGAATAATGGCGCCACCGGTTTCGGCACGCTGACCTCATCGGGCATCAGCGTGCACGAGGGCGAGATGTTCGGCCGCAACACCGCGACCGGCAAGATTCTGGCGCTGTCGGAGGTCGAGCTGCTGGCGCCTTGCGCGCCCAGCAAGATCGTCGCGCTCTGGAATAATTTCCACGCGCTCGCCGCCAAGCTCAACCAGCCCGAGCCGCCGGAGCCGCTTTATCTGCTGAAGGCCACCACCACCATCACGACGCCGGGCGCCGTGATCCGCCGCCCCTCTTATTACGACGGCAAGACCACATATGAAGGCGAGCTCGGCATCGTCATCGGCAAGACCTGCGCGCGTGTCTCCCCCAGCGAAGCCAACAGCTGCATCTTCGGCTACACCTGCGTCAACGACATCACGGCCAACGACATCCTGACCAGCGACCCCACCTTCCCGCAATGGGCCCGCGCCAAGGGCATCGACGATTACGGCCCGTTCGGCCCGGTCATCGCAACCGGCCTCGATCCGGCCAAGCTGACCGTCCGCACCATCCTCAACGGCGCGGAGCGGCAGAACTACCCGATCTCCGACATGATCTTCTCGGCGCAGCAGCTGGTCAGCAAGATCTCCCACGACATGACCCTGCTCCCCGGCGACCTCATCGCCGTCGGCACCTCGGTCGGCGTCGGCGTGATGAAGGAGCCGGTGAACACGGTCACTGTCGCGATCGACGGCATCGGCGAGCTCACCAACGAGTTTCGGCTGTAGCTGCAAACACGGTCCCGTAGCCCGATTTATTCTCGCCGCAGCGCGGCAAAATTGATCCGGCGCAAATCGCGCCGGCTCGGCCGCCTTATCCTTCCCGGCAGTCAATTTCTGACGCCAGGGAGGACGCCATGACGAATGCAGGTAATGCACTTCTGTGGACGGCTCTGTACTTTGCTCTCGCGTTCGGTGCGATCTTCGCGATCTGGTTCGCCGACAAGATGCGCTCGAACTTCCTCGGAAAATAGCGCACGGCGCCGCAGCCCGGATGATCCGGGACGACTCTTCGCATGGTCCCGCATGTCGCTCCGCTCATGCGGGCTACTAACGCTGCTCGATCCATCACGGCCGGGCTTGTCCCGGCCAGCCTGGGCATGACGCGTGAGTGGGAACGTCTGTCCGGGAAAACCCGGCACTCCCCCCGCGCCGCCTCCACCCATAGTCCCAACGCAACCAGTCGTGGATCACGCCGCCCGAAACAGCCCACAAGCCTCCCCGCCCCTTGCGCTCGGTTCCGCTCTTGGCAATCATGGCGAAAATGTGCGCCGGCGTGTGGAATTCACGATGTGGCTGTTTTTCCTGGTTGCCTGGTTCGGCCTGTTGGCCATCGTCGCGGTCGTCGCCCAGCAGGCGTTCGGTCACGACATCAGTCACCTGCCCGCCTGGTTCGCGGGCCTGCCGGTGCCGCAACGCGTCGCGACTGGCGTCTTCCCCGCCCTCGCATTGGCCCTGATCGGCGCTTCAGCCTGGCGGCTGTCACGCCAGGACCGCAGCCTGAAGACACTGCGTGACCGGCTCAAGAAAACCCGCGAGGACGTCGTCGTCGCCCACGCCCTGCAAAATCATCTCGACGCCACCGTCCAGCACCTGATCGAGAGCGACCCGAGGGAGGCGGTCTCTGCGCTGCACGACAAGCTGGGCGAGACCGAGCAGCGCGCGCTGCTCCAGCAGGGCCGCAACCAATCCACCGACATGCACGACCAGCTCGCCGAAATCCGCAGCCGCCAGCAGCACCTGCGCGACATGGTCGGCAAGATCGCCGAGCAGCGCCGCGCGGTCGAGCCGGTCTTCACCGAGATCCGCGACCGCCAGAATCAGCTCGAACGCTCCCTGCACGATCTCGAGACCGACGACCGCAAGAACAACCTCGCCGATCGGCAGAGGGACATCGCGCGCGACGTGGCGGCGCTTCTAGGGCGGGTGAACAGCGTCCAGGAGACATTTGCGACCCTCAACCAGTACAAGGAGGATCTGGCGAAATCCCACGCCGAGCTGGTGCCGCTGCGTGCCTCGGACGCCGGCATCAACGCCTTGATCGGCGAGCTCAGCCTCAGCCACGAGCGCCTTGGCAAGACCATCGACGAGCTCGATACCGGCGGCGAGGCGCCGCTTTCCACGCGCGTCGAGACGCTGTCGAAGAACAAGATCGAGATCGAGCAGCGCCTCGCCCGCATCGACGACAGCTTCATCATTCTCAAAAGCATCCGGCTCGACTTCGAAGAGCTCGGCCAGCGCCAGGCGCTGCTCGAGCGCTCGCTCGCCGATGTCGAGACGGACGCCGAGGGCAAGACCCTTGCCGACCGTCAGAACGCGCTGAACGATTTCGTCCTGCAGTCGCGACAGCGCCTCGGCGCCCTGCAGGAGACGCTGGCGACACTGAACGCCTTCAAGGCGGAGCTGTCGAAGTCGCAAGCCGACCTCGTCCCGCTGAAGGCGCCGGTGTTCGGCATCGAGGCCCTGATCGCGGAGGTCGGCACCACCCGCGACCTCCTCGCCAAAACCGTGGGCGAGATCGAGGCCAATGGCGACGTCACCCTCGCCTCGCGCGTCGACGCGCTCACCAAGAGCAAGCGCGAGGTCGAAGACCGCCTCGCCCGCATCTTCGACAATTTCAACGCGCTCGATGCCTTGCGCAAGGACATCGGCGGCATCTTCTCGACGATCAGGAGCAGCCTCAACCGGATCGGGTGAGTTGCCGCGTAGGATGGGTAGAGCGAAGCGCCCCGGAAACATCCAGACACATCACATCTGCGCGCGTCAGACATATGCCGCCAACATGTCCCGCGCGCGCCGCAACTTGGTCGCATTCGGCCGCCCTTCTGTGAGGCGTGTCTGGGGGCACGGCACTGCCGTGTTTGGACCAAACCTTCTAGGGGTATGACTGTGAAGAAGATTGTAATTGCTCTGGGTGCCACGCTTGCTCTCGTGACGGCCGCGAACGCTGCGGATCTGCCGCGCCGCCAGCCCGTGCCCGCCTATCCGGCCGAGCAGGCGCCGATCGGCAAGATGCCGATTGGCAAGAGCCCGGTTGGAAAGGCCCCGATCGGCAAAGCGCCCGGCCCGGTCGCTGCGCGTTACTGAGACGCAGCGCAAAACTAGCGTAAGCGGCCGACAGTCGAGGGGACAGCGTGACGAACAGACCTGATCGATCGGGACCCTGCATCCTTGCGGGGTTTGCCCTCGCGGCCATGATCGCGTGTACGACGCCCTCGGCCTCGGCCCACGAAGCGAACAAGCGCGTTGCCGACGCCAACGCGCTTGCCACGACCGACACCACGTCACGACCTCAGCCGCAAGCGGCGCGGCGCTCCGTCGCGCGCGTGGAGAAAGGTCCTTACTACGTCGACTTCCGCGCCCGCACGGCCGCGAGCTGGGGCCATGCCTTCGTTTGGTACGGCAAGACCAGCGAGAAGGCGGTCGAGGTCGCAGGGCTCACGCCCGCCGGCGACACGCTGGCATACGTGCTCGGCCACATCACGTTCGTGCCGTCGGAGACCGGTGCGAGCTACGGCGATCTCGATCCGGAATATCTGACCGCGAGCTATCGCGTGTACCTGAACGAAGCCGACGCCAAGCGCGTATTCGCCTACATCAAGAAATTGCAGGCGAGCTCGCCAGTCTGGAACGCCGAGACCACCAACTGCACCGGCTTCATCGGCGACATCGCCGAGTTCATGGGCCTGAAGGTGCCGTATCGCTGGCAGCGCCCGGAAAACTTCGTCAACAGCCTCAAGGACATGAACGGCGGCCGCCAGATGGTGCGGCTGTCGGCGGAGTAGCTGTCCGTCATACTCGGTGTCATTGCCCGCCTTGTGCGCGCTTGCGCACTGGAGCGGGCAATCCAGTATTCCAGAGGCAGCGAGGCTAGAACCGAGAAGCCGCGACGTACTGGATACCCCGCCTTCGCGGGGTACGACGGCCGAGTATGAGAAGCACCCTCACCCGTCGGGCAAAACACCCGTCAATTTCTCCACTCCGCCTGTCAATCCCCACCCACAAAAATATTCCACTTTACCGAAATTCGGATTTGTCGTACAGACAAACACCCTGGCCCGAGACAAGGGGCGGATCGCGATCGTCACGAACCGCGGGCCGGGGTGCGATGGACGCGACGGCGTCGGGCGCGAGCAGCAATTGCAGGGCGGGAAACCGTGAGCAAACAGCGCTTCGCGCATACGACCCGGCGCCGACAGCGTCTTCGCATGGCTTCGGGGGCGAGCACACGCCACCCCTCGGATTCCCAGCGAAGACGTGCGCGGACGGTCAAGTCGTGTGGTCCTGACGCCCGGGGTCTGTGCGTCAAGTCCTGCGGCGATGTGGCGGCCAACCGGTGCGCGCATCAGTCATCCGCAAGGCGACGGGGGCAATAGTGCATCGCTCCCCGGGGAGAGCACGAAGTACGCCGTAAACCATCGCGCAGGGAAGGCCGGGCGTTCGGCTCACCTGTGGTCCACCCCGTGTGCATCTTCCAGCGCACGGACTTACGGGTGCCAGCCGGCGCCCGGCCTTCCCTGCGCCCTTGTCCCGATAAGGGCGATGCAACGAAGCAAAACTCGGGCGAGACAAGCCGCGAGAGCGGGAAGGCGTGTCTGCGATTTGGAGATTACCGCGGATCGTTGGCCGTGCCCCGGACGCAGCGCAGCGTCCCTTCGACGGTGCGCTGCAGAGCCGGGGCCCATCGCTCGGGTATGCACGGCTGTATGGGTCCCGGCTCAGCGCCGCAACGTGAAGAACGTTGCAGCGCGTCCGGGACACGAGATCGAGCAGCTCCGTCACCCGCACTCGCTCCAATTATCCGCCCCGCGGAATCACCCCCGGCGCCCGCATGATCGCCCCGCCCCCACCGCACGCCCGCGCAATAGACATTTCCCGACCCGGGCGGCATCCTTGCTCCATCAACCGACAACAGAGCCTGCGGGCCATACCAGGGGGAAACACATCATGCTACAGACACGGTTCACGAAACTCGTCGGCGTCGAGCACCCGATCGTCCAGGGCGGCATGCAATGGGTCGGCCGCGCCGAGCTCGTCGCCGCCGTTGCCAACGCCGGCGCGCTCGGCTTCGTCACGGCGCTGACCCAGCCGACGCCGGAGGACCTGACCAAGGAGATCGCGCGCTGCCGCGACCTCACCGACAAGCCGTTCGGCGTCAACCTCACCATCCTGCCCGCGATCAAGCCGCCGCCTTATGCCGAATACCGCGCCGCCATTATCGACGCCGGGATCAAGGTGGTCGAGACCGCCGGCAACAAGCCGCAGGAGCATGTCGACGAGTTCAGGAAGCACGGCGTCAAGGTCGTGCACAAATGCACCAGCGTCCGCCACGCCCTCTCGGCCGAACGCATGGGCGTCGACGCCATCTCGATCGACGGCTTCGAATGCGCCGGCCATCCCGGCGAGGACGACACGCCCGGTCTGATCCTGATCCCCGCCGCCGCCAACAAGATCAAGATCCCGATGATCGCCTCGGGCGGCTTTGCCGACGCCCGCGGCCTCGTCGCCGCACTGGCGCTGGGCGCCGACGGCATCAACATGGGCACGCGCTTCATGGCGACCAGGGAAAGCCCGATCCACCAACTCATCAAGGAGAAGATCGTCGCCAATGACGAACGCGAGACCGAGCTGATCTTCCGCACCATGCGCAACACCTCGCGCGTCGCCAAGAACGAGATCTCGACCAAGGTGGTCGCAATGGAGAAGGAAGGCGCGCAGTTCGAGGATATCCGCGAGCTGGTCGCGGGCGCCCGCGGCAAGATGGTCTATGCGACCGGGAATTCCGACGAAGGCATCTGGTCCGCCGGCCAGGTGCAGGGCCTGATCCAGGACATCCCGACCTGCGCCGAGCTCATCTCCCGCATCGTGCGCGAAGCGGAGGCGATCATCCGCAGCCGGCTCGAAGGCATGATCGTTCAGCCGCAACGCGAAGCCGCGGAATAATTCGGTGAAGTGATTTGAACACGGAGCTCGCCGCGCCGAAAGTGCGCTCCCTCGCCCCGCTTGCGGGGAGAGGCAAAGAGTCCCGCTTCCGGTTCAACAAAGTTCTCAAGAATCATAGAGCAATTCATGAAGGCTTACGTCTACGGCCCTGAGGGCGCTAGGATTTCCGACGTCGCTCAACCAAAACCGAAGGGCACGCAGGTGCTGGTGCGCGTCCGCGCCTGCGGGCTCAACCGCGCCGACACCGGCATGCGCAAGGGGCACGCCCACGGCGCGGCCGGCGGCGCCGGTACCGTGCTCGGCATGGAATGGGCCGGCGAGGTCGCCGAGCTCGGACCGGATGCCAAGGGCGTGAAGATCGGCGACCGCATCATGGGCTCGGGCGGCGCTGCGTTTGCCGAGTACACACTCGCCGATCACGGCCGGCTGTTCCGCGCGCCCTCGAACATGAACTTCGAGGAGGCCGCCACCCTGCCCGTCGCGCTCGCGACCATGCACAACGCCGTCGTCACCGTCGGCGGCGTGCAGGCGGGTCAGAGCGTGCTGATCCAGGGCGCCAGCTCCGGTGTCGGCCTGATGGCGATGCAGATTGCAAAACTCAAGGGCGCACAGCTCGTGATCGGCTCGTCGACCGACGCCACGCGCCGCGGCCGGTTGAAGGAGTACGGCGCCGACCTCTCCGTCGACAGCTCCGATCCCAAATGGGTCGAGGAGGTGTTGAAGGCGACGAACGGCGAAGGCGTCGACCTCATCGTCGACCAGGTCTCGGGCAAGGTCGCGAGCCAGAACCTCGCGGCGACGAAGATCAAGGGCCGCATCGTCAATGTCGGCCGGCTCGGCGGCACCCATGCCGATTTCAACTTCGACCTGCATGCCGCGCGCCGCATCGACTATGTCGGCGTCACCTTCCGCACCCGCACCATCGAAGAGGTCCGCGAGATCTTCGAGGAGGTCAGGAAGGACATCTGGGGCGCGGTCGAATCGCGAAAACTGCAGCTGCCGATCGACAAGGTGTTCGCATTCGACGACATCGACAAGGCGTTCGAGCACATGGAGGCGAACAAGCACTTGGGGAAGATCGTGGTGACGCTGCCGTAAACGTCATTCCCGGCCTCGGTCCCGTAGGGTGGGCAAAGCGGAGCGTGCCCACGATCTGTATCCATCACGGACGATGGTGGGCACGGCGCTTTGCGCCTTTGCCCACCCTACGAGATTGAGCAAGACGCGGATCGCTCCTGCAAATCACTAGCGACAACAGCTGTGGATCGCCGCTTGATGTTCATCCCCGGGCTGCTAAATCCCCGCCATGACCTCCCAGCACAACAAAACCTCGGTCGCCGCGATCTCGATCTTCGCCAGCGGCGGCATGGCGGCGGCCAAGTTTGCGGTCGGCATCGCGATCGGCTCGCTCGCGCTGATCTCCGAGGCCCTGCACTCCTCGATCGACCTGGTCGCGACCATCATCACCTGGGCAGTGGTGCGGGTGTCCGACAAGCCGGCCGACGAGGAGCACCATTACGGCCACGGCAAGCTGGAGAGCGTCTCGGCGCTCGGTGTTACCGCCCTGCTCTACGTGCTCGCCGGCGGCATCCTGGTCGAGGCCTACAGCCGGCTCAGCGAGGGAACCCCGCCGCCGACCATTTCGGCCGTGCCGTTCGTCGTGCTGGTGATCGACATCGTCGTCAATCTGTGGCGCGCCCGCGCCCTGCATCGCGCCGCGCGCGAGACCAGGAGCCAGGCGCTCGCCGCCGACGCGCTGCATTTCGCCTCCGACGTGATGGGCTCGTTCGCCGTGATCATCGGCCTGATCCTCGCTGCCCTCGGCTTCTGGTGGGGTGATGCCGCGGCGGCCGCCGCGGTCGCCGTGATGATCGCAGCTCTCGGCCTTCGCATGGCCGGCTCGACCGTGCAGACGCTGGTCGACCGCGCCCCCGAGGGCGCGCAGGAGAAGGCCACGGCCGCGATCCGGAGCGTCCCGGGCGTGATCGACGTGGAGCGGCTGCGGGTGCGCATGGTCGGGGCGACCACGTTCATCGACACCATCGTCAAGGTGCCGCGGACCTATCCGATCGACCGCGTCGAGGACATCAAGCACAACGCGCAAGCCGCGGTCACCAAGGCGTTCGGCGACACCGACCTCTCCTTCACCGCCGTTCCCGTCGCACGCGACAACGAGACCGTGCGCGACCGCATCATGGTGATCGCGCGCAATTCGGGGCTCGCCGTCCACCACGTCACGGTGCACGATCTCGGCGCCAAGCTGATCGTCAGCATCGACCTCGAGGTCGACGCCCGGATGCAACTCGACGCAGCCCATGACGTCGCCAACACGCTGGAGCGCAACATCCAGGAGGAGTTCGGCGCGGACGTCGAGGTCGACGTCCATATCGAGCCGCTGGAACCGGAACTGCCGTTCGGGGTCGATGCCGCGCCGGAACGCGTCCAGGCCATCGCCGCCGCGCTGACCGAATATGCCGCCGGCGGCGAGATCCACGACATCCATAATGTGCGCGTCCGCAACACCGACGCCGGCGAGATCGTCAATTTCCACTGCCGCGCCGCGCCGTCGATGAGCGTGATCAAGGTGCACGAGCACGTCGACGCCATCGAGCGCGCGCTGCGGCGCGCGTTCCCGAGCGTGAAGCGCGTGATCAGCCACGCCGAACCGCCGCGTGCGTGACTGGGAGCGCGCGAGGAGTCGCACGTTCTCGTTTCGGACTCCTCGCGCCCGTGAGTTTGCGGACGCGCGCTGCGCAAACTGCGCGTGGGATAAGAATAATTACGCGTTAACGATTCATTGACTCTCGACACCCCGCGAAAACTGGATTCAAATCGCTGTGATTCGGAAGCGATGTGGGGCTGCCTCCGAACTTCAGTTGCAAGCAGGTTTTTAGGGGGCCGAAGGCATGTCGCGTGCAGACGCCGCGAACGCGTGCGTCCAATCCGATTCGATCAAGGGATTGGCGCAATCGATCGCGAAACCTGCCTATCATCGGCTCTTGATTGCAGAGCCGGCGCTTCGTCGCGCCGTGCCGACGCTCATCATCGCGTTCCTGATCACGATCTGCCTCGGCGCGTTCGTGCAGGTGGTCGATCAGACGCGTCAGAAGCGGCTGGTGATCCGGCACGACATCTCGGCGCTGGCAGACCTGCTCGCCGAACGCATCGACCGCCTCACCTCCGCGCGACAGGAGCGGCTCAAGAACATCGAGAGCCTGCCGGCGCTTTTGCCGGATATGATCCCGTCCTGGGGCACGGCCTCGGGCCGCCACGTCATCGTCACCTCGGCCGGCGTCGATCGCCGTCTCCTCGCCCGCGTCCCGGTCGACAGCGACCCTTCCGGCAACGACCGCCTGCTCGATGCCATCACGACCGCACAATTGCTCGCGGCGCCGACGCGTGACGGCAACGTCTCCGACATGACGCTGCCAAGCGGCAACGCCGCGATGGCGACCTCGCGGCAGATCAAGTCGCTGCCCGGCTTCGTCACCGTGATCCAGGAGCGCAACGAGCCGATCTGGGGCTCGGACGCCGCGCTCTCGGTGACGTTGTCGGCGACAACAGGCTTCGTCGTCCTGATCCTGGGCTTCGCCTTCCACTGGCAGTCCACCCGCGCCCGCGAAGGCGATCTCATCAACGACGCCGTGCGCGGCCGGATCGACACCGCCCTCAACCGCGGCCGTTGCGGCCTGTGGGACTGGGACTTGTCGCGCGGCCGGATATTCTGGTCGCAATCGATGTTCTCGATGCTGGGCCTCGACGGCCGCAACGAGCTCCTCACCTTCGGCGAGGTCAACGCGCTGGTGAAGTCCGACGACATCGACCTGTTCGCGATCGCCGACCAGCTCATCTCCGAGAAGATCGATCACATCGACCAGACCTTCCGGATGCAGCATGTCGACGGCCATTGGATCTGGCTCCGCGTCCGCTGCGAGAAGACGCGCGGGGCGACCGATTCCAGCGTGCACCTGATCGGGATCGCCGTCGACATCACCGAGCAGAAGAGCCTCGCCGAGAGGACGGTGGAAGCCGACCTCCGCCTGCGCGACGCGATCGAGACCATTCCGGAAGCCTTCGTGCTGTGGGACGCCAGCGACCGCCTCGTGCTCTGCAACTCGCACTTCCAGCGCCTGCACAAGCTGCCCGACACCGCCGTGATCCCCGGCACCTCCTACGAGACCGTGCTCGAGGTCGGCCGCATGCCGGAGGTGCGCACCCGCCACAACGAGACCGCTGCCCAAGGCCCCGGCGCGCGGACCTTCGAGGCGCAGCTCGACGACGGCAGCTGGCTGCACATCAGCGAGCGCCGCACCAAGGACGGCGGCTACGTCTCGGTCGGCACCGACATCACCCGCATCAAGGAGCACGAGCAGAAGCTGGTCGACAACGATCTGCGCCTGCGCGCCACCGTCATCGACCTGAAGCGCTCGCAGGCGGCGCTGGAGCGCCAGGCGGTCGAGCTCGCCGACCTCGCCGAGAAGTACCAGCGCGAGAAGACCCGCGCCGAGGAAGCCAACCAGACCAAGTCGAAATTCCTCGCCAATATGAGCCACGAGCTGCGCACGCCGCTGAACGCCATCATCGGCTTCTCCGAGATCATGGGCTCGGGCATGTTCGGCGAGCTCGGCAGCGAAAAGTACCAGGAATACTGCCAGGACATCCTGACCAGCGGCCACTATCTGCTCGAGGTCATCAACGACATCCTCGACATGTCCAAGATCGAGGCTGGCCGCATGAAGCTCGACATGGAACAGCTCGACCTGTCGCGAACGCTGGCGGAATCCCTGCGGGTCGTCACAGGCCGTGCCCAGGACAAGCACATCACGCTCGATGCCGACATCGCAAAATCCATCTCCGTCGTCGCCGACCGCCGCGCCACCAAGCAGATCATCGTCAACCTGCTCTCCAACGCGGTGAAATTCACGCCGGACGGCGGACGCGTCGTGGTGCGCAGCCGGCAGCTCGACGACCGGATCGTGCTGATGATCGCCGACACCGGCATCGGCATCGCGCCGCATTCGCTGGCGCGGCTCGGCCGCCCATTCGAGCAGGTGGAGAGCCAGCTCACCAAGACCTATCACGGCTCGGGCCTCGGCCTCGCGATCGCCCGCTCGCTGGCGCAGCTCCACGGCGGCTCGATGCGGCTGCGCTCCAGGCTCGAGGTCGGCACCGTCGTGCGCGTGACCCTGCCGCGCGACGCGATCAAGGCGGCGTCCGGGATATCGGCTGCGGCGTGATCCCTACAGCTGCAGCGACGGCGCGACTTCCCGCGCGACATTGACGAGCGCTGCGATCAGCGGCGTCATCGGATCGCGCTGCGGGATCACCATGCCGATGCTGTAATTGACGTCGGGATCGGTGATCGGGATCGAGCGCACCGTGTCGGACAGCCCGAGCGTCTCGGCAAGCTTGGCCGGCATCACGCTCGCCCAGCGCCCCGTCTTCACATGCGTGAACAGCACCAGCAGGGAGTTCGAGGTCAGCGTCGGCGTCGCCTCAGCGCCGACGGAACGCAGCGCGCGGTCGATGATGCGGCGGTTCTGCATGTCGGGCGTCAGCAGGCACAGCGGCACCTGCCCGACTTCGGTCCAGGTCACCGTCTCGCGGTCGCCGAACATGCCGTCCGGCGCGGTCAGAAGACGGTAGCTCTCATTGTAGAGCGGAATGGTACGCACCTTGCCGATCGGCTCGTTCTCGATATAGGTCAGCCCCGCATCGACCTCGAGATTTTCCAGCAGCCCCAGCACCTCGGACGAGGTGGTGGACTGGATGCGAAAGCGCACCTCGGGATGCCGGGCGCGAAACGGCGTCGTCAGCGCTGCGACCATGCCGAGCACGGTCGGGATCGCCGCGATGCGGATTTCGCCGGAGAGCTGATGCTTCAGCCCGTTGATCTCGTCACGCATCGCGCGGGCATCGCCGACGATCCGCCGCGCCCAGTCGAGCGCCCGCTCGCCTTCGGGAGTGAACCCCTGGAATCGGGACCCGCGCTGCACCAGCATCACGCCGAGGATCTCCTCGAGCTGCTTGAGCCCGGTCGACATCGTCGGTTGCGTCACGCCGCAGACCTCCGCCGCGCGCCCGAAATGCCGCTCCTTCGCCAGCGCGAGCAATAGTTCAAGCTTGTCGATCAACCGAGCGTCCCCTCGAATTCCATCGTGGCGTGCAAGCTAGCATGCCGGGCCTGCAGCAACACGCAAAAACCGGCAGCCGGTCCAACTTTCATTATCATTTCGTATCGATCGATTGCGGTTGCAAATCGATCCGAATTCGCAATCGCAGCACGGGACAGCTTTATTGATCTTCGAACGATTCCAACTAGTTTGCACCAAGGAAACGCTCTGGTTGAGAACGAAGAATGACAGCGGTTTTTGAGCCTTGGAACGAGTCGCGCGGCGCCGAAATCATCGCCGAACACGCCAACCAGGAGGGCGCGACGCTGGTCATCCTGCATGCGCTTCAGGAGGCGTTCGGCTACGTGCCGGAGGCGGCCATTCCCATGGTGGCGCAAGCGCTCAACCTGTCGCGCGCCGAAGTCCACGGCGTATTCACGTTCTATCATGATTTCCGCCACAAGCCGGCTGGCCGCCATGTGCTGAAGCTTTGCCGCGCGGAGGCCTGTCAGGCCGCCGGCGGCGATGCATTGGCGGCGCGCGCCGAAGCAAAGCTCGGCGTGTCGCTCGGCAGCACCACGGCCGACGATCGCGTCACGCTGGAGCCGATCTACTGCCTCGGCCTGTGCGCGACCGCACCGTCCGCGATGCTCGACGGCCGCCTCATCGGCAGGCTCGATCAGAAGCGCCTCGATGCGTTGATTGTGGAGGCACAGCGATGAGCTTGCGTCTGTTCGTCTCACGTGACGCCGGTGCGATCGCCGTCGGCGCCGACGAAGTCGCTCTGGCGCTGGAGCAGACAGCAGCCGGGCGCGGCATCACAGTCGAGATCGTCAGGACCGGTTCGCGCGGCATGTACTGGCTGGAGCCCCTGGTCGAGGTGGCGACGCCACAGGGCCGGATCGCCTTCGGTCCGGTTACTGAAGCCGATGTGCCCTCCCTGCTCGACGCGCTCGCGAGCAACACGCCGCATCTGCTGCGGCTGGGGGCGACCGACGAGCTCCCCTGGCTCAAGCGTCAGACCCGCCTCACCTTCGCCCGCTGCGGCGTGATCGATCCGCGCTCGCTCGACGACTACCGCGCGCACGCCGGCTACAAGGGACTGGAGCGCGCCCTGTCGCTTGGCTCCGACGCCATCCTCAACGAAGTCACGGCCTCGGGCTTGCGCGGCCGCGGCGGCGCCGGCTTTCCGACCGGCATCAAATGGAAGACGGTCACGCAGGCCAAAGCCGACCGCAAGTTCATCGTCTGCAACGCCGACGAAGGCGACAGCGGCACCTTCGCCGACCGCATGATCATGGAAGGCGATCCCTTCCTGGTGATCGAGGGCATGACCATCGCCGGCATCACCGTCGGCGCGACCAAGGGCTACATCTACATCCGCAGCGAATATCCGCATGCGGTGGAAGCGATGAACGCTGCGATCCAGGCTGCGAAGCGCGGCGGTTATCTCGGCGACAAGATCGGCGGATCCATCCACAGCTTCGACCTCGAAGTCCGGGTCGGCGCCGGTGCTTACGTCTGCGGCGAGGAAACTTCGCTGCTGGAGAGCCTCGAAGGCCGCCGCGGTATCGTGCGTGCAAAACCTCCGCTGCCGGCGCATCACGGCCTGTTCGGCAAGCCGACCGTCATCAACAACGTGCTGTCGTTCGCCGCCGTCCCCTTCATCCTCGCCGAAGGCGCCAAGGCCTACGCGGACTACGGCATGGGCCGTTCGCGCGGCACGATGCCGATCCAGCTTGCCGGCAACATCCGCCAGGGCGGGCTGTTCGAGACCGCCTTCGGCGTGACGCTCGGCGAGCTCGTCGACGACATCGGCGGCGGCACGTTCACGGGCCGGCCGGTCCGCGCCGTGCAGGTCGGCGGTCCGCTCGGCGCCTATTTCCCTCGTGCCCTGTTCGACACGCCATTCGACTACGAGGCCTTCGCCGCGCGCGACGGCCTGATCGGCCACGGCGGCATCGTCGTGTTCGACGACAGCGTCGACATGCGCAAGCAAGCGCGCTTCGCGATGGAGTTCTGCGCCGTCGAATCCTGCGGCAAGTGCACGCCCTGCCGGATCGGCTCGACTCGCGGCGTCGAGACCATCGAGAAGATCATCAACGGCGAGCGCGTCAGCGAAAACCTCGCGCTGGTCGAAGACCTCTGCAACACCATGAAATTCGGCTCGCTCTGCGCGCTCGGCGGCTTCACGCCCTACCCCGTGCTCAGCGCATTGAAGCACTTCCGGGAAGATTTCGCCCCCGTGCCGACCACGCTTCAGGCCGCGGAATAGGAGAACGACAATGTCTCTGATCGAAGAAATCGACTTCGGCACGCCGGCTTCCAAATCGGAAACGATGGTGACGCTGACCATCGACGGCAATGAGATCACGGTGCCCGAGGGCACCTCGATCATGCGGGCCGCGATGGACGCGGGCCACCAGATCCCAAAGCTCTGCGCCACCGACATGATCGACGCGTTCGGCTCCTGCCGTCTCTGCCTCGTCGAGATCGAGGGCCGCGCCGGCACACCGGCGTCCTGCACCACGCCGGTGATGCCCGGCCTCGTCGTTCACACCCAGAGCGAGCGGCTGAAGAAGCTGCGCAAGGGCGTGATGGAGCTCTACATCTCCGATCATCCGCTCGACTGCCTCACCTGCGGCGCCAACGGCGATTGCGAGTTGCAGGACATGGCGGGCGCGGTCGGCCTGCGCGACGTGCGCTACGGCTATGAAGGCGAGAACCACGTCTTCGCCAAATCGGACGGTTGCTCCAACGACAATTGGATGCCGAAGGACGAGTCCAATCCCTATTTCACCTACGACCCTTCCAAATGCATCGTCTGCTCGCGCTGCGTCCGCGCCTGCGAGGAGGTGCAAGGCACCTTCGCGCTGACCATCTCCGGCCGTGGCTTCGACAGCCGCGTCTCGCCGGGCATGAGCGAGAGCTTCCTCGGCTCGGAATGCGTCTCCTGCGGCGCCTGTGTGCAGGCCTGCCCAACTGCAACGCTGACCGAAAAGTCGGTGATCGAGATCGGCCAGCCCGAGCACTCCGTCGTCACCACCTGCGCCTATTGCGGCGTCGGCTGCACCTTCAAGGCCGAGATGCGCGGCGAGGAAGTCGTGCGCATGGTGCCCTACAAGGACGGCAAGGCCAATCGCGGCCATTCCTGCGTCAAGGGCCGCTTCGCCTGGGGCTACACCAACCACAAGGAACGCATTCTCAACCCCATGATCCGCGAGCGGATCGAGGACCCCTGGCGTGAAGTCTCCTGGGACGAGGCGTTCTCGTTCGCCGCAGCCAGGATGCGCGGCATCCAGCAGAAGTACGGCCGCGACTCCATCGGCGGCATCACCTCGTCCCGCTGCACCAATGAAGAAACCTATCTGGTGCAGAAGCTGATCCGTGCCGGGTTCGGCAACAACAACGTCGACACCTGCGCACGCGTCTGCCATTCCCCGACCGGTTATGGTCTTTCGGTCACCTTCGGTACCTCGGCCGGCACACAGGACTTCGATTCGGTCGAAAATACCGATGTCGCCTTGATCATCGGCGCCAATCCGGCCTCGGCTCATCCCGTCTTCGCCTCTCGCCTGAAGAAGCGGCTGCGCCAGGGTGCCAAGCTGATCGTGATCGATCCGCGCCGCACCGAGATGGTGGAATCGCCGCACGTGAAGGCGCTGCATCTGCCGTTGATGCCCGGCACCAACGTCGCCGTCGTGACGGCGCTGGCGCATGTCATCGTCACCGAGGGTCTCGTCAACGAGGCCTTCGTACGCGAGCGCTGCGACTGGGCCGAGTTCGAGGAATGGGCCGCCTTCGTCGCGCAACCGAAGCACAGCCCGGAATCGACCGCGATCCTCACCGGCGTCGACCCGATGGTCCTGCGTGAAGCGGCCCGCATCTACGCCACCGGCGGCAATGGCGCGATCTACTACGGCCTCGGCGTCACCGAGCACAGCCAGGGTTCGACCACGGTGATCGCGATCGCCAACCTTGCGATGGCAACCGGCAATATCGGCCGTCCCGGCGTCGGCGTGAACCCGCTGCGCGGCCAGAACAACGTTCAGGGCTCCTGCGACATGGGCTCGTTCCCGCACGAGCTGCCGGGCTATCGCCACATCTCGGGCGACGCCGTGCGCGACCAGTTCGAGGCGCTGTGGAACGTCAAGCTCAACCCGGAGCCGGGCCTGCGCATTCCCAACATGTTCGATGCCGCGATCGAAGGCACGTTCATGGGCATCTACGTCCAGGGCGAGGACATCCTCCAGTCCGATCCCAACACCAAGCACGTGGTGGCGGCTCTGTCGGCGATGGAATGCGTCATCGTCCACGACCTCTTCCTCAACGAGACCGCGAACTACGCCCACGTCTTCCTGCCCGGCTCGAGCTTCCTCGAGAAGGACGGCACCTTCACCAACGCCGAACGCCGCATTCAGCGCGTGCGCAAGGTGATGACGCCGAAGAACGGCATGGCGGACTGGGAGGTCACCATCGCCCTCGCCAAGGCCATGGGCCTCGAGATGAACTACAGCCATCCGTCCGAGATCATGGACGAGATCGCGGCGCTGACGCCGACCTTCGCCGGCGTCTCCTACGCCAGGCTCGACGAGCTCGGATCGGTGCAGTGGCCGTGCAACGAGAAGGCGCCGGAGGGCACGCCGGTGATGCATATCGGCGGCTTCGTCCGCGGCAAGGGCAAATTCGTCGTCACCGAATATGTCGCGACCGACGAACGCACCGGCCCGCGCTTCCCGCTGCTGCTCACGACGGGACGCATCCTCAGCCAGTACAATGTCGGCGCGCAGACAAGGCGCACCGAGAACGTGGTCTGGCACGCCGAGGATCGCCTCGAGATCCATCCGCACGACGCCGAGCTGCGCGGCGTGCGCGACGGCGACTGGGTGCGGTTGCAGAGCCGCGCCGGCGAGACCACGCTGCGCGCGGAGATCACCGACCGCGTCGCGCCCGGCGTCGTCTACACCACCTTCCATCACCCGGACACGCAGGCCAACGTGATCACGACCGACTATTCGGACTGGGCGACCAACTGTCCCGAATACAAGGTCACGGCGGTGCAGATCTCGCCGTCGAACGGCCCATCCGACTGGCAGAAGAGCTATGACGAGCAGGCGCGGCACTCGCGCCGCATCGCGCCGGCCGAGGCGGCGGAGTAACCGCATGCATGTAGCTGTCCAGGCGATCGATCGCGGAATCTGGCGTAACGGCGTCGCGTCCGAAGGAACGCGGTTCATCCCGGAGGAGACGCCGCTGGCGCTGACCTATAATGGCGGCACCTATGCCGTCATGATGGGCACGCCGCAGAACCTGGAAGATTTTGCCGTCGGCTTCAGTCTCGACGAAGGCATCATCAAGTCGGTCGACGACATCAAGTCACTCGACGTGGTTCGCCTCGACGACGGCATCGAGCTCAGGATGTGGCTAACAGCGGAAGATGCCGCACTCATCAGCGAGCGCCGTCGCCACGTCGCGGGCCCCACCGGCTGCGGCATCTGCGGCATCGAGTCCATCGCCGAGGCCGTGCGCCCCGCAGCGGTCGTGCCGCACGGGCAGAGCTTCACGCCGGAAGAAATCATGACGGCGATGCAGGCCATCGCGCCGCTGCAATCGATCAATCTGCAGACCCGTGCCGTTCACGCCGCCGCGTTCTGGTCCCCTGCCGGCCACATCGTCGCGCTGCGCGAGGATGTCGGACGCCACAACGCGCTGGATAAGCTCGCGGGCGCGCTGGCGCGCAGCCGCACGGATGCAAACGGCGGCATGGTGCTGCTGACGAGCCGCGTCTCGGTCGAGATGGTGCAGAAGACCGCCGCGATCGGCGCGCCGGTGATGGTCGCGGTTTCCGCGCCGACCGCGCTTGCGGTCCGCACCGCGGAAGCCGCCGGCATCACGCTGATCGCCATTGCCCGCCAGGACGGGTTCGAAGTGTTTTCGCATGGTGGCCGGATCGTCGCCCACCATGCCACGGAGGTTGCCGATGTCGCCTGACCGCCTGATCTACATGGCCAACCAGATCGGCAAGTTCTTCCAGAGCCAGGGCCACGACAAGGCCGTGCCGGGGATCGCCGAGCATATCAAGAAGTTCTGGGATCCCCGGATGAAGCGCGCGATCTTCGCTCATCTCGATGCCGGCGGCGCGGGCCTGGAGCCGAACGTCCGCGAGGCCCTCACCTCGCTGAAGCAGGCTACGCCCCTTCCAGCAGCGCCCTGAACACGCGCCGTACCTCGCCCTGCGTCTCCTTCACGCGTGCCTCCAGCGACGAGAAGTCCGGCGCATCGCCGGCGCGCGCCATGACGCGCTGCAGATCCGTGCCGGCGGTTTCCGGCTTGAAGCGGTCGCTGACGCAAAGCCGCAGGATCTGCGTCAGATCGTGATACAGCCGCGCCGCGGCACGTAATATCTCGGTCTCGGATTGCGCGAGCACGCCGAGCCTGCAAGCATTTTCCAGCACCTGCATCGTACTGACGTCGAGGATCTCGGGCTTGTGGTGAGCGTGCACGAGCTGGAGATACTGCGCGATGAAGTCGATGTCGATCATGCCGCCGGCGGCATATTTGAGATCCCAGTAGTCGGTCTCGCCCTTCTCCTGCGCGATCGCCCGCCGCATGTCGGCGACGTCGTTGGCGATGATCACGCGATCCCGGCGGCGGGTCAGGACATCGCGGATGACGCGCTCGATCCGTTCCCGGAATTGGGGCGAAGCCGACACCACACGCGCGCGCGTCAGCGCCATGTGCTCCCAGGTCCATGCCTCGTTGGCCTGGTAGTCCGCGAACGAGACGAGGCTCGAGGCCACGGGGCCGGCGCGCCCCGACGGACGCAGCCGCATGTCGATCTCGTAGAGCACGCCGTAATTGGTGCGCGTCGTGAACGCGCTGATCAGGCGCTGGGTGAAGCGGGCGAAATAGTGCGCCCCCTGAAGCGACTTCGCTCCGTCCGAGTCCGGACTGTCGCTGTCGAAATCGTAGAGCAGGATCAGGTCGAGATCGGACGACGCCGTCATCTCGCGGCTGCCGAGCCGACCCATCGCGATGATCGCGGTCTCCTGCGCCTTGATCCGGCCGTGCTGGGCGGCGAAGCGATCGGCGACGAGACCGTGCACGGTATGGACGATGCCCTCGGCGACGTCGGCAAAGGCCGTGCCGGCATGCTGCGCCGAGACGGTGCCGGACAGGATGCGCGTGCCGATCAGGAACAGGCTCTCCTGCCCGAACAGGCGCAGCCGGTCGAGGAACTCTTCGTACGAGCCGGCGTCATGCACCGTGGTCGCGAGCCGTCCCGACAATTCCTGCCTGTCCGGCATGGCGCCGAAGAAGCGCGGATCGATCAGGCCGTCCATGAGCTGCGGCTGCCGCGCCAGCATCTCGCCGAGCCGGGGCGCAGCGCCGAGCACCAGCGCCACCAGCGCGACGAGCTCGCGGTTCTGGCCGAGCAGCGTGATCAGCCGGCCGCCGCGCTGCAGCGCCCCAAGGAATTGATCGAACGCCACCACGGCGCGATCCGGCTCCTCGGCATGGGCGAGACCGTCGATCAGGGCGGGCACGAACTCGACGAAGGCGCTGCGCGTCGCCTCATTGCGGAACACGCGATAGTCGCCGGTGATCCAGTCGCGCACCGTCTGCGCGACGGCGGCCGGCTTCTTGAACCCGAGCGCCGCCAGGTGCTGGAGCAGGCGCGGATCGTCGGGGCCTGCGCTGTAGTCGAGCGCGGGCAGCTTGGCCGAGCCGGTCGGATCGTCGCCCTCGAACAGTTTTTCGTAGTGTCCCTGCACGATCTTGAGCTGCCGCAGCAGCTCGCCCGCGAAGGCCTCGCGATCCGCATAGCCGAAGAAGCGCGCAAAACGCTCGACCGCGTCCTTGTCCTCGGGCAGCGCGTGGGTCTGCTCGTCGGCGATCATCTGGAGGCGATGCTCGACCCGGCGCAGGAATTCATACGCAACGGTCAGCTCGTCGCGCGCTGCTGGGGTGATCCAGTTGCTGGACGCGAGAATGTCGAGCGCTCTCAGCGTCGGCCGCACCCGCAATTCCGGATGACGGCCGCCGGCAATCAATTGCTGGGTCTGCGCGAAGAACTCGATCTCGCGGATGCCGCCGCGACCGACTTTGACATTGTGCCCTTCCACCGCGACCTCGCTCTGGCCGCGATAGGTCTGCATCTGCCGCTTCATGTCGTGGACGTCGGCGAGCGCGGCGAAATCGAGATGCTTGCGCCAGACGAAGGGCGCGATCTCGGCGAGCAATGCCTCGCCCGCGCTGGAATCGCCGGCGCAGGCACGCGCCTTGATCATCGCCGCGCGCTCCCAGGTGCGCCCTTCCCGCTCGTAGTAATTCAGCGCGGCGTCCCTGGAGATCGCGACCTGCGTCGAGGACGGATCGGGCCTCAGGCGCAGATCGACGCGGAAGACGTAGCCGTCATAGGTGCGCTGCTGGAGGATGCGCGCCATCCCCTGCGTGACCCGGACGAAGAACGGCTGCGGCTCGATGTCCGCTGCCAGCGTCGTCGCGTCGGGATCGAAGAACACGATGAGATCGATATCGCTGGAATAGTTCAGCTCGCCCGCACCCATCTTGCCCATGGCGAGCACGATCAGCCCGCAGCCTTCCTCGGGCGCCTCGGGATTGGGCGGCGAGATCTTGCCACGTGCGGCTTCCTGCCGCAGCAGGTACTGGAGCGCCGCCTGCACCGAGGACACCGCGACATCGGTCAGCGCCGCCGTCACCCGCATGACCGGCCAGACCCCGCCAATGTCGCACAAGGCGGTCAGGAGTGCGGCCTCAGCCTTCATGCGGCGGAGCAGTCGCATCACCTCGGCCTCGTCAGGGGCTGCGAGCACCGCGCCTCTCGCCTCCGCGATGAGTGCCGATAGGTGCGCATCCGGATCGCATTCGAGGAGCCGGATCAGGCGCAAGGCATCGGCGCGCACCAGATCGAACAGATAGGGCGAGAATTCCGCGATCCCGGCCAGGATGTTCCGGGCGAAGGGCTGCGCCAGCAGCGTGTCGAGACGCGCCGATTGGGCCGGCTCAAGCTCGGACAGCCAGCTTTCAAGACGTCGTTCGTCGGTTGTGGAAGCGGCAATATGGGGAGCCTCCGCAAAGCGCGCGGCCAGCCTCTCACCATGCTTGTCCGCGTTTCCCGGCGCGGAGTGGTTCATGCCACCTTCTGTGGCACATCCGGTATTGGCGGAGCAACCCTGTCGCCGGCCCCGGCGCGCGCGGGCAGCACCAGCGTGGCGACGAGACCGGGCTGGGCATCGCCCAATTTCAACTCACCGCCGTGCAATGTCGCAACCGCAGAAGCGAGGCTGAGACCGAGGCCGGAGCCCGGCAGCGTGCGGCTCGCTTCCAGGCGCACGAATCGTTCGACAGCATGCGCGCGGTCGGCCTCGGGGATGCCGGGACCGCGATCGGTGACGCTGAGCAGCACCTTGTCGCCGTCGCGTCTGGCCTCGATCGTGATCGGCCTCGCGTCCATGCTGACCACGGTTCCGCCGGTCTGCGCGACCGGCTTGCCGTATTTGATCGCATTCTCGACCAGATTGGCGAGCGCCTGGCTGATCAACTCGCGATTGGCGTGAACCGGTGTCGGCTCGGCCTTGACCTTCAAGGTCATGCCGTCGTCCTCGGCCAGTGGCTCGTAGAGCTCGTGGATGCCGTTTGCGACATCGGCCGCATCGAAATCATCCATGTTGCCGCGCGCCTGTCCGGACTCCGCGCGCGCGATCATCAGCAGCGCGTTGAAGGTGCGAATCAGACCGTCGGATTCCTCGATGGTCCGCTCCAGCGCCGCACGGTAATCGGCTTCGCAGCCCGATTTCGCCAGCGCCTCCTCGGCGCGGTTGCGCAAGCGCGTCAGCGGCGTCTTGAGGTCGTGGGCGATGTTGTCGGAGACTTCCTTCAAGCCAGCCATCAGCGCCTCGATCCGCTCCAGCATGGCATTGAGATTTTCCGCGAGGCGGTCGAGCTCGTCGCCGCTACGCCCCACCGGTAGACGCCCGCTGAGATCGCCGGTCATGATGCGCTGCGCGGTCCCGGTCATCGCGTCGATGCGCCTCAGCACGCGGCGCGCGACGAAGATGCCGCCGCCGAGACCGAGCACGACGACGATCAGGATCGACCATTGCGCCGCCTTGGCGACGATGCCGAACAGGCGACGCCGCTCGGCGAGGTCGCGGCCGATCAGAAGCCGGAAGCCATTTTCCAGTTCGGTGACGCGCACGAGCGCACGATGGTCGCGGTCATCGGCGTCCTCGATGCGCCGGTAGGCGGTCTCCGACCAGCCGCGTGTCGCCATCACGCCCGGCGCCAGCGAGCCGACATTGCCGGCGATTGCCTGCCCTGTCGGCGTCGTCACGAGATAGAGGTTGGCGCCCGGGCGCAGCGCCCGATATTCGATCGCAAGCACCAGGCCGCGCAGGCCGCGACGGCCGTAGATTTCGGAGATCTCCGAGGTCTCGGCATTGACCGTCTGCGTGATTTCCTCGGTGATCAGCCGCCGCGTATTCCAGGCGAAATAGGCCAGCAGCGAGGCCGCGAACATCGCGAACAGCAGCAGATAGACCAGCGTCAGCCGGAACGCCGTGGTGCGGACGAGTTTACCGAATGCCGTCACGGATCATGTACCCGGCGCCGCGGATCGTGTGCAGCAGCGGCCGCTCAAAGCCCTTGTCGATCTTGGAGCGCAGCCGCGAAATGTGCACGTCGATCACGTTGGTCTGCGGATCGAAATGATAGTCCCAGACGTTCTCGAGCAGCATGGTGCGCGTCACCACCTGGCCGGCATGCTTCATCAGATATTCGAGCAGGCGGAATTCGCGCGGCTGCAGCGTCAACTCGTCCTTGCCGCGGACGACGCGATGGGAGAGCCGGTCGAGCTCGAGATCGCCGACGCGGTAGAGCGTGTCCTCGGCAGGTCCCCCGCGGCGGCGCGACAGCACCTCGACCCGGGCCAGCAGCTCGGCGAAGGAATAGGGCTTTGGCAGATAGTCGTCGCCGCCGGCGCGCAGGCCCTTGATGCGGTCGTCGACCTGTCCGAGCGCGGACAGAATCAGCACCGGCGTGGTGTTGTCCTGGTCGCGCAGTGCACCGATCAGCGACAGGCCGTCGCGCTTGGGCAGCATGCGGTCGACCACCAGCACGTCGTAATCGCCGTTCTCGGCCATGGCGAGGCCTTCCTCGCCGTCGGCGGCGTGGTCGGCAATGTGTCCGACTTCGCGAAACGCCTTCACGAGATAGTCGGCGGATTCGCGGTCGTCTTCAATGATGAGGAGGCGCATCGTGCGTTCGGCGGCGGTCAAGGAGGTCAACCTTCTCTAAACATGGCGCGAGCGGCAATCGCATGCAAGCCGAGTGGGAGACTCTGGCATCGAGAAAAAGGCGGGCGGTGAAGCTGGGGGGACCTCACCGCCCTAGGCCTTCCGACGGAGGGGGGCGTAATTCCACCGGAAGGTAGAGAGGGGAAGCGAACGTTGCGCTGCTTCCCCGAAGGGCGCCGTCGGCGGGGGCGACTGATGCCGGCGACACCCTTCATCTCGTAGGCCTCCTGAAGTCTTAACCCTTGGCGAGGGGCACCGCGACGAAGCGCGACTGGCCGCCGCTCTTCACGCGCATCAGGACGCTGTTCTTGTTGTCGGTCCGCGCCATGTTGATGGCGTCGCGGACTTCGCCGGCGGTGGCCACGCTCTTGCCGCCGACTTCGAGAATCACGTCGCCTTCCTTGAAGCCGCGCTCGGCCGCGGCGCTCTTCGGATCGACCTCGGTGACCACGACGCCTTCCTTGCCGGCGCCGGCCACCGAATTGGCGGGGGCAACGGTCATGCCGAGCTTGGGCACGTCGGTGCCCTTGCTCGCACCCTTGCCGCTGTCATTGTCGTTGTCGGCCTTGGCCTCGACCGTATTCGGCAGCTGGCCAAGCGTCATGTTCACGACCTTGTCCTGCCCCTTGTGCAGCACGTTGAGCTTCACGGTCGCGCCGGGCGCCATGCCACCGATGGTGCGGGCAAGCTCGCGGGCGTCCTTGACGGACTCGCCGTTGACCGCGGTGATCACGTCACCGGACTCGATGCCAGCCTTCGCAGCCGGACCGTTCGCTTGCGGTTCCGCCACCAGCGCGCCTTCGGCCTTCTTCATACCGAGGCTGTCGGCGATGTCGGAGGTGACCGGCTGAATCTGCACGCCGATCCAGCCGCGGCTGACCGAGCCCTTGTCCTTGAGCTGGGCGACCACGCTCTTGACGGTGCTCGCCGGAATCGAGAACGCGATGCCGACGCTGCCGCCGGAGGGCGAGTAGATCGCGGTGTTGACGCCCATCACCTCGCCGTTGGTGTCGAAAGCGGGACCGCCGGAATTGCCCTTGTTCACGGGCGCGTCGATCTGGATGAAATCGTCATACGGACCGTTGCCGATGTCGCGGCCGCTCGCCGAGACGATGCCGGCGGTCACGGTGCCGCCGAGGCCGAAGGGATTGCCGACCGCGAGCACCCAGTCGCCGATCCGCGGCTTGGCGTCAGCGAGCTTGGCGAACGGGAAGTTCGAGCTGCCCTCGACCTTGATCAAAGCGAGGTCGGTGCGCTGGTCGGTGCCGATCACCTTGGCGGTGTAGGTCTTGCCGTCGTCGGTGGTGACCTCGACCTTGTCGGCGCCGTCGACCACGTGGTTGTTGGTCACGGCAAAGCCGTCGGCCGAGATGAAGAAGCCGGAGCCCTGGCCCTGCACGACGCGGCCACGCCCGCCCTTCAGGCCCGGGAAACCATCCGGACCGCCGAAGCGGCGGAAGAAGCGCTCCATCGGCGAGCCCGGCTGGAATGGCGAGGAGGAATCATCGCCGTCGTCGTTGCTCGCGGTCTTCTCCTTGATGTTGACCTTCACCGAGATCACCGACGGCTTCACACGCTCGACGATGTCGGCGAAACCGACCGGGCGTTCGACCTTGCGGACCTCGTTGTTGACTTGCGCATGCGCCGGGCTCGAGAACAGGTCGGCCGGCGAAGTCGAGGGGCTGAAGCCATAGACGGCCGCGCCGAGACCGGCGACGACCGAGGCCATCAGCGCGAACTTGCGCGCGGAAAACACCGACCGGCGCGGCTGCCGGTAGGACGGAAGGTTCGAGAGGTCGGGACGGTCGGTCATGCGGAGATCTCCAGGGCCTTGAAATCCATTTGGTGCCCGATGGCGGCACCTTACGGTCCTGAAGATGGGGGCTCCCGCCTTACCGTGCGCTGGCGGCGGGGTTAAACTTTTGTAATGAAGGGGCGGGTCCGATGCGGCAGTTTAGCGCACACCGAAAATTGTGGCCTCACAGGAACTTAACCGAGTTCCCGTGACCGGCGTCGCAAGCGCGTTCTGGCGCGCTCAGCTTGCCCTGACGCTGACGATGAACTCGTCGACCTCGCGCTTCAGGGTCGCGGCCTGCTGCGACAGGTCGACCGCGGAATCCCGCGCCTCGGCGGCCATGCGGCCGGTCTGCGCGGAGGTCGAGGTGATCTGGACGATATGGTTGGAGACGTCGAGGGTTCCGTGCGCGGCGTTCTGGGCGCTGCGCGTGATCTCCTGCGTGGCGTTACGCTGCTGGGCGGTATCGACCTCGATGCCGGACATGATGGACGAGATCTCCGACAGCGTCTTGGAAATGCCGTCGATCGCGCCGCGCGTCTCCGCGGTGATGCCCTGAATGCTGGCGACATGAGAGGTGATCTCCTCCGTCGCCTTGCTGGTCTGATGCGCCAGATTCTTCACCTCGGAGGCAACCACCGCAAACCCCTTGCCGGCCTCCCCTGCCCGCGCCGCCTCGATGGTGGCGTTCAGCGCCAGCAGATTGGTCTGCGATGCGATCGCCTGCACGAGCTGCACGACCTCGCCGATCTTGTCGGCGGCATCCGATAGCGTGTGGATGGTGTCGCGGCTCTTCTCCGCCTGGGACGCTGCGCCCTCGGCGCGCTGGGTCGCGTCGGTGACGCGGCGGCTGATCGTGCCGATCGAGTTCGTCATCTCCTCGGCAGAACCTGCGACCGTCTGCACGCTGGCGCTGGCCTGGCTCGCCGCGCTCGCGACCGCATTGGCCTTGGTGCTGGTGTCGTTGGCGGTCCGCGACAGCGTCTCGGCGTTGCTCTTCAGGTGCACGGCCGATGAGGCCACGCTGTCGACGACGCTGGCGACGAGTTCGTTGAAGCGCTTGATCCGGTCGTCCAGGAATTTCGATCGCTCGGCCTGGTGCTGGGCTTCGCGCAGCTGCTGCTCGGTGAGGTGGCGCCGCTCGAGCCCGTTGGTCTTGAAGACCTCCAGCGCACCGGCGAGCAGGCCGATCTCGTTGGTGCGGCCGAGCCCCGGAACCGATGTCTGGAATTTCTGGTCGGCGACCTCGCGCATGGCATGCACGATCGCGGCCAGCGGACTGAGGATGCCGTTGCGCACGGCGAACCAGGTGGTGAGGCAGATTGCGACGGCGACGACGGCGATCACGCCGCAGGCCATCAGGAAATAGGAGAACGCGGTCTGCGCCTGCTGGTAGATCTGCATGGCATGGTCGCGCGCGGGGCCGCTCAGCGCGGCGAAGTCCGCCGACAGGCTGGTGATCTCGTTGTTGAGATAGAGCACCGCGATGAAGCCGGTGCCGCCGCCGATGCCCAGCAGAAACAATAATGCAGCGACGACGGCGCCGACCAGGAAGCGGATCGTCAGATTGCTGTTCGCGAACATCGGGGGACTCAAAGGCTGGAATCGAATCTTGCGACAAGCTTCCAGACAAAGGTCAACAGAGCATGAAACAAGCTGCGCCAAGCGGCCTAAGTATCATTACGTAGGCTAGGACGACTTCGCATCATCGGACATCAACGCGGCGAGCCGCGCCTGTTCGTCCGCAGTGAGCGGCGGAGCAGGTACGTCTGCACCACTCCGCGAGCGACGCCGGATTTGCAGCCACAGCGCCAGGCCACCGCCGATCAGAAGCAGCGGCCCGAGCAGCCACAGCAGCAGGGTCTGACGTTCGAAACGTGGTTTCAACAGCACGAACTCGCCGTAGCGCGCGACCAGGAAGTCGAGCACCTGCGAGTTGCTGTCGCCGGCGCCGATGCGCTCGCGCACCAGAAGCCGCAGGTCGCGCGCCAGCGGCGCATCGGAATCATCGATCGACTGGTTCTGACAGACCATGCAGCGCAGCTCCCGCGACAGCTCGCGCGCGCGAGCTTCCTTGGCGGGATCCGGCATGATCTCGTCGGGCTGCACGGCGTGGGCCGCAGGCAAGGCGAGCAGCATCAGCAGGGCGAACGCGGCCATCATCCGGCGCATCGGATCACTCCGCCGGCTGGAGGCGCTGCTTGGCCCGCGCCGGCTTCGGCGCGCCGACCCGCAGACGCCGGTCGGACAGCGACAGCACGCCGCCGAACGCCATCAGCACCGGCCCCCACCAGATCATGAGCACCATCGGCTTGTAATAGATACGCACGGCGATGGCGCCCTCGGCATTGGCCTCGCCGAGCGAAATATAGAGCTGGCTCGCGCCGCGCGTCAGCAGCGCGGCCTCGGTGGTCGAGGAGCCGCGGGTGGTGAAGCTGCGCTTGGAGGGCGTCATGACGCTGAGCGGCTTGCCATCGAGGCTGACGTTGAACTCGGCGATCATCTCGCGGTAGTTCGGGCCCTGATGCTGCAGCAATCCGTCGAGCTTCACGTCGAAGCCGGCGATGTGGGCGACGTCGTTCTGCTTCATAGTCGCGATATATTCGCTGTTCCAGGTGGTTTCGCAGACGATCCCGATCAGCGCGACGCCGAGGCCGGCATGCGCGAACGCCGTGCCCCAGGCCGAGCGCGGCATGCCGCGCGCCCGGTGCAGCACCGTTGCGAACGGCAGCCGCACGAGGCCGGTCCGCTCGACGATGTCGGTGACCGCGCCGCCGATGACGAAGATGCCAAGCCCGATCGCGAGCGGCGCCAGCGTGCTGCCCCCGCTCGCCCAGCCCCAGGCGATGGCGACGGCGACGAGCCCGGCGACGCCCGCCGCGAGCAGGCGCTGCGTCACGCCGAGCAGATCGCCGCGCTTCCACGCCAGCATCGGCCCGAACGGCACGGCAAGCAGCAACAGGGTAAATAGCGGCGCGAAGGTGAGGTTGTAGAAGGGCGCACCGACCGACATCTTGAAGTCGGCGAGCATTTCCATCGCGAGCGGATAGAGCGTGCCGAACAGCACGACCGCGCAAGCAACCGTGAGCAGCAGGTTGTTCAGCACCAGCGCCCCCTCGCGCGAGATCGGCGCGAACAGGCCGCCCTGCTTCAACGAGGTGGCGCGGCCCGCGAACAGGGACAGGCTACCGCCGATGAACAGGCAGAGGATCAGCAGAATGAACACGCCGCGGGTGGGATCGGTGGCGAAGGCGTGCACCGAGGTGATGACGCCCGAGCGCACCAGGAAAGTGCCGAGCAGCGACAGCGAGAAGGTCAGGATCGACAACAGGATGGTCCAGACCTTCAGCGCGTTGCGCTTCTCCATCACCAGGGCGGAATGGAGCAGCGCGGTGCCGGAGAGCCACGGCATCAGCGAGGCGTTCTCGACCGGATCCCAGAACCACCAGCCGCCCCAGCCGAGCTCGTAATAGGCCCAGTACGAGCCCATAGCGATGCCGAGCGTCAGGAAGATCCAGGCGACCAGCGTCCACGGCCGCACCCAGCGCGCCCAGGCTGCATCGATCCGGCCCTCCATCAGCGCCGCGATCGCGAAGGAGAACGAGATCGAGAAGCCGACATAGCCAAGATAGAGCATCGGCGGATGCACGGCGAGGCCGATGTCCTGGAGCACCGGATTGAGATCGCGTCCTTCGATCGGCGGGCTCGCGATGCGCAGGAACGGGTTCGACGTCACGAGGATGAACAGATAGAAGGCGCTGGCGACCCAGGCCTGCACGGCAAGCACGTGCGCGCGCAGCGACAGCGGCAGATTGTTGCCGAACGCTGCAACGAGCCCGCCGAACAACGCGAGGATCGACACCCACAACAGCATCGAGCCTTCATGGTTCCCCCACACGCCGGTGATCTTGTAGAGCAGCGGCTTCATCGAGTGGGAGTTCTCGTAAACGTTGGCGACCGAGAAGTCCGAGTTCACGTGCAGCATCACGAGAGCGACGAACGAAGCACCGACGAACAGCAGCTGCGCCAGCGCCGTGGAGCGCGCCACATTCATCAGCGCGACATCGTTCAGGCGTGCGCCGATCAGGGGCACAATTGACTGGATCAGTGCGAGCCCAAGCGCCAGCACCAGCGCGTAATGTCCGGATTCTGCGATCACTGCATTGCTCCCTGCGGATTGCCCTGCGCGGCCGTCGCCGCGGGCTTGCCCGCATCGGACGTCTTGCCGCTGTCAGACGGCTTGCCGCCGTAATCGTCCTTCCAGTGCCCCTGCTTCTTCAGGGCATCGGCGACGTCCTTGGGCATATAGGTCTCGTCGTGCTTGGCAAGCACCGTGTCGGCCTTGAACACGCCATGGGCGTCGAGCGCACCTTCGGCGACGACGCCCTGCCCCTCGCGGAACAGGTCGGGCAGGATGCCCTTGTAGGCCACCGGCAGCTTGGCATTGCCGTCGGCAACCTCGAAGGTCACCGCGAGATTGTCGCCGCGCTGGAGCGAGCCGGGCTGCACTAGCCCGCCGAGGCGAAACCGCTTGCCTGGCTCGACGTGCTTCTCGGCGACCATGGTCGGCGTCGAGAAGAACACGATGGAGTCGCGAAGTGCGTTAAGCACCAGCGCGGCCGCGAGCGCGAGCACGGCGAGCGAGCCGCCGATGATGGTCATACGTCGCTGCTTGCGCGTCATGGCGTATCTGTTCTCCGCTCGTCTCGTTCCGACATCGTCATCCGCCGAACCCGAGAGTCCTGAGGCCTTCGTTGAGCTGGCGCAGCCTCTCGGCGTCGCTGGCAACCGCCTGCCGGGCATCGGCCGATGCCCCCATGGCCTTGTCCCGCTCGCCCATCACGAGATAGGCGCGCACCAGGCGCAGCCAACCGTCGACGTCGTCGCCGTTCTGCTTCAACCGGGTGGCCAGACGATCGACCATGCCGCGCACCATCGCGTTGCGATCGCCTTCGGCCATATCCTTGGACGCAGCAATCGTCTCGTCGGACAGCGCCGGCATCGTTCCGCCACCGACCCGCACCAGCGAGGACTGCACCAGGGCACGCCACGGCGCATCCGCGGGCGCTTTCGCAAGCAGCGCGCGCCAGATCGTGGCTGCATCGTCCTTGCGGCCGTCCTGCTCGGCGGCAAGGCCCAGGAAGTAGTTCGCCTTGGGATCGTCCGCGTTCAGGGCCTGCGCACGCTCGAACTCCGCCTTGGCCTCGACGGTCACCACACCGCCGGCCGCAGCCGAGATCGCTTCGCCGAGATCGGACCGGCGCTCCGCGCTCTCGCCATTATAGGTGAGCGAGTTGCGATAGGCGCGCACCGCATCGTCGAAACGGCCAAGCCGCTCCAACACCGGCGCGAGCACGTTCCAGCCGCGCCCGTCGGTCGGATTCTTCTCCAGATGCTGCTGGACCTGCACGACGAGATTCTCGAGCGACTGCGCGACGCCGGACCCGGATCCCCGCTCGCGCTGCGCCAGGGGAAAGTCCTGAAGCCGGGGCGAGCCGAGTGGCATGTAAATGCCAATCGCAACGAGCGGCAGGCCGGCGAGCGCCAGCACGGCCGCCGCGCGGCGCCATTTGAGATTCGACTTCGGCGCCATGGCGGGCTCGCTGGCGGCCGCAGCGAGCAGCCTGCGGCTGATCTCGACGCGCGCAGCCTCGGCGTCCGGCGCGGGGATCAAGCCTGCAGCGAGATCACGCTCGATCTCGGCCAGCTGGTCCTTGTAAACCGCGACCTCGCTGCCCTGGTCTTGCGCGCGTCCATTGCGGCCAAGCGGCCAGAGCACGGCGAAAATCGCCGCGACCGTCATCAGCGCGAACACGAACCATAGCGTCATCTGGCAAGCTTCCGGCAGCGCACGAACCGCGCCCATAGGTGGCTTTACACCACGGCCGGACGATGCGGCAATTGACAATTGTCAATTTGGCGCGACCGCGCACGGTCTCGAAACGGTGAAAATCCAACGGCTTAGCCGATCTCGAAGTCCGTGCTTTGCGCGGCGTCCTCACCGTGGCCGTTGAAGGCCCTCAGGAAGTATGTTCCCGGCCTGACTGCGTCCGGCAATCTGATGCGCAGCGCGCCGACCGGAACCGGGGATGCAACCCTCGTGATCGTCTCCGACAGTTGCCGACCGCTTGCCTTCTCGACCAGCACCACTTTGGCGCCGACCATCAGTCTTTGATACTTGGCAACAATGATGCGGTTCTCAATTTCGATGGAGCTGATAACGGGTTTCATGCGCCCACAAATAGAAGTTCCCCGGACTTGCACGGGGACCGTACGGCGCACCACTGGCACCGTCAACCACAAATTGTGATCACGAAAATATGCGCTTAGGTTAGCTTGCGCGCGACGATTTGCGCTCGCCGGTCGCTGCGTTCTCCGCGGCCCGGCTCATCAACGAGGCGTAATCATCGCCAAACAGCACCTGGCAGAAGCGAATCGCGGCCTGCACCTGCTGCTGCCGATAGATGCGCACCTTGTGATCGGCGGCGCGCAGCGACTGCACCAATTGCTCGGTCGAGCGTTCGACATATTGCTGGAGGTCGGAATAGGTGCGCAGCGTCACCTCGTTGATCGCAAGCTCGCTCGCATAATTGCGGCAGGTCGCGACGAAATCGATCAGCGCCGCCGTTTCCTCCACCTCGGTGCTGTCGATCCGCGCACCCGGCGGAATGTCTTTCTCGGGGCGCTGGCGCAGGATGCGGCGAACGCGGCCGGGAACGCTGTCGATCTCGGATTGCAGCGCATTGGAGATGTCGGCCCGGATCGAGGTCAGTTGCTTGCCCCAAGCGGAATCGTTGCGCAGGTCGAGCTCGGTGCGCAGGCCGCGTACGCCGTCGTGCAGCGCCTTGAGGTTGCCGGCAACGTTGTCGAAATGGCCGCGCTTGATGTCCATGCGCAGGGTGGCGGCAACGCAGGACAGATCGTGCAGCGCGATCGTGACGGCAACACCGTAAGGCGTCGCCGCGACGCGGATCTCGTCGTCGGACGCGGCAATCTTGATGGCGAGGCGGATGATCTGCCACGGCGCGGTCATCCGCTGCACCACGATCGACAGCGCGAAGGGCAGCATTTGCGGGGTCTGAAGGACCGGAATGTTGAGCGCCGACGTCACCGAGGCGATCTGGGGATCGCCGAAAGCGCGCAGAGTGCGCGGCAGCTTCTCGTTCAAGCCGGCTATGGCCTCCCGGACCTGAAGCACCGCTCCGATCGAATAGAGGTCCTCGATCACGTTGGGCGCGCCGACCCGGGCCAGCGCGCGCGATTTGTCGCCGCCGCCGGGACCGGTCAGCTCGAAAATGGCATCCGCAGCCACCCCCTGGAGCTTCTGCGCGAGGGCTTCGACCTGCCCCGCGCTATCGGGGGGCATCCGCGCCAGCGCGGCCTCGAACTCGTTCACCTTGTCCGGTGCGCCGTCGCGGCCTAGCCATTGCCAGATCGGCTGGAGCGAGGTGCGGCGGATCTGGCCGACCCGCAGCGGGACGCCGGCCTCGATCAGGAACGGTTCCAGCGCCTGGAACAACAGTCGCGACAGATCGTCCGTGCGCGGCGGCGGGGCTTCGTCGGCTTCGGACTTGCGGACGATCTTGCGCAACTGCTCGAGCACGAGGGTCGCGACAGCCGTGTCCTGGCCGCGCTCGAGCGCGCGCTCGAACTCCCGCATCAGCAGCGCCTGCGCCTGCGGCGGGAGCTGCGCGAGATATTCCCTCAGCCGCTCGATCGATGTCTGGCTCATGCGCCCGGGTAATGCACGGTAAAATGGCGGACATGGGATGGTCCGGCGCGATCATAGGAGGCCCCCACTTAAGAAGCCGTTTAGGACGTCGGAGCGAATCCCGCCGGTTTGCTGCGGCCAGGCATCGGCGGGGACGAATAACCCTGTCGGAACAACGGATTATACACCCGGAAGGACCAGTTCGGCGCGCAGGCCGCCGGTCGGCGCACCACCGAGCGAGAGGCTGCCGCCATAGAGCGCGGCAAGGTCGGTCACGATCGACAGCCCCAGCCCCGAGCCCGGCTTGGACTCGTCGAGCCGCTGGCCACGCCGAGAGACCTGCGCACGCTCGGCTTCCGACAGGCCGCGGCCGTCGTCATCGACGATGATCCGCAGGCGCGGGCCCACCCCCGCCTGGTGCGGCGGCTCCACCAGGACCTCGATGAAGACGCGCGAGGCGGCCCATTTGCAGGCATTGTCGACGAGATTGCCGACCATCTCCTCCAGATCCTGCCGCTCGCCGCGAAATTTTGCCGACGGATCGGCCTTGGCTTCGACGACGATGCCGCGATCGCGATGGATCTTCTCCATGGTCCGCCGCAATGCCTCGATGGCCGGCGCCACCTCCGTCACGGTCGCGACCACCGAGACCCGCGCTGCGATGCGCGCACGCTCCAGGTGATGGGCGACCTGGTCGCGCATCACATCCGCCTGCTCCATCACCTTGGCCGCGAACGGATCGGTGATATGGACGCCGGCCTCGTTGACGATGACCGAGAGCGGCGTCTTGATCGCATGGGCGAGATTGCCGACATGGGTGCGCGCGCGCTCGACGATCTCGCGATTGGCATCGATCAGCGCATTGGTCTCGCGCGCCAGCGGCGCGATCTCGACCGGGAATTCGCCCTCGAGCCGCTCCGCCCGCCCGGAGCGGATGTCAGCGATCGATTCCGAGATGCGCTTGAGCGGTGCGAGGCCGAAGCGGACCTGGAACACGGTCGTCAGCAGCAGCACGATGCCGAGCGCGGTGAAGGTGCCGCCGAGATAGTAGTCGAAGCTGCGCGTCTCGTCGAAAATCTCGGTATCGTCGCCGGCGACGCTGACCAGAAACTTGCCGTCGGCGCCGAGATCGACGGGACGCTCGACCATGCGCAGATTCTGCCCTTCGGGCCCGTCGACATAGGCCAGCCGGATGCCGGCGGCGGTGAGCTCGGTGCCCTGCTCTTCCAGCTTCGGCAGCTTCTTGTCCCAGAGCGAGCGCGAGGAGCGCACCTCCGGCTTTTCGGTGTCGGTCCGCGTGATCTGCCAGTACCAGCCGGACAACGGCAGCTCGAACAGCGGCTCACCAAGCGACTGGAACTGGCGGTCGGGCGGCTCGTCGGGGGTGGCGACCTCCGCGATCAGCGTGCGGAGATAGAGATTGAGCCGGCGGTCGAAGGCGCGCTCGGTGGCGTTCTTGTAGACCGACGACAGCACCACGCCGGTGATGGCCAGGATCACCACGAGCCAGGCGGTCGCCGACAGGAACAGGCGGGTCGCAAGCGAACTAGCGGCCATCGGAATGATCCGGGAAGGCGCAGGGTGGCGGGCGTCAGAGCTCATATCCCGGACCAAGGCCCCTGTCAGGCTGCCCGTCAAGCCCCGGAACGCGTCAGGCGGCCGGCGGGGTCAGGAGATAGCCGAGGCCGCGGACAGTCTGGATGATGTCGACGTCGAGCTTCTTGCGGATGCGGCCGACGAACACCTCGATCGTATTCGAGTCGCGGTCGAAATCCTGGTCGTAGAGGTGCTCGACCAGCTCGGTGCGCGAGACCACCCGGCCGGAATGGTGCATCAGGTAGGCCAGAAGCCGATATTCGTGTGAGGTCATCTTTACGGGATTGCCTGACACGCTGACGCGGCCGGTCCTGGTGTCGAGCGTGACGGGGCCGCAGCTGAGCTCGCTCTGGGCATGGCCGGTCGAGCGGCGCAGCAGCGCGCGGATGCGCGCCAGCACCTCCTCCAAATGGAACGGCTTTGCGACATAGTCGTCGGCGCCGGCATCGAAGCCCTGCACCTTGTCGCTCCAGCGGTCGCGTGCGGTGAGGATCAGGACCGGCATGGTGCGGCCGTTGCGGCGCCAGGCCTCCAGCACCGAGATGCCGTCCTTCTTCGGCAGGCCGATGTCGAGCACGACGGCATCATACGGCTCGTTGTCGCCGAGATAGTGCCCCTCCTCTCCGTCGAAGGCGCGATCGACGACATAGCCGGCGTCGGTCAACGCCTTGGTGAGCTGGCGATTGAGATCGGGGTCGTCCTCAACAACGAGCAGGCGCACGCTTCTCTCCAGACATAGGCCGCATCAACACCGCACCAGATGAGCAATTCCGGCGTGAACTGAATATGAACGCGGGGAACCGGGCGCGTTACTTTTTGGTCATATACGATGTGTCCAAAGCCCATGCGACTGCGCCCGCCATGGGACCGGACGAGCCGGCAACATGGCGGGCGCAGTGTGCCGCGTCCCGCGGCAGGTCGGAAGGTCCGCCCTTCCCGTGAATTCGGCCGTCAGGTCCGGAAGAACACGAACCAGATGACGGCGAGGATCAGGATCGCAAGCCCAGTCGAGATGGCGAGCAATGCGGCAACTGACGGCCCAGGTTCGCCCTGACGCGCCTCGGTTGGTGTTTCGACGATCTGTCGCTGCTCTCGCGTGGTTGCCATGATGCCCTCAATCTCTGCGTGTCGCCTCCGATGACCGCGACCTCCTCGCAGCCGTGTATGCGGAGCCAACGCCCGATCCGATATGATGTTCCGGCTTTTGCCACCCGATCGGGACAGCAACCCCACGCCCTACGGCCGATTAACGCAGTTGGAAGATTCAACGTCCGGCCTTGCTATGATTCGCTGTTTCCCGATGGTATCCTCGTAAGTCTGTCCTTGTTGCGTTTGGAGTAGCCCATGGCCCCCCGCGCCAATTGGAAGGGTTTTCTGCGTTTGTCGCTCGTGACCTGCCCGGTCGCGCTCTATCCGGCCACTTCGGATACCGAGAAGGTCTCTTTCAACCAGATCAACCGCAAGACCGGCCACAGGATCAAGTACCTCAAGGTCGACGCCGAGACCGGCGACGAGGTGACGTCCGAGGACATCGTCAAGGGCTACAAGGTCGACACCGACACCTATATCGAGGTCACCAAGGACGAGCTCGACGACATCGCGCTCGATTCGACCCACACGATCGATATCGACGAGTTCGTGCCGAAGGCCGACATCGACAACCGCTATCTGATCCGCCCCTATTATCTCGTGCCCGACGGCAAGGTCGGCCACGACGCCTATGCGGTGATCCGCGAGACCATCCGCAGCATGGACAAGGTCGCGATCGGCCGCGTGGTGCTGACCAACCGCGAGCACATCATCGCGCTCGAGCCGCTGGAAAGCGGGCTGATGGGCACGCTGCTGCGCTACCCCTACGAGGTCCGCAGCGAGACAGAATATTTTGACGACATCCAGGACGTGAAGCTGACCAGGGACATGCTCGACCTCGCCAAGCATATCGTCGAGAAGAAGTCCGGCGCATTCGAGCCCGAGCTGTTCGAGGACCATTACGAGACCGCGCTGATCGATCTCATCAACAAGAAGCGCAGCGGCGCCCCGATCACCGCCAAGGCCGCGCCGAAGAGCGGCGGCAACGTCATCAACTTGATGGACGCGCTGAAGAAGAGCATCGCGAACGAGAAGGACGCCGCGCCTGCGGCGAAGGTCGCCAAGGAGACCGCGAAAGCCAAGAAGCCGAAGAAGCGCGTCGCGGGCCAGCGCGAGATGCTGCTGCCGATCGCCGGCAAAGGCGGCAAGGACGCTGCTGCGAAGACGGCGACCAGGGAAGCGACCAGGGAAACTTCGAAGAAGGCCGACAAGCCGGTGCGCGCGCCTGCTCGGGCGAAGAAGGCCGGCTAGCCGCATCCCCCGCGATTGCGCCGTGATGCCACCCCTCGCCGATCAGGCGGCCTGACATGCCCTGGTCGACGGCGTTCGACGATCCCGTTCGCGTGAGCAACAAGCGCCAGCTGCTGACGTTTCAGGAGGCGGCCGACTACATCATGCGGCTGCCCGAGGACGTCCAGCACGAGCCGCGCTGGCAGACCGCCATCGAGACCTTGATCAATGCGGCCGAGACGGGCGGCGGCTGGGTGATGTTCGCCCGCATCGCGATGTTGCGGGCGCTGAATGCGGACCGCCGCGATTGAGCGCCTGACGAACAGGCTCAACAATCGGTTAAGCGGTCGCACGATGGTGCCCTGACGGACGCAGCGCCCGCGCAGCCCGGCCGAGGCCTGCCGAGATGAATCCATTTGCACGGATCGATGGAACCTTAATTTAATGAATGCCGTCGTATGAGCAGGGGCGCGTTCGCCCGGGCTTAATTCTTTTGGCGCGCATAAAGACTTATTCGATCTATTTGCAAGTCCGATGACGACGCGGCCATACGTTGGATCGGATGAACGGGAGTTGGCAATGCGTTTGCTTAGGTCCTTCCTTGCCGATGAGAATGGTGCAACCGCGATCGAGTACGGCCTCATTGCCGCAGGCATCGCGCTGGCGATCATAACGGCCGTGAACACCATGGGCGGCGCCCTCCTCAACAACAAGTTTGTCGCGATCAGCACGGGGATAAAGTAGCCCGATCCCCGATTTGGCCGGCCAACATCGGCGATATCGCCACGGCATTCGGCTTCCCCTGTCATTTCCAGACCGATGCGCCTGCAGCAGCGCGCCTGCGTGACGGCCCGCAACAGCCCACCCATGTCCCTCGCGCGGGCCATGATCTGGGTCAACAGCATCAGAACGGCGACGTCTAAGCATGGAGGCCGTGTTACTCCTTGCCGGCCTCTCCATGCATCCAGACCTTCCGCACTCGCAACTGAAGATCCGCCGCGTCCGGCTCGATACCGGCCGCGAGAACGTCGTCGTCGTCGTCTCCAGGCAATCGAAGGCGCTGCGCGCCGAGATCTTCCGCGGCTTCAGCCGCGTCGAGCTGCGTCAGGGCGGTAAGGTCCTGCTGGCGACGTTGCTGATCACGGACGACGATACGCTGGTGGCCCCGGACGAGATCGGACTCTCTGAACCCGCCTTCCGGCGCTTCGCGCAAGGCGTCGGCACGCTGGTCACGGTCAGGCCCGCGGCACCTCCGGAGAGCCTGGAAGCGGTGCGCGCGAAGATCCGCGGGCGAACCCTGAGCCAGGCCGAGATCGGCGCGATCATCAACGACCTCGCGCATTATCGTTACTCCGACATGGAGATCGCCGCCTTCCTGATCGGTTCGGCGAGCTTCATCACCAGCGACGAGTTGCTTGCCCTCACCGGTGCGATGGCGCAGGCGGGCACGCAATTGGTGTGGCCGACGCCTGTCGTCGTCGACAAGCATTGCATCGGCGGCATTCCCGGCAATCGCACCTCGATGGTCGTGGTGCCGATCGTCGCCGCCCATGGCCTGCCGATCCCCAAGACCTCCTCGCGCGCCATCACCTCGCCTGCCGGCACCGCCGACACCATGGAGGTGCTGGCGCGGGTGAATGTCGGCGTCGAGGAGATGAAGGCGATCGTCTCGGCCTGCAACGGCTGCCTGATCTGGGGCGGGCACGTGAACCTGTCGCCGGCCGACGACGTCCTGATCTCGGTCGAGCGCCCGCTGAGCCTCGACACCCGCGAGCAGATGGTCGCCTCTATCATGTCCAAGAAGATCGCGGCGGGCTCGACGCATCTGTTGATCGACATTCCGGTCGGGCCGACCGCGAAGGTCACCAATGGCGTCGAGGCGATGCGGCTGCGCAAGCTGTTCGAATTCGTCGGCGACCGCTTCGGCCGCACGGTCGAGGTGATCACGACCGACGGAAGCCAGCCGATCGGCAACGGCATCGGGCCGGTGCTCGAGGCCAACGACGTCATGGCCGTGCTCGGCAACGACAAGGATGCGCCGCGCGACCTGCGCGAGAAATCGCTCCGCCTCGCCGCCCATCTCCTGGAATACGATCCGAAGCTGCGCGGCGGCGCCGGCTATGCGCGGGCGCGCGAACTGCTCGACAGCGGTGCGGCGCTGAAACAGATGCAGAAGATCATCGACGCCCAGGGTCCGTCGACATGCAGCAGCGAGCTCGGATCGCTCAGCTTCGACGTCAAGGCGGCGCATGACGGCAACGTGTCCGCGATCGACTGCCTGCGTCTGAACCGCCTCGCCCGCACCGCCGGCGCGCCGCTCGACAAGGGCGCCGGCATCCGCCTGTTCAAGAAGATCGGCGATCGCGTCGAGCAGGGCGAGCCGCTGTATCGTGTCTACACGTTCGACCGCCCCGAGCACGATCTGGCTTCCGACGCCGCCACTGAGGAGAGCGGTTACATCGTCAACGGTCATGACGACCTGCAAGGCAAGTCGGCGTCGTGAGCACGATCGCGCTCCAGACATTGCCCGGCGGCAGCGATGCGGCGAAGCGCCTCGCGGCACGGCTCGGGCTTGGCTGCGCCGAGATCGCCGTGCATCGTTTTCCGGACGGCGAGCTGCGCGTTGCCGTCGCGCCGGCGACCGACACCACCCTCCTGTATGCCCCGCTCGATCAACCCAACGACAAGCTGATCGCCCTGCTGTTCGCTGCGGAGGCATTGCGACGCAACGGCGCGAAGCGGCTGGTGCTGGTCGCGCCCTATCTCTGCTACATGCGGCAGGATGCTGCATTTCATGCGGGCGAGGCCATCAGTCAGCGGGCCATGGGCAGTCTGCTTGCAACGACCGTGGACCGCATCGTCACCGTGGATGCGCACCTGCACCGCACCCCCGACATCAGGTCGGTCTTTCCAGGCATCGAAGCGGAGAACCTGTCCGCCATGCCGGCGATTGCCAACGCGCTGGCCACGGGCGGCATCGACCCCGCGACCATCGTGATCGGGCCCGACATGGAGTCCGAGCCCTGGGTGAGCGACATTGCGAGCCGGCTGCGATTGCAGCACACGGTGGCGCAAAAGACGCGGCACGGCGATCGTTCCGTGGCCATCAGCTTTGCCGATCCCGGCCTGCTCTCGGGACGGCCGGCGCTCCTGGTGGACGACATCGTCTCGTCCGGGACCACGCTGATGGCCGCGGCAAAGGCTCTGACGGCGATGGGCGCCACCGCCGTCGATGCGGTCATCACGCACGCGCTGTTTCCGCCTGCGATGATCGGTGCATTCACCGAAGCCGGCATCCGCTCGATCCGCTCGACCGACAGCGTTTCGCATCCGACCAACGCGATTGCGCTCGACCAGAGTCTCGCGGCCGCCTTGCGGTCCGAGCTGACCACGATACATCTTCCGGAGACGACGCCATGAGCACCACCGTTCGATTCTGCGGCGCCGCCCGCACCGTGACCGGTTCGAGCTATCTGTTCCAGACCGCGACGGGCCGCTTCCTGGTCGATTGCGGCCTGTTCCAGGGCCAGAAGACGCTGAAGGAGCTCAACTACGGCGCCTTTCCGTTCCGTCCCGCCGATATCGATGCCGTGCTGCTCACGCACGCCCATATCGACCATAGCGGCCTGTTGCCGAAACTCGTGCGCGCGGGATTCGACGGACCGATCCTGGCGACGCGCGGCACGATCGACCTCTGCTCCTACATGCTGCCCGACGCCGGCAGCATCCAGGAATCGGAAGTCACGCAGCTCAACCGCCGCAATGCCTCGCGCGGACGAAAGCAGGTAGCGTCGATCTACACGCAGGCCGATGCGATCGCATCGCTGCAATCGTTTCGCGCGGTCGACTATGAACGCTGGACCGACGTGATCCCGGGCGTCCGCGCGCGCTACTGGAACGCCGGCCATCTGCTCGGCTCGGCCTCGATCGAGCTCGAAATCGCCGAACGGGGCGCGCCACGCCCGCTGCGCGTGCTGCTGTCCGGCGACGTCGGGCCGGAGGCCAAGCTGCTGCAGCCTGATCCCGAAGCGCCGGCCGATTTCGACTACGTCATCTCGGAATCGACCTACGGCGACCGGCTGCGCGAGGCCACCACACCTGAGCTCCGCCGCAAGCACCTCGCGGCCGAGGTGCGCGATGCCGCGACGGCCGGCGGCGCGCTGTTGATGCCTGCCTTCGCGGTCGAGCGCACCCAGGAGCTGATCGTCGACCTCGTCGACCTGATGGAGCACGGCGAGATTCCGACCGCGCCGATCTTCCTCGACTCTCCGCTCGCGATCCGCGCCACCGAAGTGTTCCGCCGCCATGCCGAGAGCCTCGACCCCTCCGTCGACGCTGCGCGCCTGCTCAACTCGCCGCATCTCAAATTCACCGAGAGCGCGGACGAGAGCAAGGCGATCATGCGCCTGTCCGGATTCCATATCATCATCGCCGCGAGCGGCATGTGCGATGCCGGCCGCATTCGCCATCATCTGAAGCGCTGGCTGTGGAACGAGCGCGCGACCGTGCTGCTCGCCGGCTTCCAGGCCAACGGCACGCTCGGCCGCTTCCTCCAGAACGGGGCCAAGGCCGTGCGGATCCAGGGCGAGGAGATCAAGGTCGCGGCCCGCATCCGCATGATCGACGAATATTCGGGCCATGCCGACGGCGCCGGCATCGCCAGCTGGATCGCGGCACGCCGGCCCATTTCCCGCGGGCTGTTCCTGGTCCATGGTGAGGAAGGCGCGATCGCGGGGCTCGCCGAACGCGTCGCCGAGCGCATCGTTCCGGCGTCCAGGGTCTACCAGCCGATACTCGACGATATCTACGAGCTCGCCGCTGCCGAACCGCGCGTGCTCGACGTCGATCACCGCCGGCGGCTCGCGCCGGAGGCCGTGACCCGTCTCGACTGGCACAACGAGATGTCGGAGCTCATGCTCGACATCAACGACAGGGTTGGGGCAGCCGCCGACGACCGCGCCCGCGGCGTCATCATCCGAAGGCTGCGCCGCGCGCTGGAGGAGAAGGCGTAGCGAGGCGCCGGTCGGCGTAATAGACATCGGCGTCTCTCCAACCTCCGTCATTGCGAGCGGATTGCTTCCGCCTTCGCCAAGGCTTCGGCGGACAAGTCCTGCGCTCGCAATGACGATGACCGTAACGCCCGTCCCTCGTGTCCCGGACGCGCTGCAGCGTTCTTACGCTGCTGCGCAGAGCCGGGACCCAGAAGGCTGCACATTCCGCTGATGCATGGGCCCCGGCTCTGCAGCGCACCACGCCGCGAAGACGCGGCGCGTTGCGCTGCGTCCGGGGCACGAGACCGATTTTTTTTGCGATAGACGATAGACATGGCTGCTCATCCTCGCGGCTTGTTTCGCCCGAGCTTTGCTGTCCGCTTCCGCCCCCGTCAAAAGCAAGGGCGCAGGGAAGGCCGGGCGCCGGCTGGCACCCGAAGTCCCGCGTGTGCTTGAGAACGCGCACGGGGTGGACAACAGGTGATGCCGGTCGCCCGGCCTTCCCTGCGCGATGGTTTTCACGGTGTCCTTCGTGCTCTCCCCGGGGAGCGATGCACTATTGCCCCCGTCGCCTTGCGGATGATCGATGCGCGGACCCGGTCGGGCCGCCACATCACCGCAAGCCTTGACGCACAGACCCCGGGCGTCAGGACCACACGACTTCTCCGTCCGCGCACATCCCCATCCGCGTTCCCGATTGCTGGCGTGCGCTCGCCATCGGGGCCGAACAAGGACGCTGTCAGCGCCGTGTCGTATCGCGCCTGCCGCTGCTCACGGGATCTCCGCCCTGCAACCAACATCACGCGCCGACGCCGTCGCGGCCACCGCATCCCGACCCGCGTCCCGTGACGATCGCGAAACGCCCCTTGTGGCGGGCGGGATGGCGCAGGTTGTACGTCAAATCAGAATTTCTGTAAATGCGAATATTTTGACGCACAGTCATAGACCTACCGCTGGTGTGTTTTGCCTGTCGGGCAACACAAGCGATCGTAGCACTTTGACCGTCATATGAGTCCTGATAGTCTTCGGCGTGGCTCGGCGAGCCATGCTGTCAATCGATGGACCGGAGCTGGTGAAGGATGCGGATGAGAAGCGTGACGCTCCTGGCACTCAGCCTCTTGTTTGTCGGCGTCTGGTCTCAGGACAGCGCGAGGGGACAGACCGCGCCGCCGGTTTCGCTTGCTCCGCCCAAGGCATCGCAGCCACGGGCGAATGCCAAAAATTCCCCGGCAGCGTCGGACAGGATGTTACCGGCACCCGCGACTGGCGGACTCCCACAAGCGCCGAATTCTGCCGCCGACTATGACGGCTTCCGTGCCACCAGTGACGACAATGACACTCCGGGTCCGACGACGCGACCGATCACGTCGCGTGCCGCAAAGGGCGCCAAAGTCAATCCGGACAAGTCCAATCCGGATACGAAAGGCAACTCGGCTCAGGAATTGATCGATCAGGAAGACGAGGCGTTGAAGCGCAAGCTGATGATCTGTCGGAACTGCAAGTAGGACGGCGCTTCCCGCAACCCGAGCGCATGGCTGACCTACCGCCTCATTCGCGTCCCCGCGCTTTACCCTCCCCCAATTTCCTGATCCTCTCTCCCCCAACGCCGGACCAACCGGCCCGCCCAGGGAGAGACGCCATGAAGCTCGGCACCGCCATTGCGGAAATCATGAGGCGCGAGGGAATCGAGATCCTCTGCGGCTATCCGGTCAACCATCTGATCGAGCATGCGGCCAAGGCCGAGATCCGCCCGGTGATGGTGCGGCAGGAGCGCGTCGGCATCCACATGGCGGATGCGATCTCGCGCGTGACCTCGGGGCGCAGCATCGGCGCGTTCTGCATGCAGCATGGACCCGGCGCGGAGAATGCGATGGGCGGCGTCGCGCAGTGCTTTGGCGAATCCGTGCCCGTGCTGGTGCTGCCGATGGGCTATCAGCGCCGGCTTGCGCATATCGAGCCGAACTTCAATTCCAGCGAGGCGATGAAGCCGTTCGCGAAATCGTCCGAGCCGATCATCCTCGCGACCGAAGTCGCCAACATCTTCCGCCGCGCCTTCACCAAGTTGAAGAACGGCCGCGGCGGTCCCGTCATCGTCGAAATCCCCTCCGACATGTGGAACGAGGAGGTGCCGGAGCCACTCGACTACACGCCGGTGCTGCGCACCCGCTACGGCGCCGACCCCGTGCATGTGAAGGAGGCAGCAGCGCTGCTCGTCAACGCCAAGCGTGCGGTGATCTATGCCGGCCAGGGCGTGCATTACGCGCAGGCCTGGCCGCAGTTGAAGCGGCTCGCGGAGCGGCTGGCGATCCCCGTCACCACCAGCTTAGGGGGCAAATCGGCGTTTCCGGAAACGCATCCGCTCTCGCTCGGCTCGGGCGGTCTTGCGGTGCCGCGTGCGGTGCCAAAATTCCTCGCCGAGGCCGAAATCATCTTCGGTATCGGCTGCTCCTTCACCGAGACCAACTTTGGCATCGCGATGCCGAAGGGCAAGACCATCATCCATTCCACGCTCGATCCCAATCATCTCAACAAGGATGTGGAAGCGAAAATCGGCCTCGTCGGTGATGCCGGCCTCGTGCTCGATGCCCTGCTCGATGAGATCGGCAAGTCCGTCACCGCGGATCGCGATGCCTCCGCGGTCGCGGCCGAGATCGCGGCCTCGCACAAGGAGTGGTTGGCGAAATGGATGCCGAAGCTCACCAGCAACGACGCGCCGCTGAGCCCGTATCGCGTGTTGTGGGATCTTCAGCACACCGTCGACATCGAGAACACCATCATCACGCACGATGCCGGCAGTCCGCGCGACCAGCTCTCGCCGTTCTGGAAATCGGTAAAACCCCTCACCTATCTCGGCTGGGGCAAGACGACGCAACTCGGCTACGGCTTGGGCCTTGCGATGGGAGCAAAACTCGCAAAACCCGACCAGCTCTGCATCAATGTCTGGGGCGATGCGGCGATCGGCTTCACCGGCATGGATTTCGAGACCGCGGTGCGCGAGCGCATCCCGATCATGTCGATCCTCTTGAACAATTTCTCGATGGCGATCGAGCTGAAGGTGATGCCGGTCTCGACCGAAAAATATCGCTCGACCGACATCTCCGGCGACTATGCGGCGATGGCGCGCGCCTTCGGCGGCTATGGCGAGCGGGTGACGAGGCCAGAGGACATCATCCCCGCGATCAAACGCGGCATCCAGAAGACGCAGGAGGGCATCCCGGTGCTGCTGGAGTTCATCACCAGCAAGGAGACGGAGGTGTCGCGGCCGGGCACGTGAGACGGGCCTCCGCCGCAAGCGCTGGCTCAGGGCGCGGAAGATGTGATAATCCGGGCCGGTGCCGCGCATGTCGCGGCATCGAGCCGGATCAGGAATGACGTCCCCTTCCAACGAAATCGAACAACTCGAGCGCCGATTGCTGTCGGCCGCAGCCGAGAACACGCAGCTGCGCAGTGAGCTCGCGACTGCGCGGGATCGCCAAAGCGCCAGCGCTGAGATCCTGCGCACCATCGCGGCCTCGCCCTCCGATGCCCGGCCGGTGTTCGAGGCGATCGCGTCGAGTTCCAAGCGCCTGCTGGACGGCTTCTCCGCCACCGTGCTTCAATTCATCGGCGACGAGCTGCATCTCGTGGCGTTCACGCCGACCAGTCCGGAAGCGGACGAAGGGCTTAAGGCGTCGTTCCCGCGCAAGATCGCGGAGTTTCCGACCTTTGCGCTGGTGCGTGGCGGCGAGACGATCCAGTTTCCCGACAGCGAAGCCGCCGACGTGCCGCAGCTGAACCGCGATCTGGCGCGGCTGCGCGGCTTCCGCAGCGTGCTGTTCATGCCGCTGATGAACCGGGGCACGCCGGTCGGCATGATCAGCGTCACCCGCGCCGAGCCTGGCGCGTTCGCGCCCGACCTCGTGCAGCTGCTCCAGACCCTTGCCGACCAGGCCGTGATCGCGATCGAGAATGCACGGCTGTTCAACACGACGCGCGAGGCACTGGAGCGCCAGACCGCCACGGCGGACATTTTGAAGGTGATGGCGGCCTCGCCCTCGGACGTGCAGCCCGTGTTCGAGGCCATTGCGGCCAACGCCAACCGGCTGATCGGCGGCTTCTCCACGGCCGTGCTGCGCTATGTCGACGGCGCTGCGCACCTTGCCGCGTTTACTCCGACCGATCCGGCCGGCGATCGCGTGCTGCAGGCCTCGTTCCCGGTGCCGTTCGCGCAATTCCCGCCCTACCAGCTCGTAGCCAAGGGTGCGGCGGCGCAACTGCCCGACACCGAGCTCGAGCCGGCCGCCCGCGACATCGCGCGCGCCCGCGGCTATCGCAGCATGCTGTTCGCGCCGCTGATGAGCGAGGGCGAAGCGATCGGCATCATCATCGCGACGCGCCGTGCGACCGGCGCCTTCACTGAGCATCATGTGCGGCTGCTGCAGACCTTCGCCGATCAGGCGGTGATCGCCATCAAGAATGTCAGCCTGTTCAATGCGACGCGGGAGGCGCTGGAGCGTCAGACCGCGACCGCCGACATCCTCAAGGTGATCGCGGCTTCGCCTGCCGACGTCACGCCGGTGTTCCAGGCCATCTCCGACAGTGCCAAGGCGCTGATCGGCGGACATTCGTCCACCGTCACCCGCGTGGTCGACGGCCAGCTGCATCTGGCCGCCTTCACCACGGATAATGAAGCCGGCAATGCCGACCTGCTCAGCTCGTTTCCCGCACCGCTGTCGTCGCCGGGCATTCACAGCCGGGTGGCTCGAAGCGGAGAATATGCCTTCCGCAGCGACATGCAGAACGAGCCTGATCTCACCGAGGCCATGAAGGAGCTGGCGCGGACGCGGGGCTATCGCAGCATCCTCGCGGTGCCGATGCTGCGCGACGGCATCGCGATCGGCACCATCGCCGTGACGCGGCCGCAAGCCGGCCATTTCCCGGACAAGGCGATCAACCTGCTCAAGACCTTTGCCGACCAGGCCGTGATCGCGATCGAGAACACGCGGCTGTTCAACGAGGTGCAGGCGCGGACGCACGAACTCGCAGAGTCACTGGAGCAGCAGACTGCAACATCGGAGGTGCTCAGCGTCATCAGCCGATCGGCCGGGGATCTCGTGCCGGTCTTCGAGGCGATGCTCGGGAAGGCAATGCAGCTCTGCGGCGCCAGTTTCGGCGTGCTCAACACCTACGACGGCGCGCAGTTCCGCACAGCCGCCACTTACGGACTGCCCCCCGCCTACGATGAATACCGGCGCAAGGCGCCCCTCAACTATGGTCCGGCCACCGCGCCCGCGCGTCTTTTGAAGGGCGAACCGTTCGTCGAAATCGTCGACCTGCGGGAGTCAGACGTCTATCGCAGCGGCGAGCCAAATCGTCGGGCGCTGGTCGATCTCGGCGGCGCCCGCTGCCTGCTCGCGGTGCCGTTGCTTCAGGATGAGCGCGTGGTCGGCAACGTCATGATCTTCAGGCAGGAGAGCCGCCCCTTCTCGGAGAAGCAGATCACCTTGCTGAACCAGTTCGCGGCGCAAGCCGTGATCGCCATCGAGAACGCGCGGCTGCTTGGTGAATTGCGTCAGCGCACCGAGAATTTGACCGAGTCGCTGCAACAACAGACGGCAACGGCCGACGTGCTCAAGGTTATCAGCCGCTCGGCGTTCGACTTGCAGGCCGTGCTCGATACGCTGGTCGAATCGGCGGCGCGACTATGCGAAGCCGATATGGCGGCGATTACCCGCAAATCCGGCAGCACCTATTTCCGGGCGGGCTCCTACGGCTTTCCAGCCAAATTCGTCGAATATGTAAGAGATCTTCCGGTCCGGCCGGATAGGCGTACCATCACGGGCAGGACTCTGCTCGGCGACAAGGTTGTTCATGTCACCGATGTGCTCGAGGACCCCGATTACTCCTTTGAAGGCCAGGATTTGAGCGGCAATCCGCGTAGCTTCCTGGGTGTGCCCCTACTGCGCGAAGGCAGCACTGTTGGCGCTATTGTTCTCGCACGTCGCGCAATCCGGCCGTTTAGCGAAAAGCAAATCGAACTCGTTACCAGTTTCGCCGACCAAGCCGTCATCGCGATCGAGAATGTGCGCCTCTTCGACGAAGTGCAGGACCGCACCCGGGAGCTTGCGAAGTCGCTCGACGATTTGCGCGCGGCACAGGACCGTCTGGTCCAGACCGAGAAGCTCGCCTCGCTCGGCCAGCTCACCGCCGGCATCGCGCATGAGATCAAGAACCCGCTCAACTTCGTCAACAATTTCGCCTCGCTGTCCGCCGAGCTGACCGACGAGCTGAACGAGGTGCTCGCGCCCGTGACGCTCGCCGGTGATGTCCGCAGCGAAGTCGGCGAGCTCACCGGGCTATTGAAGGACAATCTCGGGAAGATCGTCCAGCACGGGCGGCGCGCCGATTCCATCGTCAAGAACATGCTGCTGCATTCGCGCGAGGGCGGCGGCGAGCATCGGTTGAGCGACGTCAACGCCGTCGTCGAGGAGAGCCTCAACCTCGCCTATCACGGCGCACGGGCCGAGAAGCCGCAGTTCGACGTGACGCTCAAACGCGAGCTCGATCCGGCCGCAGGCTCGGCCGATGTGTTCCCGCAGGAGATTACCCGGGTGCTGCTGAACCTGATCGGAAACGGATTCCATGCGGTCGCCAGGCGCAAGGCGGAGACCGAGGCGACCGGTTACGAGCCGGTCGTGACCGCTGCGACCCGCGACCGCGGCGATCACGTCGAGATCCGAATCCGCGACAACGGCACCGGAATCCCGGACGCGGTGAAGGAGAAGATGTTCAATCCGTTCTTCACCACCAAGCCGGCCGGCGAAGGCACCGGCCTCGGATTGTCGATGAGCCACGACATCGTGGTGAAGCAGCATGGCGGCACGATCGACGTCGCGACCACGCCCGGCGAGTTCACCGAATTCACGATTGTGCTGCCGCGGAAGAGCAGCTTTTCAGACAAGCCCTGAGGACAATTTCGCCCGGGAGGCGTTTTGATGGATCTGGCGCGGTTCATTCGGCGACAACTCCTCTCGCTATCCGGCGTCGGCCTCATGCTTGGCGCGCTGTTCTTCGCGGCTGCACTGACGCCGACGCTGATCCCCAGGAGCTATCTCACGCAAGGCGTCCTCGCCGGCGGCTGCTTTGCGATCGGCTATTTCGCCGGCGTGCTGTGGCGGCGGCTGTGGCACTATCTCGAGCTGCCCGAGCCTTCGGCGCGCGCCAGATCGATTGCGAATGCGCTGGCGGCAGTTGGTTGCCTGCTCGTCGTGATCGTCTTTCTGTGGCGAACCGCCGAATGGCAGAACTCGATCCGCGCCGTGATGAAGATGGCGCCGGTCGAGACCGCGCATCCGTTCAAGGTCTGCGTCATCGCCCTGATCACATTCGTCGTGCTGCTGGTGCTGGGACGGCTGTTCGCGCTGCTCGCCCGCTTCCTCGCCACGCGCACGAGGCGCGTCATTCCGCGGAAGCTCGCCAACGTCGTCGGCATACTGGCCGCAGGCCTGCTGTTCTGGTCGATCGCCAGCAATGTCCTGATCCGCACGGCGTTCAACGCGCTCGACTCCTCCTTCCGCGAACTCGACGTCCTGCTCGAGCCCGAGCGCCCGCAGCCGACTGATCCCGGTCGGACCGGAAGCCCGGCATCACTGGTGAAGTGGCAAGAGCTCGGGCGCATGGGGCGCCGGTTCATTGCCTCGGGTCCGAACGCAACCGAGATCAGCGCCGTCAGCGGAAGGCCGGCGCAGGACCCGGTCCGGGTCTATGTGGGCCTCGCCGGCGGTGCCACCGCGCAGGCGCGCGCCAGGCTTGCGCTCGAGGAGCTCAAGCGCCAGCGCGGTTTTGATCGCAATATCCTGATCGTCGTCACGCCGACCGGCACCGGCTGGATCGACCCCGCTGCGATGGACACGGTCGAATATCTCCACCATGGCGACGTCGCCAGCGTCGGGATGCAGTACTCCTATCTCAACAGCCCGATGTCGCTGTTGTTTCAGCCCGAATACGGCGCGGAGGCGGCGCGCGCGCTGTTCGCGGAGATCTACGGCTACTGGACGACGCTGCCGAGGAACAAGCGGCCGAAACTGTATCTGCACGGGCTCAGCCTCGGCGCCATGAACTCGGAGAAATCCGCGGAGCTGTTCGAGATGATCGGCGATCCCATTGCCGGCGCGCTATGGAGCGGGGCGCCGTTCGAGAGCCGCCTCTGGCGCTCGATCACGGCGAACCGCAATCCGGGATCGCCGGCGTGGCTGCCGGAATTCCGCGACAACCGCTTCGTGCGCTTCATGAACCAGAACGGACCGACGGTTCCGGCAGACGCGCCGTGGGGTCCGATGCGCGTCGTCTACCTGCAATATGCCAGCGACGCGATCACGTTCTTCGCCTATCGCGATGCCTACCAGGCCCCGGCCTGGATGAGCGCGCCGCGCGGGCCGGACGTGTCACCGGAGCTGCGATGGTATCCGATCGTGACGATGCTCCAGCTCGCCCTCGACATGGCGGTTGCGACCAACACGCCGATGGGCTTTGGCCATGTCTACGCGCCCGAGCATTATGTCGATGCCTGGATCGCAGTGACCGATGTCCATGACTGGTCCGCCAGCGCGCTGGCACAGCTCAAAGAGAAGCTTGCGGCGAAAGCGCGGACGACGGGCGCGGGCACTATCGACGAGGATCCCGACCGCGGCGGCTAGAGCATGATCCGGAAAAGTGCGCTTCGGTTTTCCGAAGAGATCATGCTTAAACAACAACCTAAAGCGCGATGACGATTCATCCTCATCGCATCGCGCTTTAGGCGCCTACTCCGCCATCTCCACCGGCTGCGCCGTGGTGGGACCGGCCAGCGGCCGCTCCTCCATCGCGATCAGGCACAGCGCGGCAATGCTCATCAGCGCGGTGGCGGCGCCGAACACGTAGCGGAACGCGTGCCGCATGTCCTCAGCGGGAATAGCGACGGAACCCGCGGCGTGGTGCTCGCCGGCGAGCGGAACGTCGATGCCGAGCGCGATGAGCAGGATCGCGGCGAACGCGGCGACCGTGAACGAGGACATCAGCGAGCGGAAGAAGTTCATCGCGCCGGTGATGGTGCCGACTTGCGGGCGCGCGACCGAGTTCTGCAGCGAGACCACGCACACCGGGAAGGTGGTGCCGAGCCCGAGCGCGAAGGCAGCCATCAGCGCGAGCAAGCCCCACAGCGGCAGAGTGGTGAGCGTGAGGCCGAGGCCGCACAGCGCGGCCCAGGACGTGCCGATGATCGCGACGCGCTTGTAGTGTTTTGCACGGGCCATGGTGCGGCCGGCGACGGCGGCGCCAACGGTCGAGACCGCCGCGAGCGGGATCAGCGCAAGGCCGGCCTCGCTTGCGCTCAAATGGTAGACCGACTCGTAATACAGCGGCAGCTGCACGGTGAGGCCGGTGATCGCCCCGAGCCCGCAGCCGCCGGCGGTCAGCGCGAAAGGCGCCACCGATCCGGTCAGCAGCTTCAACGGCAGGAACGGCTCGTCGGCCCGCCGGGCGTGCCAGACGAAGCTGACCGCGAGCGCGACGGCGCCGCCCACCATCGCCAGCACGGTCGGCGACAGCCAGGGATAGCGCGTGCCGCCCCAGGTCAGCACCAGCATGAAGACGACGGCGGAGGCCATCAGCAGCACGCCGCCGAGCCAGTCGACCTTGCGCTTGCGGTGGAACACCGGGATCTTCTTCATCTTCGGCAGCAGCATCACGATGGCCGCGGCCGCGAGCGGCAGATTGATCCAGAAGATCATCGACCAGTGCAGATGCTCGGCGAACACGCCGCCGATGACCGGGCCCAAAATGCCGCCGACCATCCAGACGCTGGAGAAATAGGCCTGGTACTGGCCGCGCTCGCGCGGGGAGACGACGTCCGAGATCACGGTCTGCACGACAGGCATGATGCCGCCGCCGCCAAGCCCCTGAAGGCCGCGCGCTAAAATCAGCATCGGCATGTTCGGCGCGACCGCGCACAGCACCGAGCCCGCCACGAACAGGCTGAGCGAGATGATGATCATGACGCGGCGGCCGTAGATGTCGCTCAAGGTGCCGAACACCGGCGCCACCGCGGTCGAGGCGAGCAGGTAAGCCGTGATCACCCAGGAGAGATTGGAGACGTCCTGGAACTGGCGCCCGATGGTCGGCAGCGCAGTCGCCACGATGGTCTGGTCGAGCGCCGCCAGAAACATCGTCAGCATCAGGCTGATGACGATGGTGCGGACCTCGTCCTGCGACAGCGGCACCGGCGGCGCGATGGACGGCGCGTCATCGACGCTGATGACTTCGCTCGGAAGCCGGGACAGCTCCTCGGCGATATCGTCAGGCAAAGTCTGGATGTCGGCAGAACTGCTCTGCCGGTCGAACTTGTTCATCTCGCTCGGACGTCGTGGGGCGGCGCAACGCCGCAAAGGATTCGTTCTATGCAGCCCAATGTAGACAGCAAAGTTCTTCCCAGGCAGACGCCGCGGCGCATGGGTGCATCCCGCCCCCGGGCCATCCCGAAGACGTGATCGCCACGCAAGACCTGACGACGGTTCAGTCCTTCGGACGTCGCTTCAGGCGGGCCCGCTTCGGCAGCAGGGCCGGCCATTGCACGATGTGGTCCTCGAGCTCCTCGTCCGGGATCTCGTCCTCGCTGCCTTCGACCCGGCCGCGCACCGAGACGCCGGCGTCATGCACGGTGTTGGGATCACCGGAGACCAGCGGATGCCACCAATAGAGATCGCGCCCTTCAGCGACGAGCTTGTAGCCGCAGCTCGGCGGCAGCCAGTTCAGGGTGCGGACATTGGCCGGGGTCAGGCGGACGCAGTCCGGAACCTTGTCGGAGCGATTCGGATAGTCCTTGCAGGCGCAGCTGGCGCCATCGAGCAGCTTGCAGCCGATATGGGTGAAATAGATCTGCCCGGTGTCCTCGTCCTCGAGCTTGTTCAGGCAGCAGCGCCCGCAGCCGTCGCACAGGCTTTCCCATTCGCCCGCCGACATCTCTTCCAACGTCTTGGTTTTCCAGAAGAATCCCTCCTGGCCTGTAGGTCGTTTGGGAACTGCGGTCATGCGCCTCAACAAAAGTTCGAAAGAGCTACGGCTCAAGCCATCTAGGGCGTGCGGCCGGGGTGGTGCAAGCAAGGTGCCTCTGAGGCCCGTAATGAACCGGGGTCAATTAGGCCTGTTGTTCAAAATCGCGAGCCTGACCATTGGTTTATGGGCCCCGCTCGGCTAGAAGGAACAGCAAGTCCCTCGGATGCTGGCCGGGCGCCTTGGGTTTGCCGCAACATTCCCTCAAGACGTCTCGATGCCGCCCCCGGCCGGGTGCTTGAACGCTTTCGAACCAAGCCTCAAGGGTTCTAGGTGCGCCAGATCATACCACCGCATTGGAAGCAGAAGGTCCGGAATTTCTTCCTGGACCTCGATGCGCGCATCGACTCCTCGCTGTTCTCCTCGGCCAAAGGCATCCGCGAGCTCTACGAGCGCTATTCGACCTTCATGGACCGCTTCTATGTCGGACGCTGGAAGCGCTGGGTGTTCATCGAGCCGCTGTCGGAGGCCGCGACCCTCGGGCTCGGCGGCCTGGTCGTGATGCTCACCCTCGCCATCCCCGCCTTCCGCGAGACCGCGGACGAGGACTGGCTGAAGAAATCCGATCTCGCCGTGAGCTTCCTCGACCGCTACGGCAACCCGATCGGCAGCCGCGGCATCAAGCACAACGACTCGATCCCGCTGGAAGACTTTCCGGACGTGCTGATCAAGGCGACGCTGGCGACCGAGGACCGCCGCTTCTACGAGCATTTCGGCATCGATATCGCCGGCACCGCGCGCGCGCTCGTCACCAACGCGCAAGCCGGCGGCGTCCGCCAGGGCGGCTCGTCGATCACCCAGCAGCTCGCCAAGAACCTGTTCCTGAGCAATGAGCGCACCATCGAGCGCAAGGTCAACGAGGCCTTCCTCGCGGTTTGGCTGGAATGGCGCCTGACCAAGAACGAGATCCTCAAGCTGTATCTGGACCGCGCCTATATGGGCGGTGGCACCTTCGGCGTCGACGGCGCGGCGCATTTCTATTTCAACAAATCCGCGCGCGACGTGACTCTGGCGGAAGCCGCGATGCTCGCCGGCCTGTTCAAGGCGCCGACCAAATACGCCCCGCACATCAACCTGCCCGCCGCCCGCGCCCGCGCCAACGTCGTGCTCGACAATCTCGTCGATGCCGGCTTCATGACCGAGGGCCAGGTGTTCGGCGCCCGCCGCAATCCGGCCTTCGCGGTCGATCGCCGCGACGAAGCCTCGCCGAACTACTATCTCGACTACGCCTTCGACGAGATGCGCAAGCTGGTCGACACCTTCCCCAAATCGTACACTGAGCGCGTCTTCGTGGTGCGCCTCGCCATCGACGCCAATGTGCAGAAGGCCGCGGAAGACGCGGTCGAGAACCAGCTACGCCAGTTCGGCCGCGATTATCACGCAACCCAGGCCGCGACCGTGGTCTCCGACCTCGACGGCGGCATCCGCGCCATGGTCGGCGGCCGCGACTACGGCGCCAGCCAGTTCAACCGCGCCACCGACGCCTACCGCCAGCCGGGTTCGTCGTTCAAGCCTTACGTCTACACTACCGCGCTGCTGAACGGTTTTACGCCGAACTCGATCGTGGTCGACGGCCCGGTCTGCATCGGCAATTGGTGCCCGCAGAACTATGGCCATTCCTATTCCGGCTCGGTGACGCTGACGCAGGCGATCACGCGCTCGATCAACGTCGTGCCGGTGAAGCTGTCGATCGCGATCGGCCAGAAGGAGCAGCCGAAGGCGCCGAACCCGGCCAAGATCGGTCGCGCCAAGATCGTCGAGGTCGCGCGCCGCTTCGGCCTCAAGGCGCCGCTGCCCGACACGCCGTCGCTGCCGATCGGCTCGGACGAAGTCACCGTGCTCGAGCACGCGGTCGCCTACGCGACCTTCCCCAACCGCGGCAAGGCGGTGACGCCGCATTCGGTGCTCGAAGTGCGCACCGGCGCCGGCGACCTCGTCTGGCGCTGGGACCGCGACGGGCCGAAGCCGCGGCAGGCGATCCCCGCCTCCGTTGCCGCCGACATGGCCGGCATGATGAGCCACGTCGTCAGCGAAGGCACCGCGCGCCGCGCCGCGCTCGACGGCATTCCGACCGCGGGCAAGACCGGCACGACCAACGCGTATCGCGACGCCTGGTTCGTCGGCTACACCGGCAATTTCACCTGCGCGGTCTGGTACGGCAACGACGACTACTCGCCGACCAACCGCATGACCGGCGGCTCGCTGCCGGCGCAGACCTGGCACGACATCATGCTCGCGGCGCATCAGGGCGTCGAGGTCCGGGAGATCCCCGGCATCGGCATGGGCCAGAAGCTGCCGCCGCAGCATGTGAGCAACGCGCAGGCCAACGCGGCGCCGAAGGTGCTGGAGACCAAGCCGGGTCCGCCGCCGGTGCTGACCAAGCGCGGCGCCGACATCCTGGTGCGCGTTGAGAAGCTGCTGGATGACGCCGCCAAGACGGCAAAGAAATCGGCGGATGCCGACACCAAGGCGGCCAGGCCGCCCTCGGCGACGAGCGCGCTCGCCTTCCCGCAGAACTATGCGGAAGAGAATGCCAACGCCTCCGCCCCGCGCAAGAACTGATCGAAACAAGTGCGGCTGATCCTGATCACATTGACGGCCCTTCTGCTCGCGACGGTGGTGGGCCTCGGCGCGACCTGGATGACGACGACGCGCGGCACCGAGATCGGCGCGCTGACCATCGGCGCCTGGACCGCGCGGCCGCGCACCGGCACCGCGGACGTCGATCCCTATTCGCGCGCCACCATCGTGCGCAACGGCGAGCTGCCGATCGGCACCGGCGACGGCGTCGCCTTCACCGCCACCACCGACGACAAGAAGAAGGCGCTCGACGGCCGCTGCGACGTCATCGTCTCCGGCGTGACGCCGCCGGCGCGGTTCTGGACGCTGACGCTGTACGACCGCAAGGGCCACCTCGTCGCCAACTCGCTGGCCCGCTACGGCTTCACCAGCCAGGAGATCGTGCGCCAGTCCGACGGCTCGTTCGAGATCCGCATCGCCTCGCGCTCGCGCGCCGGCAACTGGCTGCCGACCGGCGGCATCGAGCGCTACGCCCTGATGCTGCGCCTCTACGACACCCCGGTCGGCGTTGCGACGCGCACCCAGCGCGATGCGCCGATGCCCACCATCAGCACGGTGGGCTGCTCATGATCCGCCTCCTGTTCACCGTCGTTGCCGGCGTGGTGCTGGGCCTCGTGGTTCACCTCGTCAGCGTGCTGGCGCTGCCGCGGATCGCGACGCAGGATGCCTATTCGCGGCTGACGCCGATGACGAAGCTCAACGGCGTCAGCCAGCTTCCCCTCGCCGATCCCAACACTTCACCGATGCCGTTCATGGACCCGGCCTTCGCGCTGGCGATCTGCCGCTACGACCTCACAAGCGGACCGATCAAGCTGACGGTGCCGGTGAGCCAGGCCTACACCTCGGTGTCGTTCTACACCCGCAACGAGATCGCCTATTACGCCATCAACGACCGCTCGGCGGGCCGCAAGGTGATCGAGCTCGACCTGATGACGGAAGCGCAGCACAATGAGCTGCCCGAGGACGAGGAGGTCACCGCGGCCGACCGCCTGATCATCGATTCCCCCAGCACCACCGGCCTGATCGTGATGAAGGCGCTCGCCGCCGAGCCCGGCCTGATGCAACAGGCGCAGGCGACGCTTGCAGCCGCGAGCTGCGGCCCGCAGACCGAACAGCCCGCCAAGGCCGAGGCACCGCGCGGCCGGCGCTGAGCGCGGCTGGTTCGGCGGCCCTCAAAACAAAAAGCTGAAGAACAACCCCATGCACAGTAGGGGGACGTTGAGATCATTGGGCTTGTGCGTGGACTCCTAAGCACGCCCGGCGCCCCCATGTCGGCTCAGTGTCCCAGCGGCGCGAACGTGGCCGCCACTGAACTTCGCTTTTGGGGCCAACAAGAAATTCGTGCATCGCAGCAAATAGGATCTCTATTCGATCACCTCATCAGCGCGAAGGAGTAATGAGGTCGGCACGCTGAGGCC
>NZ_JAVAYN010000090.1:0-357 GCF_054863025.1 Bradyrhizobium sp. 23AC
GCAAAAACCTCGGCCTTCAGGGTGCGATGGAAGCGTTCGTTCTTGCCGCGCGCCTGCGGGTGACAGGGCCTGGCGTGCACCACCCTGACACCGAGCTTGAGCAGCCACACCTTCAACCCGGTCCAACGAACGCCTGACGTATCACCCCAGGGTGAGCCGTTGTCGGTGTAGAAAGCCTCCGGCAGGCCGTAGCAGCGGAACGTCGTCGTCAGGTGATCCTGCACGGTAAGACGCTGCTCGTCGGCACAGGCCTTCAGGCACAGGACATAGCGCGAGTGATCGTCGACGACGGTCAGCGGATGGCATCGCGTCCCGTTGGCGAGCGGCAGGTGACCCTTGAAGTCCATCTGCCACAGC
>NZ_JAVAYN010000091.1:0-346 GCF_054863025.1 Bradyrhizobium sp. 23AC
TTTGATTTTGTTGTCCTCAGCCTCATCCAGATATACCCACCAGCCGCTAGGCGACTCTGTTAGCTCTTTAGCAAAGCCTAGAAGGTCGAACAGCTCACCTTTTCTGAAATTCACCGCCGCGTCATAGGCATAATCATCAGTAAGCCTCATGTCTTGAACGCCTTGTGTTACCTGCCCCGTCAAGATCGCTTTAGCGACCTTGTCAATCGTCCATTTTGAATGAGGATTCACCCTTTTCGGTTTTGGAAATGGGCTGAAGACCCGCACAGCCTTTTCCTCGTCATGAAAATTATTCACGCTTATGTCATCAACGTCCGGAAGAGCGTTGGCGACAGCTCTTTTAATC
>NZ_JAVAYN010000092.1:0-333 GCF_054863025.1 Bradyrhizobium sp. 23AC
GCGCCGCCGCCAGCCCCGCCGCCAGTGGCGTGCCGCCGCCGCCCGGCAGCTCGGCCAAGGCGCGCCGCGCGCGCGTCAGCGATCGCGTCGGCGGCAGCAGCGTCTCCGCCGCCATCCCGCGAAACGCTACCAGCGCCACTTGCGCGCGTTTGACATAGGCCTCCGCCAGTAACAGCTCGACCGCATCCTTCGCCTCGGCCAGCCGCGCCGCCGCCGACGATCCGGAAGCATCGACCGCGAAGATCGTCAGCATTTCCGCGCGCGTTTCGAAGCGGCGGATGTGCAGGTCGGCGCGGCGGATGCGGACCGGCCCATCGCCGCGCGCGCGCAGGC
>NZ_JAVAYN010000093.1:0-326 GCF_054863025.1 Bradyrhizobium sp. 23AC
GCCAAGGAAGCAAAGCCCGCCAAGGAGAAGGCCGCGCCGAAGAAGTCGATGGCCGACGAGGGCGCCAGCGAAGGCGACCGCATCGCCAACCAGTCGATCCGCGTCAACGTGGATACGCTGGAGCATCTGATGACCATGGTCTCCGAGCTGGTGCTGACCCGCAACCAGCTGCTGGAGATCTCCCGCCGCAACGAGGACACCGAGTTCAAGGTGCCGTTGCAGCGCCTGTCCAACGTCACCGCCGAGCTGCAGGAAGGCGTCATGAAGACGCGCATGCAGCCGATCGGCAATGCCTGGCAGAAGCTGCCCCGCATCGTCCGCGACCT
>NZ_JAVAYN010000094.1:0-321 GCF_054863025.1 Bradyrhizobium sp. 23AC
GCGATCCCACCACGCATAACCGCGCAACGGTATCCGGTACGGCGGAAGCGGGGAGCTCGATCAAGCTCTATGAGGGCACGACCCTGCTTGGCACCGCGACCGTCGCGAGTGACGGCGACTGGAGCGTGACGACCCCGAATCTCAAGCACGGGTCACACACCTTCACCGCGACGGCAACCGATGCCGCCGGCAACACCAGCGCCTTGTCGCAGCCGATCGATCCGCCGATTGGTCATGGCGGCACCAAGGACGCTGCGACCGTCGAAGTCACCAATGTGCGCCAGCACTGGGATCACACGGCAACGATCAAGGGCACGGCCG
>NZ_JAVAYN010000095.1:0-321 GCF_054863025.1 Bradyrhizobium sp. 23AC
CGGCCGTGCCCTTGATCGTTGCCGTGTGATCCCAGTGCTGGCGCACATTGGTGACTTCGACGGTCGCAGCGTCCTTGCTGCCGCCATGACCAATCGGCGGATCGATCGGCTGCGACAAGGCGCTGGTGTTGCCGGCGGCATCGGTTGCCGTCGCGGTGAAGGTGTGTGACCCGTGCTTGAGATTCGGGGTCGTCACGCTCCAGTCGCCGTCACTCGCAACGGTCGCGGTGCCAAGCAGGGTCGAGCCCTCATAGAGCTTGATCGAGCTCCCCGCTTCCGCCGTACCGGATACCGTTGCGCGGTTATGCGTGGTGGGATCGC
>NZ_JAVAYN010000096.1:0-318 GCF_054863025.1 Bradyrhizobium sp. 23AC
GTGGTCCTGACGCCCGGGGTCTGTGCGTCAAGGCTTGCGGTGATGTAGCGGCCCGACCGGGCACGCGCATCGATCATTCCCGCGAGGCGACGGGGGCAATAGTGCATCGCTCCCCGGGGAGAGCACGAAGGACACCGTTAAAACCAGCCGCGCAGGGAAGGCCGGGCGGCCGGCATCACCTGTGGTCCACCCCGTGTGCATTTTCGTTGCGCACGGACTTGCGGGTGCCGCCGGCGCCCGCCCTTCCCTGCGCCCTTTGGTCTTCATGGGGTGCGAACGACAGCAAGCCTCGGGCGAAACGCGCCGCGAGAATGGGAA
>NZ_JAVAYN010000097.1:0-316 GCF_054863025.1 Bradyrhizobium sp. 23AC
GTGGTCCTGACGCCCGGGGTCTGTGCGTCAAGGCTTGCGGTGATGTAGCGGCCCGACCGGGCACGCGCATCGATCATCCGCAAGGCGACGGGGGCAATAGTGCAACGCTCCCCGGGGAGAGCACGAAGGACACCGTTAAAACCAGCCGCGCAGGGAAGGCCGGGCGACCGGCATCACCTGTGGTCCACCCCGTGTGCATTTTCGTTGCGCACGGACTTGCGGGTGCCGCCGGCGCCCGGCCTTCCCTGCGCCCTTTGGTCTTCATGGGGTGCGAACGACAGCAAGCCTCGGGCGAAACGCGCCGCGAGAATGGGAA
>NZ_JAVAYN010000098.1:0-313 GCF_054863025.1 Bradyrhizobium sp. 23AC
CCGCCTCCGCCGCTGTCTTGACCCAGGTCAGGCTGCCGCGATCCTCGGCACGGGCGCCGAGGCGCTCCTGGGTCGGCCAAGCCGTCTTGAGGAGTTCATCGAGGCGGTCTTTAGCGTCCGCCGCCGGATCCCACACGACCACGTCGAGCCCACGCGCCAGAAAGTGCGCGACAAACCCGCCGCCAATGATCCCCGTACCAATGCATGCAACTCGGCGGATCCGATCAGGCCCACGAAAAGTGCTCATAGCTTGGCCTCGCCTCGGTTGAGCTTGCGGTTATAAATCCTCATCGGTTGATCCTTCTCTCTCATT
>NZ_JAVAYN010000009.1:0-262185 GCF_054863025.1 Bradyrhizobium sp. 23AC
TTGGGGCCGATCAAGCCGAGGATCTGGCCCTTGTGCATGTCGAAGGACACGCCGTTGAGCGCGATGATGCCGCCGAACACGACGCTGACGTCGCGAACCGCGAGCAGGGGCGATGTCCCCTGCGCGAGCTGTGCCTGCGTCATCTCGTCTCGCTCACGTCATTCAGTGAGCGAAGGAGCGATGCGAACCGCTCCCGATGATGACAAAGGCTATCTGAATCCCTCGGCCACACGCGCAACTTTTCCTCCTGATTTCAGCTTTTTGCTGACGTCTTTTTTGGAATGCGGCATTAGACCCCCGAGCGCCGCTTCGATGTTCCTTACCATCGCTAAGAGACGCGGTCCAATGTCGTTGATCAAACGCTCTTCCGTGAAGCGGAATGCGGGCGCGCCGCAATTGAATGCGTAGGGACCGGTTCCGTCGTTGAGCCTGAGTGCGACGCCGGCGGCGCCGATGTCGTCGTGCCAGTCGCCGACGGAGATCGCAAAACCGTATTTCGCGACGGTTTCGCCGGAACGTTCCAGCCCGTCGCGCATCTTGGGCCAGCGGCTGCCGTAATGTTCGCGCAAGAGGCGCGACAGGTCTGCGCGGTCCGCGTCGTCGAGCGCCCAGAAATAGGCGCGGCCCATCGCGCTGGTTGCAATCGGCACGCGGGAGCCGACGTCAAGTTGAACCCCGACGGTCTCGCTGCCGCGGCTTTGCCCGAAATAGATCATGCTGTGACGGTCGCGGCCGCCGACGGCGACGGCGCCGCCGGTCGCGCGCATCACGTCCTCGCGGAACGGCTCGGACAAATGCCGAACGCCGAGATTGGCGAGCGCGGCGTAGCCGAGCGACATCGCCGCGGGTGTGAGCTGGTACTTCTCGAAGCGGGGAACCGGCGCAAGATAGCCCAGCTTGGTCAAGGTGTAGGTCAGCCGCGACACGGTCGGCTTCGGCAGGTTGGTGCGAGCCGCAATCTCCTGATTGCCGAGAAGGCCGTCATTGGGGTGGAATGCGCGCAATACGTCCAGTCCGCGGGAAAGCGCGACGACGAAATTCCGATCGGTCGCAGTCTTCTTTCCTGTACGCTTCATCCCTGATCTGCTTCTTGCGCGGAGTCGTTGACAAGCCACGTGCTTCAAAATAACCCTGCCGTCAAGATGCGGAATTAAATTCCGCACCGCGAAATCGAACAAAAGTAAATCCCCACCAAGGAGGGAACACCGTGAGCGAAGTGGTCAAGCTTGAGCGTCATGACGAAGTCGGGATCGTCACCGTCGACAGCCCCCCGGTCAACGCGCTGAGTGCCGCGGTCCGCGGTGGTATCCTGGAATGCATCAAGGCCGCCGTCGCCGATCCCGCCATCAAGGGCATCGTGCTGACCTGCGCCGGCCGCACCTTCATCGCGGGCGCCGACATCACCGAATTCGGCAAGCCGCCGAAGCCGCCCGCCCTCAACGACGTGCTGTCCGAGATCGAGAATTCGCCCAAGCCGGTGGTTGCAGCGATCCACGGCACCGCTCTCGGCGGCGGCCTCGAGGTCGCGCTCGCCTGCCATTTCCGCGTCGCGGTGAAAGAGGCCAGGCTCGGCCTGCCCGAGGTGAAGCTCGGACTTCTGCCGGGCGCCGGCGGCACCCAGCGCCTGCCGCGCGCGGTCGGTCCCGAGCTCGCTGTCAAGATGATCGTCGGCGGTGATCCCATTGGTGCTGCGGAAGCGCTCAAGAACGGCCTGATCGAGGAGATCATCGAGGGGCCGGCATCGGGCGGCGAGGCCTTCGTGCGCAAGCTGCTGGCCGAGAAGCGCCCGCTGCGGCTCCTGCGCGACGACGATTCCAAGATCGCGGCGGCCAAGGCCGACCGCTCGATCTTCACCAATGCAGTCGCCGCTATGACCAAGAAATCGCGCGGCCTGGAAGCGCCGTTCGCTGCCGCCGACGCCGTGGGCTACGCCATTGACCTACCTTTCGACGAAGGCCTGAAGAAGGAGCGCGAGGGTTTTCTGAAGCTCGTCGCCAGCGATCAGTCGAAGGCGCAGCGTTATGCGTTCTTCGCCGAGCGCGAGGCTGCCAAGATCGCGGGCGTTCCTGACGGCACCAAGTCGCGTCCCGTGAACCGGGTCGCCATTCTCGGCGCCGGCACCATGGGCGGGGGCATCGCGATGTCCTTTGCCAATGCCGGCGTTCCCGTCACCCTGATCGAGACCGGCGAGGAGCAGCTCAAGCGCGGCATGGGCATCATGCAGAAGAACTGGGAAGCGACCGCCGCGCGCGGCGGCATCCCGGCCGACGCGCCCGCCAAGCGCATGGCGCTGATCAACGGCGTCGTCGGCATCGAGAATGTCGGCGATGCTGACCTCGTCATCGAAGCCGTGTTCGAGACCATGGCGGTGAAGAAGGAAGTGTTCGGCAAGCTCGACCAGTACGTCAAGCCCGGCGCCGTGCTCGCCTCCAACACCTCGTATCTCAACATCGACGAGATCGCGAAGTCGACCAAGCGTCCGCAGGACGTGCTCGGCATGCACTTCTTCTCGCCGGCCAACGTCATGAAGCTGTGCGAGATCGTGCGCGCCGACAAGACCGCGCCGGATGCGCTGGTCACCGCGGTGAACATCGCGCGCAAGATCGCGAAGGTGCCGGCCGTGGTCGGCGTCTGCGACGGCTTTGTCGGCAACCGCATGCTGGCGCAGCGCGGTAAGCAGTCCGAGAAGCTGCTGTTCGAGGGCGCGTTGCCGCAGCAGGTCGACGCTGTCGTCACCAAGTTCGGCATGCCGATGGGACCGTTCGCGATGGGCGACCTCGCCGGCCTCGACATCGGCTGGCGCTCGCGGAAAGACCGCGGCATCAAGTCGGAGATCGCGGACGCGCTGTGCGAAGCCGGCCGCTTCGGCCAGAAGACCGGCAAGGGCTACTACAAGTACGAAGCCGGCAGCCGCTCGGCGCTGCCCGATCCGGAGGTCGAGAAGCTGATCGACGAGACGCTTGCCCGTCTCGGCCGCAAGAAGCGCGTCGTCAGCGATGACGAGATCCTCGAGCGCATGATGTATCCGATGATCAACGAGGGCGCGAAGATCCTCGAAGAGGGCATCGCCGCCCGTCCCTCCGACATCGACGTGGTCTGGCTCTATGGCTATGGCTGGCCGATCTACCGCGGCGGCCCGATGTTCTGGGCCGACAGCGTCGGCCTCAAGCACATCGCCGATCGCCTGGCCTTCTACGCCAAGGCGACCAACGACCCCAGCCTCGAGCCCGCGCCGCTGCTGAAGAAGCTCGCGGCCGAAGGCAAGACGTTCGCCTCGCTGGCGGCGGCGTCGAAGGCGGCGTGATCGGATTGGGTGCCGCTGCAATGTCGCGCTCCGGACAAAGCTCTCTCCGTTCCCTCCCCCCTTGTGGGGGAGGGGCAGGGAGGGGGGTGGCCCCGGGCGAGGTCAGTGTTTGTGGCTACCCCCGTCCCCAACCCTTCCCCACAAGGGGGAAGGGAGCCCGTCCGCCGGTGCCCACCTCACACGACCCGGCGACTACCGTTTTGCAGAGTATCGATCGCCAATGACCCATCCCGGCGAACAGTTTTATCCCGAGGGCGTGCGTTGGGACGACCCCATCGCTCAGGGCTCGCTGCCTGACCTGCTGTCGAAAGCTGCCGCCGATTACGGCCCGCGCACCGCTCTGGAATTTCGAGATCGCCCGATCACATACACGGAGCTCGCAGCTCAGGCCGAGCGCGCGGCGGCGGCGTTTCTGCGCGCCGGCTGCAAGGGCTCCTCCATCGCGCTGTTCCTCGGCAACACGCCCGACCATCCCGTCAATTTCTTCGGCGCGCTGAAGGCAGGCAGCCGCCTCGCGCATCTCTCCCCGCTCGACGGCGAGATCGCGCTGACGCACAAGGTTTCCGATTCCGGCTCGCGCCTGCTCGTGACCTCCAATCTCGCCGCCCTGCTGCCGACCGCGCTGAAGTTCCTTGAAAAGGGACTGATCGACCGCCTCGTCGTCTGCGAGGACGATCATTGGGGCAAGATCGGCACGCCGCAGGCGGCGATCCCGGATGATCCCCGCATCGTCACGTTCAAGTCCTTCGTCGAGGGCGCGAGCGCGCCGGCAGAGTGGCCGGTCGTGACTGCCGACGACGTCGCGCTGCTGCAATATACCGGCGGCACCACCGGCCTGCCCAAGGGCGCGATGCTGACGCACGGCAATCTCACCTCGGCGGTGTCGATCTACGACGTCTGGGGCAAGCCATCGCGCGCCGCGCGGGGCGAGACGATCGAGCACGTGATCTGCGTGCTGCCGCTGTTCCACATCTACGCGCTGACCGTGGTGCTGTTGTCCTCGCTCAGCCGCGGCAATCTGATCTCGCTGCATCAGCGCTTCGACGTCGAAGCCGTCATGCGCGACATCGAGGTCAAGCGCGCGACTTATTTTCCGGGCGTACCGACGATGTGGATCGCGATCGCCGCGCTGCCCGATCTGGACAAGCGCGACTTCTCCTCGCTCGCCACCATCGGCTCCGGCGGCGCGCCGCTGCCGGTGGAGATCGCCAACTTCTTCGAGCGCAAGGTCGGCAAGAAGCTGCGCAGCGGCTGGGGCATGACCGAGACCTGCTCGCCCGGCACCGGCCATCCGCCCACCGGCCCCGACAAGCCCGGCTCGATCGGCCTGATGCTGCCCGGCATCGAGCTCGACGTGGTCGCGCTCGACGATCCCAAGCGCGTGCTTTCGCCGGGCGAAGTCGGCGAGATCCGCATCAAGGGTCCGAACGTCACCAGGGGCTATTGGAACAAACCGGAGGGATCCACGGACGCCTTCGTCGACGGCCGCTTCCTCACCGGGGACATCGGCTATGTCGACGGCGACGGCTATTTCTTCCTGGTCGACCGCAAGAAGGACATGATCATCTCCGGCGGCTTCAACGTCTATCCACAGATGATCGAGCAGGCGATCTACACCATTGCTGGCGTGCACGAGGTGATCGTGCTCGGCATTCCCGACCAGTACCGCGGCGAGGCCGCGAAGGCCTTCATCAAGCTGAAGCCGGAGGCAAAGCCGTTCTCGCTCGACGAGCTGCGCGCGCAACTCACTGGCAAGCTCGGCAAGCACGAATTGCCGGCCGAGGTCGAGTTCGTCGACGACCTGCCGCGTACGCCGGTCGGAAAATTGTCGCGCCACGAATTGCGCCAGCAGCAGAAACCGTCACAATCCACTAAAACCGCATCAGGAGCTCGTTCTTGACCGACGCCGTCATCGTTTCCACCGCCCGCACCCCGATCGGCAAGGCCTATCGCGGCGCGCTCAACGCCACCGAGGGCGCAACTCTGCTCGGCCACGCCATCGGCGAAGCCGTCGCGCGCGCCAAGGTCGATCCGAAGGAGATCGAGGACGTCGTGATGGGCGCGGCGCTGCAGCAGGGTTCGACTGGCGGCAACATCGCGCGCAAGGCGCTGCTGCGCGCCGGCCTGCCCGTCACCGTCGCCGGCACCACGATCGACCGGCAATGCGCCTCGGGCCTGCAGGCCATCGCCCTCGCCGCGCGCTCGGTGATTTTTGACGGCGTCGAGATCGCGGTCGGCGGCGGCGGCGAGTCGATCAGCCTCGTGCAGAACGACAAGATGAACGGCTTCCACGCCCAGGACCCCGCGCTGCTCAAGATCAAGGGCGAGGTCTACATGCCCATGATCGACACGGCGGAAGTCGTCGCCAAACGCTACGGCATCTCGCGCGAGAAGCAGGACGAATATTCGCTGGAGAGCCAGCGCCGCACGGCTGCGGCCCAACAGGGCGGCAAGTTCAAGGACGAGATCGCGCCGATCACGACGCAGATGGCAGTCACCGACAAGGCGACCGGCGCCGTGTCGATGAAGGACGTCACGCTGTCGCAGGACGAAGGTCCGCGCCCGGAAACGACGGCCGAAGGCCTCGCCGGCCTCAAGCCCGTGCGCGGCGAGGGCTTTTCGATCACCGCCGGCAATGCCAGCCAGCTCTCCGACGGCGCCAGCGCTTCCGTGATCATGAGCGACAAAGAAGCTTCCAAGCGCGGCCTCAAGCCGCTCGGCATCTTCCGCGGCTTCGTCTCGGCCGGCTGCGAGCCGGACGAGATGGGCATCGGTCCGGTCTTCGCCGTGCCGCGCCTGCTCAAGCGCCACGGCCTCACCGTCGACGACATCGGTCTCTGGGAGCTGAACGAAGCCTTCGCGGTGCAGGTGCTGTATTGCCGCGACAAGCTCGGCATCGACCCCGACAAGATCAACGTCGATGGCGGCGCGATCGCGGTCGGCCATCCCTACGGCATGTCCGGCGCGCGCCTCACCGGCCACGCTTTGATCGAGGGCCGCCGCCGCAAGGCGAAGTACGCGGTGGTCACCATGTGCGTCGGCGGCGGCATGGGCGCGGCCGGCTTGTTCGAGATTTTGCAGTAATTCACAGGAGGATCCGATGGATCTCGCATTCACGAAAGAAGAGCAGGCGTTTCGCGAGGAAGTGCGGCAGTTCTTCCGCGACAACGTGCCGCCGGATACGCGGCGCAAGATGGTCGAGGGGCGTCACCTCAGCAAGGACGAGATGGTGACGTGGTGGCGCATTCTCAACAAGAAGGGCTGGGGCGTCAGCCATTGGCCCAAGCAATATGGCGGCACCGGCTGGACCAGCGTGCAGCACTACATTTTCAACGAGGAGCTGCAGTCCTATCCGGCGCCGCAGCCACTCGCCTTCGGCGTCAGCATGGTCGGCCCTGTCATCTACACCTTCGGCAACGAGGAGCAGAAGAAGCAGTACCTGCCGCGCATCGCCAATGTCGATGACTGGTGGTGCCAGGGCTTCTCCGAGCCCGGCTCCGGCTCCGACCTTGCCTCGCTCAAGACCAAGGCTGAGCGCAAGGGCGACAAGTGGATCATCAACGGCCAGAAGACCTGGACCACGCTGGCCCAGCACGCCGACATGATCTTCTGCCTGTGCCGCACCGATCCCGGCGCCAAGAAGCAGATGGGCATCTCCTTCATCGTGTTCTCGATGAAGTCGAAAGGCGTCACGGTGCGTCCGATCCAGACCATCGATGGCGGCGTCGAGGTCAACGAAGTCTTCTTCGACGACGTCGAGGTGCCCTACGAGAATTTGATCGGCGAGGAGAACAAGGGCTGGGATTACGCAAAATTCCTGCTCGGCAATGAGCGCACCGGCATCGCCCGGGTCGGCGTCTCCAAGGAGCGGCTGCGCCGCATCCGCGATCTCGCCGGCAAGGTGGAATCCGGCGGCAAGCCGATCATCCAGGACGCCGCGTTCCGCGAGAAGCTGGCAGCCTGCGAGATCGAGCTGAAGGCGCTGGAACTCACCCAGCTCCGCGTCGTCGCCGACGAAGGCAAGCACGGCAAGGGCAAGCCCAATCCGGCTTCCTCGGTGCTCAAGATCAAGGGCTCCGAGATCCAGCAGACCACCACCGAGCTGCTGATGGAAGTGATCGGCCCGTTCGCCGCGCCCTACGACGTGCATGGCGACGACGGCTCGAACGAAGCCATGGACTGGACCGCCCAGATCGCGCCGAGCTACTTCAACAACCGCAAGGTCTCGATCTACGGCGGCTCCAACGAGATCCAGCGCAACATCATCGCCAAGGCGGTGCTGGGGCTGTGAATCAACAATGACGGTGTCGTCCCCCGCGAAGGCGGGGGACCCAGTACGCCGCGGCGGTCGTGAGGACGGCAGGCGGCTGCGTTTACTGGATCCCCGCCTTCGCGGGGATGACGTTTGAGGATGAGGCGACGGCAGGGCAATCCCCGCCGATTTGGAGAGAAACATGGATTTTGATCTGAACGAGGAGCAGCGGCTTCTCAAGGAAAGCATCGACGGCCTGCTGACCGATTCCTACGATTTCGAGCAGCGCAAGAAGTACATGAAGGAGAAGGGCGGCTGGAGCAAAACGGTCTGGCTCAAGCTCGCCGAGCAGGGCCTGCTCGGCCTGCCGTTCAGCGAGGCCGATGGCGGCTTCGGCGGCGGCGGCGTCGAGACCATGATCGTGATGGAAGCGCTCGGCAAGGCGCTGGTGCTCGAGCCGTATCTGGCAACGGTCGTGATCGGCGGCGGCTTCCTGCGCCATGCCGGCACCGACGCGCAGAAGGCCGCGCACGTGCCCGGCATCATCGACGGCAGCAAGACGCTGGCCTTTGCCCAGCTCGAGAAGAACTCGCGCTACGATCTCTTCGACGTCTCGACCACCGCGAAGAAGAAGGGCGACGGCTGGGTCATCGACGGCGAAAAATTCGTCGTGCTCAACGGCGAGAATGCCGACACCTTGATCGTCACCGCGCGTACTAAGGGCGAGCGCCGCGACAAGGCGGGCATCGGCGTGTTCCTGGTGCCGGCGAACGCCAAGGGCGTGACCAAAAAGTCATACCCGACCCAGGACGGCCTGCACGCCGCCGACATTACCCTCACGGGCGTCGAGGTTGGCCCCGACGCGGTGCTCGGCAACCCCGAGGATTCCCTGGCGTTGATCGAGCGCGTGGTCGACGAGGCCCGCATTGCGCTCTGCGCCGAAGCGGTCGGGCTGATGGACGAGTCGCTCAAGACCACGGTCGAATACATCAAAACGCGAAAACAGTTCGGCGTCGCGATCGGCTCGTTCCAATCGCTGCAGCATCGCGCCTCCGACATGTTCGTCGCGGCCGAGCAGGCCCGCTCGATGTCGATGTTCGCGACCATGGCTGGTGATTTCGAGAACGCCAAGGAGCGCTCCAACGCCATCGCCGCGGCCAAGGTGCAGATCGGCAAGTCGCTGAAATTCGTCGGACAGCAGGCGATCCAGCTGCACGGCGGCATCGGCATGACCATGGAGGCGAAGATCGGCCACTACTTCAAGCGCCTCACCATGATCGAGAACTCGTTCGGCGACACCGACTACCACCAGCGCCGCGTCGCGGATGGTGGCGGGTTGATCTGAGGCCAAGCAACGACTGTCATCCCCCGCGAAAGCGGGGGATCCAGTACGCCGCGGCTTCTCGATTCAAGCCGCGCCGCCTCTGGAATACTGGATCGCCCGATCAAGTCGGGCGATGACACCGAGTAAATGGCGTCAGCGGAGCCCAACAACAATGAAAAACACCCCGTTCGATCTCACCGGCAAGGTCGCCGTGGTCACCGGTTCCAGCCGCGGCATCGGCCGCTCCTCCGCCGAGCTGCTCGCAAAGTTGGGCGCCAAGGTCGTGGTCTCCTCGCGCAAGGCGGACGCCTGCAAGGAGGTCGTCGACGGCATCATCGCTTCCGGCGGCGATGCCACCGTCATTCCCTGCAACATCGCGCGCAAGGCCGAGGTCGAGGCGCTGATCGCGGGCGCCACGAAGCATTACGGCAAGATCGACATCCTCGTCTGCAACGCCGCGGTGAATCCCTATTACGGCCCGCTGCTCGATATCACCGATGAGGCTTTCGACAAGATCATGGGCTCGAACGTCAAGAGCAACATCTGGCTCTCCGCGCTCGCGATCCCGCAAATGGCCGAGCGCGGAGGCGGCTCCGTCGTCATCATCTCCTCGATCGGCGGCCTGCGCGGCTCCACCGTGATCGGCGCCTACGGCATCTCGAAGGCCGCCGACTTCGCGCTGTGCCGCTCGCTCGCCGGCGAGTGGGGCCCGAAAGGCGTCCGCGTCAACTGCATCGCGCCCGGCCTCGTCAAGACCGATTTCGCCCGCGCGCTGTGGGAAGACGAAGCCATGCTGAAGCGCCGCACCGCCACCACGCCGCTGCGCCGCATCGGCGAACCCGACGAGATCGCCGGCGCGGTCGCCTATCTCGCTTCCGATGCTTCGAGCTTCATGACCGGACAGACCATCGTCATCGACGGCGGCGTGACCACGGCGGCGGTGTAAGGTCGCACTCCCGTCTCTCCACTGGTCGTCCCGGACAAGCGTAAGCGCAGATCCGGGACCCACCACAGGGAGTGGTTTGGCGAGGACTCGGAGTTGGCAGCTCGCCCCATAATCACTCCCTGGGGTTATGGGTCCCCGCGTTCGCGGGAACGACGACTGAGCTTGGGCTGGGCCCCGCATCCAACCTTGACCTTCCCGCCCTAATCCGCTCCCTTTGGTGCGACACAATCACTCCCTCCAGGGAAACGCCAAGCTAAACGCCAGGGTAAGCGCCATGTCTTTCGTCCTCGCCATCGACCAGGGCACCACCTCCTCGCGCGCGATCGTGTTTCGCGGCGATATATCCATCGCGGCGAAGGCGCAGCAGGAGTTTCCGCAGCATTTTCCGGCCTCGGGCTGGGTCGAGCACGAGCCTGAGGACATCTGGACCTCGACGGTGATGGTCTGCCGCGAGGCGATCGAGCAGGCCGGCATCACCGCGAAGGACATCGCGGCGATCGGCATCACCAATCAACGCGAGACCACCGTGGTGTGGGACCGCGCCACCGGCCAGGCCGTGCACCGCGCCATCGTCTGGCAGGACCGCCGCACAGCCGACATCTGCGCCAAACTCAAGGCCGACGGCCGCGAGCCCGTGATCTCGCAGAAGACCGGCCTGATCATCGACCCCTATTTCTCCGGCACCAAGGTCGCATGGATCCTCGACCACGTCCCCGGCGCGCGGGCGCGCGCCGCGCGCGGCGAGCTGATGTTCGGCACCGTCGACTGCTATCTGCTCTGGCGTCTCACCGGCGGCAAGGTGCACGCCACCGACGCCACCAACGCCTCGCGCACGCTGCTGTTCAACATCCATACCGGACAGTGGGACGACGAACTCTTGGAGATCATCGGCGTGCCGCGCTCGATGCTGCCCGAGGTGAAGGATTCCTCCGCCCGCTTCGGCGAAAGCACGCCCGATCTGTTCGGCGGCGCGATTGCCATCTCAGGCATCGCCGGCGACCAGCAGGCCGCCACCATCGGCCAGGCCTGCTTCCGTCCAGGCATGATGAAGTCCACCTACGGCACCGGCTGCTTTGCCTTGCTCAACACCGGCACCACGCCGGTCGCGTCGAAGAACAAGCTGCTCACCACTGTCGCCTACCAGCTCGATGGCAAACGCACTTACGCGCTCGAAGGCTCGATCTTCGTCGCCGGCTCAGCGGTGCAATGGCTGCGCGACGGCCTCGGCATCATCAAGCACGCCGCCGAGACCGGCCCGCTCGCGGATCAGTCCGACTCCATGCAGAGCGTCTATCTGGTCCCGGCTTTCGTCGGCATGGGCGCGCCCTATTGGAATCCCCGCGTGCGCGGCGCGCTGTTCGGCCTCACCCGCAACACCGGCCCCGCCGAACTCGCCCACGCCGCACTCGAAAGCGTCTGCTACCAGACTTTTGACCTCTGGGCCGCGATGCGCGCCGACTGGCCAAGCTCGGAAACCGCCAGCGTCGTGCTCCGCGTCGACGGCGGCATGACCGCATCGGACTGGACCATGCAGCGCCTCGCGGATTTGCTGGACGCGCCGGTCGATCGCCCCGTGATCCAGGAAACCACGGCCCTCGGCGCCGCCTATCTCGCCGGCCTCCAGGCCGGCGTCTATCCCGAGCCCACCAAATTCGCCGACAACTGGCGCCTCGAACACCGCTTCAAGCCCAACATGAGCCAGGCAACGCGTGAGCGGAAGCTCGCGGGCTGGGCGAGGGCGGTGAAGGGCGTGCTGGCGAGCGACGAGGGGGAGGGGTAGTTTTGGTCGTCCCGGCGAAAGCCGGGACCCATACTCCGCAGCAGATGTTGCGAACGGGACTCGTCGTTCCAACGTCGCCAAACAATCCAAATTCGTGGTTATGGGTCCCGGCCTCCGCCGGGACGACAAAGAATATGTAGCTCGCGCTCGGCTCCACAGGAACCGCAATGACCCTCCCCGACGGCTATTCCGACGTGCCCGCCGGCAAGATCGCCGCCGTCGTCACCCATCTCGAAATGACCGGACCTCCCGCACGCCGTGACGATCCGCCAGGCGCGTGGTCCCTGCGCAAGATCGACACCCCCGCACTTCACTGGTATCGCGATCTCTACCGCCGCGTCGGCGAAGAGTGGCTGTGGTTCTCGCGAGCCCGCATGACGGACGCCGCGCTCGCCGCAATCATCCATGCGCCGGGGATTGAAGTCTACGCACTGCTCGTGGACGGTCGCGACGAGGGCCTGCTTGAGCTGGATTTCCGTCAAACCGGCGAGTGCGAGGTGGTCTATTTCGGCGTCACCGCCGGCTTGATCGGCACGGGTGCCGCCCGCTTCCTGATGAACCGTGCACTGGAGATTGCGTGGTCGCGGGACCTCCGCCGCGCCTGGGTGCATACCTGCACGTTCGATCATCCCTCAGCCGTCGCGTTCTATCAGCGTTCCGGATTTCGTCCGTTCTGGCGCCAAATCGAAATCGCCGACGATCCACGCTTGGACGGCACGGCGCCGCGTACGGCGGCGAGGCATGTGCCGATCATCGAATAGCACGCGGCTGCCTCCACACCGTCATTGCGAGCGCAGCGAAGCAATCCAGGCTGTCTCCGCGGAAATATTCTGGATTGCTTCGCTGCGCTCGCAATGACGGTGTGGGCGCCGCCGTCGCTCTTCCAATCGGCGCATCAACGCGCAGCGGCATCCCCACTTGCTCCGACCGGCAGGTGAATCCCCCCGCGCTACCACACTTCGCCATAGGCGAGCACCGGCAGCGAGGCGCCAAACGCAATGCTCTCCTTCAAAGATATTTGTTGCAGGTGGCGCGCAATGACGATGAACTGGACGGCCCTGCCGGGACCTTCGACTGAGAGGCGCAAGACCCATGTTCCTGATCGGCCAATATGATTCCCCCTTCGTCCGCCGCGTCGCGATTGCGCTGCGGCTTTACGGGCTCGCTTTCGAGCACCGGCCGTGGTCGACCTTCGGCGACGCCGACAAGATCGCGCCGTACAATCCGCTGCGGCGCGTGCCGACCCTGGTGCTCGACGACGACGAGGCGCTGATCGAGAGCACGATCATTTTGGATTATCTCGACGAACTTGTCGGGCCGGAGAAGGCGATGCTGCCGCGCACCGGCGCCGAACGGCGGAAGCATCTGCGCATCTGCGCGCTCGCTTCCGGTCTCGGCGACAAGGCGGTGAGCCTGCTCTATGAACGCGTGCTGCGGAAGGAGCAGCTCGCGCTGTGGGTCGAGCGTTGCCAGGCGCAGATTGGCGACGTGCTGAAGGTGCTGGAGGCCGAGCGCGCCAAGGTGACGACGCCATACTGGCTGGGTGAGCGCATCGGTCACGCGGACATCGCGGTGACCTGCGTCGTCTGCTTCACTCGCGAGGCGCATCCGCAACTGTTCGACGCGTCGCGTTACCCGACGCTGGCTGCGCACGCCGAGCGCTGCGAGGCGCTCGCGCCGTTCCAGGAGATCGTGCAGCCGCTGGCGCCGCCGAAGGGGTGAGCCGCATCAAGCGCCTCTATGCGAACCCGATTTTGATCAGGATCGTCAGGAAAAGGCCTCCGACGACCGCGCAGACCGCGGCACCGATCAGCGGCCCCAGCGCGCCTTCCCGGCTCGCAGGCTCCAGCACCGCATGTCCCGGCTGTTCCGGATCGTAGTAGACTTTGACGTTCTGCCCGGGACGATATTTCGCCGGGGCCTTTTCGGCGACCTCGCGCAGCCCGGAGATCATGGTGCCGCCCCAATCGACTTCGGTGCCGACGAAGTCGCGCTTGCCGACCCTGTAGGCGTAGCGGAGGTCGACTTGATAGCGGTGTTGGAGCTTGCTGGATCGTGACTTGTCGTCGTCGTTCTTCTCCTCGATGATTTCCTCGATCACGTCGCAATGGGTGACCCTGCCGGCCGCCGTCGGCCAGTGCAGGCTGGCGCTCGCCAGCCGGCGCGTCCGGACATACGCTGCGAGGCAGAACACGCCGCCCACGAGCACGATGATCGGCAGCGCGAACGCGAACAGCGGAACGCCGTTGCTGGTGTAGAGCACGTGCCCCGCCAGCGAATGCGCGATGAGCGTGGCGGCAATGACGCCGAACACGATGGTGAACGCCACCAGCGCCGCGAGGTTCTGCGCGGCAGCAGGTTCGAGCAGCGCCTCGGTTGGTTGCTTCGGATCGACATGGACGTCGACATGCGCGCCGACCGGATATCGTCCGATCAGTTTTGCGGCAAGGACCCGCGTCGTGATGACCTGGCCGCCGACAAAGACCTTGTCGCTTTCCAGCTCCTGGCCGCCGGCCTGATAGCGATAGCGGATGACGGGCTTGGCGTCGTTCTGATCGTCCGAGGCGTGCGTCGCCGGCTGATCGACCGTGGAGACCGTGATGACGCCCTCCACCTTGTCCCAGCTCCGCGCGGCCTGCATCCGGCCCCGCATGCGGACCAGATTGAACAGCGTCAATCCAAACAGAAGCACGGCGACGCCGGCGGCAATCTGCGTCCACATCAATTGTTGGGCGTCCAGCATCCGATTCCCCCGCGCCTCGGCCGTGATCGCCATTGGTCGCGGCGAGCGCGCGTTGCGTTCACGGCACTGTCGCCGTTGCGGGAGATCGTGCAGCCGCAGGCCTGCGAAGGCGTGATTCCCGGGGCGTCATTCCGGAACGAAGCGCGCGGACCCGGAATTCCGAGGTTGCGGCGCGAAATTCCTGGTTCGCGCTTTGGCCGGAATGACGGGGGCGACTATTTCCTCCGCGTCACGCCGTTCGCCCGCAGATATTCGTCCAGTTCAAACCCCAGATCCTCAGCACGATCGAAATACGCCTCCGCGGCATCCGGGTCCTTCGCCATCCCTTCGCCGCGCGTGGCCATCACGCCGAGCGCTGCGGCGGCGCGGCCGATGCCGAGATCGGCGGCGCGTTTGTACCAGTGGACGGACTCGCCGAGATCCTTCTCGATGCCAGGCAATTGCCCGGTGGCATAGAGTGCGCCGAGATTGGCGCAGGCGCGCGGCTGGTCGCGTTGTCCGGCCTGCTTCAGGTAGAACACTGCCTTGTTGCGCTCGCCGATGCCTTGCATCGCATAGACGAACAGCTCGAAATAGGCATCGGCGTTGCCGCGCTTCGCCGCTTCGAGATGCAATGCAAGACTTCTGGCCACGTCCTTCGGTTGCCCGCGACCGTTGTAGGCCATCAGCCCCAGGAGGTAGCGCACCGCGCCATCGGGGTCGTCGCCGGCAAGCGCTTTCTGGGCGTAAGCATAGGCGTCGTCATATTTCCTGAACGTCCAATAGAGATTGTACGCCGTGAGATAGGCGCCGTAATCCGAGCCGAGTTCGGCCGCGCGTTTGTAGGCAGCGATCGCAGCGTCGCGATCGCGCGGCACGCCCCAGCCGTTCCAGAGGCAGCGGCCATAGTCGACCCAAGCGTTGGCGTGCCCGCCGAGCGCGACCTCATGCAGCGCTCTTGCAAGCGTGTCGCGACTCTCGACCGGCGCCTGGCTTGCCTCGATCGCCTTGAACAGGGCTACCGCGGCCAAATAGAGCTGGTCATCGCGCGACGGCGAGCGGGGTTGGGCAAGGAGCTGTGTGACGGTTTGCATGGTTCCGCTGGCATCATTTGACTTGGACGGTTGCTGCGCAACCTCGGCCGCCGCCGCCTCGAGCGGGGCAGCATGATGCGAAACAAAGACCCCGCTCAGCATCACTAGGCAGATGGTCAGGATTTCCAGACGATTACGAATGCCATTCTCCCGCGCGCCGATCGGCTCGAAGTGCTGCCCTGGGTCCCGGCTCTGCGGAGCGGCACTTCGTTCCGCCTCGCGTCCGGGACACGAGATCGAAGCACGCGGCATCGAGTGCGGAATCCACGCGGCAGGCGATGATGGAATATTACCAGTGCTTTGCCCGACGGAACAAGCCGCTTCGGCAAGACCGAAATTGCTCAGGGTTTTCAACCCCATCGCTACTGTGCATGGGGTTGTTTTTCAGATTTTTGGTTTTGCAGCTAGAGCGGCGCCTATCCCGCCCCAGCGCGCTTCTTCTGCCAGACCAGGTGCACCGCGCAGGTGCAGCCGGGCGGGTGCGAGGCGAGATCCGCTAAGGTCTCGTCGTTCGCCGCCGTTGCCGCGAAGGCCTTGTCCTCTCGCGACGGGATGTAGTTCAGCACCGGCGCGAGCCAGCGCTCGGCCTCGGCCACCGTCATGCCCTTGCGCGCGGCGTAGTCTTCGACCTGGTCGCGCTCGATCTTGCCGACGCCGAAATAATAGCTCTCGGGGCTGGCGAAATAGAGCCCGGACACGCTGGAGCCCGGCCACATCGCAAAGCTCTCGGTCAGCTTCACGCCGCAGGTCGCTTCCGCATCGAGCAACTCGAACAGCGTCGCCTTCTCGGTGTGATCGGGCTGCGCGGGATAGCCCGGCGCGGGGCGGATGCCCTGATACTTCTCCAGGATCAGATCGTCGTTGGAGAGCGTCTCGTCCGGCGCGTAAGCCCAGAACTCGCGGCGCACGCGCGCATGCATGCGTTCGGCGAAGGCTTCGGCGAGGCGGTCGGCCAGCGCCTTGCACAGGATCGAGGAGTAGTCGTCATTGGCCATCTTGAAGCGGTCGGCGACCGCATCCTCGCCGATGCCGGCCGTGACGACGAAGCCGCCGACATAATCGGGCACGCCCGTGGGCGCGACGAAGTCGGCGAGCGCCGCGTTGAAGCGGCCTTCGCGCTTCTCGAGCTGCTGACGCAGCGTGTGCAGCGTCGCGATCTTCTTCGTGCGGCTCTCGTCGGCATAGAGCGCGATGTCGTCGCCTTCGGCATTCGCTGGCCAGAAGCCTATCGTCGCGCGCGCCCGGAACCATTTTTCCTTGACGATGGTGTCGAGCATCTTGCGCGCGTCGTCGTGGAGCGAGCGCGCGACTTCGCCGACCTTGGCATCGTCGAGAATGGCGGGGAAGCGGCCGGCGAGCTCCCAGGTCTGGAAGAACGGCGTCCAGTCGATGCAGTCGACCAGCTCGGCGAGGTCGTAGTCGTCAAAGCTGCGGATGCCGAGGAAGGTCGGCTTTACCGGCTTGCTTTTGGCAAAGTCGACCGGCACGCGGTTGGCGCGCGCTGCGGCGAGCTTCAGGCGCTTCTTGTCGGCCTGCGCGCGCAGATGTGCGTCCGAGATTTTTGCATATTCGGCACGCACCTCGGCGGCATAGGCTTCGCGCTTCTCGGGCGAGAGCAGCGAGGACGCAACGCCGACGGCGCGGCTGGCGTCGTTGACATGCACGACGGGGCCGGCGCGATAGCTCGGGTCGATCTTGACTGCGGTGTGCACGCGGCTCGTGGTGGCGCCGCCGATCAAGAGCGGCAGCTTGAGGCCCTCGCGCTGCAATTCACCGGCGAAGAATGCCATCTCGTCGAGCGAGGGCGTGATCAGGCCGGAGAGGCCGACGATGTCGGCCTTCTCCGCCTTCACGGTCTCCACGATCTTGGCGGCAGGCACCATCACGCCGAGGTCGATCACCTCGTAATTGTTGCACTGGAGCACGATGCCGACGATGTTCTTGCCGATGTCGTGGACGTCGCCCTTCACGGTCGCGAGCACGATCTTGCCGGCGGAGGAGGAGCCTTCCGTGCCGATGCCATTGGCGAGGTTGCGCGCCTTCTCTTCTTCCATGAACGGCATCAGCCAGGCTACCGCCTGCTTCATCACGCGGGCGGACTTCACCACCTGCGGCAAAAACATCTTGCCGTCGCCGAAGAGATCGCCGACGACGTTCATGCCGGCCATCAGCGGGCCCTCGATCACGTCGAGCGGACGCGAGGAAGCCTTGCGGGCTTCCTCGGTGTCCTGCTCGATGAACTCGGTGATGCCATGCACAAGCGAATACGACAGCCGCTTCGCCACCGGCCATTCGCGCCAGGCGAGATCGGCTTCCTTGGTCTGGGTCTTGTTGCCGCGGAATTTCTCCGCAAGCGCCAGCAGCCGTTCGGACGCGCCGGGATCGCGGTTGAGCACGACGTCCTCGCACACCTGGCGCAGCTCAGGATCGATGTCGTCATAGACGATCATCTGCCCGGCATTGACGATGCCCATGTCCATGCCCGCCTTGATGGCGTGATACAGGAACACCGAGTGCATCGCCTCGCGCACCGGCTCGTTGCCGCGGAACGAGAACGACAGATTGGAGACGCCGCCCGAGATGTGCGCGCCAGGCAGGTTCTGCCGGATCCAGCGCGTCGCCTCGATGAAATCGACGCCGTAATTGTTGTGCTCCTCGATGCCGGTCGCGATCGCGAAGATGTTCGGATCGAAGATGATGTCCTCAGGCGGGAAGCCGACCTTGTTCACCAGGATGTCGTAGGCGCGCTTGCATATCTCGGTCTTGCGCGCGAACGTGTCGGCCTGGCCGACCTCGTCGAACGCCATCACGACGACAGCCGCGCCATGACGGCGGGCGATCTTGGCCTCGTGAATGAACTTCTCCTCGCCTTCCTTCATCGAGATCGAGTTGACGACCGGCTTGCCCTGCACGCATTTCAGGCCGGCTTCGATCACCGAGAATTTCGAGGAATCGACCATCACGGGGACGCGGGCGATGTCGGGCTCGGCGGCGACGAGGTTGAGGAAGGTCACCATCGCAGCTTCGGAGTCGAGCAGGCCCTCGTCCATATTGACGTCGATGATCTGCGCGCCGTTCTCGACCTGGTCGCGCGCGACTTGCAGCGCCGCCGTGTAGTCGCCGGCCGTGATCAGCTTGCGGAAGCGGGCCGAGCCGGTGACGTTGGTGCGCTCGCCGACGTTCACGAACGGGATCGCGTCGGTCAGGATGAAGGGCTCGAGGCCGGACAGCCGCAGGCGCGATGCGATCTCCGGCACGATGCGCGGCTTGTGCGGGGCGACGGCGGCGGCGATCGCCGCGATGTGGTCCGGCGTGGTGCCGCAGCAGCCGCCGACGATGTTGACGAGGCCATCCCGCGCGAACTCGCCGACGAGGCGCGCCATGTACTCGGGCGTCTCGTCATACTGGCCGAATTCGTTGGGCAGGCCGGCGTTCGGGTAAGCACACACGAGCGTGTCGGCGACACGGCCGATATCGGCGATATGCGCGCGCAAATCTTCCGCGCCGAGCGCGCAGTTGAAGCCGATGGTGACGGGTTTAGCGTGCCGCACCGAATGCCAGAACGCTTCCGGCATCTGGCCGGACAGCAGGCGGCCGGACTTATCGGTGATGGTGCCCGACACCATCACGGGCATGTCGATGCCGCGTTCTTCGGTGATCTCGGCGATCGCATAGAGCGCCGCCTTGGCGTTCAGCGTATCGAAGATGGTCTCGACCAGCAGCAGGTCGACGCCGCCGTCGAGCATGCCACGGATCTGCTCGCCATAGGATTTGCGCAGATCGTCGAAGGTGACGGCGCGGTAGCCGGGATTGGAGACGTCGGGAGAGATCGAGGCGGTGCGGTTGGTCGGGCCGATGGCGCCCGCGACGAAGCGCGGCTTGCCGTCCTCGGCCTCGACGCGCCGTGCGGCGTTGCCGGCGAGGCGGGCGCCTTCGCGCGCCATCTCGTAGACGATGTCGGTGAGGTCGTAATCGGCCTGCGCGATCGACGTCGTGGAGAAGGTGTTGGTGGCGACGATGTCGGCGCCGGCGCGCAAATACGCCGCGTGAATGTCCTCGATCGCCCGCGGCTGGGTCAGGATCAACAAATCGTTGTTGCCGCGCAGGTCGCGATGGAAGTCCTTGAAGCGCTCGCCGCGGAAGGCTTTCTCGTCGAATTGCAGGTTCTGGATCATCGTGCCCATGGCGCCGTCGAGCACGAGGATGCGCTCGCGCGCGGCGTTGAGCAGGGCAGTTCGCTTCGGAGAGGTGGGTACGGTCATGTTGTCTTAAGCCGCCTTCTGCGCGCTCTTGGCGCGGATGCCGAGCAAATGGCTGATCGCGAACACGAGATCGGCGCGGTTCATTGTGTAGAAATGGAAAGTGTCGACGCCGTGCTTGGCGAGCTTCTGCACCTGGCCGGCCGCGACGGTCGCGGCCACCAGCTTGCGGGTCTCGGCGTCGTCGTCGAGGCCTTCGAATTTCGCGGCGAACCAATCCGGCACGGTGGTGCCGGCGCGCGTCACGAAATTGCGGGCCTGCTTGAAATTGTGCATGGGCATGATGCCCGGCACGATCGGGATGTCGATGCCGCGCGCCCGCACGCGGTCGAGATAGCGGAAGTAGAGGTCGTTGTCGAAGAACACCTGGGTGATCGCGCGCGTCGCGCCGGCATCGACCTTGGCCTGCAGCGTGTCGATATCATCATCGAAGTCGCGCGCTTCGGGATGCTTCTCGGGATAGGCGGACACGGACACTTCGATGTCGGCATGCCGCTTCTTGATCCCCGCGACGAGCTCGGCCGAGCTCTGATAGCCGTTGGGATGGCTGGCATAGGGCGTGCCGATGCCGCCGGCGGGATCGCCGCGCAGGCCCACGATATGGCGGACGCCGACCTCGTGATAGCGGTCGACGATCTCGTCGATCTCGCCGCGCGAGGCGCCGACGCAGGTCAGATGCGCCGCCGGCAGCAGCGCGGTCTCTTTCAGGATGCGGGCGATGGTCGAATGGGTGCGCTCGCGGGTCGAGCCGCCGGCGCCGTAGGTCACCGAGACGAATTTCGGATCGAGCGGGGCGAGCCGGTTGATGGTCTCCCAGAGATTGCGCTCCATATCTTCCGTCTTGGGCGGAAAGAACTCGAAGGAGATCGCAGGCCGCTTCAGGTGCCCGTCTTGCCCGTCGGCTCGGGCAGGAATCGTCAGATCGGTCATGGCACCACTCGCTCCAGATGTGCCGCCAGATCCTGGCGGCCGACGGTCAGGTCTAGCTTGGGAGAGCCTATGATAGGACAAAGGTAGTTTGATCGACAGCCCATCAATGATGGGAAATGGCCCACTTATGCCAACAATGGACTGAATTATTGAATGTCTATTGGTCTGAATGGGATGTCGATATCTTCATAATAATCCAATTATTTCAATAGTTTGTGCAAAGTTCTGATGGCTGTCTGAGGCGGACGACGTAGGTGGGCAGAGTGGAATCAATGTCATTCGGGTTGCCTTTGGCCCACCCCCTCGCTTTGGTCGAGTGCGCCGGATCGCGGCCTGCACACGTCAGATCTGCGCAGCCGCCCCATTGTCGCCGCGCGGCCCTCCACTAGGTTAGCGCGCCATGATCCCGCTCTCAGTCCTCGACCTCTCCGTCGTCACATCAGGCACCAGGCCTGCCGCGGCGCTGCGCAACAGCATCGACCTGGCGCGCCATGTCGATGGCCTCGGCTATGTCCGCTACTGGCTCGCCGAGCATCACAACCTCGCCTCGGTCGCGAGCCCTGCGCCCGACGTCATGATCGGGCAGATCGCGGCGGTGACGAAGCATATCCGCGTCGGCTCCGGCGGGGTGATGCTGCCCAATCACGCGCCGCTGGTGGTGGCCGAGCGCTTCAAGATGCTGGAGGCGCTGTTTCCCGGCCGCATCGACCTCGGCCTTGGCCGGGCGCCCGGCACCGACGGCGCCACGGCCTATGCGCTACGCAGCCGGCTCGACCGCCGCGAGGGCGACGATTTCCTGGAGCGGCTACACGAACTGATTCTGTGGGAGACCCGCGAATTTCCCGCAGGGCATCCCTACCACAACGTCGTTGCCATGCCCGACGACACCAAACTGCCGCCGATCTGGCTGCTCGGCTCCAGCGATTATTCCTCGGAATTGGCCGCACAGGTCGGCATGGGCTTCGCCTTCGCGCATCATTTCGCGTCCCACGACGCGGTCGACGCGATGGTGCATTATCGCAACCGCTTCCAGCCCTCGGCCTGGCGTGCGAGCCCCGACGCCATCCTCGCAGTCGCCGCCATCACCGCCGATACCGATGAGGAGGCCGAACGGCTTGCTAGCTCGTTCGACCTCAACCGGCTGCGCCGCGACCGCGGTCAATATCTGCCGCTGCCGAGCGTCGAGGAGGCACTGGCCTATCCTTATTCCGACTCCGAGCGCACCTCGATCCTCCGCAATCGCTCCCGCCTGTTCGTCGGCAATCCCGCCACGGTGCAGAAGAAGCTGCAGCCGCTGATCGACGCGAGCAAGCCTGATGAGCTGATGGTCATCACGGCGGTGTACGATCACGAGGCGCGGAAGAAGTCGTATTCGCTGCTCGCGGAGGCGTTCGGGCTGGCGAAGCCGGCGGCCGCATAGGAGCTGCCGTGCCCCGGACGCAGCGCAACGCCCTTCAGCGGTGCGCTGCTGAGCCGGGGCCCATCGCAGCGCCGGGTCGCTTCGCCCCTGGGTCCCGGCTCGCGCTTCGCGCGTCCGGGACACGAGATCAATCCTGCTGCGTCTCGCTGAACGTCGCGCGGAAGGGGTGGCCGGGATACACGCCGACGATGCGGAATTCGCGCGAGAAGAATTTCAGCTCCTCGATCGCGAAAGCGAGACCCTTGTCTTCAGGGTGGCCGTCGACGTCGGCGTAGAACTGCGTGGCGAAGAAATTGCCGTCGACCATGTAGCTTTCGAGCTTGGTCATGTTGACGCCGTTGGTGGCAAAGCCGCCGAGCGCCTTGTAGAGCGCGGCCGGCAAATTGCGCACCCGGAACACAAAAGTCGTGACCAGCGGGCCGGAGCCTTGGGTGGCCCATTTCGGCTCGCGCGCCAGCACCACGAAGCGGGTGGTGTTGTGCGCCTCGTCCTCGATGTCCTCCGCGAGGATGTCGAGGCCGTAGATCTTGGCGGCGAGGCGGGAGGCGATCGCGGCCACCGTCTTGTCCTTGCGCTCGGAGATGTCGCGAGCGCTGCCGGCGGTGTCGGCATGCACGATCGGCTTGACGCCGAGCTTGCGGATGATGCGCCGGCATTGGCCAAGCGCATGCACATGGCTCTCAACGCTCTTGATGTCGTCGAGCTTGGTGCCCTTCACCGCCATCAGCTGATGCCGGACCGGCAGAAACCATTCACCGATGATGAAGAGGCCGGACGCCGGCAAGAGGTGATGGATGTCGGCGACGCGGCCCGCGACCGAATTCTCGATCGGGATCATGCCGAGATCGGCCTCGCCCGAGGAGATCGCCGACAGCGCGTCCTCGAAGGTGGCGCAGGGCATCGGCTCGGCGTCGGGATAGGCCTCGACGATGGCGATGTGGGAATTGGCCCCGGGCTCGCCCTGGAATGCGATCTTCATCTTGCTCATATCTTAAAAGTGCTCCTGGGTCGGCCTTGTAACAGCGGCTCAGGATTTGGAAAGGATGCTGCGGGCGGTTTCCAGGTCCGCCGGCGTGTCGACCCCGCGGGGCACGGTGTCGACGATGGTGAAGTCGATGCGCATTCCGGCCTCGAGCGCCCGGAGCTGTTCGAGCTTCTCCTGCAATTCCAGCGGCGAGGGCGGCAGCGAAACGTAACGCTCCAGCGCGGCGCGGCGATAGGCGTAAAGGCCGATATGGTGGTAACGCGGTCCGTCGCCGGTCGGCGCGGTCGCGCGTGTGAAATAAAGTGCACGCATGCGCTTGCCGCCGAGTGAGGTTCCGATCGCCTTCACGACGCTCGGGGCGAGGTCCTCCTCCTCGGTGTGGATCTGCGAAGCCAGTGTCGCGATGTCCACGGCCGGGTCTTGCAGGGGCGGCAGCACCTCGCGGATGTTGCCGATCGTGATCGTCGGGAAATCGCCCTGCAGATTGACCACGATCTCCGCCTTGCCGTCGGGATCGAGCTTCTGCATGGCCTCGTGGATGCGGTCGGAGCCGGAGGGGTGTGTGGGGCTGGTCATCACGGCCTCGCCGCCATGGGCCGTCACGACCGAAGCGATCTCGGGCGTATCGGTCGCGACCGCGACCCGGCCTATTCCGGCGGCCTCCGCGCGGCGCATCACGTGCACGATCATCGGCAATCCCGCGATATCGGCGAGTGGCTTGCCGGGCAGGCGGGTGGCGGCCATGCGGGCCGGGATCAGCACCAGGATGCGAGGATCGATCATCGGGTCAAGAGCCTGGAAACGGGGCGTTTTCCGCGCCGAGAAATGGGGTGGGGACGGGCCGAAAGCCGGGTCGCTTATACGGGTTGCCAGACCCCGGGCAAACCGATATCTCAATGGCAAAACTCGGGGAAACAATAGGGAACGTTTGATTCTCCCGAGGCTCGTCCTGGCGGCCGCCCGGCCGCTCGATCCTTCTTGCGGTGTGGGGCCTGGCCGGAAATGGACTCTTTCGAACTCAATAAAATCATGGGTGCCGTGCTTGGTACCTGTCTCTTTCTCTTGGTGACCAGCTTTACCGCCCAGGCTCTTTTCTCGCCCAAGATGCCGGAAAAGCCGGGCTTCGAGATCGCCGTGAAGGAAGACGCCGGCCACGGCAAGGAAGGCGGCGCTGCCGCCGCGGCCTCCGAGCCGATCGAAAAGTTGCTCCAGACCGCCTCCGTCGAAAAGGGCGCGGCGGCCGCCAAGAAGTGCGGTGCCTGCCACACTTTCGAGAAGGGTGGCCCGAATCGCGTCGGTCCGAACCTCTATGGCGTCGTCGGCGAGAAGAGGGGTGAGGGCCGCGGCGGCTTCAATTTCTCCGCTGCCATGAAGGGCAAGGGCGGTACCTGGACATTCGACGACCTCAACAAGTTCATCGCCAATCCGAAGGGCTTCATCCCGGGCACTGCGATGGGCTTCGCCGGTATTGCCAAGGATTCCGAGCGCGCCGACGTCATTGCCTATTTGAATTCGCTGTCAGAGCATCCTCAGCCGCTGCCGACCGCGTCGAAGTAAGGCCTCAAGAACCCGATCTTGGAATAAGCGGCCAGGCTGAAAAGCCTGGCCGTTTCCTTATCCGGCCTCGCGGTGACGTTATCGGGGCGTTTGGCCGCATCCGATGGGCCGTCCGGCCTTCCAAGATGAGGAAAAAGCAACATATTCGGTCGAAACCTCGCCTATATTGGGAACTTAAAGGAGTAGCCTCCTTCAAGACAGGAATGTTGATTTGGCCATCACCCGACGTGATCTCCTGCTCACCAGCACTGCGGCCGCAGCGCTCCCCGCCCTCGGTTCCGTAGCGGGCCTTTCCGTCGTCGGCAGTGCCGAGGCGCAATCGGCGAATGAGCTTCCTTGGCGCCATGCCTTGTCGCTGTTCGGAAAGGTCAAGTACCCCGCCGACTTCAAGCGCTTCGACTACGTCAATCCGGAAGCGCCCAAAGGCGGCGTCGCGCGCCAGATCGCGGTCGGCACCTTCGACAATTTCAATATCGTCGTGTCGGGCGTGAAGGGGCAGGTCGCCGGTGCCGTCGCATTCATCTACGAATCCCTCACGACGCCCTCGCTCGACGAAGTCTCGACCGAATACGGCGCGCTGGCCGAGGCCGTCAGCCATCCGGACGATTTCTCTTTCGTCACCTATCGTTTGCGGCCGGAAGCCAAATGGCACGACGGCAAGCCTGTCACCGCGGATGACGTGATCTTCTCGCTCGATTCCTTCAAAAAGCACCACCCGATGTACTCGGCCTATTACAGCCATGTGGTGAAGGCCGAAAAGGTCGGCGAGCGCGAGGTGAAATTCGTATTCGACGCGCCGGGCAACCGCGAACTGCCGCAGATCGTCGGGCAACTCACAGTCCTGCCGAAGCATTGGTGGGAAGGGACCGACGCGCAGGGCCGCAAGCGCGACGTGTCCGCCACCACGCTCGAAGTGCCGCTCGGTTCCGGCCCCTACAGGGTCAAGGACTTCGTTGCAGGACGGTCGATCGCGCTGGAGCGCGTCAAGGACTATTGGGGCCGCGACCTCGCCTCCAATGTCGGTCGCAACAATTTCGACGAGCTGCGCTACGAATATTTCCGCGACGCCACCGTCGCGATCGAGGCCTTCAAGGCCGACCAGGTCGATTGGCGCACCGAGAACAGCGCGAAGAATTGGGCGACAGCCTACGACTTCCCGGCCGTGAGCGAAAAGCGCGTGATCCTCGAGGAGTTCGCCAATCGCAGCTCGGGTGTGATGCAGGCGTTCGTGCCGAACCTGCGCCGCGGCAAGTTCAGTGACCCGCGCGTGCGGCGCGCGCTCAACTATGCGTTCGACTTCGAGGAGATGAACAAGCAGATCTTCTACGGCCAGTACAAGCGCATCAACAGCTATTTCGACGGCATCGACGAGCTCATGGCGACCGGCTTGCCGCAGGGCAAGGAGCTCGAGATCCTCGAGACCGTGCGCGCCCAGGTCCCGCCTGAAGTCTTCACCACGGCCTACACCAACCCGGTCGGCGGCAGTCCGGAAGCCGTGCGCGATAATCTGCGCGAGGCGCTGCGGCTGTTCAAGGAGGCCGGCTACGAGGTGCGCGACCGCAAGCTGACCGACGTCAAGACCGGCGCCCAGTTCACCCTGGAGCTGCTGAACTCGGATCCGAGCTTCGAGCGGATCACGCTGTTCTACAAGCCGTCGCTGGAGCGACTCGGCATTGCGGTGAGCGTGCGGACGGTCGATCCGACCCAATACGAAAACAGGACGCGCGAGTGGGATTTCGACGTCGTCACCAACTCGTGGGGCGAGTCGCAGTCGCCGGGCAACGAGCAGCGCGAATTCTGGTCGTCCAAGACGGCCGACATCGCCGGTTCGCGCAACATTGGCGGCATCAAGAATCCGGCAATCGACAAGCTGATCGAGCGGGTGATCTACGCGAGGGATCGCGACGATCTCGTTGCCGCGACCAAGGCGCTCGACCGCGTGCTGCTGTGGAATCATTACGTCGTGCCGCAATGGACCTATACGAAGGTGCGCACCGCGCGCTGGGACCGCTTCGGCCGGCCGACGGAAATGCCCAGATATGGTCAGTCCGGCTTCCCCTTCATCTGGTGGTACGACGCAGACAAGGCGGCGCGGATCGCAAAGAAGTCGTGAAGGACATTCCCCGCATGACGCAGATGTCACGCCGCCATGTGCTGGCCCTGGGTGTCGGCAGCGCCGTCGGTGCGTCCCTGAATGCGCAGCTACTGCGTGGCGCGCATGCATCCGAGGGCGGGGTTGAGGCGCACGGCATCTCGGCGTTCGGCGATCTCAAATATCCCGCCGACTTCCACCATTTCGACTACGTCAACGTCGATGCGCCGAAGGGCGGCACGTTCTCGCTCATCCCGTCGGTGCGCGCCTACAACCAATCCTATCAGACCTTCAACTCGCTCAACGCCTTCATCCTGAAGGGCGACGGCGCTCAGGGCATGGACATGACCTTCGCGCCGCTGATGGTGCGCGCGAACGACGAGCCTGATGCGATGTACGGGCTTGCAGCCAAATCCGTGCAGATATCGCCGGACAAGCTGGTCTACCGCTTCACGATGCGGCCGGAGGCGAAATTCCACGACGGCACGAAGCTCACCGCGCATGATGCGGCGTTCTCGTTGACGGCGCTGAAGACCAAGGGCCATCCGCTGATCATCGTGCAATTGCGCGACATGGTCAGCGCGGAGGCGGTCGACGACGCAACGCTCGTCGTCACCTTTGCCAAGGGGCGGGCGCGCGATGTGCCGCTCTATGCCGCGAGCCTGCCGATCTTCTCGAAGGCGTACTACGCGTCTCGCCCGTTCGATGAATCGTCTCTGGAGATCCCGCTGGGCTCGGGTCCGTACAAGGTCGGCAAGTTCGAGGTCAATCGCTACATCGAGTATGAGCGGGTGAAGGACTGGTGGGCTGCCGATCTGCCGCCCTGCCGCGGTACCTATAATTTCGATGTCGTGCGCTATGAGTTCTATCGCGACCGCGACGTCGCTTTCGAAGGGTTTACCGGCAAGAACTATCTCTACCGGGAAGAGTTCACCTCACGCATCTGGGCGACGCGATACGACTTCGCGGCCGTGAAGGATGGCCGCGTCAAGCTCGAAATCGTGCCCGACGACACGCCGTCCGGCGCGCAGGGCTGGTTCATCAACACCCGACGCGAGAAATTCAGAGATCCCCGCGTGCGCGAGGCCCTGATCGACGCTTTCGACTTCGAATGGACCAACAAGACCATCATGTACGGCGCCTATGCCCGTACGGTGTCGCCGTTCCAGAACTCCGATCTCATGGCCAGCAATGGGCCTCCGTCGCCGGAAGAGCTGAAGCTGCTCGAGCCATTCCGCGGTCAGGTTCCCGACGAGGTGTTCGCGGCGCCCTTCGCGCCGCCGGTTTCCGACGGATCGGGGCAGGACCGAGCTCTCTTGCGCAAGTCGCAGCAGCTGCTCAACGAAGCGGGCTTTCCGATCAAGGATGGCAAGCGAATGCTGCCGAGCGGAGAGGTGTTCAAGATCGAATTCCTGGCGGAGGAGCCCTCGCTCCAGCCGCATCACGCGCCGTATATCAAGAACTTGGGGACGCTCGGCATCGAGGCGAGCCTCCGCCTCGTCGATGCCGTGCAATATCGCGCGCGCGTGGAGGATTTCGACTTTGACATGACGATCCAGCGCTTCAGCATGTCGGCGACGCCGGGCGATGCCATGCGGGCGTTCTTCTCGTCGCAAGTCGCCGCAACCAAGGGCTCGTACAATCTCGCGGGCGTCGCCAGTCCGGCGATCGACGCCATGATCGAGAAGATCATGGCAGCCGAGAGCCGCGAGGAATTGACTGTCGCCTGCCGTGCCTTTGACCGCCTATTCCGCGCCGGCCGCTATTGGGTGCCGCAATGGTATAACAAGACGCACCGGCTCGCGTATTGGGATCAGTTCAGCCATTCCCAGAAGCTGCCGCGCTACGCCAACGGCGTCGGCGCTCCCGACATCTGGTGGTCCGACCGCGCCAAGGCGGCCAAGCTCGAGCAGGCGAAATAGCCATGAGTGCCTATATCGCCCGCCGCATCCTCCTGATGATCCCGACCTTGCTCGGAATCCTGTTCGTCTCCTTCGTCGTCGTGCAGTTCGCGCCCGGCGGCCCGGTCGAGCGCGTGATCGCGCAGCTCTCGGGGGCCGACACCGGCGGCACCTCGCGGATTTCGGGCGGCAGCGACTTTGCACAGCGCGCGCCCGGGCAGGTCGGGGCGGGGGGCGATGCCATCAACTCGAAATATCGCGGCGCGCAGGGCCTCGATCCCGACTTCATCAAGAAGCTCGAGGCACAGTTCGGCTTCGACAAGCCGGCGCCGGAACGCTTCGCGCTGATGGTTTGGAATTTTGCCCGCTTCGATTTCGGCAAGAGCTATTTCCGCGACGTCAGCGTGCTCCAGCTGATCAAGGAGAAGCTGCCGGTCTCGATCTCGCTCGGCATCTGGCTGACATTGATCACCTATCTGATCTCGATCCCGCTCGGCATCCGCAAGGCGGTGAAGGACGGCACGCGCTTCGACACCTGGACGTCGACCGTTCTCGTGCTGGGCTATGCCATTCCGGGCTTTCTGTTCGCGATCCTCCTCATCATCCTGTTTGCTGGTGGCTCGTTCTTCAACTGGTTTCCGTTGCGCGGACTGACCTCCGACGGCTGGTCGCAGTTTCCCTGGTACTGGAAGATCATCGATTATTTCTGGCATCTGACGCTGCCGCTGATCGCCATGGGGCTCGGTGCCTTCACCACCATGACGTTCCTGACCAAGAACTCGTTCCTGGACGAGATTCGCAAGCAATACGTCATGACTGCGCGCGCCAAGGGCTGCGGCGAGGGCCGGGTGCTTTACGGCCATGTCTTCCGCAATGCGATGCTGATCGTGATCGCGGGCTTCCCCGGGACGTTCATTCACGCGTTCTTTTCAGGCTCGCTTCTGATCGAGACTATCTTCTCGCTGGACGGGTTGGGGCTGCTCAGCTTCGAGAGCGTGCTCAATCGCGACTATCCCGTGGTGTTCGGCACGCTCTACATCTTTTCGTTGGTCGGCCTCGTGATCAACCTGGTCTCCGACCTCACCTATATGTGGATCGACCCACGGATCGATTTCGAGGCGCGGGAGGTCTGATGACGGTTACCGCGCCGACGCCGATCGAGACCACGACCCAGTCTCCGCTGGGTGAGGTCGTTCCGATCACGCGCAAGCCCTTCGCGCCTTCGCCGCTCAACAGGCGGCGGTGGCAGAACTTCAAGGCGAACCGCCGCGGCTACTGGTCGTTCTGGATCTTCATCGCCCTGTTCGTGGTCTCGCTGTTCGCGGAGTTGATCGCCAACGATCGGCCTTTCCTGATCAAGTTCGACGGCCGGCTCTATTGGCCCGCTTTCGTGACCTATTCGGAAACCACCTTCGGCGGCGATTTCGAGACCGCGGCCGACTATCGCGACCCCTATTTGCAGAAGCTGATCAAGGACAAGGGCGGCAGCATCGTCTGGCCCCTGATCCGCTATTCTTACGACACCCACAATCTCGACCTGCCGACACCGGCGCCGTCGCCGCCGACATGGATGCTGACGGAAGCGCAATGCAAGCCGGTGGTGGAGAAGAAGGGGCTGAAGAGCTGCCGCGACCTCGAATATAACTGGCTCGGGACGGACGATCAGGGGCGCGACGTGGTCGCCCGGCTGATCTATGGCTTCCGCATCTCGGTGCTGTTCGGCCTTTGCCTCACCATCGTCTCGTCCGTCATCGGAATCGCAGCGGGAGCGGTGCAGGGATATTTCGGCGGGCGGGTCGATCTCATCTTCCAGCGCTTCATCGAGATATGGACCGCGATTCCCTCGCTCTATCTTCTCCTGATCCTGTCCTCGGTGCTCGTGCCCGGCTTCTTCGTGCTGCTCGGCATCCTCCTGCTGTTCTCCTGGGTCTCGCTGGTCGGTCTGGTGCGGGCCGAGTTCCTGCGCGGACGCAATTTCGAATACATCCAGGCGGCGCGGGCGCTCGGCGTCTCCAACCCCGTCATCATGTTCCGCCACCTGCTGCCGAACGCGATGGTCGCGACCATGACGTTTCTGCCCTTCATCGTGTCGAGTTCGGTGATGACGCTGACGGCGCTCGACTTCCTGGGCTTCGGCCTGCCGCCGGGATCGCCTTCGCTCGGCGAATTGCTATCGCAGGCCAAGGCCAATGTGCAGGCTCCCTGGCTCGGCTTCTCCGGCTTCTTCTCGGTCGCGAGCATGCTGTCGCTCCTGATCTTCATCGGCGAAGCCGTGCGCGACGCCTTCGATCCGCGCAAGACGTTCAGGTAAGCCGATGGACGCGATCAACCAACCCCTGCTCAGCGTGCGCGACCTCTCGGTGGCCTTCCACCAGGGCGGCACCACCACGCTCGCGGTCGACAAGGTCTCGTTCCAGATCAAGCGTGGCGAATGCCTGGCGCTGGTCGGCGAATCCGGCTCCGGCAAGTCCGTCAGCGCGCTCTCGATCCTCAAGCTGTTGCCCTATCCGAACGCCTCGCATCCCTCGGGCAGCATCCGCTTCAAGGGGCAGGAGCTGATCGACCGATCCGAGCAGCAGATGCGGGAGATTCGCGGCAGCGACATCTCCATCATCTTCCAGGAGCCGATGACCTCGCTCAATCCGCTGCACACGATCGAGGCGCAGATCGGCGAGATCATCCAGCTGCACAATCCGACCAGCAATGCGGAGGCGCGCCGGCGGACGCTGGAATTGCTGACGCAGGTCGGTATTCCCGAGCCGGAGACGCGACTGAAGAGCTATCCGCATCAGCTCTCCGGCGGTCAGCGCCAGCGTGTGATGATCGCGATGGCGCTCGCCAACGAGCCGGATCTGTTGATCGCGGACGAGCCGACGACGGCGCTCGACGTCACGGTGCAGGCGCAGATCCTGGCGCTGCTCGCCGAGATCCGCTCGCGGCTCGGCATGAGCTTGCTCTTCATCACCCACGATCTCGGCATCGTGCGCCGCATCGCCGACACCGTCTGTGTCATGAAGAGCGGCGAGATCGTTGAGCAGGGGCCGGTCGAGCAGGTCTTCAAGGGCCCGAAGCATCCCTACACGCGCGACCTGCTCGCGGCGGAGCCGAAACCCGATCCCGCGCCGCCGCAGCCGGATGCGCAGGTGGTGATGTCCGCCAACGATCTGAAGGTCTGGTTTCCGATCAAGCGCGGCCTGATGCGCAAGACCGTCGGCCACATCAAGGCGGTCGACGGCGTCAGCATCGCCGTGCGCAAGGGCGAGACGCTCGGCGTGGTCGGCGAGTCAGGCTCGGGCAAGACCACGCTGGGGCTGGCCCTGCTGCGGCTGATCTCCTCGAACGGACGCATCGTGTTCCTGGGGAAAGACATCCAGGGGCTGCGTTTCAAGGAGATGCGGCCGTTCCGGCGCGACATGCAGATCGTGTTCCAGGACCCGTTCGGCTCGCTCAGCCCGCGCATGTCGGTCGCCGACATCATCGCCGAAGGTCTCTCGGTGCATCAGCCGAAGCTGTCGCACGAAGAGCGCGAGGCGCGCGTCGTCAAGGCGCTGGAGGACGTCGGGCTGAAGCCCGATACCCGCTATCGCTATCCCCACGAATTCTCCGGCGGCCAGCGCCAGCGCATCAGCATCGCGCGGGCGGTGGTGCTGGAGCCGGATTTCGTCGTGCTGGACGAGCCGACCAGCGCGCTCGACATGCTGTTCCAGGCGCAGATGGTCGATCTGTTGCGCGAACTCCAGCGCAAGCGCGAGCTCACCTACATGTTCATCTCGCACGATCTGCGCGTCGTCGCTTCACTTGCGAGCCATCTGATCGTGATGCGCGGCGGCAAGGTCGTCGAAGAGGGGCAGGCCGCCGAGCTGTTCAAGAACCCGAAGACCGAATACACGCGCGCGCTGTTCGCGGCGGCGTTCCGGCTGGAGACGGCGGGCAACGGGTCGGTGGCGACGTAGCCCGTCATTCCAGACGCGCGACATTGCGGCGTCCGGAGCGTTTCGCCGGAGCAGGCTGCACGGGGCAGCCCGCGCAGCCCGCCTTGATGTTACGCGGCGCGTTCCTTGTCTGACGCTTCCTCGAGTGTGGCCGCAGTGTCTTCCAGCTTCTTGTCGTAATTGGCCTCGAGCCTCTCGATACTATCGGCCCACATCCTCAGCATTGAGACCTGGAAGTGCATCATCGGCTTCAAGGCATTCATGCCGATTGCTGTCGCTGCGGCGATGCGCCGTTGAGGGTCGGGCACGAAACGGTTTGCATTGGTGTTGTCTGCCATGCTGTTCGCTCCTTCGCTCTGGTGTTATGACCTAAGCTGTCTGTCCTGTTGCGAACTGCTTGCTTCCAAACGCTCGGCCAGAAGTTGATCTGCCGCGCGGCGCGCGCATTGGTCGTCATGCAATTCATCCAGCTTTTTCAAGTAGGCGACCGCGGCTATCTGCATGAGATCGAAATCATCCTCGCCGGTGCCGCGAAGATTGGAGATGTAGCTGTAGAGGGCGGAACGCCTGTCGTCGTTCTCGCTGATGCCGCTGTGGAGCAGCAAGTAGTTTCGCCAAGCGAACGCACACGCGCCTTCTCTGGCTTGAGAACTCATGGGCACCTCCTAAAGCCAGAGAAAGACTGACGCCGCGTTTCGTTCCGCAAATCTCCTCAGATGTAACGTTGTTCCGTAGCTGCGCCGCAAGGTAAACCATTCTGCCGGTGCCAATGCGCTTGTTCCGTCAGCAACCGCGTCCGAAACCTGTTCGGATGCCCGAGAACAAAGATCGGGTACGATCCCCTCGATCCACGGCCCTAGAGCCGCTTGATCGCGACGACCTCGCTGCCGGCCTGCCTGATCCGCGCAATCGCAGGCTCGATCGCCTCGATCACCGTCGCCATGTGATGCGCGTTGGCGTGAACCATCGTGCTGCCATCGCGGACGATGGCGACATGACCCTTCCAGAAAATGAGATCGCCGCGCAGCAAGCTGCTGCGCTCATGCAGCTCCAGTGCGCGGCCGAGACCGGCCAGTTGCATGTCGCTGTCGCGTGGGCAGCCGATGCCCGCTGATGTCAGCGACACCTGGACGAGCCCTGAGCAATCGATGCCAAAACTACTTTTGCCGCCCCAGAGATAGGGCGTGCCGGCGAAGCGTTCGGCGACCGTCACAAAATCCGGCTCGCGATGATCGAGCGGGGCGAGATGGGCTTTGGGCAAATATTGTCCATCGCGCGTCACGGCGAAGCTGCCGTCCTCGCGCGCCACAGCCAGCCTGGATCCCATCACGAGCGTATCGGCCGGCGGCAGCTTGATCGAGGGACCGGGGAAGGCGAACGTCCGCAGCGCGCTGACCACATGGGTCGGCGTCGCCGAGGGTTTCATGAGCGCTGCATCCGGCAGCCAACCCACATAGCCATCGCCATTGAGCTGGCCCCACGCCCAGCCCTCGCCGTTGCGGTCGTAGACCGTGACGCGTTCGCCGCGCAGCGCCTCCGTCATCAGCATCGCGCCCGACGACGGCTGCTCGCGCACCGACGCGACCGGATCAACCACCTCGAATTCCTCGCCGGTGACGAAGCGATCCGCCTCGACCTTGCCTTCGAGATATTTCGCGGCGAGGTCGCCCCGCGCCGGGGTTATTCGCGGATCATGCATAGCGCTCGCTCAGCAAGGTGTAGATGGCGCGTGCGGCCTGGCACTCGCCGCCTTCGGGACGGGCCGGCTTTGCCGACGGCGTCCAGCCGTAGATGTCGACATGCAGCCAGCTCTTGGCCTGATCGACGAAGCGTTGCAGGAACAGCGCGCAGGTGATCGAGCCGGCAAAGCCGCCTGATGGTGCGTTGGTGATGGTAGCGGTCTTGGAGTCCAGCCAGGAATCGTAAGGCGGCCACAACGGCATGCGCCACAACGGATCGTTCTCCTGCATCGCGCAGCGCGATAGGTCGGCGGCAAGGCTCTCATCATTGGTGTAAAAGGGCGGCAAATCCGGTCCCAGCGCGACACGCGCGGCACCGGTCAGCGTGCCCAGATCGATCAGCAGATCGGGCTTTTCCTCATCAGCCAGCGCCAGCGCGTCGGCGAGCACCAGCCGGCCCTCCGCATCCGTATTGCCGATCTCCACCGTGATGCCCTTGCGCGAAGTGAAGATGTCGAGCGGGCGGAAGGCGTTGCCGGCGACCGCGTTCTCCACCGCCGGAATCAGCACGCGCAGCCGCACCTTCAGCTTCGCATCCATCACCATGCGCGCCAGCGCGAGGACGTTGGCCGCGCCGCCCATGTCCTTCTTCATGATCAGCATGCCGCTCGACGGCTTGAGGTCGAGCCCGCCGGTGTCGAAGCAGACGCCCTTGCCGACCAGCGTCACCTTGGGATGATCGGGATCGCCCCAGCCGATGTCGATCAGCCGCGGCGCGCGGTTCGAGGCCATGCCGACGGCGTGGATCAGCGGGAAGTCCTTCTCCAGATCATCGCCGACGGTGCAGGCGAAGCTTGCGCCGAACTCTGCGGCGAGGTCTTGCGCGGCGGCGGCCAGCTCCGCCGGCCCCATGTCGTTGGAGGGCGTGTTGATGAGGTCGCGCGCGAGCATCGCCGCCTCAGCGATCCGCTCGATCTCGGCCGCATCGATGCCATCGGGCGGCACCAGCCGGACGTCGGGCCTGTCAGCCTTGCGGTAGCGCGCGAAGCGGTAGCGCCCGATCGCAAAGGCGAGCGCCGCCAGCCGTGCATCGTGGGGTGCATTGGCAAAGCGATAGATCCCCGGCGGCAGCAGGCCGGGCAGGGCGCCGGGCCGGAACAGGTCGCGCGATCTCGCCCCCTCGTCCTCGAGGCCGAACAGCACCTGTGCGATTGCGCCGTCGGGCGCAGGCAGCGCCAGATAGGCGCCCGGCTTGGCGGCGAAGGCGCATGCCGCGGCGAACGCGCGTTGCGGCGGCGGCAGCGCCTCGGCGACCTGATCCCAGCTCGATTTGGTGACGAAGGTGATCGGGATGGCGGCGGGCGACGTCTCGAAGACAGAAGGCATTGGCGGGTCCGGATCGTCAGATCAAACGGGTCATGCGAATGGATGAGACTTCGCAGAGTTTCGCCGCCGCTGCAATCGGCTTTGCTGTCACCGTTCGGCGAGCCGCTACTCGCGGCGAGGGGGCCATGCTAGGTTCCGGCAACGGTCGCCAGAGTTGGAGATCAGGCGACCGACGACAAGGCGCGCCGGGAGGAAATGCAATGGAATTTGTGTGGAGCGTGGTCACATTCATTGGCGAGGCCGTTGAGGCGATCTTCGGCTATGTCGAGCATCACCATTGGATCTTCGCGTTCCTTGCCGGCGGTTACGTCTTCTATCTCCACGACCGCTCGGTCCACGCGCGGTTCGATGCGCTCGACAGGCGCGTCGACGAAATCCGCAAACGGCTTGCCATCGAATATTGATCGGGCGAGACCAAACCGTCGTCGCTCGTATCTCGTATCTCGTGTTGAGAACGGTCGTTCCCGCGAGCGCGGTTTCGACCTGCTGCTGCTGGATTGCAACCGCGCAAGCCTGACGACGCTTGCGAGCGGGAATATCGACGAGAGCACGGCCCGGGGGCCGTGTTAACCGGCCGTTAGGGTTAACAGTCTATTGCTGGCGCGTTCGGCTCGATCAATCGGCTCGAGAGTCAAAGCGTCATGCGTCTACGGTTCAGTCTTGCTCGGCTTCTTGCGTCCACCTCGCTGGTCGCGGCGGTGGCCATGGGTCTCGGCGGCTGCACGGGCATGTCGAAACTCTCCGACGTGACGGGCTCGATCGGCGGACCACGGGCAGAGGCGGCTCCCACCGATCCGGCGCGCGCCGTCGAGGTCTATGGCGAGCGCTACCGCGCCAATCCCAAGGATGCCGATGCCGCGCTCGCCTACGGTCAGGCGTTGCGCGCCAACGGTCAGCGCGCCCAGGCCGCCGCCGTGCTCGAGCAGGCGACCATCGCCAATCCCGGCAACAAGGCACTCCTCGCCCAATACGGCCGCGCCCTCGCCGACAACGGCAATTTCCAGCAGGCTTACGACGTGCTGTCGAAAGCGCATTCGCCTGACAATCCGGACTGGCGCCTGCTCTCGGTGCAGGGCACCGCGCTGGACCAGATGGGCCGTCACGAGGAAGCGCGTTCCTACTACGCCAGCGCGCTCAAGATCGCACCGGGTGATCCCGGCGTGCTCTCCAATCTCGGCCTGTCTTACATGTTGTCGAGAGACCTTCCGAAGGCCGAAGAGGCGCTGCGGCAGGCCTACGCCTCGCCGCGTGCGAGCATTCGGGTGCGGCAGAATCTCGGCCTTGTCGTCGGTCTGCAAGGCCGCTTCGCCGAAGCCGAGACCATCGTGAAGGCAGATCTGCCACCGGATCAGGCCGCGGCCAACGTCGCCTATCTCAAGGAGATGCTCAGTCGCAGCGACGCTCCCCGCGGCGCACCGAAGCGGACGCCGGTCGCCTCGCTCAGCCAGCCCGACTGATCAGACCTGATCGTCTCTTCTATCGTCTCATCCTGAAAGCTGCCCGCGAGCCGCATGCGCGGCCCGGGTCTTGCGTCATTGCATCTCGGAGATCTTGATGCCCGTCGGTCCGAGAATGACGACGAACAGCACGGGCAGGAAGAACAGGATCATCGGCACGGTCAGCTTCGGCGGCAGGGCGGCAGCCTTCTTTTCGGCCTCGTTCATGCGCATGTCGCGATTTTCCTGCGCCATGACGCGCAAGGAATGTCCGAGCGGGGTGCCGTAACGCTCCGCCTGCTGAAGCGCGAGACAGACCGATTTGACGCCCTCGAGCCCGGTGCGTCGCGCCAAATTCTCGTAAGCGACCTTGCGATCCTGCAGATAGGATAATTCGGCCGTGGTCAGCGTGAATTCCTCCGACAGCGCGATCGACTGTCCCACGATCTCGGTGGCGACTTTCCGGAACGCCATCTCGACCGACATGCCGGATTCGATGCAGATCAGAAGCAGGTCGAGTGCGTCGGGAAAGGCGCGCTTGATCGAGAGCTGGCGCTTGGAGATCGCATTCCTGAGGAACAGCATCGGCGCCTGGAGGCCGAGATAGGCGGCGCCGATGCAGATGCCGATCTTGATCGGCATGCCCTGCTGCAGATGCGCGATCAAGAAAACGTAGACGACCGAGCCGATGAAGAGCACCATCGGCGCGACCATGCGGGCAAACAGGAAGGTGATGTAGGGTGCCTGACCGCGGTAACCCGCCATGATCAGCTTGTCGCGCGCGGCTTCCTGCGCGAGCCATTTGGTGAGGTTGAAGTCCTCGACGACCTTGGAGACGAGCTGCTTCGGCGTCTGGCGCAGCGTGACCTTTTCGTTCTTGTTAAGGCGCTCACGCTCGCGCTGCCGGATGCGCTCGCGCTCGCTTGCCACCGCCTTCATGCGCTTGGAGAGGCCCTCGCCGGCGAACAGGGGCATCACCAGCGTATAGACGGTGGCGCTGGCGGCAATGGCCGCCAGCATCATGGTCATGAAGTGGACGTCATGTAGTTTCGCGACGAGAAACTGGACCATACTGCACCGTCAGAAATCGAAATTGATCATCTTCTTCATCACCATGATGCCGACCGCCATCCAGACGACGCAGCCGACCAGCATGAGCTGGCCGGTGGGATGGGTCCACAGCACCGAGATGTAATGTGGCGTCGTGAGGTAGACGAGGAACATCACGATCGGCGGCAGCGAGCCGATGATGCCGGCCGAGGCCTTGGCTTCCATCGACATAGCCTGGATCTTTTCCCTCATCTTCTTGCGGTCGCGCAGCACCTTGGAAAGGTTGCCGAGCGCTTCGGAGAGGTTGCCGCCGGATTTCTGCTGGATCGAGATGACGATGCCGAAGAAGTTGGCCTCCGGCAACGGCATGCGATCATAGAGCCGCGAGCAGGCCTCGCCGAGCGGCATGCCGATCGCCTGGGTCTCGATGATCGCCAGAAACTCGCTGCGCAGCGGCTCGGGCGCGTCGGCCGCGACGACCTTGATCGATTCGAACAAGGGCAGGCCTGCCTTGATGCCGCGGACGATCACGTCGACCGCATCGGGCAGTGCCGCCAGGAACTTGGCCTCGCGGCGCTTTTTCAGGAAGCCCAGTGCCCAGCGCGGCAGGCCGAAACCGCCGGCAAAGGCGAGGCCGGCAGCACCGATCAGGCCGCCGCCGGCGAACAGTGCGGCTGCGAAGAACGCGCCCGCCACGGCGGCGGAGACGATCCAGAATTTCTGCGGCGTCCAATCGAGCCCGGCCTGCGACAGGCGGACGGGGAGCGGAGCGCTCTTCTCCTGCAGGCGTCGCGCCTCGAGATCCTTCAGCGTGGTCTCGACCTGCTCGCGGCGCGAGCGCTGGGTCTTTTCGGCCTGGCGGGCCGTGGGTGCCTCGGCGCGCGAGATCGAGGCGCGGCGGCTTTCGGCCTTTCGTTCCCCGGACAGCAGCGGATAGAGGAAGACCCAGGCGATGCCGCCGACCGCCGCGGTGGCAAGGAATGCGAGGGCGAGGACCTGCACGTTCATGCTGACCTGCTCACGTCTTCGGCGCGACTTCCGCCGCGTCCAGCGCAGCGGCAAGGCGCTTCTCGTCGCCGTAATAGCGGGCGCGTTCCCAGAATTTCGGACGGCCGATGCCGGTCGAGCGGTGCCGGCCGATGATCTTGCCGTTGGCGTCCTCTCCGACCATGTCGTAGAGGAAGATGTCCTGGGTGATGATGGTGTCGCCTTCCATGCCCATCACCTCGGTGATGTGGGTGATGCGGCGCGAGCCGTCGCGCAGGCGCGCCGCCTGGACGATGACGTCGATGGAGGCGCAGATCATCTCGCGGATGGTGCGTGATGGAAGCGAGAAGCCTCCCATCGTGATCATGGATTCGCAGCGCGACAGGGCTTCGCGCGGGTTGTTGGCGTGCAGCGTGCCCATCGATCCGTCATGGCCTGTGTTCATGGCCTGGAGCAGGTCGAATGCCTCTGGTCCGCGAACCTCGCCGACGATGATGCGCTCGGGGCGCATACGCAGGCAGTTGCGCACCAGCTCGCGCATGGTGATCTGGCCCTCGCCCTCGATGTTGGGTGGTCGGGTTTCCAGCCGCACCACGTGAGGCTGCTGGAGCTGGAGCTCGGCGGCGTCCTCGCAGGTGATGACGCGCTCGTCATGCTCGATATAGTTGGTCAGGCAGTTGAGCAGCGTGGTCTTGCCGGAGCCGGTGCCGCCGGAGATCAGCACGTTGCAGCGGACGCGGCCGATGATCTGGAGGATTTCGGCGCCTTCCGGCGAGATCGCGCCGAACTTGACGAGCTGATCGAGCGTCAGCTTGTCCTTCTTGAATTTGCGGATGGTGAGCGTGGGGCCGTCGATCGACAGCGGCGGCACGATGGCGTTGACGCGGGAGCCGTCGGCGAGGCGCGCGTCGCAGATCGGCGAGGATTCGTCGACGCGCCGGCCGACCTGGCTGACGATGCGCTGGCAGATGTTGAGGAGCTGCTGGTTGTCGCGGAAGCGAATTCCCGTGCGCTGGATCTTGCCGGCGACTTCGATGTAGACGGTGTTGGCGCCGTTGACCATGATGTCGGCGATGTCGTCGCGCGACAGCAGCGGCTCGAGCGGGCCGTAGCCGAGAACGTCGTTGCAGATGTCGTCGAGCAGTTCCTCCTGCTCGGCGATCGACATCACGATGTTCTTGATCGCGATGATCTCGTTGACGATGTCGCGGATTTCCTCGCGCGCGGACTCCGAATCGAGCTTGGCGAGCTGGGCGAGGTCGATCGCCTCGATCAGCGCGCCGAAGATGGTCGCCTTGACCTCGTAATAATTGTCCGACCGCCGGCTCTCCATGGCCGGAGGCGGCGGCGCCTTGGCAGGCGCAAGCGGCGGCGAGGCGACGGCCGGCGGAGGCGGGGCGCGCGACACCGTCGGCGCCGGAGCCTGGGCAGGCTCGGGCGACACGGCGCCGGGCTTGGGCGCCCGAAGGTCGGTGTCTGTTCCGCTACGCTTACCGAACACTTAACAACTCCATGCGGCGGCTTATTTTCCCCGCAACTTGTCAATCAGGGGTGAAAGCAGGGACGACTTTTGTTTCTTGGTCTCGCTGCGGCCGGTCAGGCGCTGGGCGATCTGAAGGAACATCTCGATCGACTTGTGGTTGGCGGAGATCTCCGCGATCATCTGGCCATTGTTGGCGGCCGAGCCGAAGATCTGCGGCTCGAACGGGATCGAGACGATCGGCTGGCTCTCGATCGCCTTGGCGAACTCCGCGGCGGCGATTTCGGGCCGTTTCGGCACGCCGACCTGGTTCAGGCAGTAGAGCGGTGGCCGGTCGTTGGGGCGCGCGGCCTTCAACAGATCGAACAGATTCTTGGTATTGCGCAAATTGGCGAGGTCGGGCGCGGCCACGATCAGGATGTCGTCCGCTCCGATCAGGGCGCGCTTGGTCCAGCCCGACCATTGATGCGGTATGTCGAGCACGATGCAGGGCATGGTGGAGCGTAGGGTGTCGAACACGGCGTCGAAGGCGTCGGTGCCGAAATCATAGACCCGGTCGAGCGTCGCCGGCGCCGCCAGCAGGCTGAGATGGTCGGTGCATTTCGACAGCAGGCGGTCGATGAAGGCGGTGTCGACGCGATCGGGCGAGAACACGGCGTCGGCAATGCCCTGCGGCGGGTCCTGGTTGTAGTCCAGCCCCGCGGTGCCGAAGGCGAGGTCGAGATCGGCGACGACGGCGTCCATGGCGAGATCGCGCGCGATCGCCCAGGCGACATTGTGGGAGATGGTGGAAGCCCCGACGCCGCCCTTGGCGCCGACCACGGCGATGATGCGGCCAACCGCCTTGGCTTCCGGCGCAGAGAACAGGTTGCAGATCGAGCGCACGACGTCGATCGCGCCGACCGGCGCGAGCACGTAGTCGCTGACACCGCGGCGCACCAGCTCACGATACAGTGTGACGTCGTTGATGCGGCCGATCACGACCACGCGGGTGCCGGCGTCGCAGACGGTGGCGAGCTGGTCGAGCCCGCCCAGCAGGTCGTTGCGTCCGTCGCTCTCGAGCACGATGACGTTCGGCGTCGGGGCCGAACGGTAGGCCTCGGTTGCAGCGGCCATGCCGCCCATCTGGATCTTCAGATGGGCCTTGCCGAGACGGCGGTCTTCGCCGGCCGCCTGGACCGCGGCGGCGGTTTCCACGGTCTCGCAGAAGGCCTGGACCGAGACGCGCGGCGCGGGCGCAATATGCTCCTCGACCGGCGGAGGAGCTGCGTCCGGCTGCTCTTCGTATGTCTGGCGAGCGTAGCTGATCATTTGCCGGTGTCGCTGAGTTTGGCCTTGTCGGCCTCGGGATAGGTGGTCGTCGTCGTGACACCCTTGCGATATTTCTCAAGAGCGGTGATGCGCCGCGGCGTGTAGGACGGAGTTTCAGGCCGCGGCTGCTCGAGGTCCGACGGATTGTCGACCATCGCCGCGAGGTTGCGCTGATAGGCGCAGCCGTAATTGTAGTAGTCCTTGTTCTCGAACCACCTCTTGTTCTTCATCGAAGGGCCGACGTCTTCCGGCCACAGGCCGCAGGGACCCGCGACCGCGGCGATCTTGGAATAAGTGAGCCGGATCGGCGGCAGGAAGCGCTTGTCTTCCGGCTGGTAGGGGCGAACGTTGACGCCGCGCGGCGGAACGCCTGCTCCCGCCAGCATCGCCTGGATTTCACGCATCGTGTCCGCGACCGGACGCGCATTGGGCGTGCCGGACGGCACGTCGATACGGATGGCGCCCGTACCTTCGTGCAACCATGCCGATGCGACACCCATGACGTCAGCGCGCTGGGCGGCGGTCAATCCGCCGCGGGCATGGCCGACGAAGACGACGATCGAACGATTTTGCTCCTCGATCGCGATCGGATGGCGCTGCTTGTAGTCGTCGGGAATGGAGGCCGTGACGGCTTCGTCATGCTGGCATCCGCCGAGCGCGAGCGCCATGCCGACGAGCGCGCCACCGAGACGGATGGCGCGTTTGCGAAGCTGGGGTGGTCTTGTGATCATCGTGAAGTCCCCGTTCCGCCTCAGTCGGTGATGAAGCCGTAGGTGCCGCGGTAGTTCTTGGCCGGTTCGGTCCGGCCGGGCACGCCGTAGATGCGGTTGATATTGCCGAGCAGCTGGGCCTGTGGATCCGCAGGCGGGGCGAAGCCGTCATCCGGCCGCGACAGGTCCTTTGGCGCCACCGCGCGAACGACATAGGGCGTCACGATCACGACCAGCTCGGTCGCGTTGTTGACGAAGTCGCGGCTGCGGAACAGCGTGCCGAGGACCGGGAGCTGCATCAGTCCCGGCAATCCGCTGACTGCCTGCTTGGTCTGCTGCTGGATCAGGCCGGCCATCGCCATCGCGCCGCCGGAGGGAATTTCCAGCGAGGTCTCGGCACGGCGGGTCCTGATCGAGGGCACCGTCACCGAGTTCACCGACGTCGAGGTCACGGCCTGCGACAGCGTGATCGCATTCTCGTTCGACAGCTCCGAGACCTCGGTCATCACCCGCAGGCTGATCTTGCCTTCGCTCAGCACCACGGGGGTGAAGTTGAGCGAGATGCCGAACTTCTTGAAGCTGATCTGGGTGGTACAGACATGCGTGGTGGGATCGCACGCATAGCCCGCCGGCACCGGGAATTCGCCGCCGGCGATGAACGTTGCCGATTCACCGGAGATCGCGGTCAGGTTTGGTTCGGCCAGCGTGCGGATCACGCCAGCGGTTTCCATCGCGCGCAGGGTGGCCTGCACCGACGGCGCCGCGCCGAACTTCGTGGTCAGATTGTTGCCGTCCACGAGGTTGTGGCCGAGAGCGGTGAACGGATTCGAGTTGGAGAAGCTCACCACCGACGTGCCGTAGTTGAGGTTCGCGGTCAGGTCGATGCCGAGCTGCTTGACGATGTTGCGCTGGACTTCGGCCACCGTCACCTTGAGCATGACCTGGTCGCGGCCGCGGACCACGATCGAGTTCACCACCTTGTCGGCGCCGCCGGCCAGGCGTGCGGCGAGGTCATTGGCCTGCTGCGCTTCCATCGGGTTCGCCGCCGTGCCGGTCAGGACGATGCCGTCGCCGAGTCCGTCGATCTGGATGTCTGAATTCGGCAGGACCTGCTTCAGCGCCGCCCGCACGCCGTTGAGGTCGCGCTTGACCGCGATGTCATAGGCCGCGATCTGCTGGCCTGCAGAATCGAAGAACACGATGTTGGTCTGGCCGAGCGCGGCGCCGATGATGTAGGCGCGCTGCGCCGAGCGGACCACCGCATTGGCGATCTTGGGGTCAGCGACCAGCACGTCCTTGATGTCGCGCGGAAGGTCGATCACCACGGACTTGCCGATGCCGAGCGAGAGGAAGCGGGCGTTCATCTGACCGTCGGCAGCGGCCGGCGCGCCGGGGCGATAGTCGGCGGCGACCACGGGGGTCAGCACCGGGTTGAATGCCAGCGCGAAGGCGGCCGAAAACGACAGGGCGCGGACCACGGAGGTTCGCATCGTCGCTATATCTGCCCTGCATTTCATGTCGCCTGTCCTCATCGTGCTTTCGCCGTCGAGCTCGGGACGCCGTAGCGAATGATCGAGACGCCGTCGCGCTTCTGTGCGGATTCGTCGAGCGTGATCTCGCTCATCTTGACGTCGGCAATGCTGCGCAGCGCCAGCGAGAGCGTTCCGGCCTGACGGGCCGAAGAAAGCGCCTGGGTCTGTGCGGAAGTGAGTTCCAGGGTCACGGTCTTGCCGACCACGGCGTTCTGGCCGTCCTTCTCCTTCGGGGCCTGGTCGATGGCGAGGACGCGCACATTGACCAGGATGATCTCGGACGTGATGACGTCCTGGCCTCCGGCGGCCTGGTCCGGGTTCTTGAGGCGGCGCGTGAGCAGGACGTCGACGCGGTCATTGGGCAGGATGAAGCCACCTGCACCGGTCTCCGGCGAGATTTCGGTCGAGATGGCCCGCATGCCGCTGGGCAGGATGGCCGCCATGAATCCGGAGCCCTCGGCCTTGACCAGCTTCTGGTCGCGGATCGGCTCACCCTGAATGAACGGCGCGCGCGCGATCGAACCGGTCACCTGGGTTACGCCCTCGGGACGCTCGTTGCGGCGGATGAAGGTGGCGCTGGCGGTCGCGGCCGGCCAGGTTTGCCATTGCAAATCTTCCGGCTTCACGGTCTGGCCGAGACCGATGTCGTTCTTGGCCACGAGGACGTCGACGGTCGGAAGCTGCGCAACCGGGGCCGGAGGCGGCGCAGAATTGTCCGAGCCGCTCACCAGGTACGCGGCGACACCGCCGGCGCAGATGGCGACCGCCAGGACGACAATGCGTGCCCTATTCATACGCTTCACTTTCCAACAAAACGCCGCGACGCTGCCGCCGCCGTAATCGGCAGTTGACCAGCTATTCGTCAAAGCATGGTTAATGAGGCGTATCTAAATCGCCTTAACGCCGGGTTTACCCGTTGTGTTCAGCGCAGCGCGAGATGAGCGAGATCAATCGCCTTCACCCATTCGGTCTCCGGGTAGACCATCAGCGCACTCAGTGCGAGCGCGATGCCGTAGGGGATGCCGCTCTCCTTGGCATGCAGCCGGGCGAGCCAGGCCTGGCCCGCCAGCCCGTAGGGCAGCGGCCATTGCCGGAACTGGAGCAGGAGCAGCGTCAGCGCCCCGCCGAACAGCGAGGCGTAGAGCAGGAAGTTCATCAGTTGTGCGAAGCCGAACCAGAGTGCGACGGAGGCCGCGACCTTGGCGTCGCCGCCGCCGACCCAGCCCATCGCAAAGCAGGTGAAGGCGATGACCAAAAGAAGCGCGCCGGCGCCGACATGACTGAGCATCTCGTAAGGGGCCATACCGCCGGCGAGGGCAAGCGCGAAGAAGCCGGCGACCAGCGCCAGCGACACGCGGTTCGAGATCGTCATCGTGAAGAGATCGCTCGCGGCAGCAAACGCCATCAGGGCTGGGAAGAGCAGAAGGCGCGCAAGGTCGAGGATCATGGGCTGCGTCTTGAGGCCTGGGTTTGCCGCGGGAACTGGCGTCGGGCGATGCTAGCCGGCAGTGCTAAACAAACCGACAACGGCAGCAAGCGGCCCACGCGGCTGAGGCCGCGGAACGCGTCATTACCAGAGGCTGGCAATGCGCACGCCGAGCGCAGCCGTCGCAAGCAGCAGCGCAAGGCAGACCCAATAGAGCGGCGAGCCGGCCTGTGCAGCCGCCGTCTCGTTTGCCGCGATCGCGGCATCGGTTCTGTACTTACGCAACGCCACTGGAACTCGCCGTCTTCGGAAAAACAAAGGCCCCGGAGATCCGGGGCTTTTGCCGTCGTTCGTCGGTTGCTTACTTCAGCGAGCTGCTGATCGAGGTGAACTTGGCGTTCAGCGTGGTGCCGAGGTTGTTGACGACGGTGATGATGGCCAGCGCGATGCCGGCGGCGATCAGACCGTATTCGATGGCGGTGGCGCCGGATTCATCCTTCGCGAAACGTGCAATCAAGTTCTTCATGAACATAACTCCATCTGGGGTGGGGATCGCCTCGTTCGGCGCCGTCTTTGACCCGATGACCATGAGAGCCGAGCTCTTTCGGTAGAGTTAATTCGATCGGGCAAACCCGCTTGCTGCGCGATGCTTTGGCCCAGAGTGAATTTCGTCTTAAGGCGGCGCCTGTAATTCGTTCCGGTTCCGGATGTACCGTCGGCGCGGCGCCGGCTTCACGCTCCCTTAAATTTAGCGGCGTAGGCGTAACAGAGCTGGAATTCGCAAGAGAGGCGACGATGTCGAGCCTGCCCATGCAAGTCGCCCTGATGCTCGGCGAGACCATCGTCAAGGTGATCCCCATCACCTTCGCGCTCGCTGCGGTCTTCACCGTGCTCGAACATTTCTGGGCCTGCAATGCCGGCGCGCCGTGGTGGCGCAAGCGCGAGATCGTCACCGACATCTGTTACTGGTTCTTCGTTCCGGTGTTCGCCCGCACCATGCGGATCGGACTTCTGATCGTCGGCGCGAGCCTCGTCTTCAACATCCACGACGCCGACGAACTCATCGCCTTCTACGACAATGGCCACGGCCCGCTGTCGTTAATGCCGCTCTGGGTCCAGGCCGGGTTGTTCCTGATCCTGTCCGACTTCATGCTGTATTGGCTGCACCGGCTGTTCCACGGCGGCGGGTTCTGGAAGTACCACGCGATCCATCACTCCTCGGAGGAGATAAGCTGGATTTCGGCGGCCCGCTTCCATCCCGTCAATCTCGTGCTCGGCACGATCGGCGTCGACGTCGTGCTGCTGATGGCCGGCATTTCCCCGAACGCGATGGTCTGGCTCTCCCCGTTCACGACCTTCCATTCGGCCTTCGTGCACGCCAACCTGAATTGGAGCTTCGGGCCGTTCAAATATTTGCTGGCGACGCCGGTGTTCCACCGCTGGCACCACACCTCGCTCGAGGAGGGCGGCGACACCAATTTTGCCGGCACGTTCCCGATCTGGGATGTTCTGTTCGGCACCTTCCGTATGCCCGAGGGTAAACTGCCGCAGGATTACGGCAAGGACGAAGCGACCATGCCGAAGGAGATCGCGGGCCAGTTCGCCTATCCGTTCCGCCGCTAGCCTCGAAGGCGGGAAAACGCCAGTCTGTTCAAACAATAGTCGGCGAGTTTGCGGAACGTTCACGAATTAAGGGCAGGTTAGCCGGGTCGGGCACTGGCTCCGTTGTATCGAGTCGCTTCTGCCGGTTTGTGACGTCCCGGGGGTAAGAGTATGCGTAAGGAATTGCTGCGCCAACGGGCGCGCGTTTGTCTTCTGGTTGCGGCCGCGGTGCTGGCATCGCCGGCTGCGGGCCTTGCCGACCCCACCGCCGACACCATCGCGGTCAATGTCGACCAGGCCAAGCTGGTGCGGCTGCCCGGCAAGGTGGCGACCATCGTGGTCGGCAATCCCCTGATCGCCGACGTCACGCTCCAACCCGGCGGCATGATCGTCGTGACCGGCAAGGGCTATGGTGCCACCAATTTCATCGCGCTCGACCGGGCCGGCGAGATTCTGGTCGATCGCCAGATCCAGGTCGAAGGTCCGAGCGACCGGCTCGTCACCGTCTATCGCGGGATCGAGCGCGAGTCCTACAGCTGCGTGCCGCTTTGCCAGCGTCGCGTGACGCTCGGCGACAGCGACACCTACTTCAATAACACGATGAGCCAGGCCGGCTCGCTGAGCGCCAGTGCCAGCGGTGGTGGCGGCGGTCCGCCCAAGTCCAACTAGCGGCACTGATCGGCGGGTTTGCGCAGCCAGCATCCCGCCAGGCTCGCTTTGGGGATACGAGGCAGAGGGCTCTGCGCCCGCGCCGCGCTTTCCGTGGGCTCGGGGCGCTGCTGGTTAACGCATTCTTAACGGCGCGGTCCGTCGGCTGCGGATCGCCTGAAACACTTAGACAATCAGTTTCCGCTATTGAACGGGACAGTTGATCGCCCGTTGCTGGGGAATTTGACGCGATGCCATCGCCTGCACCTTCGAGATTCACACTCCGGAAAGCGCTAGGCCGGTTTTGCGGCAACCGCCGCGGTTCCGCGGCCGTCGAATTCGCCCTGGTCGCACCGATGTTCTTCGGGCTGCTGTTCGCCATCGTCGAAACGGCGCTCATGTTCTTCGCGAGCCAGGTGCTCGAGACCATCACGCAAAATTCCGCGCGCGCGATTCTGACCGGCCAGGCGCAAGCGCAGGGCGGTTCAGTGGCGGCCTGTCAGACCACGCCCAACGTGGTCATGGCGTGCGACCAGACGACGTTCAAGGCTTATGTGTGCACGCAGATCCCGGCGCTGTTTGATTGCAGCAAGCTCTACGTCGACGTCGTGAGCACCAGCTCCTTCGGATCGCTAAGCCTGACGAACTACGGCGATTCCTGCAATTTCAACCCGACCGGCATGCAGTACAGTGCCGGGACCTCCGGCCAGGTGGTCGTGGTGCGGCTGTTCTATCAGTGGCCGCTCATCGTCACCGGCCTCGGTTACAATATCGGGTGCAGCAACAAACGGCTGATGGTGGCTACCATGGCCTTCAAGAACGAACCCTTCTGAGACAGATGGATCCGAGCGGACCGATGCAGGCGATTGTGAATATCTGGCGGAATGCACGTTGTTCCGTGCGCGACTTCGTCGCCGACAAGCGCGCGCTCGCGGCGACGGAATTTGCGGTCATCGTCCCGCTGATGCTGGTGATGTTCTTCGGCACCGTCGAGTTCTCGTCGGCCGTGGCGATAGATCGCAAGGTCACATTGATCGCGCGGGCTCTGTCCGATTTGGCATCGCAGTCGGTCAAGCTCACCGATGCCGACATGAAGGATACGTTCACGGCGAGCATCTCGGTCATCATGCCCTACGACGCTACCCTGGTGAAGGGCACGGTCTCCCAGATCCAGATCGATGCCAACAGCATCGCCACGATCCAGTGGAGCAGGGCCGGCACCATTGCGAGCGGTGCGACGCAAGCGACGCTGGCGACCTCGGCCCGCAAGCCCGGCGACAAGGTCACCAGCATGATTCCTGCGTCGCTGTTGATTCCGTCGACCTACCTCATACTCAGCGAGGCGAGCTACACTTACACGCCTTCCGTAGGCTATGTGTTGAAGTCGAGCATACCCTTGGGCGATCTGTCCTACACCCGACCGCGCCAGGTCGCCTGCGTTCCCTATCCCTATCCAGATAACAACAACCAATCGACGTGCTGACATCCGCGAGCAGGCGCTAAAATGAAAAAGGCCGTGCGTCGCGCACGGCCTTCTTGTTTTCTTTGGCTTGCGCGAGCCGATCGGCCCAACGCTCGGAGGCTCAGCCTTCGGAGCGGAGGTTGTCCGCTGCCGACTTGCCGGAACGGCGGTCGGCCACGATCTCGTAGGAAAGCTTCTGGCCTTCACGCAGCGTGCCGAGGCCCGCACGCTCCACAGCGCTGATGTGGACGAACACGTCCTGGCCGCCGTCGTCGGGCTGAATGAAGCCGAAGCCCTTGGTCGCGTTAAACCACTTCACGGTTCCCATGCTCACGGGGATAGTCCCTTCTCAGATAACACAATGTTAGAGCCTGCTTGCGCAGGCCGGTTAGATCGAATTTTTGGAAGGGTCGTCAGCGTGTCTGAACCGGCTGTACCGGTGGATGCTAATGTCGTCCGGCCGAAAATCGATAAATTCATTTTATCGGAATTGAGGCCTCAAAACAATCCGGACATGCACGATTTTTTGATCCGCCGCGATGTCCGCGGCGGATCCACATAAAGGTCGGAATCTTAGTTCCGCTCAGGCGCCTAGCGACGGCGGAACTGACCGCCGCGCTGGCCCGGACGAGGTGGTCCACCCACCCCGCTGGGACGCTCGTCCTTGTGGCGGAAAATCAGCCGGCCCTTCTCGAGGTCATAGGGCGACATCTCCACCGTCACGCGGTCGCCTGCCAGCGTCTTGATGCGGTTCTTCTTCATCTTGCCGGCGGTATAGGCGACGATCTCGTGTCCGGCGTCGAGCTGCACGCGGTAGCGTGCGTCGGGGAGGATTTCGGTGACCAGTCCTTCGAACTGGATCAGCTCTTCCTTAGCCATGAATTTCTCCAGGTCGTGGACGGCTAGTGCGAATAGGGTTTGCGGTTCGGTTGGCCGTTCGGCCGACTCTCACGGCGCAAAAAGGCAACGCCTTGTATCCCATCAGCTGCCCCGGCGCTATGCGCGGAACGCTGTTCTGGACGACTGCCTGCAGAAGAATGCGTCTTCCCGCCAGAGCGTGGACGACGAGACCCCTTTGAGCCCTTCGGGCCATTGCCGGGCCGCCCGTCAGCATGTCGCGCTTCGCCGCCATGTCGGCCTTCACCGGGGCGTCCATCGCCGTGCTTGCCGGCGCTATGGTGGCGTCCGTCGGAATGTCGTTCGTCGCTACGACGCCCGTCACCGTGGCGTCCCTCGCCATGCCTTGCACCTTGCGGACGCTGGCCCGGGCGGCCTCCGCGACCCTGTCGTTGCTGCGGCGCGGGAGGACCCGCATCGCGGCGGCCGGCGTCGGTGCGGAGATCTTCGCGCGGCAGTGCCACCTTGATCAGCCGTTCGATGTCGCGGAGATAGCTGAGTTCCTCGCCGCCTGCGACCAGCGAGATCGCGGTGCCGTCGGCGCCGGCGCGCGCGGTGCGGCCGATGCGGTGGACGTAGGTTTCCGGCACGTTGGGCAGGTCGAAATTGATGACGTGGCTGATGCCGTCGACGTCGATGCCGCGGGCGGCGATGTCGGTGGCGACCAGGGTGCGGATCTCGCCCGAGCGGAACTGGGCAAGCGTCCTTTCGCGATGGTTCTGCGACTTGTTGCCGTGGATGGCGCTGGCGGGGATGCCTGCCTTCTCGAGCGACTTCACCACCTTGTCCGCGCCGTGCTTGGTGCGAGTGAAGACCAGGGCGCGGTTGACCGGCTCGTCCTTCAGAAGCTTGGTCAGGAAGGCGGGCTTGGCGGAGAAATCGACCTGGACGATGCGTTGATTGATGCGCTCGGCGGTCGAGGAGACAGGGGTCACCGCGACGCGGGCGGGATCCCGCAGCATCGCGTTTGCAAGCTCGGCGATGTCCTTCGGCATGGTGGCCGAGAAGAACAGCGTCTGCCGCTTGATCGGCAGCTTGGCGACGATTTTGCGGATGTCGTTGATGAAGCCCATGTCGAGCATGCGGTCGGCTTCATCGAGCACGAGGAACTCGACGCTCGACAGTTTCAGCCCGTTGCTCTGCACGAGGTCGAGCAGGCGGCCGGGGGTGGCGACCAGCACTTCGACGCCCTGCATCAGCGAGCGGACCTGGCGGCCCATCGGAACGCCGCCGATGGCGAGCGTCGAGGACAGGCGGATGTGGCGGCCATAGGCGTTGAAGCTGTCGAGGATCTGGCCGGACAGTTCGCGGGTCGGCGACAACACCAGGACGCGGGTCGTCTTGGGCTGTGGCTTGATACGGTGCTCGAGCAGGCGATGCAGGATCGGCAGCGCGAAGGACGCGGTCTTGCCGGTCCCGGTCTGGGCGATACCGACGACGTCGCGGCCGGTCAGCGCCGTGGGAATGGTCTGGGCCTGGATGGGGGTGGGGGTGACGTAGTTCTCTTCTTGAAGAGCGCGCGCGATGGGTTCGGCGAGGCCGAAGTCCTGAAACGAAGTCAAAAGAGGGGTTCTTTCCATGTCAAAAGCGCAACGCCCGGCGCATTCAGCGCGGCGCACGCAAAAGGGTGTCGAGAAGACACCTGCGTGTTTGGGGTGTCGGATGGCTTGGGAGATATGGGGCAAGCCAGAGGCCCGTAAGGGCTTAAGAACACGCGGCTCGCGACGACCGCTTGATTCGCAAGAGGTCTCGGCCGCTCATATGGAACATCGAGGGGGCGCTTTCAAGGCAAGCTCGCCCAAAATGGCGATTGCAGTGCAAAAATAGTTATGCCGGAAATTTAGCCAGAACGGGCATTTTGCTTAGAAAACGACCAGCCTGCCGCTTTGGCATACATTTGGATTGCTCAAGATTTGGGCTGGTTCCGGGGCGGGAAACTTTGATTTCTGGCAGTTTTGTCAGCAAAACCAATTGGTTGGCAGGTGCCCAGTCCATGGCATGGTTCTTGCGAATCCGTTAATCGCAGGCGGCCGTGGGGCCGTTTCGCAGCGTTTTTCACGTCTGCGTCAGGGAGATGAGACACTCATGTTTAGCAAATCCACTCACGATATAGCGGCGTCATTTAGCCGCCGCGGCGTGCTCGCCGCGACCGCCGGACTGGTGCTCGGTCTGGCTTCATTGACTGGCGCCAAGGCCGCGGATGACACCATCAAGGTCGGCGTGCTGCACTCCCTTTCCGGCACCATGGCCATCAGCGAAACCACGCTGAAGGACACCATCCTTTTCCTGATCGACGAGCAGAACAAGAAGGGCGGCGTTCTCGGCAAGAAGCTCGAGGCCGTCGTCGTCGACCCCGCGTCGAACTGGCCGCTGTTCGCCGAAAAGGCGCGCGAGCTGATCACCAAGGACAAGGTCTCGGTCGTGTTCGGCTGCTGGACCTCGGTGTCGCGCAAGTCGGTGCTGCCCGTCTTCAAGGAGCTGAACAACATCCTGTTCTACCCCGTGCAGTACGAGGGTGAGGAGAGCGAGCGCAACGTGTTCTACACGGGTGCAGCGCCGAACCAGCAGGCGATCCCCGCCGTCGACTACCTGATGAAGGACGAGAAGGTGAAGCGCTGGGTGCTCGCGGGCACCGACTACGTCTATCCGCGCACCACCAACAAGATCCTGGAAGCCTATCTGAAGTCGAAGGGTGTCGCCCAGGAAGACATCATGATCAACTACACGCCGTTCGGTCACTCCGACTGGCAGACGATCGTGGCCGACATCAAGAAGTTCGGCTCGGCCGGCAAGAAGACCGCGGTGGTCTCGACCATCAACGGCGACGCCAATGTTCCCTTCTACAAGGAACTCGGCAACCAGGGCATCAAGGCGAAGGACATCCCGGTCGTCGCGTTCTCGGTGGGTGAAGAAGAGCTCGCCGGCATCGACACCAAGCCGCTGGTCGGCCATCTCGCCGCCTGGAACTACTTCCAGTCGATCAAGTCGCCGGAGAACGAGAAGTTCATCAAGGCATGGCAGGCCTACACCAAGAATCCGAAGCGCGTGACCAACGATCCGATGGAAGCGCACGTGATCGGCTTCGACATGTGGGTCAAGGCGGTCGAGAAGGTGAAGTCGACTGATCCGGACAAGGTGATCGACGCTCTCCCGGGCATTGAAGCCAAGAACCTGACCGGCGGCGTGTCGAAGATGCTGCCGAACCACCACATCACCAAGCCGGTGTTCATCGGCGAGATCAAGGGCAACGGCCAGTTCGACGTGGTCTGGAAGACCCCGGGTCTCGTCGCGGGCGATGCCTGGTCGAAGGAGCTCGACGGCTCCAAGGACCTGGTCGGCGACTGGGTCGGCAAGAAGTGCGGCAACTTCAACACCAAGACGAACAAGTGCCTCGGTTCGGGCTCCTGATCCGGATCTGACACGCCATAGCACGCCCGGAGAAGGCGGCGATCCCGCCGCCTTCTCCACTCATTTCTGCCGGGGTCATTCACAGTGCCAGCCCATTTGTCCGCGCGCCTCTGCTCGCTTGCGCTCTCGTTGTTCCTGATCGCGTTCACGCTGCCGGCCCTCGCCGGTCCGTTCGAGGATGCGGTCGCCAAATTCGCCAACGATGATTATTCCGATACCGACGAGGCGATCGGTGTGGTCGCAAGCAGCGGCAATCCGCTGGCTTTCCCCATCATCAGTGCGCTTCAGGACGGCCGCCTGATGGCCGACCTCGACAGCAAGAAGGTTTACGTCACCGGCACCGACGGCAAGTCGATCGATGCCGCGACCGGCCAGGCGGTGGCCAGCGTTCCCGACAGCGCGAGTGCGGTCCGCCTCAACAACCGCCTGCGCCGCAGCGTCGACGCCGCGCTGGGCAGCCTGACGCTTCAGTCGCCGGACGTCGGGACGCGGCTCCAGGCAGCGCAATCCGTCTTCAAGTCGCATGAGGAGACCGCGCTCGAGGCGGTCGACGGTGCGCTCGCCAAGGAAACCAACAGATCCGTCAAGGCTGCGCTCGGCGACGCCCGCGCGGCCATCCTGCTGTTCAAGTCGGACGCCACCGAAGTCGAGAAGCTGGAGGCGGTGGCCACCCTCAAGGGGCGCGGCGATCAGGAGGCACTGGCCCTGCTCACAGGCATGGGCGACCAGCCGGCGTCGGTGACCAAGGCCGCCGCGAGCGCGATCGGCTCGATCCAGAACTCGCTCGCGGTCTGGTCCATGGTGCAGAATGCCTGGTACGGCCTCTCGCTCGGCTCGGTGCTGCTGCTCGCCGCGATCGGGCTCGCCATCACCTTCGGCGTGATGGGCGTGATCAACATGGCGCACGGCGAGATGGTGATGATCGGGGCCTACACCACCTTCGCGGTGCAGGAGGTGATCCGCACCCGCTATCCCGGCCTGTTCGACTATTCGCTATTGATCGCGGTGCCGTTGGCCTTTGTCGTCGCCGGCGCGATCGGCGTGCTGATCGAGCGCAGCATCATCCGTTTCCTCTACGGGCGTCCGCTGGAGACGCTGCTCGCGACCTGGGGCCTGTCGCTGGTGCTGCAGCAGGCCGTGCGCACCATGTTCGGCCCGACCAACCGCGAGGTCGGCAATCCCTCCTGGATGAGCGGCGCCTTCGAGCTCGGCCAGATCACCATCACCTATAACCGGCTCTGGATCCTCGTGTTCACGCTCGCCGTGTTCGCGATCCTGCTCGCGATGCTGCGCTACACCGCGCTCGGCCTCGAGATGCGCGCGGTGACGCAGAACCGCCGCATGGCGGCCTCGATGGGCATCGCCACCTCGCGCGTCGACGCGCTGACCTTCGGGCTCGGCTCCGGCATTGCCGGCATCGCCGGCGTGGCGCTGTCGCAGATCGACAATGTCAGCCCCAATCTCGGCCAGAGCTACATCATCGACAGCTTCATGGTCGTGGTGTTCGGCGGTGTCGGCAATCTCTGGGGCACGCTGGTCGGCGCCTTCACGCTCGGCATCGCCAACAAGTTCCTGGAGCCGGTCGCCGGCGCCGTGCTCGGCAAGATCGCCATCCTGGTTCTCATCATCCTGTTCATTCAAAAGCGCCCGCGCGGCCTGTTCGCGCTCAAGGGCCGTGCGGTGGAAGCATGACCCCTCACATGCTGACGCGATCGCTGGACCGCAGCGCGACGATCTTCCTTGCCGTCGTCGCGGCCTGCGGCATCCTCATCCCGCTCTCCAATTTGCTGCTGCCCGCGGGCTCGTTCCTGCAGGTGCCGACTTATCTGGTCGCGCTCTGGGGCAAATATGTCTGCTACGCGATCCTCGCGCTTTCGATCGATTTGATCTGGGGCTATTGCGGCATTCTCTCGCTAGGCCACGGCGCCTTCTTCGCGCTTGGCGGCTACGCGATGGGGATGTATCTGATGCGGCAGATCGGCACCCGCGGCGTGTACGGCAATCCGATCCTGCCCGACTTCATGGTGTTCCTGAACTATTCGAAGCTGCCCTGGACCTGGTACGGCTTCGACATGTTCTGGTTCGCGGCGCTGATGGTGCTGCTCGTGCCCGGCCTGCTGGCCTTCTGCTTCGGCTGGCTCGCGTTCCGCTCCCGTGTCACCGGCGTGTATCTGTCGATCATCACGCAGGCCATGACCTATGCGCTGCTGCTCGCCTTCTTCCGCAACGACTTCGGCTTCGGCGGCAACAACGGCCTGACCGACTTCAAGGACATTCTCGGCTTCAACGTGCAGGCGGAGGGCACCCGCGCGGCGCTGTTCGCGCTGAGCTGTCTGGCACTGATCGCAGGCTTCCTGATCTGCCGCGCCATCGTCTCCTCCAAGCTCGGCAAGGTGCTGATCGCGGTGCGTGACGCGGAGTCGCGCACGCGCTTCCTCGGCTACCGCGTCGAATCTTACAAGCTGTTCGTGTTTACGGTCTCGGCCTGCATGGCCGGCGTCGCCGGCGCGCTCTACGTGCCGCAGGTCGGCATCATTAATCCAAGCGAATTCGCGCCCGGCAATTCGATCGAGGCGGTGATCTGGGTCGCGGTCGGCGGCCGCGGCACGCTGGTCGGCGCCGCGCTCGGGGCCGTCGTCGTCAACTACGCCAAGACGTTTTTCACCTCGGGCGTGCTGGCGCCGTACTGGCTGTTCATGCTGGGCGCATTGTTCATCCTGGTGACGCTGCTGCTGCCCAAGGGCATTGTCGGCACTTTTAACGCCTGGTGGGACTCGTCGAAAGATAAGCGCAACGCCGCGAGCGCTGCGGCCGAAGACGGCGTCACCGAACCCAAGATGGCGGAGTAGGCGCAAATGAACGTCATGGATAACCGCGCGACCTCCGCAATGCTCTATCTCGACGGCGTGCACGTCTCGTTCGATGGCTTCCACGCCATCAACAATCTGTCGCTGACACTCGAGCCCGGCGAGATGCGCGCCATCATTGGTCCCAACGGTGCCGGCAAGACCACGATGATGGACATCATCACCGGCAAGACCAAGCCCGACGAGGGCACGGTTCTGTTCGACGGCGTCACCGATTTGACGCGACTGGACGAGACTCGCATCGCCGAGCTCGGCATCGGCCGCAAGTTCCAGAAACCGACCGTGTTCGAGAGCCAGACCGTGCAGGACAACCTCCTGCTCGCGCTCAATGTCGATCACAGTGTCAAGGGTACGCTGTTCTGGCGCGGCAGCAAGGCCGAGTCCGAGCGCATCGACAAGGTGCTGGAGACGATCCGTCTCACCGAGGCCCGCAACCGACTTGCCGGCAGCCTCAGCCACGGCCAGAAGCAGTGGCTCGAGATCGGCATGCTGCTGGCGCAGGACCCGAAACTGCTCCTCGTCGACGAGCCCGTCGCGGGCATGACCGACGTCGAGACGCATCTGACAGCCGAGCTGCTGAAAGAGATCAACAAGACCCACACCGTGATGGTGGTCGAGCACGACATGACCTTCGTGCGCGAGCTCGGTGTCAAGGTCACCTGTCTGCACGAAGGCACCGTGCTCGCCGAAGGAACCATCGACCAGGTCTCGTCCAACGAGCGGGTCATCGAAGTCTATCTGGGACGCTGAGCGATGCTTGAGGTCAAGGATATCAATCTGTTCTACGGCGCGGCGCAGGCGCTGCGCGGCGTCTCGATCTCGGCCGAGCCGGGCAAGGTGACCTGCGTGCTCGGGCGCAACGGCGTCGGCAAGACCTCGCTCTTGCGCGCCATGGTCGGGCAATATCCGATTTCGTCGGGCGCGATCGTGCTCGACGGCAGCGACATCACCGGCCTCAAGCCCTATGAGCGGGCGCGCAAGGGCATCGGCTTTGTGCCGCAGGGCCGCGAGATATTTCCGCTGCTCACGGTCGAGGAGAACCTCAAGACCGGCTTCGGTCCGCTCAAGCGCGAGGACAAGCACATTCCGGATGACGTGTTCTCGCTGTTTCCGGTGCTGCAATCCATGCTCGGCCGGCGCGGCGGCGATCTCTCCGGCGGCCAGCAGCAGCAACTCGCGATCGGTCGCGCGCTGGTGATGCGGCCGAAATTGCTGCTCCTCGACGAACCGACCGAGGGCATCCAGCCCTCGATCATCAAGGACATCGGCCGCGCCATCTCCTATTTGCGCAACCTCGGCAACATCGCCATCGTGCTGGTCGAACAATATCTCGACTTTGCCTGCGAACTCGGCGACAGTTTTGCCGTGATGGATCGCGGTGCGGTGAAATTCACCTGCGATCGCGCCAATTTGGACGCGAGCGAGATCAGCCGCCAGATGGCGCTGTAAGCCGTTCTGCCGCGACCGGCTGGGGGAGGCGGATGCGCAGCGACGTTTCGGTCACGTCAGGGGTTTTCGAGGCAAACCGTGCCCGCGGCGCGGTGCGCTTCGACGTCCATGCGCGTGACGGCGTGACGCGGCGCGGCGTCTTGCATGAATCCGGCTCGCTGCGCGTGCGTTTTCCTTCGCCGGAAGGCGAGGGGCTCTCCGGCGTGTTCGTCAACACGGCGGGCGGCGTTGCCGGTGGCGACAGTTTCGAGATCGACATCGCGGCGGGCGAGCGCTCGCGCCTGACCTTGACTACGGCGGCCGCCGAAAAGGTCTATCGCGCGCCCGGGACGGCGGCGCGGCTCAACATTTCCTTGAAGGTGGACGCGGGAGCGCATCTGTCCTGGCTGCCCCAGGAAACGATCTTGTTTGACCGCGCCCGGGTCCACCGCCGCTTCGATATCGAGCTTGATGATGCCGCCTCGCTCCTGCTCTGCGAGATCGTGGTGTTCGGCCGCACTGCCATGGGCGAGCGGATGGAGCAGGGCGAGTTCGTCGACCGCTGGCGGCTACGGCGTGGTGGCAGGCTGGTGTTTGCCGAGACCATCAGGCTCGACGGCAATATCGGCGCAAAGCTTGAGCGATCCGCTGTCGCCAAGGGCGGTGCCGCGATCGGCACGGCGCTGATCGTGCCCGGTGACGAGGCTCTGATCGAGCGCATTCGCGAGGCCTCGGACTCATTCTCCGGCGAGGTCGGAATCTCGGCGTGGAATGGCTTTGCAATGGCCCGGTTCTGTGCCCAAGATGCGGCGCGGTTGCGGGCCGACATGATGGCCGTGCTGGCGCGCACTGGAACGGCCCTGCCGCGACTCTGGCTTAACTGACCGGCTGAATTGACGTGTTGAACGGAAGAGATTCTTCATGAACCTGTCTCCCCGCGAAAAGGACAAGCTTCTGATCTCGATGGCGGCCATCGTGGCCCGCCGTCGGCTGGACCGCGGCGTCAAGCTGAATCATCCCGAGGCGATCGCCATCATCTCCGATTTCATCCTTGAAGGCGCGCGCGACGGCCGCACCGTCGCCGAGTTGATGCAATCCGGCGCGCAGGTCCTCACCCGCGACCAGGTGATGCCGGGCATTCCCGAGATGATCCACGACATCCAGGTCGAGGCGACTTTTCCGGACGGGACCAAGCTCGTCACCGTGCACGAGCCGATCAGGTAATTCGAATTCGTCATTCCGGGGCGCCGCATCGAACCCGGAATCCAGAGGTTTTGGTTTCGAGATTCCGGCCTTCTCGCTGCGCGAGCCCCGGAATGACGAGGAGGATAGAATGATCCCCGGCGAACTCTTCATCCAGGACGGCGAGATCGAGCTCAATGCCGGCCGCAAGACCGTCACGCTGACGGTCGCCAACACCGGCGACCGCCCGATCCAGGTCGGCTCGCACTACCATTTCTTCGAGACCAACCCCGCGCTGAAATTCGACCGCAGACGCGCCCGCGGTATGCGCCTCGACATTGCCGCCGGCACCGCCGTCCGCTTCGAACCCGGCCAGACCCGCGACGTCCAACTCGTCGCCATGGCGGGCAAGAAGACGATTTACGGTTTTCGTGGCGACGTGATGGGTAAGCTGTGAACCCCACAGGAACGAGCGCGGCGCGGCACGGTTGAGGCGGAAACGGAGGTCTTTGCCATGCTGTCGCCCGTCCGCCTCGTCTCAGAAGCCGCCGAACTCGCTGCGCACCGTCACAATGGCATGGCGCGCAAGGGGCGCGGCAACGAGCCCTACATCAATCATCTCGCCGAGGTCGCGAACCTGCTGGCGACCGCGACCGACGGCGCCGATGCCGAACTGGTCGCGGCCGGCTGGCTGCACGATTTGATCGAGGACACCGACACCACACGCGAGGAGCTTGCGCAGACATTCTCCGAGCGTGTTGCCTCCCTCGTCGTCGAATGCACCGACGACATGAGCCTTCCCAAGGCAGAGCGGCGGCGCCTGCAGATTGTCGATGCGCCGAAGAAATCTGCTGGCGCGAAGCTGATCAAGATCGCCGACAAGATCAGCAACATCGGCGCGCGCATTCAGACCGATCCGAGTGCGGACGAGCGCGACGATCTCGCTGATTACGTTGGATGGGCCACGCAGGTCGCTGCCGGTTGCCGCGGCGGCAATCCGTGGCTCGACGAGAAATTCGATGATGCCGTGAAAGCAGCGAAGGCTTTGCTGTGAGTCACCCGATATTCAAACGCAAACGGGGCTTGTGATGTCCGTCAAGATGAAGCGTTCCGTCTATGCCGACATGTTCGGCCCGACCACCGGCGACAGGGTGCGGCTGGCCGACACCGACCTCATCATCGAGGTCGAGAAGGATTTCACCACCTATGGCGAGGAGGTGAAGTTCGGCGGCGGCAAGGTGATCCGCGACGGCATGGGGCAGTCGCAGGTCACCAACAAGCAGGGCGCGGCCGACACCGTCATCACCAATGCGCTGATCGTCGATCATTGGGGCATCGTGAAGGCTGACGTTGCCATCAAGGACGGCATGATCGCCGGCATCGGCAAGGCCGGCAATCCCGACATCCAGCCGGGCGTCACGATCATCATCGGCCCCGGCACCGACGTGATCGCGGGCGAAGGAAAAATCCTCACCGCCGGCGGCTTCGACAGCCACATCCATTTCATCTGCCCGCAGCAGATCGAGCACGCGCTGATGTCGGGCGTCACCTCGATGCTGGGCGGCGGCACTGGCCCGTCGCACGGCACCTTCGCCACCACCTGCACGCCGGGTCCCTGGCACATGGGGCGGATGATCCAGGCGTTCGATGCCTTCCCGGTCAATCTCGGCATCTCCGGCAAGGGCAACGCATCGCGGCCCGCCGCCCTGGTCGAGATGATCAAGGCCGGCGCCTGCGCGCTGAAGCTGCACGAGGATTGGGGCACGACGCCGGCGGCGATCGACAACTGCCTGTCGGTTGCCGATGCTCACGACATCCAAGTGATGATCCATACCGATACGCTGAACGAATCCGGTTTCGTCGAGGATACCATCAAGGCGTTCAAGGGCCGCACCATCCATGCCTTCCACACCGAGGGCGCCGGCGGTGGTCACGCCCCAGATATCATCAAGGTCGCAGGGCTCAAGAACGTGCTGCCGTCCTCGACCAACCCGACGCGGCCCTTCACGCGCAACACCATCGACGAGCATCTGGACATGCTGATGGTGTGCCACCATCTCGATCCTTCAATCGCGGAGGATCTGGCGTTCGCGGAAAGCCGCATCCGGAAAGAGACCATCGCGGCCGAAGACATCCTGCACGATCTCGGCGCGCTCTCGATGATGTCGTCGGACTCGCAGGCCATGGGCCGGCTCGGCGAGGTCATCATCCGGACCTGGCAGACCGCGGACAAGATGAAGAAGCAGCGCGGGTCACTGCCGCAGGACAAGGGCAAGGACAACGACAATTTTCGCGTCAAGCGCTACATCGCCAAATACACCATCAATCCCGCGATCGCGCACGGCGTGTCGAAACTGATCGGGTCGGTCGAGAAGGGCAAGCTCGCCGATCTCGTGCTGTGGTCGCCCGCCTTCTTCGGCGTCAAGCCGGACTGCATCGTCAAGGGCGGCAGCATCGTCGCAGCTCCGATGGGCGATCCCAACGCCTCGATCCCGACGCCGCAGCCGGTGCATTACCAGCCGATGTTCGGCGCCTTCGGCAAGGCGCGCACGGCATCGTCGGTGGTGTTCACCTCGAAGGCCGCGATCACCGGCGGTCTCGCGCGAAAACTCGGCATCGAGAAGAAGCTCTATGCCGTGCAGAACACCCGCGGCAAGATCTCGAAAAAGAGCATGATCCACAACGACGCCACGCCCAATATCGAGGTCGATCCGGAGACCTATGAGGTCCGCGCCGACGGCGAATTGCTCACTTGCGCCCCCGCCGAGGTGCTGCCCATGGCGCAGCGATATTTCATGTACTGAAAATAGCGCCTCAACGCATGTCCCCGGGAGTATGTCCAGAGGGCATGTCCGGGGATGGCTTTTACGGTTTTGCGTTCGATCCTGCCTGGTCTAATGTCCCGCCCGGTATCTAACCTTAGAAGAAAAGCCGGGAGGATTTCTCGTGATCTACGTTGTTGCCACCTTGACCATCAAGCCCGAGACGCGCGCCGAATTCATTGCAGCCGCCACCGCCTGCATCAAGGAGACGCGGAAGGAGCCCGGCAATATCGCCTATGATCTGCATGAAAGCGTCACCGATCCTGCCAAGATGGTGTTCGTCGAGCAGTGGGAGAACGCCGAGGCGCTGGTGCCACATCGTGGCATGGAGCACATGAAGACGTTCGGGCGCGTGGCGGTCAAGTGCTTCACGGCACCGCCGAAGATCGAAGTGATCACGCCCGAGAAGGTCGAGACAAGGTAACGGGGTAAAAGCGCATGATCCGGGCGACGCAGGTCAGGGGACAGCACCGCTTCACGGAAGCGCCGGCGGATACGGTGGTGCTCGATTTCGACGATCGGCACCGCCGCCGCATGGCGATGACGGGAACGCGGGGGCTCGAATTCCTGCTCGACCTGGAGCAGGCCGTCGCACTGCGCGGCGGCGATGCGCTGGTGCTGGAGGACGGCCGGCTGGTCGAAGTGGTCGCGGCGCCCGAGCCGCTGCTGGAAATCCGCGGCCGCGATCCGCATCACCTCATCCGCGTCGGCTGGCACCTCGGCAACCGTCATCTGCCGACGCAGATCATGGCCAAGGCCTTGCGCATCCGCCGCGATCACGTCATCGAAGCGATGGTGAAGGGTCTCGGCGCGCGCGTGATCGAGATCGAGGCGCCGTTCGATCCCGAAGGCGGCGCCTATGCCGATGCCGGCCACGCGCATGGGCATGACGATCATGCGCATCATGATCACGGCCATCATCATGATCATGGTCACGACCACCACGATCACCATGGCCATGATCATCACGCTCATGACCACCACCACGATCATGCCGCGCATGATCATGGGCACGATCATCACCATCACCACGACGAGCATTGCGACCATCCCGACCATCACCACGGCCACAAGCATGCTCATGACCACAAGTGAGCCGGTCGCGGCCTGCGACCTCGCCGAGGGCGAGGCGGCGGCGCTGTACCGGCTGATGAGCTGGCTGTCGCCGGCATTCCCGGTCGGCGGCTTCTCCTATTCCAGCGGCATCGAATGGGCGGTCGAGGCGAGCGACATCGTCGATACGGCCACGCTGGCCGACTGGCTGGACGCAATGCTCGGCGACGGCTCCGGCTTTTGCGACGCGACGTTTCTCGTGCATGCCTATCGTGCTGCAGAGATGGGCGAAGATGCGACCTTGAGCGATATCGCCGAGCTCGCCGCGGCCATGGTGCCGTCGCGCGAGCGGCAGCTGGAGACGACGTCGCAGGGCCGCGCCTTCATCGACATCGCTCGCGCTGCCTGGGATGCAGACGGCCTGGATGCCATGGTTGCGGCATGCCGCACGTCACTGGTCTATCCCGTCGCGGTCGGCCTGGTCGCCGCCAAGCACGGCGTGACGCTGGCGCCGACGCTGCACGCGTTCCTGCATGCGCTGGTATCGAACTGGATTTCGGCCGCCAGCCGGCTCATTCCGCTCGGCCAGACCGACAGCCAGCGCGTGCTGGTGAGGCTGGAAGCCGCCGTTGCCGCCACCGCCAATCGTGCGTTGAACGCAGCATTGGACGATCTTGGCAGCGCGACCTTCCGCGCCGATCTCGCCAGCCTGCGGCACGAGACGCAATATACCCGGCTGTTCCGGTCGTGAGCGGTGCGGCCTTTGACCCATCGAGAAAGAGCGAATGACATGTCGAAATCTCACGGCCCCTTGCGTGTCGGCGTCGGCGGTCCGGTCGGATCGGGCAAGACCGCGCTGATGGACCTGCTCTGCAAGACCATGCGCGAGCGCTATGACATTGCCGCGATCACCAACGACATCTACACCAAATGGGATGCCGAGTTCCTGGTGCGATCGGGCTCGCTGACGCCGGACCGCATTGCCGGCGTCGAGACCGGCGGCTGCCCGCACACCGCGATCCGCGAGGATGCCTCGATGAATCTCGCCGCGGTGGCGGACATGCGCGCCAAGTTTCCCGGGCTCGATCTCGTGCTAATCGAGTCCGGCGGCGACAATCTCGCTGCCACTTTTTCCCCGGAGCTGGCCGACCTGACCATCTACGTCATCGACGTGGCCGCCGGCGACAAGATCCCGTCCAAGGGCGGCCCCGGCATCACCCGGTCCGACCTGCTGGTCATCAACAAGATCGACCTCGCCCTCCATGTCGGCGCCTCCCTGGAGAAGATGGACACGGACGCCAGGCGCATGCGCGGCGAGCGGCCCTTCGTCATGACCAATCTGAAGAAGGGCGAGGGCCTCGACCGCATTGTCGGCTTCATCGAGGCCAAAGGCGGCCTGAAACGGGCGGGCTGACAGCGCGCGACGACTTGGCGCATGCTGTTTCCGCCGTTAACCCTGCGGCCGGGCCGCAACCACGGAACAAATTTCGGACACGGCGATTAACTACCTCCGGTGCCCGGGCAATTCATCCCGGCCAGACCATCGGCCGGGCGGATTAAGCTTTCCAGGCGACCCAAGTTGCGTACCGATGCCTCCTCCTTCATTATCTCTGCCACCGGGGTTCACCCTGTTTCGGCACATGGCCGTTCGAGCGGCGTTCATATGCTCCTTGTTTATTGCCGACCTCCTGCTTTCGCCTGAGTAGTCGCGTGGTCCGGCTGGGTTTCATCATCGGTTTCATCGCTCTGCTCGGAGCCTTGCTCTCCGGGCTTGCGGCCTATCGCGTCCATGACCAGGAGCTGGCGCTGGACCGGATCGCGCTCGCGCGCGCGATCGACGTTCATGCCAGCCTGGTGCAGGACCGGCTCACCGAGCGCGAACTGCTCGCACGTGTCGCCTCAGGCCTGTTCCGCACGCCATCCGTGATCAAGCCGAACATGCTGGAGCCGCTGCGCTCGGCCATTTACGCCTTCAAGACCGATTTCGTGGTGGCCGGCTGGATCGCCCGGCTGAAGCCGAACGAGCTTACGGCGGCGCAGGCTGCCATTGGAGGCGCCGGCTTCCCCAATCCGAAGATCCGCACCTTTGACGACAAGCCGATCAATCCGGCCGAGATCACCCAGCCGATCGACGTGCTGTTGGATCTCGAGCCGCGCAGCGACGAGACCAAGGCTCTGCCTGGCCGAAGTTACGACCAGGATCAGGTTCGCAGCGCCATGTTGACACGGGCCCGGCTCGAGAAGCGGTCGGTGGCTTCGGACCCGATTCCGCTGTTGCGCGGCAACGGGCCGGTCGGGATCATTGTGGCAGCTCCCGTCATTCCCGAGGGTGCGACCGAGCCAGCCGGGTTCGTCACCTTTTCCTACGAACTCGCCTCGCTGATGCTGACCAATGACGACATGTCCTTGTTCTCGGTCGCGCTCAGGGACCCGCGCAAGGAAGGTGGCGAGCTCGTTGCCAACGATCAGGGCATCGTCTCCACCCGCATGACGACGGCGGAAGGGCCGACGCCATCGGCGACGCGCACGGTGAGCTTCGGCGGCCGTGACTGGCAGCTGGGCTATTATGCGAAGACCAACTCGGCGCGTCGCGCCGAGCAGACCGCGATCATCGTGGCTGCGATCGGCTTCGCGATCACTGCGATGGTGTGCGGCCTGTTTGGCTATGTCGCCTACAACAATCTGCGGCTCAGCCGGGAAATCCAGGTCAGAATCGGCTTCGAGCGCCGGCTGACCGCGGTGATCGACGAGCTCAACCACCGAGTCAAGAATATCCTCGCGGTGATCCAGTCGATCGTCACGCGCACGTTGCGTCACGGCTCGGACATCGACGTCGCCCGTGAACTGCTGATCGGCCGCATCCACGCCATGTCCAACGTGGTCTCGCTGCTCAGCGAGAGCCAGTGGCAGGGCGTCAAGCTGAAGGGCCTGTTCGAGGCGCGCGCCATCCCGCATGCCGACCGCATTGCCGTCACGGGTCCTGATATCGCGGTCAGCGCGCGCGCGGCGCAGAGCCTCTCGCTGCTGTTCTTCGAACTTGCCTCGCATTCCGACGAGGGCCTGTCGCTGGTCGGAAAGCACCCGCACATCACCGCCAGCTGGACGGTGACGGGCGAGGGGGCGGGCGAGGTCTTCCATTTCCGCTGGGAGGAGCTCAACACCAGCGAGGCGACGCGCCGCCCCGATTCCGATTTCGGCCTGATCCTGCTCGACCGGGTCGCCCCGGAGGCGCTCGGCGGCACCGCCAAGCGCTATTTCACCGACGCTTCCTATGTCTACGAGCTGATCGCGCCGATGGAGACGGTGGTCGACATGACCGAGCGCGACCGCACGGACAAGATCTCCGCACCGGTGAGGCCTGCGCGATAGAAGCCGCCGGCTTCAGCCTCGGGCTAACCCTTGGGGCCTAACCCTTGGGCTTAACCCTTGGGCCGCAACACCAGGTCGACCAGATTGCGGGCGTAGGCCGGCGTGATCGGCGCGATGCCGAAGACGTAGCGGTAGAACAGGCCGCCATAGATCGCGTCGTAAAGATCCTCAGCCGGCCCTTCGGCCAGGATGCTGCCGTCGCTCTGGCCTGCCGCGATCATCTCGACCAGCGCGTCGCGACGGAATTGCAGATAGCGGGCATAGAACAGCTCGGCGGAGCCGGTTTTGGAAATGCATTCGGAGATGACCGCGAGCTGGACCTTGCCGAACTCGCCCTGGAGCGCCTCGGCGTAGGCTGCGGCATGGCGGCGGGCGCGCGCCGCGGGGTTGCCGGAGCTCACCGCGGGCAGCGGCAGCATCTGCGCGGCATGTTGAAGAAAGGCGTCGATCAAGAGCGCCTCGCGGGACGGCCACCATTTGTAGATCGTCATCTTGGAGACGCTGGAGTGGCGGGCGACCGCGTCGATGGTGGTGGCGGCAAGGCCGGTGGACGCCATCAGCGTATAGGCGCTTTCGAGAATGGCGTTGCTGGTCTCGATCGACCGAGGCCGGCCGCGCCGGGGCGCGCTCTCGGCCTCTTCACCCCCGCTTTTCGCCATCGCCACGCCCGGTCTCCTCACGTAGAGCTTCCCCGCATAGCGCAGCCGCCGCTTTCGGCCTAGCAGAATCGCACGATTCTCTGCCTAGAGCGTTTTCGAGCGAAGTGGATCCCGGCTGCCGTGAAGAAAACGACCCAAAATAAGAATCCAGGGCCCGTTCCGATTCCATCGGACGAAATTGGCTCTAAAGCATGATCCGGAAAAGTGCGCAGCGGTTTTCCGAAAAGATCATGCTTAAACAACAACCTAAAGCGCGATGACGATCTATCCTCATCGCATCGCGCTTTAGGCCTGCTGCCGCAAGGCCGTCGGGAGATCCTGCCACTTCGACCAGGCGACATAGTAGGCTACCGCGGTCATGGCGGCGAAGCCGGCGAGGCTCACCACGATCTGCATCGCCACCAGATTGGCGCTGGTGATCAGGATGAGATGGCCCGCAAACGACAGGAACACCCCGACGCAGAACACGGCGAGCCATTCCTCGCCACATCGGATGACCGCCTGCAGCGGCTTCAATTGCAGGCCGGGATGATTGGCCGGAATGAGATGGGTCGCCAGCAAGGCGAGCGCGAGGAAGTGAATCACGCGATAGGGCGCGAGGTTTTCCTTGTCGGTCGGCGCGATGCTGTCGAGGAGGAGGTCCGGCAGGTAAGCCGACATTGCCGGCGAATGGCGCAGCAGGGTGATGGCCATCGCGAATACGAGATAGGTGCCGGCGAGAATCCGCAGCCAGGGCATGTCGCGCAGCGCGCGTCCGGGCGCGCCTGTCACGGCGAACCAGCCCCCGAGCACCATCAGCATCTGCCAGCAGAGCGGATTGAAGGTCCATTCCTGGTCCGGATAGACCCGAAAATTCCAGTCGAACCAGCGTGCGGCAAGATACAGCGCGACTGATGCCGCCAGGGTCAGATTCGGCCACCGCAACAGACCCCACAGCGCGAACGGAAAAAAGGCCATCAGCGGGATCATCAATTGCAGGAGGTCGAGGTTCAGTGGCTCCTCCTGGAGCACGAGGCCGCGGACCAGGATTCGCAGCGGGTGCTCGAGAATGCCCGAGATATTGTATTCGTGGATGATCTCCGGCGCCATCGACTGCGAGGCGGCATAGGCGATGGTGTCGATGTAGATCACGAACAGCACGACATAGGCGGCGTAGAGCCGCCAGACGCGGCGGAAGATGCGCGTCGCCGCCACGAGGTAGCCCCGTTCAAGCGCCATCCGGCCGTGGATGATGGCGACGCCATAGCCGACGACGAACACGAACAGGTCAGCCGCGCCGCTGAAGCCGAAATTGCGCAGCGTCAGCAGGTTGACGACGTTGTTCGGGATATGGTCGACGAAAACCGACCAGTTGGCGATACCGAGCGTCAGATACAGCCTGGCGTCGTGATGGAATGCGGCGAGGTTCGCCTTAACGGACGGTTTCATTGATTAAAATAGCTTTGGGAATCAGGGTGATACTTTTAACGGCAACCGCCTGCCCATCCGAGTAGCGTTTGCGTGATGGCTGGGGGCAGCCGCGCCGTTATGGCGCGAAATTGCGCGGCGTCTTGTGGACAACTCTGATAGATGCGCTCGGAGGACTTACAACGAAATTTTCTAACCTGTTCTTACCGCTATTCGGCCGGTTCAGCCGACGCCTCGTCGGGAACGCCCGCGCGGCTCGCCATGATGCCAAGGGCGACGCCGCCGATCGCCAGGATCGGCAGCAGCCGCTTGACGCCGATGGCACGGACGATCTGGAGCCCGGTGGCGAGCAGCATCGGATCCGCGAGCATGCTCTGCGCCGCCGACTTCGCGGCGCGCTCGGCCGCGATCTGGGCGCGCTTCTGCACCTCGCGCTTGTAGCCCCAATAAGAACCTGCCGCTGCCAGCGTCAGCAGGAAGAAGATGCCGGCGCCGGCAAGACAGGCCTGCACCGGGCCATATTTCTCCAGCACCGAGATGAAGGCGGCGGCGCAGAGGAAGCACGTCGTCACGAACAGCGCGAAGGCCGCGGCTGCGGCAAGCGAGGTCAGTCGCACCGTCGTGCCGGTGGATGCACTGATCCCGTCGATGATGCGCTGAAACATGGCCCTCGCTCCTCAATTCCCCGCAAGCCAAACCGTCACGGGCCGACACCGGCAACGCGCCGGTGCCGACGCCTCAACACGCGTCCGCAAATCTTACCGGCGCCAGGCGGCACCGATCAGAAAGCCGATGCCGAGCGCGAGTCCGACGGTCGCAAGCGGCCGCTGTGTGATCGCGTCTTCGAGCGTCTCCTCGATCGAGCCGTAGGCTTCCTGGGCCGCGCCCATCATTGCACTGCCGCGCTCCGACACGTCGTCGAGCGCGGTATCCATGTTCTCGCGCGCCTGGCGATAGCCGCGGCGAGCCTGCTTGCTGGTGGAATTGGCAAAGGTGTTGAGCGCGTCGGTGATCTGGTCGGTGAGGGCGGCGATATCGCTTTTCACGGCTGCTACATCCTTCTCGAGGCGTTCTCTGGTGGCTTTGTCGGTCCAGTCTTTCATCCCGGCTTCGGCATTGGTCGTGGACATCGGGAGCTCCAAACTGTTGACGGCTGAGATAGCCGGAAAACGTTTCGTCGTCGGGGAAGTTCCGTTCGCGGAAACCGGTCAGTCCTGCGGAAGCTGTGGCGCATCCGCCGGCAACAGATGCTCCTTCAGGATCAGCGCGACGATCAGGAGCGGCGACGACAGGAAGGCGCCCATCGGCCCCCACAGCCAGGTCCAGAACGCGAGCGCCAGCAGCACGGCGAGTGCGTTCAGCGCCAGCCGCCGCCCGATGATCATGGGCGTGACGAAGTGCCCCTCCAGGAAGGTGAGGCCGCCGAAGGCGAGCGCCGCCATCAGGCCGCCGCTGATGGTCGGGAAGGCGACCAGCCCCACCACGAGCAGAACGGCGAACATCGCGATCGGCCCGATGATCGGGATGAAGTTGAGGGTTGCCGCAAGCGCGCCGAGCCCGGCCGGATTGGGCATGCCGGTGAGCGCACAGACGAGGCCGGTGGCGACGCCGACCCCGATATTGATGAGCGTGACGGTCAGGAGGTAGTTGCCGAGATGGACCTCGATCTCGTTGAGGATCCGAAGCGTGCGCAGCCGGGCGTCGCGGTCGCTGAAGGTCATGATCAGCGCCCGGCGCAGATCGCGCCAGCTCGCGATGAACAGGATCAGGGTGACGAAGAACAGCAGGAATTCGGTAAAGGTCGGTGACAGGAATTCCAGCGTCGGCTGCACCCAATCGAATTTCGGCATCTGGAAGTTCGGCAGTCCTTCCGAGCCGCCGACCATGGCCTGCAGCTCGCGCCATAATGCCAGCGGCCGGTCGAACACGTGCAGCTTGTCCTTCAATTGCGCGCCGAGCTCCGGCAGGCGCGTGCTCCATTCCATCGCGGGGGAGGCGATCAGCGCCACCACGAAGGCCACCACGGCGGTCCCCGCAACTACGATCAGAACGGCACCTACGCTGCGCGGCACCTTGTACCGCTCCAGAAAGCCCGCCGCCGGCGACAGCATGGTGCCGGTGACGAAGGCCATCACGACCGGCAGGAAGAAAGCTCTTCCAACGTAGAGCACGGTAACGACCGCAATCAGTAACAAGCCGGCAAGCGCGAAGGCTACGAACTCGGTGCGGCGGATCACCGGCGGCAGTTCGATATGGCTGTCGGGAAGCGGACTGCCTTCGCTGTTGCCGGGAATCAGACGTTCACTGGGAAGGACGCGCACAATCTCTCTCCCGCACGGAAGCCTCGATCCGCGCGCCCATTGGCGAGCTGATAATGCGCGAGCGGTGCGGCGGTTCCATCGCGGCTTCGTGAACACGTGCTCGCTTGACTGTGACAAGGATGCCGCGCGCTGGGCCGGAACCTGAATCGCCCCCGCGGCGTTTGTTCGCAAGCGCATCACCCTGATGCACGCATCCAACGGGGCAGCACATGACAAAGTTCTCTGCAGTCCGTCGCAGCTTCTCGCCGCGCGTCGTCACCGCCTTCGCTTTCGCAACCGCTCTGCTGACGATGCCTTTCGCTGGCGCGAGCGCGCAGACGTACGGCTATGCGCCGATGCCGCCGCAGGCGTACCCGCAGGACCAGGGTTACGCGCCGGGCTATGTGAACGAAGCGCCGCAGCCGCAGGCGGCGGACGAGGATGCCCAGCTGCCCGATCGTCTGCGCAAGCAGATCGTCGGATTCGACCGCAGCGAGCCGGCCGGCACCATCGTCATCGATACCAACAACACCTATCTCTATTACGTGCTCGGTAATGGTCGTGCGATCCGTTACGGCGTCGGCGTCGGCCGCGAAGGTTTCACCTGGTCCGGCGTGCAGAGCGTCAGCCGCAAGGCGGAATGGCCGGACTGGCATCCGCCGGCCGAGATGATTGCGCGCCAGCCCTATCTGCCGCGCTTCGTCGCGGGCGGTCCCGGCAACCCGCTCGGGGCGCGTGCGATGTATCTCGGCTCCAGCGAATACCGCATCCACGGCACCAACGATCCCTCTACGATCGGCAAGTTCGTCTCCTCCGGCTGCATCCGCATGACCAACGAGGACGTCACCGACCTGTTCGGCCGCGTCAATGTCGGCGCCAAGGTCGTGGTGCTGCCGAAGAATGCGCCGCTGATGGCCAAAGGCGGCGACCCCGCGCGCAAGCGTCCAGCCGTGACGGCGATGCCGTCGGGCCGGCAGGCCCTGAACATCGCGACGTCGGCCGTGAACTAAGAGTAAGAGTGAGTCATATGAGCAGACGCCTGATTGGCAAAGTGGCTGGCGGTACGGCGATCATGGTCGTTGTCTCCGCTGGTCTGGCATTCGCACCGTCGGCGCACGCGGAGGATTTTTTCTCGGCGCTGTTCGGTGCGTTCGGAGGGCGGCCTCCACAGATCCGGACGCCGTTCCCTGGCGACGACATGCCGCGCTACGACGCCCCTCGCCAACGCGCCGCCTATGGCGGCGGCACGGCCTATTGCGTGCGTGGCTGCGACGGCCGCTACTTCCCGGCGCAAGGCAATGATGCCGAGAGCAAGGCGCAATCCTGCAAGAGCTTCTGCCCGGCTTCCGAGACGTCGCTGGTCTATGGCAGCAATATCGACGACGCCACGGCTGAGAATGGAAAGCCCTATTCCGACCTGCCGAACGCGTTCCGCTACCGCAACGAGATCGTCGCGGGCTGCACCTGCAACGGCAAGGATCCGGCCGGACTCGCATCGGTCAAGGTCGAGGACGATCCCACCCTGCGCAAGGGCGATATCGTCGCCGGCGCTGACGGCCTGGTGGTCGCCAGCCGCAACGCCAACGACCGCCGCGGCGTCGCGATGAATTTTTCGCCGCTGCCGGCATCGGTGCGCGCCAAATTCCGCCAGGTGCCTGTGGTGGCGAAGGAATAGGGCGGCGGCTTCACGTGGGGCCCAGCGCTACCGCCTCAATCTCCGCTGTCATCCCGGACAAGCTAAGCGCAGATCCGGGATCCATAACCAAAGGGAGAAGTTACGGCACGAGCCGGCAACCACGAGTCTTCGCCAAACTACTCCCGTGGTTATGGATCCGCGCGTTCGCGGGGATGACACCGAAGGTGTAGAGGCATCTTCTATCTAACCAACGTTACGCCGCGCGGATCTTGCCGAGGAAGTCGCTGACCTGATCGCCGAGCTGGCGGCTTTGGGTTTCCAGCATCTCGGAGGCCTGCTTGACGTTCTCGGCCGCACCGGCTGCGGTGTCGGCGTCGGCTTTCACGCCGGTGATGTTGTCCGAGACGTTCTTGGTGCCCTGCGCCGCATATTGCGTGCTGCGGGTGATCTCCTGAGTGGCCGCGCCCTGCTCCTGGACGGCGGCGGCGATCGCGGTCGCGACCTCGTTAACTTCGCCGATGATGCCGCCGATCGCCTGGATCGCATTGATGGCATCGCCCGCGACCTTCTGGATGTCGGCGATCTGCTCGGAGATCTCCTCGGTCGCCTTGGCGGTCTGGCTCGCCAACGACTTCACCTCGGAGGCAACGACGGCAAACCCACGGCCAGCTTCGCCGGCGCGCGCCGCCTCGATCGTGGCGTTGAGCGCCAGCAAATTGGTCTGTGCGGCGATGGTGTTGATGAGCCCGACGACCTCGCCGATGCGCCCCGCCGATTGCGCCAGCCCCTGAACGGTGCTGTCGGTCTCGCGCGCCTGGTTGACGGCGCGGCTGGCGATGCCTGCGGCATGTGCGGCCTGCTGGCTGATGTCGTTGATGGATGCGCTGAGCTCCTCGGCAGCTGCCGCGACGCTCTCGACGCTGGTCGATGCGTCGTTCGAGGCCTTGCCTGCGATCTCGGCGCGTTCATTGGTCTGGCGTGACACCGCGGACAGGTCACCCGAGGTCTTGCGCATTTCGCCGGACGCCTCGCTCAGTTCGCCCAGCGACTTGTGCACCACGCCTTCGAACTCGCCGACATAGGCTTCCATCGCGCGCTGCCGCGCGGCGGCACCGGCGTTGCGCTCGCGTTCCTGCTCTTCGATCTTCAGCTTGTCGATGGCCTGCTGCTTGAAGGTCTCCAGTGCACCCGCGAGCGAGCCGATCTCGTCACGTCGGTCGAGATAGCCGCTGTCGACGGTGAGGTCGCCGCCGGCGACCCTCAGCATGGCATCGCGAATCCGGTGCAGCGGCGTAATCACGCGGCGGCTGACCGCCAGCATGGCGGCGCCGGTCAGGACGATCGCGGCGACGAGCAGGGCGGTGTTGACCATCAGCAATTGCACCGCGGCCGCCCGCTGCGCGGCGGAGTGATCCTTGGCGGCCTGCAGCGCGGCGTCGGCGAGCCTCACGGCGGTCATCATGCGGGGCACCGAATAGGGGCTCCACTGGTTGGCGGTCATCGACGGCTTCTCGCCCTTGGCGACCATAGTGATGACGCCATCGCGGGTAGCGGCGTATTGCGGATCGAAATAGGTCGACTTGGTCTCGGCCATTGCCGCCGCCAGTGCCGGCGGCAATGGCATGCCGGACGCGGCAAGCTCGATCGCGGTCCAGGCGGTGTCGGTACCGCCGACCAGCTTCGTGTAGGCAAGCTGCACGTCGGGCGCGATCTTGCCGGCGTTGAGTGCATTCCCGACGATCTGCGAGGACTCGCCGGCCGTATTGCGCAGCAGCCAGGCCATCTGCTTGATGGACAGGAGCTGGTCGATGGTCGCGTCCTGGTGGTTGACGCTCGCCGCGAGCGCGCCCGAGAGTTTTTCGAGCTGCGCCATCAGCGCGTCCTCGGTCGCGACATATTCCTTGGCGAGGCCTGCGCGGCGCTCGGCCTTGGGCTTGACGACCTCGGTCCAGAACTCGGCCTGTGCGGCCGGCAGCGTCTTGTTCAGCGTGCCGAGATCGGCGAGGAACGCCTCGCGCTGGACGATGTCGGTCGTGGGCAGGAGCTCGAGCGTGAGGGCCAGCGCCGGCATCAGGGCCGCGCGCAGCTCGCGGATGTATTTCTCGATGTCCTTGTCCATCGCGACATCGGAGTTGAGCTGGCGGCTGCTGGTTGAGCGGTCGGCCCGAATGTTGGCCATCGCCTTGAACACTTCGGCTGAGGCGGCGGAAACCGCGACGATCCGGTTGGCCTGCTGAAGCCGACCCCATGAGCTCCATGCGCTGATCGAGAAGCCGACGACGACGATGAGCGCGGTGGACAGGATCACCGCCTTCAGCAGCGTGGATACGGTCAGGCGATTGAGCATCGGATACCCCGGGTACGCATTTCGAGTTCGTGGCCCTGAACGGCAGCCCCACGAAGTTCGAAAAGACCAAGGGATGCACGCAGCAGGCGCGCCCGCCGGTGGCGAGCGCGTGAGGCGCATTTGGCCCGAAAAGGGTAAAGACTTAGACAGCGTTCCTGCCGTAAAATTACGGCTTCGCTGCGGCTCGTCTCGCCCGACGTCTACGCCGCGCGGATCTTGCCGAGGAAGTCGCTGACCTCATGGCCGAGCTGGCGGCTCTGGCTCTCCAGCATCTCGGAGGCCTGCTTCACATTGTCGGCGGCTGCGGCGGCAGCGTCCGCATCGGCTTTGACGCCGGTGATGTTGTCCGAGACGTTCTTGGTGCCCTGCGCCGCGAATTGCGTGCTGCGGGTGATCTCCTGCGTCGCCGCACCCTGCTCCTGCACGGCGGCGGCAATGGCGGTCGCCACTTCGTTGACTTCGCCGATGATGCCGCCGATGGTCTGGATCGCGTTGATGGCGTCGCCCGCGACTTTCTGGATGTCGGCGATCTGCTCGGAGATCTCCTCGGTCGCCTTCGCCGTCTGGCTTGCCAGCGACTTCACTTCGGAGGCGACCACGGCAAAGCCGCGGCCGGCTTCGCCGGCGCGCGCCGCTTCGATGGTGGCGTTGAGCGCGAGCAGATTGGTCTGCGCCGCGATGGTGTTGATGAGGCCGACGACCTCGCCGATGCGCCCCGCCGACTTCGCCAGGCCCTGCACGGTGCCGTCGGTTTCGCGCGCCTGCGTGACGGCGCGACCGGCGATGCCTGCGGCGTGCGCGGCCTGCTGGCTGATGTCGTTGATCGAGGCCGAGAGCTCCTCAGCGGCGGCCGCGACGCTGTCGACGCTCATGGAGGCGTCGTTGGAGGCCTTGCCGGCGACTTGGACGCGATCGTTGGTCTGGCGCGACACGGCGGAGAGGTCGCCCGAGGTCTTGCGCATCTCGCCGGAGGCCTCGCCCAATTCGCCGAGCGTCTTTCGCACCGCGCCCTCGAACTCGCCGACATAGGCTTCGACGGCGCGCTGGCGTGCGGCAGCGCCCGCATTGCGCTCGCGCTCCTGCTCTTCGATCTTGAGCTTGTCGGTGGCCTGCTGCTTGAAGGTCTCCAGCGCGCCGGCCAGTGCGCCGATCTCGTCCTGACGATCGAGATAGCCGCTGTCGACGGCAAGGTCGCCGCCGGCGACCTTCAGCATGGCGTCGCGGATGGTGTTGAGCGGATGGATCACGCGGCGGCTCACGAGCATGACCGCGCCGACGGCAAGGCCGATGGCGAGCGCCAGCAATCCGAGCTGCACGATCAGGGCGCGCTGCGCGGCGCCGCGCTGCTCCAGCGTATGGACCTTGGCGGCGTCGAGAGCAGCTTCCGCCACGGTGACCGCGCTGGAAAGGCGGCCGACCGTGAGCGGGCTCCACTGGTTGGCGGTCATCTCGGCCTTCTCGCCCTTGACCAGCGTGTCAGCGAGGCGGTCCCGCAGGGTCAGATATTGCGGCTCGAAATAGGCGGCCTTGGCCGCGGCCATGGCGGAGACGAGCGCGGTCGGCAACTGCATGCCCGAGGCTGACAATTCCAGCGCCTTCCACATCGCCGACGTGCCGCCGACATGCTGGGTGTAGTTGTTGCGCGCTTCCGGTGTGATCTTGCCGGCGGCAAGACCGGTCGAGACGACCAGCGAAGCTTCGCCCGCGGTGTTGCGGAGCAGCCAGGCGTTCTGCTTGATCGACAGCAACTGGTCGATCACGGCGTCCTGGTGATTGACGGTGGCGGCCAGGACGTTCGACAGCTTGTCGAGCGTTTCGAGCAGGCCGCCCGTCGTCTCCATATATTCCTTCGGCAGGCCGGCGCGACGCTGATCCCTGGGCTTGGCCATATCCGCCCAGAACTGTTTCTGCTCTTCGGTCAGCAGCTTGTGGAGGCGCGCAAGCTCTGGCACCAGCGTGCCCGATTGCGGGAAGTCCATGACCGGCAGCAGCTCCAGCGCGCGTGCCATTGCGGGCATCTCGGTGTCTCGGATCGCGCGCAGATATTTCTCGATCTCGGCATCCATCGGTTCGGCCGCGTTGAGGAGCCGCGTCGTGGTCGATCGGTCGGTGCGCAGGCTGTGCATCGCCTTGAACAAATCGGCGGATGCGTCTGCGGTCTGCGAGATGCGGTTGGCGGTCTTGAGGCGATCCCAGGACTCGAAGGCGGTGAGCGAGAGCGCGAGCACCACGCAGGCCGACGTAATCGCGATCACCGCCTTCAGCAGCGCGGATACGGTCAGACGATTCAGCATCGAAGTCCCCCCAATTCCCATTGCAAAGCTCTTGAAAACGCCCCGGCAGCATCGACAAGCCAGGCGCGGCAGAACGGCAATCGCACGCCGTTTGCGGCCCACGGCCCCGGCGTCATTTCCGCATCTGAAAGGAAAAGGGTAAAATTTTAGGCCGGCCGTCCGATCGTAGAAGTACGTATTTACTAGAAGTTGCAGTGGGTTGCCGCGATGGAACCAGCGCGGGAGACAGGCGTTAGAGCGGTGGTCGCAATTTGCCTGAAGGGGGTCTCGCGATGCTGGTGGGCGTACTCGTCACTTTTCTCGTCGTTATTCTCGTCCTTTATCTCATCAACATGTTGCCGATGGACGGTCGCGCCAAGCAGATCGCGCGCGTGGTCGTCATCATCATCGGCATCGTCTCGCTGCTGAAATATCTCGCGGTGTTCTAGCAAGGGACGCAGCGATATCCGGGGTGCCGCAACAAAGGTCCCGGATGTCGCTTCGCTCATCCGGGCTACTCGCCAAACAAGAAGCCCCGGCTTTCGCCGGGGCTTCGTTTGCGCTGCTTCAGTGCAGCGATTTCAGCCAGTCGTCGACGTCCTGACGAACCTGGTCCTTGGCCTTGCCGTAGCGTTCCTGGAGCCGGCCCTCGAGCTGCTCGCGGCGTCCCTCGATCAATTGGAGGTCGTCGTCGGTGAGCTTGCCCCATTTCTCCTTGGCCGAACCCTTGAACTGCTTCCAGTTTCCTTCGATGCGATTCCAGTCCATGACCATCTCCCAATGGTTGATGGCCGTACAACGCGAGTGCCGCGCAGCCGTTCCGCTGCGCGGCGCGACGTTTCGCCCGCTGCGGTCAACAAAAAAGCCCCGGCGTGAGCCGGGGCTTTCGGTGTTTCGAGCCGGCTGACTATCAGCCGTTCGCCTTGGCCTCGCGGCGGCGCGCGGTGAGGATGTATTCGGTGTAGCCGTTCGGCTGCTCGCGGCCTTTGAAGATCAGGTCGGAGGCGGCCTTGAAGGCGACGCCGTCGAAGGCGGGCGCCATCGGCTTGTAGATGGCGTCGCCGGCGTTCTGCTTGTCGACGACGACCGCCATGCGCTTGAGCGATTCCATCACCTGCGCCTCGGTGATCACGCCCTGGTGCAGCCAGTTGGCGAGATGCTGGCTGGAGATGCGCAAGGTGGCGCGGTCTTCCATCAGGCCGACGTCGTGGATGTCGGGCACCTTGGAGCAGCCGACGCCCTGGTCGATCCAGCGCACGACATAGCCGAGGATGCCCTGGCAATTGTTGTCGATCTCCTGCTTGACGTCATCGGGAGCCCAGTTCGACTTCGACACCGGAATGGTGAGGATGTCCGAAAGCTTTGCGCGCGGTCCGCCTTTGGTGAGCTCTTCCTGGCGAGCGGTCACGTTGACCTGGTGGTAGTGCAGCGCGTGCAGCGTCGCAGCCGTCGGCGAGGGCACCCAGGCGGTGGTGGCGCCGGCCTGCGGATGGCCAAGCTTCTGCGCCAGCATGTCCGCCATCTTGTCGGGGGCGGCCCACATGCCCTTGCCGACCTGGGCGTGCCCGGGCAGGCCACAGGTCAGGCCCATGTCGACGTTCCAGTCCTCATAGGCCTTGATCCAGGCCTGCGCCTTCATTTCGTTCTTGCGGATCATCGGGCCGGCTTCCATCGAGGTGTGGATCTCGTCGCCGGTGCGGTCGAGGAAGCCGGTGTTGATGAACATGATGCGCTTGGAGGCGCGCTGGATGCAGGCCTTGAGGTTGACGGTGGTGCGGCGCTCCTCGTCCATGATGCCGACCTTGAGCGTGTTCTCCGGCAGCGACAGCATCTTCTCGACGCGGTCGAAGATATCGCAGGTGAGCGACACCTCGTCCGGGCCGTGCATCTTCGGCTTGACGATATAGGCGGATCCAGTGCGGCTGTTCTTGACCTTCGAATTGCCCTTGAGGTCGTGGATCGCGAGCAAGCCTGAGACGGCCGCGTCGAGCAGACCTTCCGGAATCTCCTCGCCCTTCTCGTCCAGCACCGCGTCGGTGAACATGTGGTGACCGCAATTGCGCATCAGCAGCAGGCTGCGGCCGTGCAGCTTGACCTCGCCCTTGCCGTCCGGGGTCTTGTAGCTGCGGTCGGCGTTGAGCGAGCGCGTCAGCGTCTTGCCGCCCTTCTCGAAATCGGCCGACAGCGTGCCGTTCATCAGGCCGAGCGTGTTGCGGTAGACCAGCACCTTGTCCTCGGCATCGACGGCTGCAACCGAGTCCTCCATGTCGAGGATGGTGGAAACCGCGGATTCCATGATCATGTCGGCGACGCCGGCCGGATCGTCCTTGCCGATCGCGCTGCTGCGGTCGATCTTCACCTCGACATGCAGGCCGTTGTTGGCGAGCAGTACCGCGCTCGGCGCGGCTGCATCGCCCTGGAAGCCGGCGAACTGCGCCGCGTTTTTCAGCGCTGTGGCATTGCCGCTCTTCAGCTTCACTGCAAGCTGGCCCGCGACGACGCTGTAGGCGGTGACGTCGGTATGGCTGCCGGTTGCGAGCGGCACGGCGGCATCGAGGAACGCCTTGGCCTTGGCGATCACCTTGTCGCCGCGCGCTTTGTTGTAGCCCTTGCCGCTCTCGGACGGGTCATGCGGGATCGCATCGGTGCCGTAGAAGGCGTCATAGAGCGAACCCCAGCGCGCGTTCGCTGCGTTGAGCGCATAGCGCGCATTGGTGAGAGGCACGACAAGCTGCGGGCCGCAGATCTTGCCGATTTCTTCATCGACATTGGCGGTCTCGACCTTCTGGGTCGCCGGCTCCGGAACGAGATAGCCGATCTCCTTCAGGAAGGCGGTATAGGCGTTGAGGTCGAACGCCTTGCCCTTGCTGGCGCGGTGCCAGTCGTCGATCTTGGCCTGCAACGTGTCGCGCACCGCCAGCAATGCGCGGTTCTTCGGCCCCAGATCCTTGATGATGGCGGCAAGCCCGGCCCAGAACGCATCCGGCGCGATCCCCGTTTTCGGGGCCGCTTCCTTGGCGATGAAATCAAACAGGACGGGAGCGATCTTCAATCCGTGGGCGTCGACGCGTTTCATGATGGGCTTTCTTGTTGGAAATGGCTGTTTTTGGCTGCTTTTGACCCGACAGCAGCAAAATGCGCCCACGAGGGAGCGGCTTTCGGGGCCTATTAGCCCCAAAATCGGGGCGGTGAGAAGACCCCCAATGGTTTGTCAAAATGTCAAGAGATGGTGTGGGCCCCACGCAGCGGTGTCATTCCCCGCGAAAGCGGGGAATCCAGTACGCCGCAGCTTCTCCGTATCCCAACGCTGCCTCTGGAATACTGGGTCGCCCGGTCAAGCCGGGCGACGACAGCGGGGAATAGGGCGGCCCTAGATATTCGCAGCGAGGTCGACGGCCTCGTCGAACAGCACGCCGGTGTTCTTCAGCATCTGCTCGATCTCGTCGGCCGCCTCGGCGACGGTTCGCGCCGAGGTGTCGATCACGAGCTCGGCGGCTTGCGGCGCTTCATAGTCGTTACCGATGCCGGTGAATGAGGCCAGCGCGCCGGCGCGAGCCTTCTTGTAGTGCCCCTTGGGATCGCGATCCTCGCAGACCTCTGCCGGCGTCGCGACATGGATCTCGCGGAACGCGGTGTCGGCGATGCGGCGCGCCGCGGCGCGGTCCTCGCGCGCGGGCGAGACCGCGGCGACGATGGCGATATGGCCGTTACGTGCGAGATGCGTTGCGACTTCGGCAAGGCGGCGGATGTTCTCGCTGCGATCAGCAGTGGAGAAGCCGAGATCGCTGTTGAGCCCGGCGCGCAGCGTGTCGCCGTCGAGCAGGATCGGCGAGCCGCCATTGGTGAACAGCCGCCGTTCCAGCGCCTTGGCGAGCGTCGACTTGCCCGAAGCCGGCAGGCCGGTGAGCCAGACCACGGCGCCGTTGTGCTGATAGCGCGCGGAGCGCTCGTCGGGACGAAGCGCGGATTCTACCGGCACGATGTCGACGGGCAAGGCGCGCTGGCCGGCATCGACCGACAGCACCAGACCGCCGCCGGCGATGCGTCCGGAGACTTCGATCACGAGACGGCCGGTGCGCGGATTCTCGGTGTATGGATCGGTGGCAATCGGATTTGACAGGGAGATGTCGATCTCGCCGACATGGTTGCGGCCGATCGCCTTGTTCTCGCTGCTCGAGAGCTCGCCGGGATCGACCGCCTTCTCGATGGCGACCACGGTGGCGCGGCTTTCCTTCGGCCCGCAGCGAACCAGCAGCTGGTCACCCTTGGCGAGGGGCTTGTCGTGCAGCCAGAAGATCCGCGCCCGCAGCCGGCGCGTCTCGCGCGGGGCGCTGCCGGCATGCGCGACGATGTCGCCGCGCTCGATGAACAATTCGCGGTCCAGCGTGATGCCGACCGAGCGGCCCGCGCCCTGCCGTCCCGCAACCGGCGTCGCCGGCCAGCTCTCGACCGTCTTGATCTTCGCGATCTTGCCGGCCGGCATGATCACGATCTCGTCGCCGGCAATGAGGCTGCCGGATTCGATGCGGCCCGCCACGATGCGGCGGTCGTCGAACTTGTAGATCGCCTGCACCGGCAGCCGCAGCGCCAGCGCTTCCAGCGGCCGCGCCGGCTCGAGTTGGTCGAGCGCCTCGACCACCGTCGGTCCCTTGTACCAGGAGATGCGGTCGGTGCGCATCGCAACACCGTCGCCGTCGCGCGCGGAGATCGGGATCACGGCTGTGGGCTTCACGCCGAGGCCGTTCAGATGCGCGGAGATCTCGTCGCTGATCTCCTTGAAACGCTCTGCGGAGAAGTCGACGCGGTCCATCTTGTTGACGACGATCGCGACCTGCTTCACGCCGAGCAGATGCAGGAGATAGCCGTGCCGCCGTGTCTGGTCGCGCACGCCTTCGAGCGCGTCGATGATCAGCACCGCACCGTCGGCCTGCGAGGCACCAGTGATCATGTTGCGCAGGAATTCGGCGTGGCCGGGCGCGTCGATCAGAACGATGTCACGCGAATTGGTGCGGAAGCGGATCTGCGTGGTGTCGATGGTGATGCCCTGGTCACGCTCGGTCTGGAGCGCATCGAGCAGGAACGACCATTCGAACGGCATGCCGCGCCGCGCGCTGACGGCTTTCAGCATTTCGAGCTTGCCGTCGGGCAGGCTGCCGGTCTCGTGCAAGAGGCGGCCGACCAGCGTCGATTTGCCGTGGTCGACATGGCCGACGATGACGATGCGGACCTGCGGACGGGTGGTGCCGTTCGGGGTGGCCGGCGAAGCGGGGGTGACGATCATGTTCATATCGCGCTCGCGTTCTTGATCAGAGATAGCCGGCGACGCGCAGGCGCTCGAAGGCGTCCTCGGTCTCGTGGTCGAGTGCGCGGCCGGCGCGCTCCGGCACCTTGGTCTGCTCGAGCTCGATCAGGATCTCGTCGATGTTGGACGCGGTCGATGCGACCGGATTGGTGATGTCCTGATCCCCCAGCGAGCGATAGCGCTTGCCGTCCTTGGCGAGATACAGCGGGATGATCGGGATGTTCTCGCGCTTGGTGTAGGCCCAGATGTCGGCTTCGGTCCAATGCAGGATCGGATGGATGCGCAAATGCGCGCCTTGCGGCGGCGAGGCGTTGAAATGGTCCCAGAACTCCGGCGGCTGATCGCGCACGTCCCAATTGCCTTCGAGTCCGCGCGGCGAGAACACACGCTCCTTGGCGCGCGTTGCCTCCTCGTCGCGGCGGATGCCGGCGATCAGGCCGTCAAAGCCGAATTTGCCGAGCGCCATCTTGAGGCCTTCGGTCTTGCGCGCAGCGGAGCGGGCGGCCGGCGGCAGCGTCGGATCGACGGCATCGATGGGCGGGCAGGGCTCGACGCGCAAATCGAGATCCCATTCTTTGCCGTAGTGATCCCGAAAGCGGTACATCTCCGGAAACTTCTTGCCGGTGTCGACGTGCAGTGCCGGGAACGGCACGCGGCCGAAGAACGCCTTCCGCGCCAGCCAGATCATGACGTTGGAGTCCTTCCCGAGCGACCACAGCAGCGCAATCTTCTTCAACCGGGCGAACGCCTCGCGGAAGATGTAGATGCTCTGCGCCTCGAGCTGGTCGAGATGGTCCATGCTGGGGGCAAGGTCAGCAGAAAATTCTTGCGTGCGTGCGCGCTCAGCCGAGGCCGGGCTGCTCAGTCCGCTCGCTGCGGAATCGTCCTTGAGAAGATGCATCTCTGCCACTTTGCGTTTGGAGGCGAAAATTCTATAGTTGCGGTGCAGAAGAGAAGAAAAAATTTTCTCTTTGCGCGCTCGAAACGACACATATATAGAAAATAATTCCAGTCAACCCCGGATGTGGGGGAAGCGAGTATCGCATGCGGTTCTTGCCGGTGTTTCTCGATCTCAAGGCCGGTCCGGTGGTCCTCATCGGCGCGGGTGAGCTTTTGCGTGCCAAGCTGCGCGTGCTCTCCGCCGCCGGTGCGCGCATCCGCGTGCATGCGATCGATGGCAATCAGGACCTGGGTCTCAACTCGGAGGACGCGGCGCGGATCGAGATCGCAGCCGGCGACCCGCTGACCGCCGATCTCGCCGGCGTCATCGCCGTTGTCTGCGCTGGCGCGGGCGATGTCGGCGTGGCGATGTCGGCGCGAGCGAAGGCACTGGGCCTGCCCGTCAACGTCATGGACGATCTCGAACATTCCAGCTTCATCTTCCCGGCGATCGTCGATCGCGGCGATGTCGTGGTCGCAGTCGGCACCGGCGGCACTTCGCCCGTCGTGGCACGGCGCGTGCGGGAGAAGATCGAGGCGCTGCTGCCGGCCCGTATCGGTGAGCTCGCCGAGTTCATCGGCGGCTTTCGCAAGTCCATCAACGAGCGCATCACCGAGTTTCCGCTGCGCCGCCGGTTCTGGGAGCGCGTCATCGACGGCCCGATCGGCGCCGCCGTGCTCGGCGGCCGCAGGAGCGAGGCGGATGCCGCGCTCAAGGCAATTGCCGATCCCTCCGAATTCGCGCGTGCCGACAAGCCGGAAGGCTCGGTCGCGCTGGTCGGCGCCGGTCCCGGCGATCCCGACCTTCTCACCATCAAGGCGCTGCGCGCATTGCAGGACGCGGACATCGTCTTCCATGACGAGCTGGTCTCGGGCGAAATTCTCGACCGCATCCGCCGCGACACCACGCGCGTTCCGGTCGGCCGCCGCGTCGGCAAGCCCGGCATCGGCCAGGACGCCATCAACCAGCGCATGATCGAGGCCGCGCAATCCGGCCAGCGCGTGGTGCGGCTGAAGGGCGGCGATCCCTTCGTGTTCGGCCGCGGCGGCGAAGAGGTGGAAGCGCTGCGCGCGGCAGGCGTCGCCTGTTCGATCATCCCCGGCATCACCGCGGGGCTCGGCGGCGCCGCCGATTTCGAGGTGCCGCTCACCTACCGTCATGAAGCGACCCGCATCACCTTCCTCACTGCGCACAAGGCGCGCGATGCGGAAGTCGTGGACTGGTCGACGCTGACCGACACCAAAATGACCGTCGTGGTCTACATGGGCATGACTGCCGCGCCCGCCGTGCGCGCCGGCCTGTTCGCCGCCGGCCGTTCCCCGGAGACGCCGGTCGGCGTGTTCGCGCGCGTGACGCGTCCCGATGCGCAGGGCGCGATCGGCACGCTGCGGGACCTCCCCGAACTGGTGCGGCGGGTCAGCGGCGGTCCCGCCATTCTCATCATCGGCGAGGTGGTCCGGCATGCCGGTTCCCTTCGCCGCGGAACCCCAAAGCAAATCATCTCTGACCTATTGGATGCAGCCGAATGACCTCCCCGCTTGAACAGAAGAAGATCAAGATCGCCGGCCCCTCGATCGTGACCGCCAACCGTACCTGGGACGGCATCGTGGTTTATCGCACCGCCGCCAAGAGCTGGTCCGCGGACCTGTCGGAAGCTGCGATCGTGCGCAACTCGGACGAGGCCAAAGCGTTGCTTGCGGAGTCCGTGGCCGATGACGTCGGCGCGATCGGTCCCTATATCGCGCCGGTGCAGGTCGGCGCGGACGGCAAGATCGAACCCGGCAATCTGCGCGAACAGATCCGCCGCACCGGTGTGACCATCGGACAGTCGGCCCAGGTTTAAGGCGCTTTCTTATGTATGCTTACGACGAAATCGACCGCACGCTCGTCAATGAGCGCGTCTCGGAGTTCCGCGACCAGGTGAAGCGGCGCCTCTCCGGCGAGCTCACCGAGGACGAGTTCAAGATCCTGCGCCTGCAGAATGGCGTCTATCTGCAACTGCACGCCTACATGTTCCGCGTCGCGATTCCCTATGGCACGCTGGCGACGAACCAGTTGCGGGCGCTCGCCCATGTCGCGCGCAAATACGACCGCGGCTACGGCCATTTCACCACGCGGCAGAACATCCAGTTCAACTGGATCAAGCTCGCAGAGCTGCCGGACGCGCTGGAAGATCTCGCCAAGGTCGGCATCCACGCGATGCAGACCTCCGGCAACAACATGCGCAATGTCACCTCGGACCAGTGGGCCGGCGTCGCGCCGGGTGAGATCGAGGATCCCCGCATCTGGTCGGAGCTGATCCGCCAGCACACCACGCTGCATCCGGAATTCTCGTTCCTGCCGCGCAAGTTCAAGATCGCGATCACCGCGTCGGACCACGACCGTGCCGCGATCAAGATCCACGACATCGGCCTTCGCCTGATCAAGAATGAGAAGGGCGAGACCGGCTTCGAGGTGCTGGTCGGCGGCGGTCTTGGCCGCACGCCGTTCATCGCCAAGACCATCAAGCACTTCGTACACGGCCGCGATATCCTCAGCTATATCGAGGCGATCCTGCGCGTCTACAATCAGTATGGCCGCCGCGACAACATCTACAAGGCGCGCATCAAGATCCTGGTGCACGAGCTCGGCATCGAGAAGTTCTCCCGCGAGGTCGAGGAGGAGTGGCAGCACATCCGCAACTCCTCGCTCCAGATCGACGACGAGGTGATCGAGGACATCCGTTCGCGCTTTACCTATCCTCCTTACGAAAAGCTGCCGCACATGCCGGACGAGCTGCGGCAGGCGGCGGCCGATCCCGACTTCGAAGCGTGGCGCAAGAACTCGGTGGCCCCGCACAAGAACCAGGGCTACTCCATCGTCACGATCTCGCTGAAGCCGATCGGTGCGCCTCCGGGCGATGCCACGGCGGAGCAGATGGATGCGCTGGCCGATCTCGCCGACAAATATTCCTTCGGTGAGGTCCGCGTCGGCCACGAGCAGAACCTGGCGCTGCCGCATGTCGCCAAGCGCGACTTGCCGGCGCTGTGGAAGGCGCTCGACAAGCTTGGCCTTGCGACGCCGAACGTCAATCTGATCACCGACATCATCGCCTGCCCCGGCCTCGACTATTGCTCGCTGGCGAATGCGCGCTCGATCCCGATCGCGCAGGAACTGACGCGGCGCTTCGCCAACCACGAGCTCGCCAACCTGATCGGCCGGCTCCATATCAACATCTCAGGCTGCATCAACGCCTGCGGTCATCACCATGTCGGCCATATCGGCATTCTCGGCGTCGAGAAGAACGGCGAGGAGGTCTACCAGATCACCATCGGCGGCCGTGCCGACGAGAACGCAGCGCTCGGGAACCTGATCGGGCCCGGCGTCAAGTTCGACGAGGTCGCCGACGTCGTCGAGGACATCGTGGAAGCCTATCTGGCGCTGCGCGAGCGGCCCGAAGAGCTGTTCATGGACACCGTGAAACGCCTCGGCGTCGAACCCTTCAAGGAGCGCGTTTATGCCACTCGTTAACGGCGGAAAGATCGCCGACGACAGTTTCGTCAAGCTGGCCGTCGACACACCGCTGCCCGAGGGCGGCGACATCCTGGTGCCGGCCGAGCGCTTCATCGGCGAAGCCGATGCGCTGCTCAAGCGCGCCGGCAAGGTCGGCGTGATCTGGCCGAACAACCGCGACATCAGCGAGCTCGTGCCCTATCTCGGCAAGATCGCCGTCGTTGCGCTGGTGTTCCCGACCTTCCGCGACGGCCGCGCCTACAGCCAGGCCCGCCTGCTGCGCGAGCGTTACAATTACCGCGACGAATTGCGCGCCACCGGCCAGGTGCTGCGCGACCAGTTCGTGTTCATGCTGCGCGCCGGCTTCGACTCCTTCGAGGTCAAGAAGCAGGCCGACGCGGAAGCCTTCATGCAGACCGCCAAGCGCTATTCGGTGTTCTACCAGCCGACCGGCGACGGCCGCATCACGGCCTTGCACCGGCGCATGCAGCTGCGCCATTCCGAAGGCGTCGGCACGTGAACGCGATCGCGCCTCAGGTTTCGCCGACGTCGGTCTCTGCGCTTCCGTCAGCGGACGGACTCGATCGCGCGCTGCGCGATGCCTCGCCCGCGGAGATCGTCGCCGCGGCGCTGAAGACGGTCGGGCGCGAAAAGCTTGCGCTGGTGTCGTCGTTCGGCACGGAATCGGCGACGCTGCTGAAGGTCATGGCGGACGTCGACCCCGCGATCCCCGTGATCTTCCTCGATACCGGCTGGCTGTTCGAGGAGACGCTGGCCTATCGCGACACGCTGATCGCGGCGCTTGGCTTGAAGGACGTTCGCTCGATCAAGCCTGCGGAGGAGACGCTGGCGCGCGAAGATGCCGACCGCGATCTCTGGTTCTCTGATCCCGATGCTTGCTGTCGCATTCGTAAAGTCGAGCCGCTGGCGCGGGCATTGAAGCCGTTCTCGGCCTGGCTCAACGGCCGCAAGCGCTTCCAGGGCAATGCACGCGCCGACATTCCGGTGGTTGAAGACGATGGCGTGCGGTTGAAGTTCAACCCCTTCGCCAACGTCTCGCGCGAGGAACTCGAGGCCATCTTCGTCCGCGCCAAATTGCCGCGTCATCCACTCGCCGCCTCCGGTTTCCTGTCGGTTGGGTGTATGCCTTGCACGAGCAGAACGGCCGAAGGTGAGGATGAACGTGCTGGTCGCTGGCGCGGCCGGGCCAAGACAGAATGCGGCATCCACACGATGAAGACTTCGTAGCACAGTCACGCTGCCACGCTGCGAACAAGAAAATCCGGTTTCGTTGACTTAAGCGCGTTTCGCCGCGAGTTTCGCCTGCCTTCGCTGACACCGACGTCGTCGAAGTGAATGGAGATGGACATGATGCGCCGTATCGTTCCGCTCGCTGCAGGACTTCTCGCGACGGGTTTCTTGGCAAGCGCGGCTCTCGCTGCCGACATCAATCTGCTCAACGTGTCGTATGATCCGACGCGTGAGCTCTATGCCGAATTCAACAAGGCGTTCGCGAACGCCTATCAGAAGGAAACCGGCAAGAGCGTCGAGATCAAGCAGTCGCACGGCGGCAGCGGTTCGCAGGCGCGCGCGGTGATCGACGGATTGCAGGCCGATGTGGTGACGCTCGCGCTCGCCTACGACATCGACGCGATCGCCGGCAAGGGCCTCACGGCGACGGACTGGCAGAAGCGGTTGCCGCAGAATGCGTCACCCTACACCTCCACCATCGTGTTCCTGGTGCGCAAGGGCAATCCCAAGGCGATCAAGGACTGGGACGATCTGATCAAGCCGGGCGTTGCCGTGATCACGCCGAACCCGAAGACGTCGGGCGGCGCGCGCTGGAATTATCTGGCGGCCTGGGGCTTTGCGCAGAAGAAACACGGCGCCGCCGACAAGGCCAAGGACTTCATCGGAAAGCTCTACCAGCAGGTGCCGGTGCTCGATACCGGCGCGCGCGGCGCCACCGTGACCTTCGTCGAGCGCGGCGTCGGCGACGTGCTGCTGGCCTGGGAGAACGAGGCGTTTCTCGCCCTGAAGGAATTCGGCCGGGAGAAATTCGAGATCGTGGCGCCGCCGCAATCCATCCTCGCCGAGCCGCCGGTCGCGATCGTAGACAAGGTTGCCGACAAAAAGGGCACCCGCAACGCCGCCGATGCCTACCTCCAGTACTGGTACACCAAGGAGGGGCAGGAGATCGCCGCGCGCAACTTCTACCGCCCGCGCGATGCCGACATTGCCAAAAAATACGAAAACGCCTTCGCAAAGGTCGAACTATTCACGATCGACGACGTTTTCGGTGGTTGGACCAAGGCGCAGAAGGAACATTTCGCCGACGGCGGCATCTTTGACCAGATCTATAAGAACTGATCTGGCGCTGTCTTAATGGGCTTTAGCAGGGGGCCTGGTGAGCGCACTCGCAGCACGACGCCGGACATTGCCGGGCTTCGGTCTCACCATGGGACTGACGCTTTCCTGGCTGTCGATCATCATCCTGATTCCGCTCGCCGGGCTGTTCCTGAAATCGCTCGAGCTCAGCCCCGAGCAATTCTGGAACATCCTCTCCAGCCGCCGCACCCTGAATGCGCTGCGGGTTTCCTTCGGCCTCGCGTTCGCGGCGGCCTCCGTCAACCTCGTCATGGGCAGCATCATCGTCTGGGCGCTGGTGCGTTACCGCTTCCCCGGCCGGCGGCTGTTCGACGCCATCGTCGACGTGCCCTTCGCGCTGCCGACGGCGGTCGCCGGCGTCGCGCTGACCGCACTGTTCGCCGAGAAGGGCTGGCTGGGGGCGCCGCTCGCGGCGCTCGGCATCAAGGTGGCGTTCACGCCGGTCGGCATCTTCGTCGCCATGATCTTCATCGGCATTCCCTTCGTTGTGCGCACGGTGCAGCCGGTGCTGCAGGATCTCGACCCCGAGATCGAGGAAGCCGCGGGCAGCCTGGGCGCCAGCCGGTGGCAGACCATCATCCGCGTGATCCTGCCCTCGCTCGCGCCGGCGCTGCTCACCGGGCTCGCGCTCGCCTTTGCCCGCGCGGTCGGTGAATACGGCTCGGTGATCTTCATTGCCGGCAATCTGCCGAACGTCTCCGAGATCGCGCCGCTCTTGATCGTGATCCGGCTGTCCGAGTTCCGCTACGCCGACGCGACCGCCATCGCGGTGGTCATGCTCGTCGTCTCCTTCGTCATCATTTTCGCCGTCAACCGGCTCCAGCGCTGGGCGCGGAGCCGGATCCCGGCGCGCTGAGGAGGATGCGATGACGATGCAGATCGCAGACTCCGTGTCGCTCTCGGCTCCCGACGCCATTGCACGTGCGAAGGCCCGGGCACATGCGGCGGCGGCGCAAGACAATTTGCGCACCGAGCCGCGCGCGGTGCGCATCACGATCATCGCGCTGGCGATGATCTTTCTTTCCGTCTTCGTCGTGCTGCCGCTGGTGGTCGTGTTCGCGCAGGCCTTTTCGAAGGGAATCCTCGCCTATCTCTCCGCGCTCGCCGAGCCGGAGGCGCTGGCCGCGATCAAGCTGACGTTGATCGTCGCGGCGATCTCGGTCGGCCTTAACCTTGTCTTCGGCCTCGTCGCCGCCTGGGCGATTGCGAAATTCGATTTCCCGGGCAAGACCTTCCTGATCACGCTGATCGACCTGCCGTTTTCGGTGAGCCCGGTGATCTCCGGCCTCGTCTTCGTGCTGCTGTTCGGCGCGCAAGGCTATTTCGGCAGCTGGCTTAGGGATCACGATATCCAGATCCTGTTTGCCGTGCCCGGCATCGCGCTCGCCACCACCTTCGTCACCTTCCCGTTCGTCGCGCGCGCGCTGATCCCCCTGATGCAGGAGCAGGGCACGCAGGAGGAGGAGGCCGCGGTTTCGCTCGGCGCCTCCGGCTTGCAAACCTTCTTCCGCGTCACCTTGCCCAACATCAAATGGGGCGTTCTCTACGGCGTCCTGCTCTGTAATGCGCGCGCGATGGGCGAGTTCGGCGCGGTCTCCGTCGTCTCCGGCCATATCCGCGGCGAGACCAACACGATGCCGCTGCTGGTCGAGATCCTCTACAACGAATACCAGTTCGTCGCCGCCTTCGCGATCGCCTCACTGCTGGCGATGCTGGCGCTGATCACGCTGATCGCAAAGACGGTTCTCGAACGTCACCTCGATGAAGGACACGACGCAAGTGACCATTGAAGTCAGAAATCTCGTCAAGAAGTTCGGCAGTTTTGCCGCCCTCGACGGCGTCGATCTCAAGGTCGACAATGGAGAATTGCTGGCGCTGCTCGGTCCATCAGGCTCCGGCAAGACCACGCTGCTGCGGATCATCGCCGGCCTCGACTGGCCTGATTCCGGCGAGGTCTCCTTCAACGGTGAGGACGCGCTGGCGCAGGGCGCGCGCGAGCGGCATGTCGGTTTCGTGTTCCAGCACTACGCGCTGTTCCGCCACATGACCGTGTTCGAGAACGTCGCCTTCGGCCTGCGCGTGCAGCCGCGCGCGGTCCGGAAAGACGAGGCCGCGATCCGCGCCCGGGTGAAAGAGCTGCTCGATCTCGTGCAGCTCGACTGGCTCGCCGATCGTTATCCGAGCCAGCTTTCCGGCGGCCAGCGCCAGCGCATTGCGCTCGCCCGCGCGCTCGCGATCGAGCCGCGCATCCTCTTGCTCGACGAGCCCTTCGGCGCGCTTGATGCCAAGGTACGAAAAGAGCTGCGCCGATGGCTGCGCTCGTTGCATCACGAGATCAACGTCACCTCGATCTTCGTCACCCACGACCAGGAGGAGGCGCTCGAAGTCGCCAACCGCGTCGTCGTCATGGACAAGGGCAGGATCGAGCAGATCGGCTCGCCCGACGATGTCTATGAGACCCCGGCGAGCGCTTTCGTCCACGGCTTCATTGGTGAATCCATCGAGCTCCCGGTTCAGGTCGAAGGCGGCGTGATCAGGCTCGGTGACCGGCCTCTCGCCCTCGCGGCGGACGGGCTTGCGCCTGGCGCGTCAAAACTGTTCGTGCGGCGACATGACATGCTGGTCGGGCCCCCCGGCAGCGGCGCGTTCGAGGGCGCGGTCCAGCACGTCCGCAATTTCGGTCCCGTGCAGCGCGCCGAGGTCGCATTGTCAGGCGGCGAGACCATCGAGATCGACGCCCCCCGCGACAAGGAACTGCGCGCCGGCGACACCATCGGGCTCGAGCCGCGCCGTTACCGGATATTTGCGGGGTAGAAATTCCCGTCATTCCGGGATGGTCCGAAGGACCAGACCTCAGGTGCGCAATTGCGCACCGTGGAATCTCGAGATTCCGGGTTCGATGCTTCGGCATCGCCCCAGAATGACACCGAGCAGATTTTCATCAAAATTCACCTTTCAGCCACGGTTGGTATGCAACAACGACCCCTCATTTGGGGGCTCTCCATGCGCGCTGCGGCCGCAATTCTCATCACTTTGCTGCTTGCCGGCTGTGCCGGCAACGAGGCACCGGTCCAGCAGCCGTCCATGTATGCCGATATGGCGGTCCCGGGCTCCAAGCTCGATGCGCAGGCGGCCGCGATCATGATCTCGCAATACCGCCAGAACAACGCCCTCGGCACCGTCGTCATCGACCCCGACCTGATGCGGCTCGCCGAATCCCAGTCCCAGGCGATGGCTGCGGCCAACAAGATGGATCACGACGTCCGCGCGCCGCTGGCCAAGCGCCTTGCCACCGGCGGCTATCCCGCCACCGTTGCCGTCGAGAACGTCTCGGCCGGCTATCATACGCTGGCGGAAGCGTTTTCCGGCTGGCGCGACTCGCCGCCCCACCGCGCCAACATGCTCAAGGGCGGTGTCACAAAACTGGGCATCGCGGCGAGCTATGCTCCGGGCACCAAATACAAGGTGTTCTGGACCATGATCCTGGCCTCCACGGAGCCCCGATAAGCCAGACTTGATCCGGGATGCATTGACGCCGCGGCGGAGGGGCGCCACGGTGGCTCGCCTTTTGCTATTGTTCATCCATGACCGATCATAGACCGGAATCCGCCAGCATCCCCGCGAATGCGCAACGCGTCCTGGTCCTTCAGGGCGGCGGCGCGCTTGGCTCCTATCAGGCCGGCGCCTATCAGGCGCTGTGCGGCCACGGTTTCGAGCCGGAATGGGTCGCCGGCATCTCGATCGGCGCGGTCAACGCCGCCATCATCGCCGGCAATGAGGGCCCGACGCGTGTCAAGCGGCTCAAGGAATTCTGGGAGATGGTCTCCGCGCCGGTGCCGTGGAAGCCGATCGGCAAGAGCGACCACAGCCGCGAGCTGTTCAACTCGACCAGTGCCGCGCTGATCGCGACCTTCGGCGTGCCCGGCTTCTTCACGCCGCGCATCCCGCCCGCGCCGCTCTGGCCGCCGGGCAGCTCGCAAGCCGAGAGCTATTACGACACCGCGCCGCTGAAGAAGACGCTGGAGCGTCTGGTCGATTTCGACCGCATCAACGATTTGAAGACGCGCCTGTCGGTCGGCGCGGTCGGCGTCACCTCGGGCAACTTCAAATATTTCGACAATTACGAGTTCAAGAAGCTCGGCAAGACCATCGGCCCTGAGCACATCATGGCCTCCGGCGCGCTGCCGCCTGGCTTTCCGTCCGTCGTCATCGACGGCGAACATTATTGGGATGGCGGTATCGCCTCCAACACACCGCTCGACTATGTGCTCGATGCCGAGGTCGATCGCGACATGCTGATCTTCCAGGTCGACCTGTTTTCCGCGCGCGGAGACTTGCCGAATTCACTGCTCGAGGCGACCGAGCGCGAGAAGGACATCCGCTTCTCCAGCCGCACGCGGATGAACACCGACAAGAACAAGCAGATCCACAACGCCCGCAGGGCGGTGCGCGACCTGATCGGCAAATTGCCGGATTATCTCAAGAACGATCCTTCCGTCGAATTCCTGGCGAAGGTGTCGCGCGAAAGCACCGTCACCGTCGTGCATCTGATCTACCGCAGCAAGAACTACGAATCCTCGTCCAAGGATTACGACTTCTCGCACGTCGCCATGGTCGAGCATTGGGAGGCCGGCGTGCGCGACGTGCATCTGTCGATGCGCCACAAGGACTGGCTCGAACGGCCGCAGTCCGGCGAGACCATGGTGACTTACGATCTCACGGGGGACGTCACCGCGCCCCCGGCAAAAAGGAGCGAATAGAATGGGTAGTCTGTCAGGCAAGAACGCCGTCGTGACCGGATCCACCAGCGGCATCGGGCTCGCTTACGCACGTGCCTTCGCCGCCGCCGGCGCCAATGTCGTCATCAACGGCTTCGGCTCCCCGGAGGATATCGAGAAGGAGCGCGCCAAGATCGAGTCGGACTTCAAGGTGAAGGCGATCTATTCGCCCGCCGACATGACCAAGCCGGCCGAGATCGCCGGCATGATCGCGCTCGGCGAAAAAACCTTTGGCTCGGTCGACATCCTCGTCAACAATGCCGGCATCCAGTTCGTCTCGCCGATCGAGGAATTCCCGCTCGAGAAGTGGGACCAGATCATCGCCATCAACCTGTCCTCGGCCTTCCACGCCATCCGTGCCGCCGTGCCCGGCATGAAGAAGAAAGGCTGGGGCCGCATCATCAACACGGCATCGGCGCATTCGCTGGTCGCCTCGCCCTTCAAGTCGGCCTACGTCTCGGCCAAGCACGGCATCGCCGGCCTCACCAAGACCGTGGCGCTGGAGGTCGCGACCCACAAGATCACCTGCAACTGCATCAGTCCCGGCTACGTCTGGACGCCGCTGGTGGAGCGGCAGATTCCCGACACGATGAAGGCGCGCAATCTGACGCGTGAGCAGGTCATCAACGACGTTCTGCTCGATGCGCAGCCGACCAAGGAGTTCGTGACGTCCGAGCAGGTCGCGGCATTGGCGCTGTTCCTGTGCGGCGATGATGCCGCCCAGATCACCGGCACCAATCTCTCGATCGACGGCGGCTGGACGGCGGAGTAACGGCACAGCGGGGTAGGGTGGGTTAGCGCAGCGTAACCCACCGCGTCTGTCACCGCGGAAACGAAAGAGGTGGGTTACGCCTTCGGCTAACCCACCCTACGAAAGCAAGAACGAGGCGTCCGCTTCCGCTCAATGCGTCCAGGCCAGCGCCGTCACGAACGCCGACGACAGGTTCAATTCGGCAAACATGATCTTGCCTGCGACCACGAACAGCACGCTGGCAAGCGTCAGCCGCAGCACCGTCTCCGGCACCCGCGTCGCGCTGTAGCTGCCGATGATGATGCCGGGCAGCGAGCCCATCAGCAGCACGCCCATCAGCGCCCAATCCACGTCGCCGAGCGCCCAGTGCCCGATGCCGGCGACCAGCGTCAGCGGCACCGCATGGGCGATGTCGGAGCCGACGATGGTTGCCATGGGCAGGCGAGGGTAGAGCAGCAGCAGCACGGTCACGCCGACCGCACCGGCGCCCACCGACGAAATCGACACCAGCACGCCGAGCACGATGCCGGTGAGGACGGTGGCAATCGCGGTGGTGCGCTCGTCGACCTGTTCGAGCCGGCCGCGATAACGCTCCATGATCGATTTGCGGAAGATCAGCGAGGTCGCGGTCAGCAGCAGCGCGAAGCACAGCACCAGATTGACCAGGCTGCGCTCGGAATCGCTTTTGAGATCGAGCTTCCACAGCACCAGCAGCGTCACTGCGCTCGCGGGAATGCTGCCGCAGGCGAGCCGCAGCACCGCGGGCCAGTGCACGCTGCGCGACCAGCCATGCACCACGCTGCCGCCGGTCTTGGTGGCGGCGGCATAGAGCAGATCGGTGCCGACCGCGGTGGAGGGATGAACACCGAACAGCAGGATCAGCAGCGGCGTCATCAAGGAACCGCCGCCCACGCCGGTCATCCCGACGAGCAGGCCGACGCCGAAACCGGAGGCGACGTAGAGTGGATCGATCATATCCAGGGAATCTTAGGTTTATCCCGTCAGTTGGGCAATATGACGTAGAATAAATTTCCCCTGCGGTGCAACCGCCTGGGCACAATAAGAAAAATCGTTCTACAAGTCGGAGATTGGGAGGTGTTTCGCCTTGTTCGCGGGGTGCGTTGCGAAATGGTCGTTCTTCGAGGGGGCGAACGAGGACGGGTGCGTAATACCTATTTACCAAACGCCAGCACGTGCAGCCCCAGCCGCTGCCGCACGATCCAGAACAAGAGCACCGTCTCGAAGGTAAGCGAGATCGAGGTCGCGGCCGCGGCGCCGTGGCCGCCATAGCGCGGCACCAGTACGATGCAGAGCATGAGGTTCATCACGAAGGCCAATGCATAAGCGAGCGCGCAGATCTTCTGCTGGCCGAGCATGTTGAGCAGCCGCTCGACCGGTCCGATCGCAGAGCGCACCACCAGCCCGATCGCGGCGACGAACATGATGTCGTAGCCGACCACGAATTGCGGCCCGAACAGCCAGAGCAGCGGCTTGCCGAGCGCGAGCAGCACGATGGTCGCCGCCAGCGACGGCCAGAACGTCCAGTTGATGGCGTGCGCGACATAGGCCGACAGGCGTGCCTTATCGCCGCTTGCGTTGTATTCGGCGAAGCGGTGCGCCGTCGTTGCCGACATCGCGTAGTGGATGAACGAGACCAGCGCCAGCGTCTTCACCACCGCGAAGTAGACGCCGACCTCGTCGGAGGGGCGGAATTGCTGTAGCACCAGCACGTCGGTGTAGGACAGCAGCAGGTAGAAGCTCTCGACCAGCAGGATCGGCAGTGAGACGGCGAGCCAGCCGCCGATGTCATAGGTCTTGGGGCCGGGCGCGATATGGCCGGAGAGCTTGCGGTTCAGCACCACCATCTGCCCGGTCATCGCGACCCACACTGCGCCGGCGCTCGCAACCATCGCGGCGACGGCGCCGAGATGATAGCCGAGCAGGAAGGCGATAGCCGTGATTCCGATGATCAGCCCCTGACGGATGATGAATTGCGGCATCAGGCCGAGCTGCATCCAGTCATGCGAGCGCGCGATGCCGTCCTGGGTGTTGGCGACGACGAAGGCGGGCAGCGTCATGCAGCCGATATAGAGCGGCAGCACCTCAGCCGGATCGATCCAGGGCGACAGCAGCCTGACGATGCCGGCAAGCGCGAGCGACACCACCATGGAGGCGGCAAAGGTCAGCCAGCGGCTGCCGGAGAGAAAGCCGCGCAGCAGCGCATGCTCGCCGCTGGTGCGATACTCCGGAATGATCTTCTGCGCCGAGGCCGAGATGCCGAAATCCATCATGCTGCCGAGCAGCAGCACCCAGGTCCAGACATAGACGTAGATGCCGTAGTCGGACGTGCCCATCCAGCGCGCGAGCAGCACCTGCGAGACATAGGCAAGGCCTGCGCTGATGACGCGGATGATGAAGATGGTGCCGGCCAGCCGCCGCGTCAGCGATGCCTCGCTCGGGCCGCCCGTCAGCCTGGCCCGCAGCCGCGCGATCAGCCCGGCCGGTCCGGTCGTTGCAGGTTCTGCATCCATCACGGCCACGAAAAGTCCCCAGTCTTCCGCATGCCGCAGGCTTGCTGCGGTGGCCCTGGGGCTTAGCAACCATTCGTTAAGATTCGGTTGGGTGGCGTTCCATACTCGGTGTCGTCCCGGACGAGCTAACCGGTACTCACTCCAAATTCGTATTGAACTCGTACGCCTTGTCCGGCCCGACCAGCGTGAATTTCAGCGCTGCCCCGTCCGGCTTGGCGCCGGGCGGCAGGCCGTCGAGCTCGAACGAAAAGCGCTTCACGCCAGCCGGGCTGTCTTTGACCGGAGCGGGAATCGGCAGCGCCCAGTCGGGCGTCGGACCTTCCACGAACAGATTGACGGTGCGCGTGTCCGGCGTGACCACGTCGACCGTCACCTTGGTGGCGCCGTCGCGCTTGACGTCGCGGATGGTGAGCGGATTGGGATCGCCGATATTGGCGGGCTTGGGCACGGTGTCGAGCGCCGCACGCAGATTGGCATCCTCGGTCGAGGCCACGCTGTTGAAGCCGAGCTCGGCGCTGGCCTCGACCGGAATGCAGAGTTTTTCGCACACCGCGTAATTGATCTCTGCGCGCAGGGTCACGGGCTTGTCGGCCGCTTTGGCGACGATGCGCAGGGGTAGCACGATCTGGTTGTGATAGCCGATCGAATGGCCGCCAGCGCCGTCGTCGAATTTCAGCGGCGCAGGCCACATCACCGTCACCGCCTCGACATTGTCCGACTTGGAAAAATCGAACCGCGGCGGGACGCCGGAATCGCCGGGGGAGCGCCAATAGGTCTTCCATCCCTGCTGGAGCTGGATGGCGATACCGCCGAGCAGGACGGCGCCGCTGCGCGATCCCGCCAATAGCCGCACCGCGGAATGTCCGTCGCGCTGCCACGGCGAAGCGTCATCGGCACGGGCTACGATGGCCAGCGACGACGCAAACAGGGTTGTTGCGACGCCAATCGCCGCACGCAGGGGAACTCTTGTGAGCATGGCACGTCTTTACAGGGTCGCCCTGAGGCAAACCATTGAATTGCTTGTGATGGAGGCACTTGAATCAAGTCTCTGCAAGCCTTGATTTGACAGCGGCCCGGCCCGACATCAGGATAGGAATTGAAACCGGAGTGCTTAACCGATGGCTCCCACAGGCAAGAGGACGGGCGAAAGCACCCGCAGCGCGGGACCCGTGCTCCCTAATTCGGCCGGTTATCTCGACGGCCGGCTCTTGATCGCGATGCCGGTGATGGGCGATTCCCGCTTCGAACGCTCGGTGATCTATCTCTGCGCCCATTCGGCGGAGGGAGCGATGGGCATCATCGTGAACCACCCGGCCGGCAGCATCGACTTTCCCGAACTCTTGCAGCAGCTCGGCATCATCAAGAAGGGCGAGCACATCAAGCTGCCGGAGAATGCCGAAAGCATGAAGGTGCTGCGCGGCGGTCCGGTCGATACCGGGCGTGGCTTCGTGCTGCATTCGAGCGACTTCTACATCGAGAACGCGACGCTGCGGATCGACGACGGCGTCTGCCTCACTGCGACCGTCGACATCCTGCGCGCGATCGCCAACGGCTCCGGCCCCAAGCACGCCATCCTCGCGCTCGGCTATGCCGGCTGGGCGCCGGGCCAGCTCGAGACCGAGATCCAGAGCAACGGCTGGCTGCATTGCGATGCGGATGCGGATCTGATCTTCGGAGACGACGTCGACGACAAATACAACCGCGCCCTGCAGAAGATCGGCATCGATCCCGGCATGCTCTCGAACGAAGCGGGACACGCGTAGCTGGCGCGACACCTTCCGCTCTCGCGCGTCACCCTGCGCTGTCATGCCCCGGCTTGACCGGGGCATCCAGTACGCCGCAGCCTATCGTTTCTATCACGATCGTCACGGAGTACTGGATCGCCCGGTCAAGCCGGGCGATGACACCATTTGCTGGGTAATGCTCTGCCGCGCTACTCCGCCGCCTGCTGCTGCACCGTCGGCTCCGTCCCCGCCACCGTCGCGCGGCGCATGTCGCGAGGTTGCGACTGGTCGTAGCGGCGGACGCGGTGCATGGTCTGGCGATTGTCCCACATCACGAGGTCATGCAGTTTCCATTTGTGGACGTAGACGAACTCTGCTTGCGTTGCGTGCTCGTTGAGGTCGCGCAGCAACAGCCGGCCCTCGGGCACGCTCATGCCGACAATCTTGCCGGCATGGGATGATAGGTACAGCGACTTGCGGCGATGCACGGGATGCGTCCGCACCAACCTTTGCAGCACCGGCTTGAACATCTCCTTCTCATCCTCGGTGTATTCGGTGAAGCCGAGCGATCCCCGCGAATACATCAGCGAGTGCTCGCAGATGAGATCGTCGATCTCCGCCTTGGTGTCGTCGTCGAGAGCGTCATAGGCGGCGCGCATGTCGGCGAATTCGGTGTTGCCGCCCTTGGGGTTCACCACGCGCGCCGACAGCAGCGAGAATTTTGCAGGGATGGGCCGGAACGAGCTGTCGGAGTGCCACAGGCAATTGCCGAGGTTGAACAGATTGGCGCGACTGTCCTTCGGCAGCGGCTTGCCGTCCTTGCCGAGGTTAGAGACGTCGTTCAGGCCCGAGTTGAGGCGGTATTCGCTGGCCTTGGTAATGTTGCCGCCACGCGCATCCTCACGCTGACCGAAGTTCAGTGCGAAAGCCATCTGCTGCTCGTCGGTGATGTCCTGGTCGTGGAAAACCAGTACTGCGTATTTGTCCATGGCGGCCTCGACCTCGCGCGCCTCGACCTCGGTGAGGGGCTTTCGCAAATCGAGGCCGGAAACCTCGCCGGCAAAGTGCTTCTGAAGCTGCCGGATGGCGATCGTCATGGCGTTTTTCTCCCGCATGTGCGAGCGGTTGGTCCCGCTCTGTCGGCGAAAAAGCTACTCCCGCACTCGCCGTTGTCAACGCTCGCCGCGCATGGCTCTCACGCGTTGCGCGCCATCAACCCGCCGTCGACCGGGATCACCGCGCCGGTGAGGAAGGACGCCGCCGGCAAGCACAGGCTCAGCGTCATATGCGCGACCTCCTCGGGGTCGCCGTAGCGGCCGAGTGCGGTGCGGCGCTTGGCATAGATCGTCTTGTGCTCCTCCGAGATGCGGTCGGTGATCCCAGTGCGGATCGGACCCGGGCAGATACAGTTGACGGTGATGCCCTCGCGGCCGAGCTCGACGGCGAGCGAGCGCGTGAGGCTCGCCACGCCGCCCTTCGCTGCCGAATAGGGGCTATGCAATGCGGTGGCGCCGAGTGCCTCGGTCGAGGCGATGTTGACGATGCGCGGGCTCTTCGATTTGCGCAGGTAAGGCAGGGCCGCGCGGATGATGCGCGGATGCGCCGTCAGCATCACGGCGATGCCCCTGGCCCAGGCGTCCTCATAGGCCTCGTCGTCGATCGCGACGCGCACGGAGATGCCGGCATTGTTGACGACGATATCGAGCCCGCCGAAATGTGCGGCGACATCATTCACCACGCGCCTGATCTCGGTGCCATCGGCGACGTCGAGCTTCCAGGCTTTTGCCGAACCGCCGTTCGCCGCGATCTCCGCCGCGACAGCGAGCGCGTTTTGCTCATCATAGTCGGTGACGGCAACGCTCGCGCCCTCCGCGGAGAACAATTGCGCGGTGGCGCGTCCCATGCCGCTGGCCGCGCCGGTGACGAGAACGGTCAGGCCCTTTACGGACCGGCTGAGCCGTTTGAACTCGGACATGCTGTTTCCTCGCGCCCTGCTTGTTCTTGTTATGATTGACAAGGCTGGCATCGATCCGCAGACAGGTCAAACAAGCAAGACAAAAGGGAGGCCGCGATGGCGAACGAGCTCGATTTCTCAGGCAGGCAGGTGTTGGTGGTCGGCGGTTCCAGCGGGATCGGCAACGGCATCGCGCAAGCGTTTCGCGCGAGGGGCGCGCACGTCGCGGTTTGCGGCACGCGTGCGCAGCCAAAGGATTATTCGATCGAGGAAGGTTCTGATCTCACGGGCCTGTCTTATGCGCAGCTCGACGTCAGCAACCCCAATGCGATCGAGGCGTTCAAGCCCTCCTTCGAGCGGCTCGACGTGCTCGTGCTTGCGCAAGGCGCGGTGCTCTATCGCCGCGGCGAGTTCGAGATGAGCGGCTTCCGCAAGGTGGTCGAGATCAATTTGATGAGCCTGATGGCCTGCGCCACGCGATTTCATTCCATGCTGCGGGATGCGAAGGGGTCGCTGATCATGGTGTCCTCGACCGCGGCCTATCATTCCACTATGGGCAATCCCGCCTATAACGCCTCGAAGACCGGTGCGGTCGGATTGACGCGGACACTGGGCGAAGCCTGGGCGGAGGACGGCATCCGCGTCAACGGCATCGCGCCCGGGCTCGTCGACACCAAGATGACCAAGGTGACGACCGACAATCCCAAGCGGCTCGAAGGTGCATTGTCACGCATTCCGTTGCGGCGGCTGGGCACGCCGGCCGACATGGCGGGCGCGGCCCTGTTCCTGGCCTCGCCGCTGTCGTCCTACATCGTCGGACAGACGCTGGTCGTCGATGGCGGGCTCATCCTTTAGCTGGCCCGTAGCCCGGATTACGCTGCGCTCCATCCGGGCTACACACTTTCGTAGGAGCTACACTTTCGCAAACACTTGGAACTGGGCCGCGCCTGATCGGTTACTTCGGCTGACCACCGAGGAGGATCATCATGGACACGGATCGGATTGTTGGATCGGCCAAGGAATATGCCGGACGCGCGGAAGGCGCGATCGGAGACATGGCAGGCGATGCGAAGACGCAGGCTTCGGGCAAGGCGCGGGAAGCTGCGGGCACGGTGCAGAATCTCTACGGCCAGGCCAAGGATGCCGTGCGCGAGGCCGGCGAGACTGCGGCTGACTACGCCAAGGACGCCTACGACAACAGCGGCGAGACTCTTCGCGACGGTACGCAAGCATTGTCGAAGAAGGTGCAGGACAATCCGCTCGGCGCGCTGCTGGTCGCCGGCGGCATCGGTTTCGCACTCGCGCTTCTGATGTCGCGCCCCGCGCGTCGTCCCCCGCCGTCGCGCTGGCGCTATTAAGGCTAGTCGCCGAACGCCTATCACTCGTGCCCCGGACGCGATGCAGCCTAGGCGATGCGTAGCATCGTCCGGAAACGCTGCATCGCTAAGCCGGGGCCCATCTTTTGTGAATGCCGCACGAATTGGGTCCCGGCTCTGCGCCGCCTCACCAAGAGGCGCCGCGTCGCATCCGGGACACGAGACCTTACCTTACCGGAACATCTCGGCCGAGCGGCCAACGTTACCCGGCGGACGCGGGACCCCGGGATTGGGATTCGGATTGCGCGGCCCGGGAGCCGGCGTCAGTTGACGCGGCGGCGGGGGCTGCGGAGAGCCGAAGCCGAAGAAATCGCGGAATGAGGGCGTAGCCTGTGCCGGTTGCTGCGGCGAGACCGGCGGCTTCTTCGGTGCGAGCTTTGGCGGAGCGATCGCCGCGGCTGCACCCGGCGCAGCGGAAGTCGCGCCGCCGTCGGGCGTTGTCGCGGCCATCGGCGTATCGCCCTTGGCCTGTTCGCGGCCGACTTCGCGGCGCGGCCAGGCATAATCGTCGGCACGGCCCGCGGGAGCCGCCAGCGGTTCGCCCTTCACCATTGTCTTCGCAGCGAGCGCATCGACCGCGGCGGGACGCGAGCCTGGGCCGCCCAGCAATTGATCGGTCGAGATCGAGGCTGCAACCAGCGGCACGATCGGCCCCGCCAGCGGCCGCGGTGCGGGCTTGCCCGGCTCGGCGCTGGTGTCGGGCGTCGCCGGCTCGCTCGGCAGCGCGATCGGGCCGGAACGTCCTGCCAGCAGGCGCGTGATTTCGCGCTCGACATAATGCGCGAGCTTGCGCGCGCCGGGCTTTGTGAAGAAGACGCCGTCAGAGCTGCGGAGCTGACGGATCTGGCCTTCGAAGTCAGGACCCTTCTGAAGGAAGCGGCCGGCCTCGTCGACAAACCCGTCCCAGACGTCGACATAGGTAATGCCGGCCTTGGCCGCGCCTTCGCGATAGAGCGAATCCAGGAACAGCATGTCCGCCGTGCCCTTCTGCCCGCGGATCGCGGGAAGGCCGACCCACAGCACCGGCACGCCCTTCGCCTTGAGGACGCTGGCGAGCTCCTCGATCTTCTTGCCATAGAGCTCGACCCAGCGGTCGTCGCGGAATTCGTAGAGGCCGTTCGGATTGCGGGCTGTCTTTTCGGGCGCGGCCGCCGGCGCGTCGGCATTGTCGGCGTCGTCCTGCGGCAGATCGGCATCGGCAGGCTTGTCGTCGGGCTTGGCGGCGGTTTCGTTGCCGGGCTTGGCGTCCCCCGGCTTCGCTGGCTGTTTGGCGCGCGCGCCCTTGTCGTTCTTCTTGTCCTTGTCTGCGGCGGCCTTGTCCGTCTTGTCGGCGACGGGCTCGCGGATCGCGCTGCGGTCGTTGAGGCCCAGCATGACGACGATGACGTCGGGCTTCTCGGTCTCGAGGATGCCCCTTGCGGCAGTCGTCCAATCCGCGGGCTCGCCGCGCGGCTGGTACTTGATCAGGCCGGATGTGGTCTTGTGCTTGCGGATCACGCCCATGTCGGGCTGCTCGGTGTAGGCGTCTTCCAGGCCATAGGCGAGCCAGTCGGCCATGGCGTCGCCGATCACCAGCACGTTCTTCTCAGGGATGGTGTCGCGCTTGGCTGGCGCCGGCGCGCGCGAAAAATCCTGGCGCGGAGCCTGCTGCTGTTGCTGCTGGAACGGCGCGAAGAAGTCGCCGCCGAACCAGCCGCCGCCTCCGCCACCGCCCCGTTGTGGTGGCGGAGCCGAACGCTGCGGCGGGCCGCCGAAGCCGGGGAAGTTGAAGAACTGCGCCGAGGCAGGCCCTGCGACCGAGACCAGAATCGCAAGCGCCGTCCCCAGCGCGATCAACGGGCCGGTCTCGGTCAGCGCCTTGAACAGGGACTTCGGCTTCGACATGCGATCTCGGGCCAACGCAATGGGGATCGGAGGTAGCTCAATATAATAACGGAATCAGGCGCCAAACGGGCAAATTCCGTTGCAGATTCTTGCGCCCATACACCGGGGAACAGCCGCCTGCGTCAAGGCTGCCTGCCAAAATCCCTTTTCAGGGTTACTTTCGGCGCGATTTTACCGTCCGCGCAGCCGTTCCAGTGCGTCGGAGGAGGCAAAACCGTCCGCGGGCACCCCGATCGAGGCCTGGAAATTGCGCAGGGCTTCCCGGGTCTGGCCGCCGAACTGGCCGTCCGGGGTGCCCTTGTAGAAGCCGCGCTGCGCCAGTAGCTGCTGCAGCTCCAGCCGCTCGGTGCGCGACAGCTCGCGTTCCTGCCGCGGCCAAGGCTGCACGAAGGGCTGCCCCCCGCGCAGGCGGTCGGCGAAATGACCGATCGCCAGCGCATAGGCCTCGGCCGGGTTGTATTTCATGATGACGCGGTAATTCTGCAGCATCAGGAAGCCGGGCCCCTGCGCGCCGGCGGGGGCCAGCAGATAGGCCTTCTCGGCCGGATGCGGGAACGGCTGGCCCGTCGCCCGCTTCAGCCCGAGCTTCTCCCATTGCGCAATCGTCATCGCCTTGGCGCGGTCGGCCAGCATGTAGTTGAATCCCTGCGGCACCACGACCTCAAAGCCCCAGGTCTGACCGGCCTGCCAGCCGTCTTTCTTGAGGTTGTTGGCGGTCGATGCAATCAGGTCGGTCGGATTGTCGACGACGTCGCGCCGCCCGTCGCCATCGCCGTCGACGGCAAAGCGCTTGAACGCGGTCGGCATGAACTGGGTCGGGCCGAACGCGCCGGCCCAGGAGCCGCGCATCTGCTCCGGCCTGAGGTCGCCGCGGTTGAGGATCTCCAGCGCGGAGAGGAACTCGTCCTTGAAATAGGCCTGGCGGCGGCCGATGCAGGCGAGCGTCGCGGTCGATTGCAGCACGCTGCGATCGCCCATCTGCGTCGAGTAATTGGACTCGATGCCCCAGATCGAGGCGATGATGTAGCGGTCGACGCCAGTGGCTTTTTCGGTGGCGTCGAACTGCGCCTTGTACTTGGCGAGGATCTCGCGGCCCTTGGCGAGGCGGTTGTCGTTCACGAGGATGTCGAGATAGTCCCAGATTGATTTTGTGAACTCCGGCTGCGAGTCCATCAGGTCCATGATGCGCAGATCGGGTGAGAGCCCGGCCGTGAAGCGCTGAAAATTCTCCTGGGTGATGCTGCGCCGTGCGGCATCGGGCCACATCGCGGCAACGCAATTGCTGAAATTGCCGGCGGCCTCGCGGATCGCCGCGGCCGTCATCAGCGGATGGCCGGAAGCGCCGTCCTCACCGCTCCAGGGGAGAGCGCCGCCGGGACCTGGCGCAGGTTGCGAGGGCGCAGCGTTGGGGCCCGAGAAGATGCCGCCGAACAGATTGGACAGGCCGTTCTGCGCCTGGGCGTGCGCGCTGACGGGCAGCAGCAGTGCGGCCGCGATCATCGCCGCGCCGGTCACGGATCCCGCCCGTCTTGCCTGCCCTGCCACCAATTGCATCATGTCCTACCCATCGGCCTTCCAAAAATCTGGCATCAGGAGGCCCGGTTACGGTTGCCAATAGCTTAACAAAGGTGAAATTTTGGTGGCGGCCTTTTTCTTAACTCTGCGCGGGTGAGGCCCCACATCCGCCTTTGTTGGCGGCTGCAAACAGGCTAGCAAGATGCCATTGCTCCGTTCCGCCGTTCCCATGTGCCCCCAGGTATTCGAACAATCACATGAAAATTCGCAAAGCCGTATTCCCCGTCGCCGGCCTCGGCACCCGTGTCCTGCCCGCCACCAAGGCGATGCCGAAGGAAATGCTGACCATCGTCGACAAGCCGCTGATCCAGTACGTCTATGACGAGGCGAGGGAGGCCGGCATCGAGCACTTCATCTTCGTCACCGGCCGCAACAAGAACGTCATCGAAGATCATTTCGACCGGATGTACGAGCTCGACGCCACGCTGGCCGCGCGCGGCAAGAAGGCCGAGCAGGACATCCTGTCGCAGAACCAGCCCGAAGCCGGCGCCGTCAGCTTCACCCGCCAGCAGGCGCCGCTCGGCCTCGGCCACGCGGTCTGGTGCGCGCGCGACATCGTCGGCAACGAGCCGTTCGCCGTCGTGCTGCCCGACGAACTCGTGCTCAACTCGCCCGGCTGCCTCAAGCAGATGATCGAGACGGCGTCGACGCTCGGCGAGAAATCCAATCTGGTCGCGGTCGAGGCGGTGCCCGACCATCTCACCCATCAATATGGCATCTGCGGCGTCGGCAAGCGCAACGGCAAGATGTTCGAGGTCGACGGCATGGTCGAGAAACCGGCCAAGGGCACCGCGCCCTCCAATCTCTCGATCACCGGCCGCTACATCCTGCAGCCTGAGATCTTCAAGATCCTCGAGACGCAGGAGCGCGGCGCCGGCGGCGAGATCCAGCTCACCGACGCCATGATCGGCCTTGCCAAGTCGCAGAAATTCTACGGCGTCGAATTCGAGGGCGAGCGCCATGATTGCGGCTCCAAGCCCGGCTTCCTCCGCGCCAACATCGCCTACGGCCTGAAGCGCCCGGAGCTGCGGGACGGGCTGATCGCGGAGATGAAGAAGTATCTGGGGCAGTAGTCGCTACACTCGCGGTGTCGTCCCTGCGAACGCAGGGACCCATACCGCGGAATCTATCTAAGGCGTTCGGTAGTAGTACCGAGCGACTAGTCTTCGCCAAACCACTTCCTGTGGTAATGGGTCCCTGCGTTCGCAGGGACGACACCAATGGTGTGGTGGATTGCTTCGCTCACAATGACGAGGAGCGAACCTCTCACGCCACCAGCGACAGCTTCGGCAGGCTCGCAACCACGGACTGATTACGCCCGCCGGCCTTGGCCGCATACAGCGCCTTGTCGGCGGCGGCGACCAGGATCGCCCAGTCCATGCCAGCGGTGGGAACGAGGCTGGCGACGCCGCAGGAGACCGTCAACATCACCTCGTCGTCAGACCAGCCCTGCACCTTGAGGCGGATCGTCTCGGCGACCTTGAAGGCGTCGGTCGCAGACGTGTTGGGCAGCAGCACCGCGAATTCCTCGCCGCCATAGCGCGCGGCGCAATCGCCGGCCCGGCTCACCGAATCGGAAATGCAGATGGCGATGCCGACCAGCACCTGATCGCCGGCCTGATGGCCGAACGTGTCGTTGTAGGCCTTGAAGTGATCGGCATCGATCATCAACAGCGCGACGGGCGCCTTCTGCCGCATCGCGCGCCGCCATTCGACGTCGATGACGGAATCGAACTTGCGGCGGTTTTTCAGGCCGGTGAGCGCGTCCGTCGTCGCCATCTCCTCGAGCTTGCGCTCGGCCTCGGCGCGGCGGCCGATCTCGCGCGCGAGCACCAGCGTCGATCCCAGCGCGAACAGCGCGAGCGCCAGCACCACGGCGCCGATGCGATACGCCTCCTTCTGCCAGAGCGCGAAAACCGCGGCCAAAGGTTTGCCCGCCACCACGAACAGCGGCCCGTTGTCGGCGCTGCGGACATACAGCCGCGGCGTCGGATCGACCGGGCCCTGTCCCGAATAGGAGGTGCCGACCGGGAGATTGTCGGCCTTCCAGGCCCGGCGGTCGTTCAAATTGGTCCCGATGATGTCGAGATCGAACGGCCGCCGCATCATGATAGTGCGATCACGCCTGAGCACGGTGATGGTGTCTTCAGGATCGAGGTTCAGCCGCTCGAACAATTCGTGGAAATAGCTGAAGCGGATCGAGCCGGCGACGACGCCGAGGAAGCCGCCGTCGGTATCGCTGATGCGACGGCTCAGCACGATCGCGTAGGCGCCGCGGAACAGCATCGGGCGGCTGATGAACAGCCCGGCCTCGGGATTGTCGCGGTGAACCCTGAAATACTCCTCCTCGCTCCGGTTCTCGGGGAGGGGATCGAGCGTGGAGGCGTCGATGGCCAGCCTGCCCTCGGGGTCGAAAACCTGGATGGCGCCGAAATGCCTCGCCGTCGTCGCATGATCGAACAGGATAAGGTGACGGATCGGCTTCGACACGGTCGCGAGCTCGGGCAGCAGCATGTTGCTGGCGACCGCCTTCAGCGCCAGGTCGTAGATCTCGACGTTGCGGCTGACGTCGGACTGGATGGTGGTCGCGAGGTTCTCCAGCGTCTGGCGGGCGAGCGCTTCCTCGCCCCGGCGCATGTCGAGCATGACGTTGACGCAAATGGCGGAAAAGCCGATCACCGTCACCACGGACGAGATGATCAGCAGCTTCGCCGAAATCCGCCACGGCCGGCGGGCCATGACTTCGCGCCATCCAGACAGCATCGTTTGCTCCCGATCCCCTAGTGGATGCGCCCGAAATCTTGAGTAGTGTTTAAGGTGGAACAGCGCTGCCGTAGTGAGTTAAGAATCGGTTTACGCCGCTCACGGTTTTGGGCAGATCTCCTGCGAGCAGACCGGTTTCGGACAAGAGGACGGATGTGAACGACTACGACGCGTTGCGCGACTATCTGCTGCGGCAGAAGCAGGCCGAATTCGTCCTGAGCTTCGAACAGATCGAAGAGATCATCGGTGCGGCCCTGCCGCGCGCGGCCAATCGCGCCTCTTGGTGGGACAGTCTGCGCAGCCCCGACATCCAGATGCCGCAACGCGAAGCGTGCCTTGCCGCAGGCTTCAAGGCGGTGCGGATGCCCGATGGCCAGAGCGTGCGGTTCACGAAGATGAAGAAGGACGGGCGGCGGTAGCGGCGGAGCACCCGGTCAGGTGGGTGAAGGTCTCTCCATATCCAACAGTATCGTAGGGTGGGCAAAGCGAAGCGTGCCCACGACTTCTGTCGCAGTGCTGGATGGATGGTGGGCACGGCGCAAGTGCGCCTTTGCCCACCCTACGAGACCGAATTCGGGGGAGGGACGAGCGCCTAGCTCGCCGCTTCCAGCCGCACTTCCGTCAGCAGCCGCATCGCGGCGTCCGCGTCCATCGGCTCGCCGAAGGCAAAGCCTTGCGCGTATTCGCAGCCCATCTGGTAGAGTTCGACCGCGTCGGAATCGGTCTCGGCGCCTTCGGCGACGACATCCATGCCGAGATCATGCGCGAGCGCGATGATCGACTTCAGGATCACCGGCCGCGTGCCGCGATTGGTGGTGCGCACGAAGGACTGGTCGATCTTGATGGTGTCGAACGGGAAGCGCTGCAGATAGGCCAGCGAGGAATGGCCGGTGCCGAAATCGTCGAGCGACAGCCCGGTGCCGAGCTCGCGGATCCGCGTCAGCATCTGCGCTGCGTGCTCCGGATTCTCCATCACCAGCGATTCCGTCAATTCCAGCTTGAGCGTGCCGCGCGCCACCGAGGAGCGCGACAGCACGGTGCGGATGTCGTGGATCAGATCGTGGCGCAGCAATTGCCGCGAGGAGACGTTGACGGAGGCGAAGATCGGCTCGCGCGAGCGCATCGCGCGCTGCCAGATCGAAAGCTGCTTGGCGGTCTGGTCCAGCACGAACATGCCGAGGTCGACGATCAGGCCGGTCTCTTCGGCGATGGTGATGAACTCCGAGGGTGCCATGCGGCCGAGCTTCGGGTGATCCCAGCGCACCAGCGCCTCGAAGCCGGCGACCGAACGATCCTCCAGCCGCACGATCGGCTGGTACAGGATCGTGAGCTCCTGCCGCTCGATGGCGCGGCGCAACTCGCTCTCCAGCGTCAGGCGATCGGTCTTCCGCGCGCGCATGGCGGGCTTGTAGACGTCGATGCGGTCGCCGCCGATGCGCTTGGAGTGATACATCGCAAGCTCGGCATCCTTGATGATCTCGTCCGTGAGCTGAACTTGCGGATCGGAAAGGGCGAGACCGATCGAGGCCGTGAGAAAAATCTCGCGATCGTTGAAGGCGATCGGCGCCCGGATGGTCTTGCGGATGGTCTCGGCGAAGGCGGTGATGCGGGCCGGGTCCTGCTCCGAGAGCAGGATCAGGCCGAACTGGTCGCCGGCAAGCCGCGCCAGCGTGTCCTGCGGCTTCAGGATCCGGGTGAGGCGGCGGGCCAGCGTCAACAGGATGGAATCGCCGACCGCGATGCCGACGGAATCGTTGACCTGCTTGAAGCGGTCGAGGTCGATCACCATCAGCGTCGGCCGCAGCGTCGGCATGGTCTTGGCGAAATGCGCCACCGCACCCAGCCGGTCCATGAACAATTTGCGGTTGGGCAGGCCGGTGAGGTTGTCATGCACGGAGTCGTGCAGCAGGCGCTCCTCGGCGTTGCGCAGCTCGGTGACGTCGGTGAGCGTGCCGACCACGCGCGAAACCTCGCCGTCCGAGCCGACCACCGGGCGCGCCTTCAGCGCGAACCACATGAAATGGCCGTCCGGCGTGCGCAGGCGGAAATCCTGCACCAGACGGCCGCGGCGCTGATCGAGCACGCTGTCGAGCGCGGCGCGGAAACGATCCTGGTCGAGCGGATGCAGCACTTCGAGCCAGGAGGCCGCGGGCCCTTCGAGCGTGCCGCGCTTGAGGCCAAGCAGGGCTTCGGTCTCGGGGCTGGTAAAAACCTTGTCGGCGGAGACGTCCCAGTCCCAGATCAGATCGCCGGAGCCGGCCAGCGCCAGTGCGCGCCGCTCGATGTCGGAGACGACGCCGGTGGTGGCGCCGCCGCCGGCAAAAGCGTGCTGCATCACCGTGAACCCGATCAGCATCACGATCAGCACGAGGCCGCCGAGCAGCGCAGGGCCGACGATGTCGTTGGTGACGGAACCTGCGACCGTCATGCCGGCCGCGACCACCCAGACCACCAGCAGGAACCAGGTCGGGATCAAGAGCACTGCGCGGTCGAAGCCGTGGGTGGAGAGATAGACAATCAGCGCGAAGCCGGCGAAGGCGATCAGCACCAGCGAGATGCGCGCGATGCCGGAGGCCACCGCGGGATCGAACAGCGCCAGCGCCACCAGCGAGCCCAGGAACGCGAGCCAGCCCACCGTGATGTGCGAATAGCGCACATGCCAGCGACTGAGATTGAGATAGGCGAACAGGAACACCAGCAGCGTGGCCGCCAAAATCGCTTCGCCCGCCGCGCGCCAGATGCGCTCGGCGTTGTTCGACATGTCGAGCACCTTGCCCCAGAAGCCGAAATCGACGCCGATATAGACCAGCACGGCCCAGGCCAACGCCGCGGCGGCCGGGAACATGATGCTGCCCTTCACCACGAACAGAATGGTCAGCACCAGCGCCAGCAGGCCCGAGATGCCGATCACGATGCCCTGGTACAGCGTGAACGAGTTGACCTTGTCCTTGTAGGCTTCCGGCTCCCACAGATAGAGCTGCGGCAGCTTGTCGGTGCGCAGCTCCGCGACGAAGGTGATGACGGCGCCGGGGTCGAGCGTGACGCGGAACACGTCGGCGGTCGGGCTTTCCTGTCGCTCCGGCCGGTCGCCGGTGGAGGGCGTGATGGTCGCAATGCGCGACAGGCCGAGGTCGGGCCACAAGAGCCCCGAGGAAACGATACGGTAATGCGGCGCGACGATCAGGCGGTCGAGCTGGTCGTCGGTGTTGTTGGCGAGCGCGAACACCACCCAGTTCTGTCCGCCCTCGCGGGCGCGCACTTCGATGCGGCGGACGATGCCGTCGGTGCCGGGCGCGGTGGAGACCTGGATGCGGTCCGCATCGCTGCGCTGATGCTCGAGCACACCGGTGAGGTCGATCGCGGGCGCGTCACTGCGGACGCTGACGGCGTCGAGCGCGCGCGCGGGATACGCGGCGACAAGAATCATGAGGCCCAGCGCGATGGGCGCGAGGCACCTGATCAGACGCAAGGCCAGTTCTCCGCGTTCGACGCAAACTCTTCAGTGAAGACGATTTCAAACCGAACGGAAGTGGTTCGGTGCGTCGCGATAGATGCCACGAAAGCGAGGAAAATCAAAGGGTTTCCGGCGTCTCCCGTGGGCCGTTGGCCTAGACCTCCAACACAATTTTGCCAATATGTGCGCTCGTTTCCATGCGCCGGTGCGCATCGGCCGCCTTTTCCAGCGGGAAAGTGCTGTCCATCAGCGGTTTGACGCGGCCTTCGCGCAAAAGTGGCATCACTTTCTGCTCGATCGCGGCCACCATCGCCGCCTTGTCCGCATTACTACGGGGGCGCAGGGTCGAGCCGGTATGGGTCAGGCGCTTCACCATCACCTTGGCGATGTTGACGTTGACCTTGGGCCCGTTGAGGGTCGCGATCTGTACGATCCGGCCGTCGACCGCGGCGGCATCATAGTTGCGGTCGACATACTCGCCGGCGACCATGTCGAGGATGAGGTTGACGCCTTCCTTGTTGGTCGCTTCCTTGACCACGGCGACGAAGTCCTCGGTCTTGTAGTTGATGGCGCGGTCGGCGCCTAACTTGAGGCAGGCATCGATCTTGTCCTGCGATCCGACGGTGACGAACACTTTTGCACCGAACGCTTTCGCCAGCTGGATCGCCATGGTGCCGATGCCGGAGGAGCCGCCATGGATCAACAGGGTCTCGCCTTCCTTCAGGCCACCGCGCTCGAACACATTGTGCCAGACCGTCATCAGGGTTTCCGGCAGCGCGCCGGCTTCCTTCATGGACAGCGCGGGCGGCACGCTCATCGCCTGGGCGTCCTGGGCGATGCAGTACTGCGCATAGCCACCGCCGGCGACCAGCGACATCACCTTGTCGCCGATCTTGTGCCGCTTGGCATTGCTGCCGACGGCAACCACTTCGCCCGCGATCTCGAGACCGGGCAGGTCGCTGGCGCCGGGCGGCGGCGGATAGGCTCCCGAGCGCTGCGCAACGTCGGGCCGGTTGACGCCGGCGGCCTCCACCTTGACCAGGATCTCGTCAGGACCGGGCTGCGGAATGCTGCGTTGTTCCGGCACCAGCACTTCCGGTCCGCCGGGCTTGGAGATGGCGACCACGGTCATTTGCGCGGGCAGCTTGTCCATGATGTGTCCTTGGGTGAAGGTGCGGGATGAACGAGGCCCTTGCTTAGCCAGCGTGATCCAAGCTGGCAACCGCCTCAATATTGTGTGCGCGAACGCAGGAGGAACGAGGATGGCGACGGAAGACGACGACCGCCCGCGCAAGAAGATCAGCCATGAAATCGGGCAGGACCTCTCACTCTTGTCGGTCGAGGAACTGACCGAGCGCGTCACGCTGCTCAAGACCGAGATCGCAAGGCTGGAAGAAGCCGCCACGAAGAAGCGCGCCTCGCGCGATGCGGCGAACAGCTTTTTCAAGTCGTAGCCGCCGCACACCGCTGTCGTCCCGGACAAGCGCCGCGAAGCGGAGCGCCGATCCGGGACCCATAACCACAGGGAGTGGTTTAGCGAAGACGCGGAGTTGCCAGTCCGCGCAACAGCTCCTTCCTGTGGTTATGGGTCCCGGATCGGCGCTTACGCTTGTCCGGGACGACACCGGATTGTGTTGCGCCAGCCTATGCAAAATACGCCTGACCTGCGCCGGGGGACGACTGCGAGTTTTGTTCCCCGTCCCGCTCGGTCACTGGCCGACATGGCTAACGAACCCTCAAAAAATTCGCTCGTTTACGGTCGATTAAGCTTTCGGGTTTATGACTGGAGCTGTCCTCGTTTGGACACCGAGTGGCTCCTGTCCACTCTGTTTGACGCCTCCCTGTTATCAACTTTCAAAGCCGCCGGTCTCCGGCGGCTCTTTTTTGCGTTTTGCGCACAGGGTTTCGAGCGGCGTGGCTACCGCTTCGCGTCAAGAATATGCGTCAAAACAAGAGTCTCCGCGCAGTTGCATTCCGAGGAATGACCCGCGGAAACCATATCAGCGCTTGTCACTGGACTCCGCGTCCCGCCCGCGCAATGATTTGTTCATCATAAGCCGGCGCCAAAGCCGGGCAGTCAAACAGTTGCGTAAGAGGCGTTAACCATGGAACGTTTGCAGGCCGACGGCGCTCTCGTTCAACTCAGCGAGCGGTTCACCAATTCTGCGGCGTTCGGCGTCCTGTTCCGCGAGGGCATGGACCTCGTCGAAGAGACCGCCGCCTATCTCGACGGCGCCGGCCGCACCGAGGCCAAGGCGCTCGACCGTGCCGTGAGCCTCACCTACGCAACCGAGAGCATGCGTCTCACCACCCGCCTGATGCAGCTCGCCTCGTGGCTGCTGCTGCACCGCGCGGTGAAGGAAGGCGAGATGACGCTGAGCCAGGCCAATCGCGAGAAGACCAAGGTCAAGCTCAGCGCGGCCGATCCCGGCCCCACCGACACCATCGAGAAGCTGCCCTCGCAGCTCCAGGATCTGATCCATCGCTCGATGAGCCTGCAGACCCGCGTCCGCCGCCTTGACACCACCATCCACACCCCGCCGGCCGAACACATCGCGATCGGCAATCCGCTGGTGCCGCACCTCAACGCGCTGAAGGCGGCGTTCGAGCGATAGGTGCCGTAGTTCACAGGTGCCGTAGGGTGGGCAAAGGCGCGCAGCGCCGTGCCCACCATCTCTCATTTGGGACTACAACAGGGGTTTGGTGGGCACGCTTCGCTTTGCCCACCCTACGAAATCTCGGCTTTGGTCAGGCACCTCCAAAAACAAAAACGCCCCCGGTTTTCCGGGGGCGTTTTTCGTCTCCAGCCTTTGCGGGCCGGATCAATCCTTTTTGAGAAAGCCCGAAAACTTCTTCTGGAAGCGCGAGACGCGGCCGCCGCGATCCATCAGCTGGGCGTTGCCGCCGGTCCAGGCCGGGTGCGACTTCGGGTCGATGTCGAGGTTCAGCGTGTCGCCTTCCTTGCCCCAGGTCGAGCGGGTCAGGTACTCGGTTCCGTCGGTCATCACGACCTTAATTGTATGATAGTTCGGGTGAATTTCGGCTTTCATGGCAATTCCTCGGCGCCCCGGCGCCTTCTTGGGTGGCTATCGAATGACGGATTTGGGCGGCTCTATACCTCACGAAACCCGCTAAAACAAGCCATCCCGGGCGGTGAACCGGGTTTGCCCCTAAGGGACTTCCCGGATTTGCCACTACCCTTGCACCAGCCTATTGGGAGCAAACGAATGCAATGGGTTGGATCTCATGAGCGCAGTGGAACGGCTTGATGACCAGTATGTCGATCAGCGCGGAATGAACGCCGCGGACACCCCCTCGATCGAGGCCGAGCTGATCGAAGAGCCGGCCAAGGGCCGCGCCAAGCTGCGGCCTCTGCTCGCGCTGGCGCCCTATGTGAACCGCTATCGCGGTCGGGCGGCGCTGGCCTTCGTCGCACTCACGGTCGCGGCCCTGACCACGCTGCTGGTGCCGGTCGCGGTGCGCCGGATGATCGATTTCGGCCTGACGCCCGAAGGCATCGAGCTGATCAACAGCTACTTCTCGGTGATGCTCGCGGTGGTCGGCGTGCTCGCGCTCGCCAGCGCCGCACGCTACTACCTCGTGATGACGATCGGCGAGCGCATCGTCGCCGACCTCAGGCGCGACGTGTTCGCCCATCTGCTCTCGCTGTCTCCCGCTTTCTTCGATTCCGCACGCAGCGGCGAGCTGATCTCGCGGCTCACCGCCGACACCACCCAGCTCAAATCGGCCGTCGGCGCCTCGGTGTCGATCGCGCTGCGCAATTTGATGATGTTCCTCGGCGCCGCGGCGATGATGGTGATCACCAGCCCGAAGCTGTCGGGCTTCGTGCTGCTGGCCATCCCCTTGATCGTGCTGCCGCTGGTTGCCTTCGGGCGGTGGGTGCGGCGTCTGTCGCGCAATGCGCAGGACACGCTTGCAGAAGCCTCTGCCTATGCGGGCGAGCTGGTCGGCGCGATCCGCACCGTGCAGGCCTATACCAGCGAGCCATTCGCCGAGAAGCGTTTCGGCGGCGAGGTCGAGCAGGCCTATGAGGCCGCGCGCACCTCGACCCAGGCGCGCGCCGTGCTCACCGCCATCATCATCTTCATCGTGTTCGCAAGCGTGGTCGCGATCCTCTGGATCGGCTCGCATGACGTCCTCACCGGCGCGATTTCGCCGGGCCGGCTCGGTCAGTTCGTGCTTTATGCGGTGTTCGCCGCAGCCGGCCTCGGCCAGCTCAGCGAGGTCTGGGGCGAGGTCTCGGCGGCATCAGGCGCGGCCGAGCGGCTGTTCGAGATCCTGCATGTGCAGCCCGACATCAAGGCGCCCGCGTCTCCCCGCGCGCTGCCGGTGCCGGCACGCGGCGAGGTCGGCTTCGACCGGGTCAGCTTCGCCTATCCGGTGCGGCGCGACGTCAATGTGCTCGATACCGTCTCATTCACGGTGCGCCCCGGCGAGAAGGTCGCGATCGTCGGTCCGTCCGGCGCCGGCAAGAGCACGATCTTTCACCTGTTGCTGCGGTTCTACGACCCGCGCAGCGGCGCGATCTCGCTCGACGGCGTGCCGGTCAAATCCGCCGATCCCCGCGACTTCCGTGCGCGCATCGCACTGGTGCCGCAGGAATCGAACGTGTTCGCCGCAAGCGCCCGCGAGAACATCCGCTTCGGCCGGCCCGATGCGACCGATGCCGAGGTCGAGCGCGCCGCCGAGCTCGCGCACGCCGCCGAATTCATCCGCCGCCTGCCCGAAGGTTTCGACACCCCGCTCGGCGAGCGCGGCGTGACGCTGTCCGGCGGCCAGCGCCAGCGCATCGCGATCGCACGCGCCATCCTGCGCGATGCGCCGCTGCTGCTGCTCGATGAAGCCACCTCCGCGCTCGATGCCGAGAGCGAAACGCTGGTGCAGACCGCGCTGGAAGAGCTGATGCGCCACCGCACCACGCTGGTGATCGCGCATCGCCTCGCCACCGTCCTGTCCTGCGACCGCATCCTGGTGATGGACCAGGGCAAGATCGTCGAGCAGGGCGCCCATGCCGAGCTCGTGGCCGCGAACGGGCTCTATGCGCGGCTGGCGAGGTTGCAGTTCGAGGGGGCGTGAGGCGCTGCGAGCGTCACCACAACGACAGTGTCATCGCCCGCGGAACCGGGCGATCCAGTACTCCGAGACAGTCGTGATCAATCGAGAAGCCCCGGCGTACTGGATTCCCCGCCTTCGCCGGGAATGACAGTTGAGATTGCGGCGGAAGCTTCGCGTACGTAAGTTATTTGCACTTCGGCGAGAGCGCAGGCACATTTGGCCACGGCCAGTTCTTCCAGCTGCCGTCCTCTCCGACGCAGGCTGACGCTGATGCCGTCTCTGTTGATTTGGAGACCTCGGGCGCAGCAAAACGCTGGTCGACATAGGTCGTCGATAAATATCCGGCGACGATGACGCCCAGAAACACCGAGGAACCCTTGGCAAGATCGCGCAGCCGCATCGATCGCCTCCATTCGCTTGTCATCGCTGACACAACGAATAACCGACCTCGCAGGATCCCTGCGTGACGGGCCTCACGCCCGCCAGAATTACGCCCGCCAGGCCATCTTCAGCACCGGCCGGCCCGAGGTCGGGTTCACGTCGTCGCCGGCATGCGCAAAGCCGTTGCGCTCGTAGAAGCGGATGGCGCGGGAATTGTCCTTGTTGACGAGCAGCGTAATGCCTGATGGCGACAGGCGTTTCGCCTCGTCCACCAGCAGCCGTGCTGCGTCCGAGCCCCAGTGATCCGGATCGACCACGAGCTGGTCGAGATAGCCGTCGCCGTCGATGGTGACGAAGCCGGTGAGGGCACCATTCTGCTCGGCGACGACAATGGACGCCTTCGGTACCAGATCCCTCAGCCAGCGCTCGCGCCACCATTCCAGCCGTGCCGCGAAGTCGATCTGCGGATAGGCCTGCTGCCAGGTGCGATGCCAGAGGTCGATCGCGGCGGCTTCGTCGGAGGCCGCGTAGGGGCGGAGGTGGATCGCGCTCACTACCGCTCCGTCAGCTTCAGCTCGATGCGGCGATTGCGCTTGTAGGCCTCCTCCGTGTTGCCGGGATCGAGCGGCTGGAATTCGCCGAAGCCGGCGGCGACGAGGCGCTGGGCGGGCACCCCGAGCGAGACCAGATATTGCACCACCGAGATCGAGCGGGCCGCGGACAGGTCCCAGTTCGACTTGAAGTTCGGACCGTTGACCGGACGCACATCGGTATGGCCATCGACGCGCAGCACCCAGGGGATGTCGCTCGGGATCTTCTTGTCGAGCTCGATCAGCGCGGCTGCCAAGGTGTCGAGCTCGGCGCGGCCCTCGGGCAGAAGCACCGCCTGGCCAGTGTCGAAGAACACCTCGGACTGGAACACGAAGCGGTCGCCGACGATGCGGATGTCGGGCCGGTTGCCGAGGATGGCGCGCAGGCGGCCGAAGAATTCCGAGCGGTAGCGCGACAATTCCTGCACGCGCTGCGCCAGCGCGACGTTCAAGCGCGAGCCGAGATCGGCAATGCGGTTTTGCGATTCCTTGTCGCGCTTCTCGCTGGCATCGAGCGCCTCTTCCAGCGCCGCCAATTGCCGCCGGAGCGCGCTGATCTGCTGGTTCAGCACCTCGATCTGGGCCAGCGCCCGCGCCGAGACCGCCTTCTCCGAATCCAGCGCCTTGCCGAGCTCGGAGGTCTTGCCTTGCGCGTCGCTGCCGGCGGCGGCGAGGCCATCGTAGAGGCCCTTGATGCGGTCGCGCTCGGTCTCAGCCGAGGCGAGGCCGGCCTTCAATTGCGAGACCTGGTCGTCGAGCGTGAGCTTGCCGAGCTTCTCCAGCGACAGAAGCTCGTTGAGCTGGGCGATCTTGGCGTTGAGCTGCTCCAGCGCCTTGTCCTTGCCGGTGACCTCCTGCGACAGGAAGAACTGCACCACCAGGAACACCGACAGCAGGAACACGATCGACAGCACCAGCGTCGACAGCGCGTCGACGAAGCCGGGCCAGTAGTTGAAGGCGCCTTCGCTGCGGCGGCCGCGCGCTAGAGCCATGTTGTCCGTCTCCACCTTCGTCCCGGACGCGATGCAGCGTGTAACGCTGCTTCGCAGAGCCGGGACCATATTGTCCCTGACGCTGGGCCCCGGCTCAGCGACGCATCATTTCATGCTGCGTCGCGTCCGGGGCACGAGATCGTCTCAGCTCTTTTCCGGCTGGCGGGCGATGCGCTCCAGCAGACGCCGGATCTCGCGGTTCTGCTCGCCCTGGCCGTCGGCCCATTCGCGGATCATCTGCTGCTCGGTGCGCATGTGCGAGACCAGCGCCTGGATCGCCTCGGCGAGGCTCGCCATCGCCGCCGTGGTGCCGCGGCTGGCGCTGCCTTCCTCGAGCACGGAGCGTAAGCGTTCGACCGCGGCCTGGAGCTCGCCGCTGGCGACCCCGCCGCCGCCGCCGCCGGAAGCGACCGCGACCTCGCCGCTGCCATATTCGCGCACGGTGGTGGCAAGCCAGTCTTCGAGGTCGGTATAGAAGCGGTTCTGCGCCTGGCTCGATTGCAAATCGAGGAAGCCGAGGATCAGCGAGCCGGCGAGGCCGAACAGCGAGCTGGAGAACGAGATGCCCATGCCTCCCAGCGGGGCTGCGAGGCCCTCCTTCAGCGTGTCGAACAGTGCGCCGGAATCGCCGCCCACCTTAAGCCCGTCGATCACCTTGCCGACCGAGCCGACCGTCTCGATCAGGCCCCAGAAGGTGCCGAGCAGGCCGAGGAAGACTAGGAGGCCGGTCATGTAGCGCGAGATGTCGCGGGCTTCATCCAGCCGCGTCGCGATCGAATCGAGCAAATGCCGCATGGTGGTCTGGGTGATCGACATCCGCCCGGAGCGCTCGCCGCCGAGGATTGCCGCCATCGGCGCCAGCAGTTTCGGGTGCCGGGCTGGCGCCAGGCCAGGATCGGCGATGCGGAAATTGTTGACCCAGGACACCTCAGGGTAGAGCCGGATGACCTGGCGGAAGGCCAGGATGATGCCGATGAACAGCACGCCGCCGATCAGGGCATTGAGGCCGGGATTGGCGAAGAAGGCCTGGATGATCTGCTTGTAGAGCACCACGCTGACCAGCGTGCACAGCACCAGGAAGACCAGCATCCGCACCAGAAAAACGCTGGGTGAGGATAGCTTTGTGTACTCGATATCCATGGGGGAGCGGGGCGAGGTGCCTGACGGCATGGCCGGTATCATCCATTCCAAAAGCTTGCGTGCGGCGCGCACTATGGCACAGCGCCGGCTCAAAAAAAGCGCCGGATGCGCCGATTTCGGGGACAGCTCGGGGAACCCGGACCGAAAGCGGGGCTTTGATAAGCAGGTATCTGCAGCGATTCGCCATGGGGGGCGCATGAGCGTCGTTTCCGCGATCATCGGGACTGCCGAACGCGTGCCGTTGCCGGACGTCGTGATCCGCGCCGCGATCCAGCGCCTGTGCTCCCGCAGTGCAACCCGCCTTGCCGCGCATGATGCGGCCGCCGACGCCGCTTTCGCCGGGCGGATGATGCTGCGGCCGATCGCCGAAAACGCGGAGGCCGGGCGTGAGGACGTGCCCGCGGCGTTCTTCGCCGAAATGCTCGGCCCCAGCCGCAAATATTCCTGCTGCTTCTACAAGACCGATGCGACCACCTTGCAGGAGGCGGAGGAGGAGGCGTTGCGCCAGACGGTCGAGCATGCCGGCCTCGCCGACGGCCAGACCATCCTCGAGCTCGGTTGCGGCTGGGGCTCGCTGTCGCTGTGGATGGCGCGGCAGTTTCCGCACGCCAGGGTGACGGCGGTGTCGACCTCGCCGGCGCAGCGCGCTCATGTCGAGGAGGAGGCGCGGCGGCGCGGCTTGCTGAACCTGCGCGTGGTCACGGCGGACATGAACGTGTTCGCGCCCGACGGCCAGTTCGACCGCATCGTCTCGGTCGAGATGTTCGAGCAGATGATGAACTGGCGCAAGCTGATGTCGCGGCTGCGGTCATGGCTCGCGCCGGATGGGCGCTTCTTCATGCAGATCGTCACCCATCGCTCCGGCTCGCAGCTGTTCGACCGGCTCGATCGCGAGGACTGGATCGCGCAGCACGTCTTCACGGGCGGGCTGATGCCGAGCCATCACCTCGTCAGGCAATTCCACGACATCTTCACGGTCGAGAAGGAATGGTGCTGGAGCGGCGCGCATTATCAGCGCACCGCCAACGACTGGCTCGCCAAGTTCGACGCGCATCGGGACGCGATCGAGGCGTCCCTGCGCCAGGTCTATGGCGAACAGACCTGCCTGTGGATGCGGCGCTGGCGCTGGTACTTGCTCGCGACATCGGGCCTGTTCGGCTATGCCGATGGAACCGAATGGGGCGTCAGCCACTACCGGATGAAAGCTGCGGGGTAATTGCGATGTTCCGCCGCAGCACGCGGCGATGGAACCTGACTCACAATCAGGTGAGTCCATGAAAGCTACATAAGTTCAACAAGATACATTGTGTGACAATGAGCCGCCCGCAGCATGCGTTGCATCGCAGCAGGTGCATTCTATTTTGACGGCATCAGCCGCACGGAATCGCCCAGAACGGGCCGCGCGCGGAGCGTGATCAGTTTCAACAATATCGGGGCACTAAACTTCATGTCAGGACTTCGCGCGCGATCGGCATGCGTTGCAATACTGCTCGCGGCCCTGGCGCCGCTGCTTGGTGCTTGCGATGAATCCAGCTCCGCCGTGTCTGCCGCCCCGCCCACCTATCCGGACGTCAGCATCGTCATCGTCAAGCCGCAGCCGCGCGCCGTGGTCCGGGAATTGCCCGGCCGCATCGCGCCGACGCGCGTCTCTGACGTGCGGCCGCGCGTCTCCGGCATCGTGGTGGAACGCCTGTTCCGCCAGGGCAGCGAGGTGAAGGCAGGCGATCCGCTCTACCGCATCGATCCACGTCCGTTCGAGGTCGAGGTGCTGGCCAACGAGGCGGCGCTCGCCAAGGCCGAGGCCGCTGCGATGCAGGCCAAGCAGCAGGCGCACCGCATCGCCACCCTGACCAAGGATCGCGCCGCCCCGGAAGCCGAGAACGAAAAGGCTATCGCGGCCGAGCGCCAGGCCCATGCCGAGGTCGAGGGCCGCAAGGCCGAGCTCGCGCGTGCCAAGCTCAATCTCGACTATGCCACCGTGCGCGCGCCGATCGACGGCGTCGTCGGTGCGGCTCTCGTCAGCGAGGGTGCGCTCGCCGTTCAGAACGAGACCAATCTCGCCACCATCCAGCAGCTCGATCCGATCTACGCCGACTTCACCCAGTCGGTGACCGAGCTCAACCAACTCCGCCGCGCCTTCGAGACCGGCGACCTCGAGCGCATCGCCTCCGATGCCGCCAAGGTGCATCTGGTGCTCGACGACAACACGCTCTATTCGCTCGACGGCAAGCTGCTGTTCTCCGACGCCAAGGTCGATGCCCACACCGGGCAGGTGACGTTGCGCGGCGAGTTCCCCAATCCTAAGCGCGAACTGCTGCCGGGCATGTATGTCCGCGTCCGCATCGACCAGGGCCTCGATAGCGACGCGATCGCGGTGCCGCAGCAGGCGATCCAGCGCAATGGTGGCGGCGGCAGCGAGGTATTCGTCGTCAAGGACGACAACCACATCGCGGTGCAGGCGGTGCGCACGGGTTCGGTGCAGGACGGAATCTGGTTCGTCACCGAGGGCCTGAAGGCCGGCGACAAGGTCGTGGTCGAAGGCTTCCAGAAGTTCGCCGCCGGCGACAAGGTCAAGCCGCAATCCTGGTCGGAGGCGGACGCGACCGCGGACAACCGGCACGCCCAGAAGCTCACGCGGTAACGCGCCATGGCGAGTTTCTTCATCGACAGGCCAATCTTTGCCTGGGTGGTCGCGCTGTTCATCTGCTTGATCGGCGCGATTGCCGTGCCGCTGCTGCCGATCGCGCAATATCCGATCATCGCGCCGCCCTCGATTTCGATCTCGACCAGCTATCCCGGTGCCTCGCCCGAAAACCTCTACAACAGCGTCACGCGCCTGATCGAGGAGGAGCTCAACGGCGCCTCCGGCATCCTCAATTTCGAATCGACCAGCGACTCGCTCGGCCAGGTCGAGATCATCGCCAATTTCGTGCCCGGCACCGATACCAGCGCGGCCTCGGTCGAGGTGCAGAACCGCATCAAGCGGGTCGAGGCGCGCCTGCCGCGCGCGGTGATTCAGCAGGGTATCCTGATCGAGGAAGCCTCGAGCGCGGTGCTCCAGATCATCACGCTGAATTCGACCGACGGCAGCCTCGACGAGGTCGGGCTCGGCGATTTCATGATCCGCAACGTGCTCGGCGAAGTCCGCCGCATCCCCGGCGTCGGCCGCGCCACGCTCTATTCGACCGAGCGCTCGCTTCGCGTCTGGGTCGATCCGGCCAAGCTCGTCGGCTACGGGCTCACCGCCGACGACGTCAACAAGGCGATTGCCGCGCAGAACGCGCAGGTCGCTTCGGGCAGCATCGGCGCCGAGCCGTCGACCTCGAGCCAGCGCACCTCCTCGCTGGTGCTGGTCAAGGGCCAGCTCTCTTCCCCGGATGAATTCGGCGCCATCATCCTGCGCGCCAATGCCGACGGCTCGACCGTGCGCCTGCGCGACGTCGCTCGTATCGAGGTCGGCGGCCTCAGCTACCAGTTCAACACGCGCCTGAACGGCAAGCCGACCGCCGGTCTCTCGGTGCTGATGTCGCCGACCGGCAATGCGCTGGCGACGGCGAGCGCGGTCGAAGAGAAGATGAAGGAGCTGTCGCGCTTCTTCCCGGCCAACATCACCTACGAGATTCCCTACAACATCACGCCCGTGGTCGAGGCTTCGATCAAGAAGGTGCTGATGACGCTGGTCGAAGCCGTGGTGCTGGTGTTCGTGGTGATGTTCCTGTTCCTCCAGAACATCCGCTACACCATCATCCCGACCATCGTGGTGCCCGTGGCGCTTCTGGGGGCCTGCACCACGCTGCTGCTCGCCGGCTATTCCATCAACATGCTCTCGATGTTCGGCATGGTGCTCGCGGTCGGCATCCTCGTCGACGACGCCATCGTCGTGGTCGAGAACGTCGAACGCATCATGAGCGAGGAGGGGCTGCCGCCGAAGGAGGCGACGCGCAAGGCGATGTCGCAGATATCGGGCGCCATCATCGGCATCACCCTGGTGCTGATGGCGGTGTTCGTGCCCATGGCGTTCTTCCCGGGCTCGGTCGGCATCATCTACCGCCAGTTCTCCGTGACCATGGTCGCGGCGATCGGCTTCTCCGCGTTCCTGGCGCTTTCGCTGACGCCGGCGCTGTGCGCGACCTTGCTCAAGCCCGTCGCTGCCGGCCACGGTCATGCGAAGCGGGGCGTGTTCGGCTGGTTCAACCGCATGCTCGAAGGCGGCAAGGAAGGCTATTCCCGCACCGTCGGCTTCTCGCTGAAGCGGACCGGCCGGCTGATGCTGGTCTATGTCGCGCTGCTCGTCGGCCTGTCCTGGGCCTTCGTCAGCCTGCCGGGCGGCTTCCTGCCGATCGACGACCAGGGCTTCGTCACCACCGACGTGCAGACGCCGTCGGATTCGTCCTATCCCCGCACCGAGGCCGTGATCGAGAAGGTCGAGAAATATCTCGCCGAGCGGCCGGGCGTGAAAGATGTCACTTTCCTCACCGGCTTCAGCTTCTCCGGCCAGGGCATGAACACCGCGCAGGCCTTCATCACGCTGAAGGACTGGTCGGAGCGTGGACCGAAGGATTCGGCCGCGGCGATCGTCAACGACATCAACCGCGATCTAGGGGCGTCGATCCGCGATGCCAAAATCTCCGCCCTGCAGCCGCCGCCGATCGACAATCTCGGCAATTCGTCGGGCTTCTCGTTCCGCCTCCAGGACCGCGGACAGAAAGGCTATCCAGCCTTGATGCGCGCCGCCGATCAGTTGATCGCGGAAGCCAACGCCAGTTCCGTGCTCCAGAAGGTCTATGTCGAGGGCCTGCCCGAGGCCGGGGTGGTCAATCTCATGATTGACCGCGAGAAGGCCGGCGCCTTCGGCGTCACCTTCGAGGACATCAACAACACGATTTCGACCAATCTCGGCTCGAACTACATCAACGACTTCCCGAACCGCGGCCGCATGCAGCGCGTCGTGGTGCAGGCCGACGCTCGCGACCGCATGCGGACCGAGGACATCCTCAACTACAACGTCAAGAACAGCCGCGGCCAGCTGGTGCCGTTCTCGTCCTTCGCCACGGTGGAATGGGCGCGAGGCCCGACCCAGATCGCAGGCTTCAACTATTATCCGGCGGTGCGCATCTCCGGCGAGGCCAAGCCCGGCTTCACCTCGGGTGATGCGATCGCCGAGATGGAGCGCCTTGCCGGCCGGCTGCCGCGCGGCTTCGGTTACGAATGGACCGGGCAGTCGCTCCAGGAGAAGCTGTCGGGCTCGCAGGCGCCGTTCCTGCTCGGTCTGTCGGTGTTCGTGGTGTTCCTGTGCCTCGCCGCGCTCTACGAGAGCTGGACCATTCCGCTCGCGGTGCTGCTCACGGTGCCGCTCGGCATCGTCGGCGCGGTGATCGCGGCCATGCTGCGCGGCCTGCCCAACGATGTCTATTTCACCGTCGGCCTGATCACCATCATTGGCCTTGCGGCAAAGGACGCGATCCTGATCATCGAATTCGCGAAGGATTTGCGGAAAGAAGGCAAGCCGCTGGTGGAAGCCACCATCGAGGCCTGCCGCCTGCGCTTCCGCCCGATCCTGATGACGGGCCTCGCCTTCATCTGCGGCGTGCTGCCGATGGCCATCGCCCACGGCGCCGGCGGCGCCAGCCAGCAAGCGCTTGGCAGCATCGTGATGGGCGGCATGATCGCGGTCGTGATCCTGGCGCTCTTGATGGTGCCGGTGTTCTTCGTCTCGGTGCAGCGCGTGCTGGCTGGGGACAGGGAGCCGAAGGCCGCGAAGCAAGGCGAGCCGTACGGCCCGCCGGCGCCGGTCAAGTCATAAGGCAAACTGTCATGCCCCGCCTGGTGCGCAATTGCGCACGGGGGCGGGGCATCCAGTACGCTGCGGCTTCTCCAGATCCCACTAAAGCGCGATGCGATGAGGATGAATCGTCATCGCGCTTTAGGTTGTTGTTTAAGCATGATCTTTTCGGAAAACCGCTGCGCACTTTTCCGGATCATGCTTTAGCGTCTCTGGAATACTGGATCATCCGCCTTCGCGGATGATGACAGCGGAGTGATTGGCTAGCGCGTCTACTGCTACGCCGGCTTCCGCAAAATCTTCACCAGCTCCCCGTGCACGTACTCATTCCCGCACACCACGTGCCCGGTGACCAGCGCATCGCCCGGCGTCGCGATGTCGCTCACGGTGCCGCCGGCTTCGCGCACCATCAGCATACCGGCGGCGATGTCCCAGGATTGCAGATTGCGCTCCCAATAGCCGTCGAGGCGGCCGGCGGCGACGAAGGCGAGGTCGAGCGAGGCGGCGCCGAAGCGGCGCAGGCCCGCGACGCGGTCCTGGATCGCGGTCATCTCGCGGCGGAATTCCTCGTGGTCGCCCCGGCCGATATGGGGCAGGCCGCAGGCCACCACGCATTCGTTGAGCTGGCGGCGGCCGGCGACGCGCAGGCGCTGGTCATTGAGGAAGGCGCCCTTGCCGCGCTCGGCGATGTAGAGCTCGTCATTGGCGGGATTGTAGATCACGCCCGCAATGATCGTGCCCTCGCGCACGAGGCCGATCGAGATCGCGAATTGCGGGATGCCGTGCAGGAAGTTGGTGGTGCCGTCGAGCGGGTCGACGATCCAGGTGTGGCTCTTGTCGGAGCCCTCGCGCGTGCCGCCCTCCTCGCCGATGAAGCCGTAGCCGGGCCGCGCCTTGGCGAGGTCCTGGTAGAGGATCTCCTCGGCGCGCTTGTCGGCGAGCGAGACGAAATTGGCCGGCCCCTTCAGCGAGACCTGGAGATGCTCGATCTCGCCGAGATCGCGCTTGAGGCTGCGGCCAGCGCGGCGCGCGGCTTTGACCATGACGTTGATAGTGGCGGAATACAGCATGAGCTCTGGTCTTGATCGGGGGAAATGGCGGGAAATCGCGCCTGTTTGGGGATTGGGTGCCCTGCAAGGGCCCTCAGGTCAAGTCATTTGGTCCCGAGCCATTTTTTGGCGGCAGCCTCCGCCTTGGCCCGGTCCTCGGCCGGCAGGTCGGACAATTGCTTGTCGAGCTCCGGGTCGCCCTTGCCGGCGGTTTTGGCCACCAGGTGCCATTTGAAGCCCTCGATCTTGTCCACGGACGTGCCCACGCCGTTGATCAGCACCCACGCCAGCCGGTTCTGCGCGATCGCGCTGCCCTGGCGGGATGCCTTGCGGAGCAGGGCGACGGCAGCCGGCTGGTTCTTCGGGGTGCCGGTGCCGTTGAACATGGCGATGGCATATTCGACCTCGGCGTCGACATTGTCGGCGAGCGAGGCGGCCTGGAGCAGCCGCACCGAGCGTTCAGCGTCCTTCGGCACGCCGGTGCCTTCCTTGTAGAAGGTCGCCAGCGCGTATTGCGCCTCGGGCAGGCCTGCATCGGCGGCCTGGCGTAGCAGCTCGGCGGAGCGCTTCACGTCCTGCGGCAGGGTCTGGCCGTCGAGATAGAGCAGAGCGAGGTTATAGGCCGCCCTGGGCTCGCCGAGCTTGGCGGCGGACGCCATCAGCTTGACCGCCTCGCTCTTGTCGATCGGGCCGCCGCGGCCCGAAATGCGCAGCATGGAGAGCGCGAACATCGCCTCGCGGTCGCCGGCATCGGCCGCGCGCTTGTACCATTCGGCTGCCTTGGCGTAGTCGCGCCGCATGCCCATGGCATTGGAATAGAGCTCGCCGAGCATGGTCATCGCCTTGGGATCGCCGGCTTGCGCGCGGGCGGTGGCGAGGTCGAACGCGGTCTTATACTGGCCGCGCTGATAGGCGCCGAACACCAGATCGACATTGGAATTGTCGGTAGAAGGCGCGGGGATCACGGTCGCCGGCTTGGGCGAGGAGGTCGGCTTGGGCGAGGCTGACGGCTTCGGCGCCGGCGCGGCCTCCTTCTTCTTGGTGATCGTGTGCGGCTTGGGCTTTTGCTTCTCGGCAGGCGCGCTCGGCGTCGCAGCCGGCGGGGTGATCTGGAGCTGCGCGGCCGCGGGCACTGTGAGCAGCAGCGTGGCCAGCATGGTGATGCAGGGGAGCTTCATGTCGGGCGCTAGCCGTGCTCCTGGCTCGCAGGATTTTGGCTGGCCGTCGCCGTCGCATAGGCGTTCTTGATCGCAGCGTCGACCTCGCTCAGCGCGGCCTTGGGCCCGCGCGGATCGGCCCAGATGAACTCGCCGACCAGGACGAAATCGGCGCCGCTGGCGGCGAAGTCGTGGGCTTCCTGCAGCGACATGGCAAAGCCGACGCAGGGCGGCTCGAACAGCTCGGCCCACCAGTCCAGCCGTTCCGCGATCGCTTGCGCCTGGGGACGCTGGCCTTTCGCATCGGGCTCGCCGAACATCACGTAATCCGCTCCCATCTCGCCCGCATCCATGGAATGGTGCCGCGTCGTCAGCCCGCCAACACCGGCGATGCGATCGGGCTTGAGCGATGGCAGCGCCTCTTTCAGCGCGGCGATGCCGGGGAGGTGCGCGCCGTCGGCGCCGCCGCGCGCGACCAGCTCGGCATGGTCCTCCACGAGCAGCGCGGCGCCCGCTTTCTGCACCGGCGGCGCGAGCGCCTTGATGCGCGAGATCATGGTGCGCTGGTCGGTCTCCTTCAGCCGCAGCAGCACGGCCGCGACGTCGGCGGCGGCGAGCAGGCCCGGCAGTTCGGCGACGAGCGCAGCGGGATCATCGACGACGGGCGTCGCGAGATAGAGGCGCGGCGCCGGGCGCGGCGGAGGCGGTTTGTTCGACAAGGTCTAGGCTGCCTTCTTTTCCAGGCTACTTTGCCATTCGCCCTTTGAGGCGAGGCCGTTCATTCGCGCGCGATGGCTGAAGGCGGTTTGTCCGGCCGCGACGTTCTCGGCCTTGCCGGACCAGGCTTTCTGCGGCGCGGCTTGCAGGGCGCGGCCGTAGGAGAAGGTCAGGCCCCAGGGCAGCGGACCGAGCTTGTGCATGGCGTTGAGATGCGCGGTCGCCTCTTCATCCGACTGGCCGCCGGAGAGGAAGGCGATGCCGGGCACGGCCGCGGGCACGCAAGCCCTGAGCAGCCGTATCGTCTTCTCGGCGACCTCCTCGACGGAGGCCTGCTTCGGTGACTTCTTGCCGGATATCGCCATGTTGGGCTTGAGCACCATGCCTTCGAGCGCGACGCGCTGCATGCGCAATTCCTGAAACGTCTTGTTGAGGACGCGGGTGGTCACCTCATAGCAGCGGTCGATGTCGTGATCACCGTCCATCAGCACCTCGGGCTCGACGATCGGCACGATCTGTGCGGCCTGGCACAGCGCGGCATAGCGGGCCAGCGCATGGGCGTTGACGCTGATCGCGGTCATCGAGGGGATGCCGCTGCCGATGTCGATCACCGCGCGCCATTTTGCGAAGCGCGCGCCGCGCTCATAGTATTTCTTCAGTCGCTCGGCCAGCCTGTCGAGCCCGACCGTCACGAGCTCGCCCGGGCACATCGGCAGGGCCTGCGTGCCTTCGTCGACCTTGATGCCGGGAATGGCGCCGCTCTGCTCGATCAGCCTGACCAGCGGCGTGCCGTCCTTGGCATCCTGCCAGATCGTCTCGTCATAGAGGATCACGCCGGAGATGTACTGGCTCATGGCGTCCTTCGAGCGGAACAGCATCTCGCGATAGTCGCGGCGGTTGCCTTCGGTCGAGTCCACGCCGATCGCGTCAAAACGCTTCTTGATGGTGCCGGAGGATTCGTCGGCGGCGAGGATACCCTTGCCTGATACGACCATGGCGGTCGCGATTCTGTTGAGCTCAGTCAGATTCATCGAGAGGTCCTCCCAAAACGATTCTGCCCTTGCCCGTGAAAATAGACCGTTCTCGGGCAATTGCCGAGTTAACGTTCGTCGCAGGGTAAAGGGGGATTTCTGTCATTCGGGATGCGCCGAAAGGCGCAGGCCCGGAATCCATAACCCAAGGCTGTGGTTATGGATTCCGGGCCCACACGGAGCCTGTCATCGGGCCACGCATTCGCGCGGACCCGTTGGCGTGTCCCGGAATGACCCGGGAATGGGCTTGAGCGGCTTACGCCACCGCGCGATCGCTACGCGACGCGGGGGTCCAGCTCGCCCTTGGCGTAGCGCTTGGCCATCTCGGCGGTGGTCAGGACCTTCTTGATCTTGGAGGCCTGGCCTGCGGTGTTGAACTCCTGGAGCCGCTGCTTGCACAGCTTGGTCATGGCTTCCATGGCGGGCTTCAGGTACTTGCGCGGATCGAACTCTTCCGGATTGTCCTTGAGCACTTTCCGGATCTGGCCGGTCATGGCCATGCGGTTGTCGGTGTCGATGTTGATCTTGCGCACGCCGTTCTTGATGCCGCGCTGGATCTCGGACACCGGCACGCCCCAGGTCGGCTTCATCTTGCCGCCATTGGCGTTGATGATCTCCTGCAGGTCCTGCGGCACCGAGGAGGAGCCGTGCATCACCAGATGCGTGTTCGGCAGCTTGCGGTGGATCTCCTCGATCACGTTCATGGCGAGAATGTCGCCGTCCGGCTTGCGGGTGAATTTGTAGGCGCCGTGCGAGGTCCCCATCGCGATCGCGAGCGCGTCGACCCTGGTCTCCTGGACGAACTTCACGGCCTCGTCCGGATTGGTCAGGAGCTGGTCGTGGCTGAGCTTGCCTTCGGCGCCGTGGCCGTCTTCCTTGTCGCCCATGCCGGTTTCGAGCGAGCCGAGCACCCCAAGCTCGCCTTCCACCGAGATGCCGCCGAGATGGGCCATGTCGGTCACGGTCTTGGTGACGCCGACATTGTAGCCCCAGTCGCCGGGGGTCTTGCCGTCGGCCTTGAGCGAGCCGTCCATCATCACCGAGGTGAAGCCGGCCTGGATCGCGGTCATGCAGGTCGCCGGCTCGTTGCCGTGGTCGAGATGCACGCAGACCGGAATGTGCGGATAGATCTCGGTGACCGCGTCCATCATGTGCTTGAGCATGACGTCGTTGGCGTAGGAGCGCGCACCGCGCGAGGCCTGGATGATGACGGGCGCGTCGACCTGGTTGGCCGCGTCCATGATCGCCAGCGCCTGCTCCATATTGTTGATGTTGAAGGCCGGTACGCCGTAATCGTTCTCCGCCGCGTGGTCGAGCAATTGACGTAACGTGATCCGAGCCATCTGTCTTTTTCTCCCGTTGGGGCCTTGCGGGGCCGCTGATTACTCGCCGATCTGGCTTACTTGACGCGCAAAACCTCGACGCCGGGCAGGGGCTTGCCTTCCATCCATTCGAGGAACGCGCCACCGGCGGTCGAGACATAGGTGAAGTCACCGGCCACATGGGCCTGGTTGAGCGCCGCGACGGTGTCGCCGCCGCCTGCGATCGAGATCAGCTTCTTGGCCTTGGTGCGCTCGGCGGCGTGCCGGGCGGCCGCGACCGTGCCGCGGTCGAACGGCTGCATCTCGAAGGCGCCGAGCGGTCCGTTCCAGACCAAGGTCGCCGCATCGTCGATCGCGGCGTGGACGCGGGCGATCGATTGCGGGCCGACATCGAGGATCATGCCGTCGGCCGGGATCGCATCGAGTCCGTAGGCGTGCGACGGCGCGTTGGCGGCGAAATGATAGGCAACGGTGGCGTCGACGGGGAGGATGATGGCGCAGTTGGCCGCTTCCGCCTTCTCCATGATACGCAGCGCGGTCGGCGCGAGATCCTTCTCGGCCAGCGACTTGCCGACGCCGACGCCCTGGGCGTGCAGGAAGGTGTTGGCCATGCCGCCGCCGATCACGAGCGCATCGACCTTGCTGACGAGGTTTTCGAGCAGGTCGATCTTGGTCGAGACTTTTGCGCCTCCGATGATCGCGATGACAGGCTTGGTCGGCGAGCCCAGCGCCTTCTCCAGCGCATCTAGCTCGGCCTGCATGGTGCGGCCGGCATAGGCCGGCAGCTTGTGGCCGAGGCCTTCGGTCGTGGCGTGGGCGCGGTGCGCCGCCGAGAACGCGTCATTGATCCAGATGTCGCCGAGCTTTGCCAATTCCGCGACGAAGGCCGGATCGTTCTTTTCCTCTTCCTTGTGGAAGCGGGTATTTTCCAGACACAGGATGTCGCCGTCGTTCAGGCTGGCTACGGCCGTGGCCGCGGGCTCCCCGATGCAGTCGTCGGCGAAAGCGACCGGCTTCTTCACCACCTTCGAAAGCGCTTCAGCGACGGGCTTGAGCGAGTCCTTGGCATCGCGCCCCTTCGGCCGGCCGAAATGGGCGAGCAGGATGACCTTGCCGCCCTTGTCCGAGATTTCGGTGATGGTCGGCGCGACGCGCTCGAGCCGGGTCGTGTCGCTGACGCGGCCATTGTCCATGGGCACGTTGAGATCGACGCGCAGCAGCACGCGTTTGCCCTTCACGTCGACGTCGTCGAGGGTGCGGAATTTGTTCGTCATCTCTCTTGTCCCGGGTGCTGCGCAGCGCGGAGCGATGCGCTGCAGAACCGGGACCCACATGACAGCGAGTCCCGCGGTTGAATGGGTCCCGGTTCTGCGGAGCAGCGCTGAGGCGCTGCACCGCGCCCGGGACACGAGACCTTGGTTAGATCACCTTCGCGATCGCGACGGCGGTGTCCGCCATGCGGTTCGAGAAGCCCCACTCGTTGTCGTACCAGGACATCACGCGCACCAGCGTGCCGTTCTGCACCTTGGTCTGGTCCTCGTGGAAGGTCGAGGAGTGCGGGTCGTGGTTGAAGTCGATTGAGACGTTCGGCGCGGTGGTGTAGCCGAGGATGCCCTTGAGCTGCTGCTCGCTGGCGCGCTTCATCGCCGCGTTGATTTCCTTGGCGTCGGTGGCGCGCTTGGCGATGATCTTGAGGTCGACGACCGAGACGTTCGGGGTCGGCACGCGGATCGCGACGCCGTCGAGCTTGCCCTTGAGCTCCGGCAGCACGAGGCCGATCGCCTTCGCAGCACCGGTCGAGGTCGGGATCATCGACATCGCAGCCGCACGGCCGCGATAAAGATCCTTGTGCATCGTATCGAGCGTCGGCTGGTCGCCGGTATAGGCGTGGATGGTCGTCATGAAGCCGGTCTCGATGCCGACGAGATCGTTCAGCACCTTGGCAACCGGCGCCAGGCAGTTGGTGGTGCAGGAGCCGTTGGAGATGACCAGGTGCTCCTTGGTCAACGTCTCATGGTTGACGCCGTAGACGATGGTGGCGTCGGCGCCGTCGGCGGGCGCGGAGACCAGCACGCGCTTGGCGCCGGCGGTCAGATGCGCGGACGCCTTGTCCTTCGAGGTGAAGATGCCGGTGCATTCCATCGCGATGTCGACGCCGAGATCCTTCCACGGCAGCTTCGAGGGATCGCGCTCGGCGGTCACCTTGATCTTGCCGCCACCGAGATTGATCGTATCGCCGTCGACGGTCACGGTGCCGGGAAAACGGCCATGGACGCTGTCGAAGCGGAGCAGATGGGCGTTGGTCTCGACCGGACCGAGGTCATTGATGCCGACAACCTCGATGTCCTTGCGGCCGGACTCGGCGATAGCCCGCAGGATGTTGCGGCCGATGCGGCCAAAACCGTTAATTCCGACGCGGACTGCCATGTTTCGTCTCCTTCAATGACCGTTGTCATCCCGCACAACGCGCTATGCGCGCCTGCGAGGGTTTTTTAGGGGCGGGCGCCCGGTTCGGCCGGGCGGTGCTTGATCATATGAGAGATTACGTAGTCCTTTTTTGCGGCAAGCTCAACTCTCAGGTAACGCGCTTCAGCACAGCGTTAACCGCAGCCTCGGCGGTAATGCCGAAATGCTTGTAAAGCTCCTTTGCAGGGCCGCTTTCGCCGAACGAATGCATGCCGATAAATTCGCCATCCTGGCCGATCACGGCATCCCAACCCCAGCGCACGGCGGCCTCGATCGCGACCTTGACCGGTGCGTTGCCGATGATCGCGGCGCGCTTGGCCTCTGGTTGCGCTAACAACAGCTCGAGCGAGGGAACGGAGACAACGCGCGACGCGATGCCGCGTTCCGCGAGCTGCTTCTGGGCGGCGACCGCGATCTCGACCTCGGAGCCGGAGGCGAACAGCGTCGCCTTGGCTTCGCCCTGGGCTGCGACCAGCTCGTAGGCGCCCTGTGCGCAAGGGTTGTCGTTCGGTGCGGTGGTGCGCAGCTGCGGCAGGTTCTGGCGCGTCAGCGCCAGCACGGTCGGGCCGTCGATGCGGTTGAGCGCGAGCTCCCAGCACTCGGCGACCTCCATGGAATCGCACGGGCGGAACACGCGCATGTTCGGAATGGCGCGAAGCGCGGCGAGATGCTCGACCGGCTGATGGGTCGGGCCGTCTTCGCCGAGGCCGATGGAATCGTGCGTCATCACGTAGACGACGCCGGAGCCCATCAGCGCGGCAAGGCGCATCGCGGGACGGGCATAGTCGGTGAACACCAGGAAGGTCGCGCCGTTCGGCGCGAAGCCGCCATGCAGGAAAATGCCGTTCATCGCCGCGGCCATGCCGTGCTCGCGGATGCCGTAATGGATGAAGCGGCCCTTCGGCGTCTTGGCCGAGAACGCCGTCGCCGATTTCGCCTTGTTGTTGTTGGAGCCGGTGAGGTCGGCCGAGCCTGCGAGGAATTCCATCGGCATGGCGCCGGCGATGACTTCGATCACGGCTTCCGAGGATTTGCGGGTGGCCGCGATCATCGGCTTTTCCAGCAATTCCTTCTTGTACGCGCGCACGGCCTTTGCGAGCGAGGCCGGACGTTCATGGCGCAGGCGGCGCTCGAACTCGGCGCGCTTGCGGCTGCCGAGTTCGCCGAGCCGGCCCTCCCATTCCTGGCGCGCCGCAGCGCCGCGGCTGCCGGCTGCACGCCACGCCTTCAGCGCGTCGTCGGCGACCGCGAACGGCTCGAGCGAGATGCCGAGATTTTCCTTGGCGGCCTTGAGCTCCTCGGCCCCTAACGCCTCGCCATGCACCTTCGAGGTGCCCTGCTTGTGTGGCGCGCCGAAACCGATGGTGGTGCGGCAGGCGATCAGCGTCGGCTTGCCGGATTTCTTCGCGCGCGTGATGGCATCGGCAATCGCCGCCTGATCGTGGCCGTCGATTCTCTCGGCGGCCCAGCCCGCCGACTTGAAACGCTTCACCTGGTCGACGGAATCGGAGATCGAGGTCGGGCCGTCGATCGAGATGCCGTTGTCGTCATAGAGCACGATCATCTTGTTGAGCTTCCAGTGCCCGGCCATCGCGATCGCTTCCTGCGACACGCCTTCCATCAGGTCGCCGTCGGAGGCGAGCACATAGGTGTGGTGATCGACGATCTTCTTGCCGAACTCGGCCGCGAGCATCTTCTCGGCGAGCGCCATGCCGACCGCGGTCGAGATGCCCTGGCCGAGCGGGCCGGTCGTGGTCTCGATGCCGTTGGTGCGGAAATTCTCGGGGTGTCCCGGGGTGAGCGAGTCGACTTGGCGGAACTGCTTGATCTGATCCAGCGTCATCTCGGAATTGCCGGTCAAATACAGCAGCGAATAGAGCAGCATCGAGCCGTGGCCGGCCGAGAGCACGAAACGGTCGCGGTCGGGCCAGGCGGGCGCGGCGGCGTCGAATTTCAGGAACTGCGTGAACAGCACCGTGGCGATGTCGGCGGCACCCATCGGCAGGCCGGGATGACCCGATTTCGCCTTCTCGACGGCGTCCATCGAAAGGCCGCGGATCGCGTTGGCCATACGGGTGTGATCGACCTGCGTCATGTCTGAAATCCGTCTGAAATGAGGCGCTTGGAGGCGGTGTACGCCCGCGCGGGAGGAGCCTGGCGGCCACTGAAGGTCGGGGCTGGGATAGCACCTCGGTTCCGGGAGTCCAAGGCAATCAAACGCCGATTCGGCCGTAAAAGTTGCCTGCGGCAGCTTCGAAAGTGGAGGCTCCGTTCGGAGGTGATCGCGCAGGCAGGAACCCACGGGTCGGGACGATCCACTCCTGATCTAGCAGTGCATAGTTTCGCGGCGGCGTTGCGCTTGGCTAGCTTGCCACGTAAATTTCTGCTTCTAACCGCTTGCCGAACCGAGTCTTTTGCCGGACGGCACGCCCCAGGAAAAGGCCACTGGGCAAAGGCCACAGGTTCCGCCGCTGACTACATGAACGATCGCGTGTCCAACAGTGCCGCCATGACGGAGTCCTCCGCGGTCGAGATCGAGATCGCGACCCGCAGGCTGATGTCGGCGCTCGACGCGCTCGAAAGCGCGGTTGAGCGGCGGCGCGACGCTGATCGCGACGAGAACGAGCTTGCGGCACGAATCCAGGCACTGGGCGCGGATCGCTCGCGGCTCGCCGACGAGCTCGACGGCGCGCTGGTGAAGGCGCGCAAGCTCGAGCGCACCAATCGCGAGATTTCTGACCGGCTGGATTCCGCGATCGTCACGATACGCTCGGTGCTCGATACCGGAGAGGACGGATGAGCCACATCAACGTCACCATCAATGGCCGGCAATACCGCATGGCCTGCGAGGAGGGCCAGGAAGTGCGACTGCTCAAGCTCGCCGAGAGCCTGGAGACGCGGATCCAGTCGCTACGCGGAAAATTCGGCGAGATCGGCGATGCGCGCCTCACCGTGATGGCGGCGCTGACCGTTTGCGATGAGCTGGTCGATGCCGGCAACCGCGTCCGCACCATGGAGCAGGAGCTGACCGAGCTCAGGGACTTCCGCAACGCCGCCGTCGAGCGCGCCCGGATGACGCAGACCGCGGTGGTGAATGCCCTGAACGCGGCAGCCGAACGCATCGAGAAGTCGACCCAGGTCCTGAACCGGACCGTCGGCAACGGGATTGCGATCGGGTAGGGGCTGCTGCCACGCGGGTGGTGCGCTCCCTCCCTCGCTTGCGGGGGAGGGTTGGGGAGAGGGTATTTCCACAGTGAGACTCCCCCAGAGGAGAGAGCCCTCACCCGGCGCTTTGCGCCAACCTCTCCCGCAAGCGGGAGAGGTGAGCCGCAACTTCACGCCGGGCTGGCGATTCGTCAGTATCGTTGTTACATTGCGCGGGCGAGGCTGCGACGCGCGTCAGGAGCCATATATCCCCGGGGCCTTATCGATCCTTTAGGGAACTGTCCCTGGCCGGGCCCGTGGGCCCGGACATATGGTGCCCACCTACTTTCGTAGGGAACTCCGGGATCGAGTGCTTCAACGGCGTACGCGGCTTCGCACTACTGCTTGCAATGCGTTCTTGTCGAATGGCCGTCTACGACAAACCGGCAGTGTCATGCCCCGCCTAGTGCGCAATTGCGCACGGGGGACGGGGCATCCAGTACGCCGCGGCGTCGATGTCTGATCACTGGCGTCTCTGGGATACTGGATCACCCGCCTTCGCGGGTGATGACAGCGGAGCAAGGCTCCGCATTCGGAGCAAGCGCGCATGCCCAATTCGAAAGCCGAACTCCGTGCCAAGGCCCTCGCGGCACGCGACGCGCTCAGCGAGAAGAAGCGAAGCACCGCCGCCGCAAAGCTCGCCAAGCGCGGACTGCCGTTCCAGCTTCTGCCCGGCAGCATCGTCTCCGGCTATTCGCCGATCCGCAGCGAAATCGATCCGATGCCGCTGCTGCAGAAGCTCGCCGAAGAGGGCGCAAAGCTGGCGCTGCCTTGCGTCACCGCGCGCGGCCAGTCGCTGATCTTCCGCATCTTCCACCCAAACGATCGCCTGATGCTCGGCCCGCTCGGCATTCCCGAGCCGTCGCCGGCCGCAAGCGAAGTCATCCCGGATATCATGCTGACGCCGCTGGCGGCGTTCGATCGTCTTGGCCATCGCATCGGCTATGGCGCGGGGCATTACGACTTCACCTTCGCGCATTTGCGCAAGGCCAAGAACATCGTCGGCATCGGGCTCGCTTTTGCGGCGCAGGAGATCAAGGCGGTTCCGGCACTATCCCACGACGTCGCGCTGGATTATGTGCTAACGGAATCGGACGTGTTCGATTTCCGGAGTTCTGAAGTTGCGCATTCTCTTCGTGGGTGACGTTGTCGGCCGTGCAGGACGCACGGCAATCGCCGACTATCTGCCCGGCATGGTCAAGGACTGGTCACTCGATTTCGTCGTCGTCAACGGCGAGAATTCCGCCGGCGGCTTCGGCATCACGGAAGCGATCTACCAGGAGTTTCTCGACGCCGGCGCCGACGCGGTGACGCTCGGCAACCATTCCTGGGACCAGCGTGAAGCCCTGGTGTTCATCGAGCGCGCCGAGCGCCTGGTGCGTCCCGCGAACTATCCGCGTGGCACGCCCGGCCGCGGCGCAGCCCTGGTCGAGACCAAGAATGGCAAGCATGCGCTGGTCGTCAACGCTTTGGGCCGCGTCTTCATGACCCCGTTCGACGATCCCTTCGCCGCGCTGGAGCGCGAGCTTGGCGCCTGTCCGCTCGGCGTTGCCGCCGATGCCGTCGTCGTCGACTTCCATTGCGAGGCGAGCAGCGAGAAGCAGGGCATCGGCTTCTTCTGCGACGGCCGCGCCAGCCTCGTCGTCGGCACGCACACCCATGTGCCGACCGCCGACCATCAGATCCTCACGGGCGGCACCGCCTACATGACCGACGCCGGCATGACCGGCGATTACGACTCCATCATCGGCATGCAGAAGGAAGAGCCACTGCGCAGGTTCACGTCGGGGATTCCGTCGGGACGTTTCGAGCCGGCGGCGGGCGCAGCGACGCTGAGCGGCGTCGCCGTGGAAACGGATGATGCAACGGGCCTCGCGCTCAAGATTGCGCCGGTGCGCGTCGGCGGAAGGCTGGAGCCGGCGACGCCGCGGTTTTGGTTGAGCTAATTCTTGCGGAGAACGCCGCTGCCACCCTCCCCTGGAGGGGTCCGGGACGAGCGAAGCTCGCCCGTGGGTCGATCGCGCGAAGCGCGAGCGGGGTGGGGTGATCTCTCCCCGCGCGCAGTGTTCGAGGTGGAGAGACCGTCACCCCACCCCGTCTCACATTTCGCTACGCTCAATGTGAGCCGACCCTCCCCCTCCAGGGGAGGGTAAAGAGCAGTGCGCTACTCCGCCGTCTGCCCCCTTAACTCAGCAACATCCTTCGCCGTCAGCTTCGAGCCTTTCGTCCCGAACCGCGCCGTGACGTAGTTCGCCACCGCCGCGATCTCGTCGTCGGTATACGCATTTCCGAACGCCGGCATCGACAGCGCACCGTCAGGCGTGTGGCGCTTCGTGCCTGAGAGCACGATCTGCGCGACGTTGGTGGCGGCGGGGTCGTTGACGGCCCAGGTGCCGGTCAGCGTTGCCATCGGCGACACCGGGCTCTCGCCGCTCCAGCCGTGACAGCTGGCACAGGCGCTGGCGAACACCTTCTTGCCGCGCGCGTCCGCCGTGACGCCGTCCTTGTGCGAGGCGGGGGCGACGGGTGCCGTGGTGGCGGGCAGGTCAGGCGAGGGCACCGGCGGCACGCTGCGCAAGTACGCAACGATGGCGCGGATGTCTTCGGGCGCGAACTGGCTGAAGCTGTGGTCGACCGCTTCACCCATCGGCCCCGAGGCCGAGCCGTGGCCCGGTGCGTGGCCCAGCGACAGATAGGAGATCAGATCCTGGTCGCTCCAATTGCCGAGCCCGGTCGCCTTGTCGGAGGAGATGTTGAAGGCGCGCCAGCCCGCCGTGATCGCGCCGGCGAACTTCCTGCGGTTATCCAGCGCAAAACCGAGATTGCGCGGGGTGTGGCATTCGCCGCAATGCGCCAGCGCTTCGACAAGATACGCGCCTCTGTTCCATTCTGGGCTCTTCGACGTATCAGGCGCAAAGCGTGTGTCCGGATTGAACACGGCCGACCAGACAATCATCGCCCAGCGCTGGTTGAACGGGAACGACAGCGTATTCTCCGGCGCCTTCGCGCGCACCGCCGGCAGGCTGAACAGATAGGCCTTCACCGCCAGCACGTCCTCGTCCGTCATGTAGGTGTAGGACGTGTACGGCATCGCCGGATAGAGCCGGGCGCCGTCGCGACGCTGGCCGTGCTGGACCGCATTCAGAAAATCCTGGTCGCTGTAATTGCCGATGCCGGTGTCCTTGTCCGGCGTGATATTGGTGGAATAGAGCGTGCCGAACGGCAGCTTGAAGCCGAGCCCGCCGGAATAGTCCTTCTCGCTCGGCTTGGTGTGGCAGACCATGCAGTCGGCCGCCTTGGCGAGATATTCGCCGCGCTCGACCAGGCTCGCTTTCTCCAGCTTGGCCGGCACGCCGGTCGGCTTGCCGGCGCGGTAATCCGCCAGCGCCACCTTCGTGCCGCCGGCGAAATCGAGCGGGCCGGGCCCGCGGATGATCCAGACGCCGAGCCCTGCTGCGACGATGGCGATCGCAGCGACGCTTGTGAGAATACGCATCTTGCCGCTCATGCCTTCTTCCCCGCAGCCAGCAGTTTTCGGTCAATGGGCAGGCGCCGCAGCGCCACGCCGGTTGCGGCAAGAATCGCGTTGCGCAGCGCCGGCGGTCCGGCGTTGACGCCAGCCTCGCCGATGCCGCCGGGCGCTTCGCCGCTCTTGACGACGATCACTTCGATCTTCGGCGTCTCGTTGATGCGCATCATGCGGTAGTCGTGGAAGTTCGATTGCTGCACGCGGCCCTTCTCGATGGTGATCTCGCCATAGAGCGCGGCGGTGAGGCCGAAAATCAGCCCGCCCTCGATCTGCGCCCTCACCGTGTCGGGGTTGACCGCGATGCCGGTGTCGACCACCGAGGTGATGCGGCGGAGCGTGATCTCGCCGATATCGTCGATCTCGGCCTCCACCACGGTCGCGATGAAGCTCGCGAATGACGGCTGCACGCAGACGCCGCGGCCGACACGAGCGGGCAACGGCTGGCCCCAATCGGATTTCTCCGCGACCTGGTTGAGCACCGCGAGCATGCGCGGGTTCTTGGTCAGCATGGACTTTCGGAACTCGATCGGGTCCTTGCCCGCCTTGCGCGCGAGCTCGTCCATCGCGCATTCGACCGCGAACACGTTGTTGTTGGGGCCGACGCCGCGCCAGAAGCCTGTCGGCACCGACAGCGGCTCGGCGCGGACATATTCAACGTGGAAATTGGCGAAGTCGTAGGGGGCATCGACCGCGGCGTCGATCGCGTCGATGTCGATGCCCTTCTGGAACGCCGGCGGCAGCCAGCGCGCCAGCACCGCGGAGCCGGCGACCTTGTACTTCCACCCCGCCACCTTGCCGTCGACCAGCGACGCCGTGATCTGGTCGCGATAGACCGGACGGTAGACATCGTGCTGGATGTCCTCCTCGCGGGTCCACACCACCTTCACGGGGTAGTCGACCTGTTTTGCGATCTTCACCGCCGCGATCACCATGTCGGGCTCGAGCTTGCGGCCGAAACCGCCGCCGAGCAGATGATTGTTGACGATGACCTTGTCGACCGCAAGCCCAGCGGCTTTCGCCGCCTCCGACTGCACGCGCGTCATGATCTGCGTGCCGGTCCAGATCTCGCAGGAGTCGGGCTTCACGTGCACGGTGGCGTTGATGGGCTCCATCGATGCATGCGCCAGGAACGGCAGCTCGTAGGCCGCCTCGAACTTGTCGCCGCTCGCCAGCGCCTTGGCGATGTCGCCGTCGGATTTGGCGACCGCGCCGTCCTTCTGGCTAGCCTTGCGCAGATCGTCCCAGACATCCTTCGTGGTGATCGCAGCGTTGGGTCCCTCGTTCCACTCGATCTTGAGCGCTTCGAGGCCCTTCTTGGCCGCCCACATGTGATCGCCGATCACGGCGACCATGTCGTCGAGCACCACGACCTTGCGCACGCCGGGGAGCTTTACCGCGGCGCTGTCGTCGATCTTGCCGACCTTGCCGCCGAACACGGGGCAGGCGGCGACCGTCGCGAACTTCATGCCGGGGAGGATCGCGTCGATGCCGTAGACGGCCTTGCCGTTGACCTTGTCGGGCGTGTCGAGCCGCTTCAGCGGCTGGCCGATGATGACGAAGTCCTTGGGGTCCTTCAGCGCGACATCCTTCGGCGGGGTCTGTCCCTGGGCAGCGAGCGCCAGCGCGCCGTAAGCGAGCTTGCGGCCGCTCGCTTCATGCGCGACTTCGCCCTTCGACGCCGTGCAGCTCGCGGGCTCGACGCCCCATTGGGCGGCTGCGGCCTGTACCAGCATCGCGCGCGCGGTGGCGCCGGCCTTGCGCAGCGGCGTCCACCAGGCGCGGATCGAGTTGGAGTTGCCCGTGACCTGCAAGCCGAAGGTCGGATTCCCGTAGAGCTTGTCGTTCGGCGGCGCGTGCTGCACCTCGACCTTGCCCCAGTCGGCATCCAACTCTTCGGCGAGCACGGCGGAGATCGAGGTATAGGTGCCCTGGCCCATCTCGACCTGCGGCATCATCAGCACGGTGCGGCCGGTCTCGTCGATGCGGATGAAGGCGTTGGGCGCGAACTTGCCCTCGGTTGCATCGCGCGGCTGCACGGGTTCGTTGACGGCCGCGCGCAGCGGCAGATGGAAGGCGAGCAGGAAACCGGTGGCGAGACCGCCGGTCAGCAGCGCGCGGCGGGAGACGCTGTTATGTGCATTCATGGTGGACCTCAGGACTGACGGCCGTTGGCGGCCTGCTTGATGGCCTCGCGGATGCGGACATAGGTGCCGCAGCGGCAGATGTTGCCGGCCATCGCGGCGTCGATGTCGGAATCGTCAGGCCTGGGCGTAGCGGTCAGCAATGCGGCGGCCGACATGATCTGGCCGGACTGGCAATAGCCGCACTGGATCACTTCGAGGTCGAGCCAGGCCTTCTGCACTTTCGCGCCCGCAGGCGTGCTGCCGACATGTTCGATCGTGGTGATGGCGCGGTTCTCAATCGCGCTGACCGGCAGGACGCAGGAGCGCACCGCCTTGCCGTCGACATGCACCGTGCAGGCGCCGCATTGCGCGATGCCGCAACCGAACTTGGTGCCGGTCATTCCGAGGATGTCGCGCAGCACCCACAGCAGCGGCATTTCCGGTGGCGCGTCGAAGGATTTCGTTTCGCCGTTGATGGTGAGAACAGTTGCCATATGCATCCCCTTGCTCGCTCGATCGCTTGCGGCGATCTAGTCAGCGAATTCGCGCGCGACAATAATCATACCGATACGAAACGATGAAGCGTCGCAATCTCCGGCAATGCATATTTGCGCTGCTGACGCGTCAGCCCATGACGTTCACGAATTTGTGCGGCGCTCGCTGCGAGCGTTTTGGGCTGATTGATATGATAATCGTCATGTTTTGATGCTTTTTCGACGCGCGCGTCGTCGATCACCGCAGATTGTCGTGCGGATGCGCAAAATCATGCGATGACGAAATACGTGCGATTGGGAAAGTCGTGGCTGAGAGTACGGCCGAAATCGTTGTGCCCTCTGTGGGAGAGGGCGGAGGCGTCAGTAGACGCGAACACGCTGGGGTGAGGGGTTTCTATCCGCGGATAACCCTCTCTCATTCTCGAGTAGCTCTGCCCGCGGAGAGAGACCCCTCATCCGGCGCTTCGCGCCACCTTCTCCCACAAGAAGGGAGAAGGGAAGAGAGGGATGACAATTTCGAAGTAGTGGCATTCGAGTCAAAGCCTGCCGCGGCCTGCCGGCATAAGCCATTGATTTCGCACGCCCCGGCTACTGTGCATGGGGTTGTTTTCGAGTTTTTTGTTTTGGGAACGCCGTCGCGCCGGCCGTCAGCTCTGCCGGAAACCCATCCGGAAGGCGCCCCAACGCTTGCCGCGGATCACGATCGGCGAGGACAGGTCCTTCATCAGCACGAACTGCCCGCCGCCCATGTCGCGGCGGTAGGTCTGGAGCAGGAACGGCTTGGTGTTCGCTGCGACCTTCTGCACCGCGCGATCGTTGAACAGGCGGCGGTTGCGGCAATTGGCGTTGTTCCAGACCGGGTCCTTGCCCTGCGGCAGGCGATAGTTGGGGTTGTGGGTCGGCAGATAGCCGCCCTTGGCCCAGGCGACGCAGAACACGATGCGGGGATCGGATTTCTGGATCGGATCCTGGATCGCGGGCAGCACGCGGTCGGTGAAGTCGACGTAGTTGGTGAGGTACTGCTTTGGATCGGTGCCGGGAATTTCGCGATACGTCTCGTCCATGAGCTGGTCGAGCGTGATGTCGCCGCGATCGATCGCGGCCTCGAACTCGGTCGAGATCCGCTTCGCGGTCTCGACGACGATTCGGATCAGCGGAGCGTCCGATGTCTCCACGCCGCTGTCGGCGATCATCGCTATCAGGCCTTCGGAGGTGTCGAGCAGCTTTGTCACGCGCTGATCGGCGTTCTTGAGGTCGCGCGAGGAGAGGTCGACGCCCTTGGCGAGCTCGTTCAGCTCGCTGATGACGGTGTCGCAATGTCCGAGATTGGAGGTCGCCGCGCGCGTGACGCTGCCGATCTCCGCCTCCACGGAGGCGAAGCCCTGCTGAACCCGCGAGATGATGCCGGAGATCTGCTGGGCGCCTTCGCCTGCGGTCTTGGCGCGCTGCGAGGCGTCGCTGCTCTCGCCGATCAGGCCTTCGATCTGGCCGTCGAGATCGCGCACGGTGTCGGAGATCTGGTGCGTGGCCTGGCGGGTGGCTTCCGCGAGGTTCTTCACCTCGCTTGCCACCACCGCGAACCCGCGGCCGGCATTGCCGGCGCGGGCGGCTTCGATGGTTGCGTTCAGCGCCAGCAGATTGGTCTGCTTCGCGATCGCCTCGATCGAGCCAGAGACTTTCGCGACCTGCGCCAGCGCCGAGCCGACGGCACTGAGGCGTGCCTCGATGCGCTCCACCGCTGCGACGAGCTCGGAGATGTGGCTGACCGCGGTGTCGACGGCGCTGCGCGATTGCGCGATCTCGCCGACCGCAGCGGAGGTCGTGGTCTGCACCGCCTGCGATGCATTGGCGATATCGTGGTTGGCCGAGACCATCGTCTCGGCCGTCTCCTGGAGATGGTGGAACCGTTCCGACTGGTTTGCGACGCGGTTGGCGACTTCCTGAACGTTGCCGGCGATATCGGCGAGTTCCACGCCGAGGCCGCCGATGCGGTCGGCAAGCTGATCAATCAGCCGCTCGGCCAGCGTGCGATTGGAGCCGGTGTCCATGACTGCAAGTTGTACGACGGACATGTTCGATGAGTCCTCCAGTCAGAGCCGCAACCCGGCTCACGGCGGCATTCCCATTCCAATTCTGCTTAAAGGATGATTCGCGGCCGGCGTCTTGCCTGAGCGTGCACTCAGGCGCAATTCGCGCCTTATTTCTCTATTCCGCTCGAAAAACTGCGGGACATTTTTTCGGACCAGGCTCTAGAGCTTGTAAGCCGTGCGGAATCCACCCCAGTGCCGGCCCTGCACGCGGATCGGAACGTCGATCTCGCGCATCATCACCGTATTCCCATTGCCCATGTCGCGCGCATAGCTCTGCACCAGGTACGAGCGCAGGTTGCGTGCGGCCGCCAACCCCGCCGGATCGTTGAATATCCTGCGGTTGCGACTATTGGCTGTATTCCAGGCCACGTCGCCCGGCCGCTGCGGGTGCGAATAGATCTTGTTGTGCACCGGCAGGAAGCCGTTGCGGTCGACCATGGCGCAGAACGCCAAGCGCTGGTCCTTGGCCAGAAAGACCTCCTGGAATGGCGGCAGCGCGCGGTCGGCCCAGTCGAGATATTTCGTGCGGTATTGCTGCGGATTGGTCCCGGCGATTTCGGCGTAGTCGGTGTCGAACAGGTCGTCGATCCCAACTTCGCCGCGGGCAACGGCCTGCTCGAAGATCTGGGTCAGCGCGTTGCCCGCTTCCATGGCGCGGGTGACGAACTCCGTGTTCTCTTCGTGGATCGACCAGAGCCTGTCCTCGATCTTTTCGCTGAGCTCGGCATTGGGACCGACGAATTGCGCACGGGCTCCGGCCTTGGATTGCTCGACCACGCGCAGGCGGCAGGCGCCGACGGCTTCGAGGGTACCTTCGATGATCGCTTGCGGTGCCAGCCGGCCTGCATCCGCGCCGCCGATCAGCACACCGTCCATCGAGATTTCATAGACCGGCATCACGCCGCGCGCGCTCTCGAACTTGAGATGGCAGGGCAGCCGTTCGGTCTTGCGGCGATCGTCGTGCTCGCTCTGGCGGAGCAGCACGGCGCAGCGCGATTTCAGCTTCTGTGCGAAGGTGGTGACGGCTTTGCCGGCACTGGCGACATTCTCGCCGTGGCTCTCGGCCGCCTTGGTCGCGGCATCGATCTCGGCTGCGCTCTCGCCGACCGAGACGATGAACTCCGAGGCGCTGGCGGCGTTGCCGGAAACTTCGCTGGTGGTGGCGTTCTGTTCGGCGACCGCGCCGTTGACGGTCTCGAAGACCGGGCGGATCGCCTCGATCGCCTGCGAAATGCGGTGCACGGCATCGGCAGAGCCGGCGGCGTCGCGCTGCAGCGCGTCGATCTTCTTCGTAATCTCTTCCGTCGCCCCTTGCGTCTGCACCGCGAGGGCCTTGACCTCGGTGGCGACGACCGCGAAGCCTTTTCCCGCAGCGCCTGCGCGTGCGGCCTCGATCGTCGAGTTGAGCGCGAGCAGCGTCGTCTGCCGCGCGATCTGTGCGATCAGGTTGACGACATTGCCGATGGCGGCGGAGGATTCGCGCAGGCGATCGACATTGGCGCGGGCTTCCTGCGCCGCAGCGCTGGCCTCGTCGGCGAGCTTGCCGGCCTCGCGAACCTGCGCTCCGATCCCCAGCGACGACTGGGTGAACTTGTCGGCGGCATGAGCGAAGGTGGAGGCGGTCGATTGCGCGGCATTGGTCCGGCCGGTCAGGGCGTCGGTGCGGTCGCGAATGGCGGCAAGCGTCGATGCGGTCGCTTCGGCGCCGCCCGCCACCGAATTGGCGGCGCGCTCGAGCTGGCGGATCATCGCGCCAAGCTCGAGTTCCAGCAATTCCAGGATCTCCCGCGCCGAATCACCCTCGGCCGGGGCGGGCTCGGACTGGGCCACCGGCGGCGCGGCCTCTGCGGCTGCCACGGGCGCGGCCATATCCGGCAGACGCTTCCGAAATAGTCCGAATGCCATCAGGTCTCTCTTGTCGGGGGACGGGCGGGGGTTATTTTCGCAGGCTGGAATGAAGTCAGGGTTAACGATGCCTCACCTCTAGGCAGGGGCCTGTACGGTGTTACCTTAAAGTATCCGAGACCCTTTCATTCCGGTGGGTTGGCGGCCTATAAGGCCGCGTTTCCCACCCTCATTGGCGTACGATTCCAAGAGACCCCCGAGAGACCACGCATGGCCGGACATTCCCAATTCAAGAACATCATGCACCGCAAGGGGCGGCAGGATGCCCAGAAGTCGAAGCTGTTCGGCAAGCTGGCGCGGGAAATCACCGTCGCTGCCAAGCTCGGCACGCCCGACCCCAACATGAACCCGCGCCTGCGCGCGGCCATCATCGCGGCGCGTCAGGAGAACATGCCGAAGGACAATATCGAGCGCGCCGTCAAGAAAGCGCTCGGCAATGAGGGCGAGAACTATGACGAGATCCGCTACGAGGGCTATGGCCCCGGCGGCGTCGCCGTCATCGTCGAGGCGCTGACCGACAACCGCAACCGCGCCGCCTCCGACATCCGCTCCTTCTTCACCAAATCGGGCGGCAATCTCGGCGAAACCGGCTCGGTGTCCTTCATGTTCGATCGCACCGGAATCATCGAATACGACCGCAGCGTCGCCGATGACGATGCCGTGCTCGATGCCGCGATCGAGGCCGGCGCCGACGACGTCGTCTCCGGCGAAGCCGGTCACGAGATCTACGCTTCGACCGAAGGCTATCGCGACGTCGCCAAGGCGCTGGAAGCCAAGTTCGGCGAGCCGCGCAAGGCCGCGCTGATCTGGAAGCCGCAGAACACGGTCGCGGTCGACGACGAGACCGGCGAGAAGCTGCTCAAGCTGATGGATCTGCTGAACGAGCACGACGACGTCCAGCACGTCTACGCCAATTTCGAGGTGTCGGACGCGCTGGTCGCGAAGATGGGCGGGTAGAGCCTCACCTCACCCTCCGCTGTCGTCGCCCGGCTTGACCGGGCGACCCAGTATTCCAGAGACAGCAATGGGAATACGGAGAAGCCGCGGCGTACTGGATACCCCGCCTTCGCGGGGTATGACGCCGGAGTCTGTGGTGGGCGGTGCGGCTCACTAACGCCCCCACTTCCCCTGTTACTTCCGTTCTGTTTCTGTTTCCCCCACGGCGGCCAGCCGCTATCACTGGCCCATGACTGCGCTCCCGATTCGTGGCCCCGTTCGCATCATCGGCATCGACCCTGGCCTCCGCCGCACCGGCTGGGGCGTGATCGAGGCTGAGGGCAATCGCCTGATCTACGTCGCCTGCGGTTCGGTGGAACCGCCGGACGATTTGCCGCTGGCGCGCCGGCTGCTCGCGATCCACGAGGGGCTCGCGTCCGTCCTGTCCGACCACAAGCCGATGGAAGCCGCGGTCGAGCAGACCTTCGTCAACAAGGACGGCGTTGCGACACTGAAGCTCGGCCAGGCCCGCGGCGTCGCCATGCTGGCGCCCGCGATGTTCGGTATCTCTGTCGCCGAATACGCGCCGAACCAGGTCAAGAAGACCGTGGTCGGCGCCGGCCATGCCGACAAGCAACAGATCGCGATGATGCTGAAGATATTGCTGCCCAAGGCCGAGCCGCCGTCCGCCGACGCCGCCGACGCGCTCGCCATCGCCATCACCCACGCCCATCACCGCCAGAGCACGGCGCTCAGGCTGAAGGTGGCGGGGTTATGATCGGCAAGCTCAAGGGCCTGATCGATTCCTATGGCGAGGATTTCGTGCTCCTCGACGTCGGCGGCGTCGGCTATCAGGTGCATTGCTCGGCGCGTACACTGCAGCATCTGCCCTCGCCGGGAGAGGCTGCCGTGCTGTCGATCGAGACCTATGTCCGCGAGGACCAAATAAAACTGTTCGGCTTCCGCACCGACCAGGAGCGCGAATGGTTTCGCCTGCTCCAGACCGTGCAGGGCGTCGGTGCCAAGGTCGCGCTCGCCGTGCTCGGCACGCTGGCGCCGGCCGATCTCGCCAATGCCATTGCGCTGCGCGATAAGGCCGCGGTGGCGCGCACGCCCGGGGTCGGCCCTAAGGTCGCCGAGCGAATCGTCACCGAACTGAAGGACAAGGCGCCGGCTTTCGCCAATGTCGATCCGGCTGTGGTGCATCTTGCCGGCGCTGTCGACGATCAGCGCGCACCGCGGCCCGTCGCGGACGCGATCTCCGCGCTGGTCAATCTCGGCTATGGTCAGCCGCAAGCGGCCGCCGCCATTGCATCCGCATCGCGCAGCGCGGGCGAGAACGCCGAGACGGCGCAGCTCATTCGCCTCGGCCTGAAGGAATTGGCGAAGTGAGCGCGGCAATGGTCAGTGTCGTAGGGTGGGCAAAGCGCAGCGTGCCCACCACTCTTAGGGCGATCGGAGAGATATCGTGGGCACGGCGCGAAGAGCGCCTTTGCCCACCCTACGGGGAGTTCGCCAGGTGAGCGATCCCAAGGCCAACCGCATGGTCTCGCCCGAGCGCCGCAGCGACGATGTCGGCGACACCGCGCTGCGTCCGCAATCGCTGTCCGACTTCGTCGGCCAGCAGCAGGCGCGCAAGAACCTCTCGATCTTCATCGAGGCGGCGCGCAAGCGCGGCGAGGCGCTGGATCACGTGCTGTTCGTAGGTCCCCCCGGCCTCGGCAAGACCACGCTGGCGCAGATCGTGGCCAAGGAGCTCGGCGTCGGCTTTCGCGCCACATCAGGGCCGGTGATCGCCAAGGCCGGTGATCTCGCGGCTCTTCTCACCAATCTCGAAGAGCGCGACGTGCTCTTCATCGACGAGATCCATCGTCTGAGTCCGGCGGTGGAAGAGGTGCTCTATCCCGCGATGGAGGACTTTCAGCTCGACCTCATCATCGGCGAGGGCCCGGCTGCGCGCTCGGTGAAGATCGAGCTGTCGAAATTCACCCTCGTCGGCGCCACCACGCGCGCCGGCCTGCTCACCAATCCGTTGCGTGATCGTTTCGGCATTCCGGTCCGGCTCAATTTCTACACGATCGAGGAGCTCGAAAGCATCGTCAGCCGGGGCGCGCGCGTGCTCAATGTCGGCATGAGCGCCGACGGCGCCAACGAGATCGCGCGCCGTGCTCGCGGCACGCCGCGTATCGCCGGCCGCCTGCTCCGCCGCGTGCGCGATTTCGCCTCGGCGGCCGATGCCGACAAGATCGATCGCAAGATCGCGGACCACGCCCTGAGCGCGCTCGAGGTCGATGCCGCGGGCCTCGACGCGATGGACCGTCGCTACCTCACGACCATCGCGATGAACTATGGCGGCGGCCCGGTTGGCGTTGAGACCATGGCCGCCGCGTTGTCCGAGCCGCGCGATGCGATCGAGGACATCATCGAGCCCTATCTGATCCAGTGCGGCTATCTCCAGCGCACCCCGCGCGGCCGTCTGCTCACCTCGCACGCCTTCCGTCATCTCGGCATCGCCGAGCCCTCGCGCGATGCGGCGGCACAATTCGGCCTGTTCGGCACGGACGAGAGCGACGACTGAGCTGCGCCAATGCAGCGCGCTCCTTCTATCATGAATTTCTGGTAATCTCGTGCAGACGTTCTGCACGAACGCACCCAATTCCGCTCCAATCGGACCGCATCAACAAGGCGCATCTCGATCGGGTTTTCATGATCACGCGGCGTCATTTCATCCGTTCCATCGGCGGTCTGTCCGCCCTCGGCATCTCGACCGCCGCCTACGGCGTCGGCGTCGAGCCGGTGTTGCGGCTTCGCGTCACCCGCTATCATCCGAAGCCGCGGCAATGGCCGGCGGATTTTCCGCTGAAGATCGCGGCCATCGCCGACATCCACGCCTGCGATCCCTGGATGCCGCTGGAGCGGATCGAGGGCATCGTCGACCGTACCAATGCGCTGAAGCCTGATATCGTCGTGCTGCTCGGCGACTATGTCGCCGGCCTTCACCACGTCACGCGCCTCATCCCGTCGCGCGAATGGGCGAGGGTGCTGGCCGGACTCAAGGCACCGCTCGGCGTCCATGCCGTCATGGGCAATCACGATTATTGGGACGACAGGACCGTGCAGCAGGCGGGGCATGGACCGACCATCGCGCATCGGGCGCTGGAGGCGGCCGGCATCCCGGTCTACGAGAATGACGTCGTGCGCCTCACCAAGGACGGCCGTCCGTTCTGGCTTGCCGGGCTCGGCGATCAGCTGGCCTTCCTGCCGGCGCGGCGCTTCCGCAGCGTCGGCCGCTTCGGCGCCGACGATCTTAACGCCACGCTGGCGAAGGTCACCGACGATGCGCCGGTCATCCTGCTCGCGCACGAGCCCAACATCGCGCCGCTCGTACCCGGGCGCGTCGCGCTGCAACTGTCCGGCCATACCCATGGCGGCCAGGTTCGCCTGCTCGGCTGGTCGCCGGCGGTTTCGCCCAAGAATGGCCTGCGCCTCGCCTATGGCCACTTCCGGCTGAAATGCGACCTGATTGTCTCCGGTGGCCTCGGTTGCAGCATCATGCCGGTCCGTGTCGGCGTGCCGCCCGAGATCGTCGAGGTGACGCTGGGGAGGGCAGGGCTGGTTGTGTCCTGACACGCTTGCGCGGTTGGCCGTTTTTGCGCAAAACGGACCTATAGCGACAAGCGAAGAGGCTCGCGACGTGACAGCTCATCTCGACGGCGAGATACGCGACGGCCGCCACCACATGCAGGTCCGCGTCTATTACGAGGACACGGATTTCCCTGACTTGCCATTGTCGTAGTAGGCAAACGTGCTGATTTCCCCTGCCTCGCCGCGGTTTTCGGGGAAAAGCTTCTTGCCGGAAAGGGCGGCGCTGTTCAGGTAGGGCGTATATTCGTAAGGCATCCGCTTGCGAACCGGATGCACTACAATGCAGTCGATCAAGTTGCGGAAGGCGATGCGAGTTTCGATCGCCTTCGGGTTGATCTTGAGCGCCGCGACCAGTCTTCGAGTCTCCGAACGGTATCGGTCACTGAATTTTGGGTGGTCGAATGGGATCACATTTTCGCCGCCACTGCCCATCAGCCGCAAGCGCTCTTCAACGGTTCCCCGTTCCAGGTCGCATTCATCGATCCGCTTGAGTAACTCATCCGGTTTGCGACGGCTGTTCGCGATGGCATATGTCAGCCGTTCGATCTCGGTAGTCAACACACGGCGTCGACGGTCCAGTTTAGCGCGTTCGCTGCCGCCCTTGTTCCGACCGTTTTTGCATTCCTCCTTCCAAGCACGCATCGCCTCTTCAGTGGCCTTCGGCGAAAGCAATTTCGCTTCGATTTTTTCGGAGGCATCCTTGAGCAGAATGTCCATGTCAAAGCTACGGGTGTGCTCGCAGGTGCCCCGCTGATGCGCGTTGGCGCATGCGGCGCGCGGCGCGCCATTCCGGGAGGATTGAGCGATTCGCATATGGCCGTTGCAGACACCGCACCGCAGAACGCCGGCAAGCGGGTGTTCATTGTTGCGCGGAATCACGAGGCGGCGGCGCGGCTTGCCCGTCGGCCCGAACATATGTACGGCACGCGCGCTACGAACCTTCTGCGCTCGATCCCAGAGCGCTTGCGGAATGATCCGCAGCTCAGGCTTTTTGACTATGATATGGCGTTCTTCTGGATTGCGGCGCTTCTGTTTCTTCTGAGTCTCCGGGTTGAGAATTGTCGAGCGAACGTTCCAATGTATCTCGCCGATATATAGCTGGTTGCCGATAATGCCGCGACCATGCCGACCGCCTGTGATGCACTGATGATTCCAGGTAGTGCGACCAGCCTTGTTCTTGTGACGAGTTGCCCCGGGTGAGGGCACGCCTTCGCGGGTGAGATCAGCGGCGATAGTTCGGGTCGAGCGGCCCATCGCATATTCGGTGAAAATGCGGAGCACGATCTTTGCTTCGTTCTCATCGATCACGCGTTCGCCGGGCGCGCCCGGCCTCGGCCGATAACCATAGGCGTGTGAGCCAGGAATTCTTCCGTTAGCAACAGCGTTGTCATGGCCACGCCGAACCTTTTCGGCGAGCTGCGGCTTGTAAATCGTGTTGTAGAGACTTGCGATGCTGATGTCGGTGGCGGTCGCATAGACGCCCTTCTGATCCATCAGCTCAACGCGGTTGAACTCGAAAACCTGCTTGAGACGCTGGATGGTTGCCGGATCGCGCGACAAGCGGTCGAAGTGCTCAACGACGACCACGTCAAAGTCATGATTTCGCACACCGTTGAGCAGGCGTTGATAGCCGTCCCGCGCACCATCGGTAAGACCAGATTTTGCGGCATCCACAAATTCCCCGATGACATCGAGATTGCTGCGCAACGCAACCTTCCTGCAGAGCAATAGCTGACCGTCAATCGAGGTCGCCTTTTGCATGTCGCTGGAATAGCGGGCGTACAGTACGGCCGTTTTCTTGGATGACGCTGTCGTCATGCCGTTCCTTTATCGGCTGCCCCAAACCGTCGTTTTCATCCCGTGCGATCTGGCGTCCGATGGCGCGCGCCAGGTCAAACCAGATTTCCTCATTGTCGGGATTATCCCAGCTCTGAGGGTGGGAGGGGTCAAGCGGTCGAATGATAGCCCGTTGTCCCCGGAGAGATCGGATGCGGGTACGCATTTGCAAACTCGCCAGCAGAAGCTAACGCAAATTTCCGCCCTGCGCTACAGCCGGGCGGCTGTGATTACTCGCGGAGCTTGCTTCCGCCATTCGCATCTCCGATCGCTCCTGTGCCCGCCGGAACTTCTCTGCAATTTCACGACTTTTGTTGCTGCGATGATCCGATCCAGATCGTCGTTCAGCCACAGCTTGCCTCGGCCGTGGCCGCGACCCGACAGGAAGCACAGGACCACACGTGACTTTGCCTGTGGAGCATTCATGGAAGTCTCGATCTGCTCAGTTGTGAGTCCATTCATGTTGACCGCGGCGGCGGCGAATGAAAATGAGATTCTTCAAATATCTCAATCCTCCGTATCGGGTGTTAGCGCACTCCTGCGATGGTGGTCGTAGTCGGGAGCAGACTCGCTAAGCAAAGCGGAGTAAAAATACTTGCGCGTGACGGCGACGAAGGTCCGAAGACCTGCGTCCAACTCTCTTAGGAGCTCTCCTGTGGCATTGCCGCGCTCCCCGGCGGCAACGCCGTATGTTCGGAAGCGGTCCGCATCGATACGCCGACCGCAATCCCGAACATGAAGATCATCGAGCACGAAAGGGGTCAGTTCACGGATAACGCGGATCGAGGAACAGCAACGCGAAGGGGGCGATCGTACGCCTACCCGTTAGGCATCAGCTCCTTCACCCCCCGCGACCGCCTTGGTCCACTCCAACGATACCCGATCGACGGCTCGCAGATTGGCATCCTTGCCCGTATCTGCCTCGAACCAACTGGCTTGTGTCGATTGACTTTGTTGCGATAGCCGTCGCCGCGCTCCTGCGCCAGAAGTCGGCGTCCGTCCCGAGATCGTCCGAATATATGCTCTGGCCCACGAGCTGGACCTTGCGGACGAGCCCGTCGAAACCTTCCTCCGTCGCGCGCAGCGCCTGACGGACGAGGTGGTGCCCCTGTGCCAGTTCGTTCCGAAGCAGCACGTTGCGGGCGATTTCGCGAAATCCCGACAACTTCGGCTCGAGAAGCTGGGCCGCCATCCGTCTGGCACCGTGGCTGAGGTGATGACCGTAGATCCAGCGATGCCAATCGTCCTCGCGCGCGACGGACGCGCGGATTGTCGCCGCGTGGGCCGTCTTCGTCGCTTCAGCAGGCTGTCCTGCACGTGCGCCGCCGCTTGCCGGTCAGGGAGGCGTCGTTGTCCAACCAGACGGCGAGCGGCCGCCTGGCTTGGCCGCCTCTTCGGCCTGTTCGCGTTCCAGATCATCCAACGGCGCGTTCGCGCCTGCCACGATCTCGCGCAGACACACACGATGGCTTTCGCGAAGATCGACAATGCCGTCGCGGAGACCGATGACCCGCTAGTCCGACTCAACGCCACCATTGAAGTGATCGCTATGAAGGACGCGGCGAAAATTGACCGGGAACATCGGGCGATCCAACTCGACACGCTCAAAAAGCATCTCGCCAGCGGTGAGACGGCCCTGATCGAATGGACGGTTGATGACGTGCTCCAAAGCGAGCCGTTGCTAGTCGTGAAGGGATCGCCCGCCTACCCTGATCTGTGCCAACGATTGCAGCGGGTTCAAATCCAGGTCCTGGAATGTGCTGCCGAGCGGGACGCCCGCAACTAGACCGGCGTGCCGGCTGATCCGATCGTCGTGCCCGCCGATCTCACCCAGGGCAAACGGATTGCAGCCCCAGGCAAAACGCTCATGGAGCTTTACGACAAGTTCAAGGCCGAACGGATTGGCGATGCGCGGCCTGACACCTGGGATCAGAACCGGAAGATTGTGAAGCTCTTCGCAGAGTTTGTTGGCGAGTCGTCGCACGGGTTACGGTGAAGGTCTGGCGGATGATCTTGGACATCCGGCGATGATTGCGCATGCTGTAGGTTGCCCATCTGTCGTCGCAGCGTCTCCAGGCCATCTTGATTTGGCGCCGAGGATTGAACTTCCACTTACCCCAAGCGCTGCGCATGATCTCCTTGAGGGCATCAATCTCAGTGGCGGCACCAAACGCGCCTTGAATGTGCAGTCGACTTCAAGCCCAGGATAGACGATAGGGCGCCTTCGATAAGCACCCTCGCTCTAGCTGCAAGCCGCCGAAGTGCTTATTCGAGGCGGAGAGGGACGTGGTCGAATGGATTCTGGACCCCATGTCACCGAACGACCGGACGCTGTTTCAGCAGTTCGACCCAGCGCCCGGCAAGCACGCGAAGACGCGGCACAAATCGTTCGATTGCAGCGTTATGCGCCCGAAAAGGACGTACGCGTTATACTGCCACTATGTCGCCGGGATGACTGACGATTTCCTGCTAAAGATCTATGACCGATTGTTCTGTCAGTACATAGGATCCGTGTTCGACAGGCTTTGACGGCTTAAGCGGCGCCGCCCTTCGGACCGGAAATCCGTTCGTCTCCTAAAACGGCACCGGAGGCGGGGTGACCAGCGGACGGTCGACCACAATCCCGTTCGCGGCATACCTAGGGTGAGCCCTAGCTTGACCAACCCGGCCGGCTCAAGACACTTCGCGTTGGGCGCAAGAATCTGCGACGGATTGCTCCCTACACACTACGGCGAGCAGACGTCCGCGCGGCCGCCCCATACGCTGGGTTGCCGCTAGCCTGTTGGCGAGATGGTAGTGTTTTCTGGGTCGCATAAGACGAGGAAGGCAAATGGCTAGGCGTGTGTTCTTTAGCTTTCATTTCGACAACGACTTTTGGCGGACGCAGCAAGTCCGAAATATGGGCGCCTTGGAGGGCAACGCTCCCGTCTCGGCGAACGTGTGGGAGGCCGTCAAGAAAAAAGGCGACGCGGCAATCGAGCGATGGATCGAAGAGAACATGCATGGCAAGAGCTGCGTCGTTGTGCTCGTGGGATCGCAAACTGCCTCGCGACCTTGGGTTATCCACGAAATCGTGAAGGGCTGGGACGACGGGAAGGGCGTGTTGGCCGTCCGCATAGACAAGCTGCTCAATAAGGACGGCAAACCCTCCACGGCCGGAACGAATCCGCTAAGTAAGATAAAGCACGGCACAGGGACACTCGCCGACGTGGTGCCGATCAAGACTCCAGCAGGTTTCGACAGCAAAGCTGCGTACGCCAGCATATCCTCGAATATCGAGACCTGGATCGAAGAAGCAATCAAGATCCGGAATAACTCCTGAAGGACAGTCCTGAAGCGGCGTGCCACGAACTCCCAAACCTTCGAACAGCGGGCGCCGGCGAAGAACAATTCTCGATGTTCTCCGCCGGATGTCCGAGGTCAACGTGATCTCGGCGATATGCCGAGGATCCGAGCGACCCAGCGACAAATATAGGGCGCTCAACTGAGTTATCGTCCCGATGATTGTGGTGCTTTATCAACAAGGTTGCTCTCGCGTTGCGCGGTCTATCGCCTCCGACCTCAGGGCGGCCTTCGTAGAGTCTGTTTCCGTTCTGCTGGTCAACGCCAATTCGCCGTCCAAGTGGCCCGAAGACCCCTCATGGGACGATCTCCTGGTTGTAGTCTATCGCAACAGCGAAACGTTCAGCGACTCCGGCAACGGTTTTATCGGAGAGTACGTCAAACGGCGAAACGGCCAGGCCGCGCTTCTTCCCGTTTCTCTTTCCCCGGAGACTCAGAGACCTCCGGCGCCGGCAGCGGCGATCAAGGCGTTCCAGTTCAATACGGCGGCATCCGGACCATCCGGCAGACTCGTGAACAGGATCGGCGGAATGCTCAGCCTCCGATGGCAGGGACGCGACAGCAAGATATTCATATCCTACCGAGCACTAGACGGAGCAGAGATCGCTACTCAACTTCAGGAGCATCTGGCCTCTTTGGGGCATTCGGCGTTCCTGGACCAAGCCAAGGAGGGAGATCACGAGACCATGATTCTTCCCGGCCGCCCGGTTCAAGAAGAGATCGACCACGCGTTGGAAAATGCGAACATGGTGTTGCTGATCGATACTCCGTCGGCTCCCGACTCGACGTGGATAGGTCACGAGGTGAACACCGCGGGTTCGCTTTTGTTGCCGGTGCTTCCAATCTGCTTTCGGGAACCCGCCGACCGCAAACGCGGCCCGAGGTTTCCATCTCTCGTTGCGTTGCAGCGATGGGTCGAGATGCCGCTGCCGGCAAGAGGTTCACGCCCTTTGTCTCGAGAGCAGCTCGAAGCAATCGTGGAAGAGGCCGAACAATATCTGTGCGAGGTATTTCGGAGAAAGTGCCGAGTGTCCTATTTGGTTGAGAGGGAGTTCGTATCCCGCGGCTTCGCATGGAATGTGCTCAACAAGCGCCTTCTAATGTTTCAATCGACGAAGAACGTCCCGCGCATCGCCACGAACGTGATAAGTCATTGCTCCGTCTTCGACCCGAACTATGGGCCGGCCATGAAGAGCTTTATACATTTCCTCAAGCAGGCAATCCGGTGTAACTTCTCTCTCTTCATCTATGACGGCAACTTGTTGCCGGCGTCGCAGCTCGAAACGATAGCCGACATGCATGAAGAGCCCGTTGTCATCCTTCACCATCAAGAGCTTGCTACGCTCATAGATTCCAACTTCACGACACTAGCGACCGCATGAACCTCACGAAGCTCAACGTCTCCTTGGAGGAGTTCGAGATCGGCTTATCTGGCGCCGTGCCGGATCGGAGCGATTGGTCTGAACCTGCAATGGATCGTGGTATTTTGGAGTTCGTCTCGCTCTTCAGCGGTCTCGTTTTGAAATACGGAGGACGTATCGTACACGGATCTCATCCGACCTTTACGCCCATAATCCTTCGCCAGGCGCGATTACATGCCGGCAAGCGATCTCGGAAGCCGGTGACGCTCGTAATGTCCGAATTGTGGGCCGCCGATCTCCCGGCTGACCGAATTCGGAGCCTCACGGATGTCGCAGAGCTCATCATCACCAAAAAGATCGGGCCGGGTAGCGCTTCGGACAACGAGACGAGGAACCAAAGCTTGACGGCTATGCGCCGCGTACTGGTAGACACGCAAAACATAATGGTGGCGGTCGGAGGGAAGTTGCACAGCGGCGACGGGAAGCGTCCCGGGGTCGGCGAGGAGATGGACTTGGCGCGCAGAAAGAAGGTTCCGAGATTTTTGGTGGCCGGATTGGGAGGCTATGCCAGAAAGCTCGCCAGAGACTTGACGCCCGACTCTCTCGGAAATGGCCTACCGCGTCGGGAAAACGTTCGTCTCTTCAGGACAGACGACGTCGCAGCTTGCGTCAACGTAGTCTTTGATCATCTCGCTCTTTCGAAATCGCTACGAAAAGCTGCGCGCCAGCCGATCAAGTGGAATCCGGATCTGGGGAGGATTGTCGATCATCGCGATGGGAAGGTCGATTCGGCCAGCGAATGTATACTTCGAACCGAAGGTGTTGCCGGAATGAGCATGCAGGATGGCACGCAAAATCTTCTTTAGTTTCTCCTACCATGATCTCTGGAGAGTGAATGTCGTGCGCAACAGCGCCGTTCTCGATGGTATATCTTTGGCCGGCTTTCACGACCCGTCCATTTGGGAGGAAACCACGAAGCTGGGAGATGCCAGGATCAAGGGGTTGATCGATGGCGCGTTGAGGACGACGGATGCGACGGTCGTTCTAATCGGCTCGAGAACGGCCGACCGAGCCTACGTGTCCTATGAGATCGAGCACTCGATTGAACTTGGTCATGCCGTTCTGGGTGTCCGCATAAATCGAATTAGGGACGAGAGCGGACGACGCGGCCCGGCAGGTCCTGTCCCGGCAGCATTACTCGATGCGAAGGCTCCGATCTACGATTATGAGTTCGGCCGGCTGGGGGATTGGATTGAAGAGGCGCAGGGGAAAGCGAAATCTTAGCCTTGCCGCGACCGGCCTGCTGAGGGCGGCAAAGCGCGGATCGTGACCCAACAACCTGGGGTCACGACAGAAGCATTCGAAAAAGTGGGGGAAATCTTTTGCATTCAGTCGAGCCGCGCCCGGCATCGGGTCATCAGTCATGCGGAAGGGGACCTAGAATGCGGATTGAAAGCGGCTGGCGAATCGGCGTTGTAGGGCGTCCGCAGATTCGAGTCTCGAACGCGTAGCACGACGTCAGGGGGCGGTTTTCCTGACGCCGTCTGGTACATCAACCGAACTGCTTAACCTGGTGTTGCTGCATGGCACTCTCACAAGAGGTTCTCGATTTTTGCGCCCAGTTCGCGACGGAGCTGCGTGAGGATGGCGTTGCGATATTCGCGGGAGCCGGCTTGTCCGCTTCTGCGGGCTTCGTCGATTGGCGCGGCCTGCTCGCGAAGTTCGCGAAGGAATTGGGATTGGACGTCGACCGCGAGGGCGATCATCTTGTTCGTCTAGCGCAGTATTCTTACAACCATCGCGGCAATCGAGGGCATCTCGATGCTGCGATAATAAAATCCTTCCCGGTCATGAAGGCCCCCTCAGTAAATCACGAGGTCCTAGCGCGATTGCCGATCTCGACTTACTGGACCACGAACTACGACCGGTTGATCGAGACGGCTCTGGTTAATGCCAAGAAATGCGTCGATGTGAAACACACCGACAATCAGCTTCCTCAAAGCACGCCTGGTCGGGACGCGATTTTGTACAAGATGCATGGAGACGCCGGGCAACCGGCCGAAGCCGTTCTGACGAGGAACGACTACGAAAACTATCCAACTAAACGTCCTGGTTTCCTCAACGCGCTCTCGGGTGACATGACCGGAAAGACGTTTCTGTTCCTTGGCTTCAGCTTCACCGATCCCAATCTGGATCATGTGCTTAGTCAGCTGCGCCTGCGATATCATGACAGCATGCGGCCGCATTATTGCCTCATGAGGACTCCGAAGAAGACTGACTTTTCCTCGTTGAAAGAACACGCTTACGCGCTGGCACGGCAAAAGCATTTCATCTCGGACCTGAAAAGGTTCGGAATCAAGGTGCTGCTCGTCAAGGAATACGGGGATGTCACGGAGGTCCTCCGGACGATCGAGAGACTATACAGACGTCGCGCCGTCTTCGTGTCGGGTAGCGCAGCCGAGTTCCTGCCTTGGGGGGAGGCTTCCTCAAAGGCGTTCTTCCGCAATCTCGGGGCCACGCTGATCGATCATGACTTTCGCATCGTTACCGGTTTGGGGCTCGGTGTCGGCGATGCTCTGTTGAGCGGAGCCATCGAGCGTATCCACGACCGTGGGCACACGCGGCTCGATCCTTTCATAGATATTCGGCCGTTTCCGAGGGATTTTTCCGATGCGGCCAAGCGGCAGAAGGTCTGGCGTGCCTACCGCGAGGACATGATTTCGCGGGTGGGCATCGCGATATTCCTGTTCGGAAATAAATTGTCGGCGGGCGTCTTGGAGAAGTCTTCCGGCATGCGCGAAGAATTCGATATCGCGCTCGCGCAGGGCGTCCTGCCGTTGCCGGTAGGCACCACTGGTTATCTGTCTCGGGACCTGGCGTATAGTGTTCTCAACGCGAAGCCCGGCCGCTTCACAAAGACGAATCTAATGTGCGTCAAAAAGCTGAATTCGATCACGAGCGGCGGTCTTCCGGCGTTGCAGTCGAAGATCGTAGCTTCGCTCGAAAAGATCGCCGCAGAATAGCGGCGAGCGAAGCGGCGCATTTTCCCATTTTGAGGATCATGAATGGCCATTTCTCAGGATACGATTCGACGGCACTCGCATGTGAGCGCGCCCTTAGGGCCGAGAACGATCACGGAAGCGCGCTTGCGCAGGGCGCCTACTGCATTTCTCTCGCACAGTCATAAGGATGCAGAACTCGCGAGAGGGCTTCAAAACTATCTTCAATCTCAAGGATGGGAGGTATACGTCGATTGGGAAGACACGGCGATGCCAGAAACGCCCAATCGTACGACGGCCGAGAAAATTCAAAAGAAGATTCGAGATCTGGATCTGTTTCTTTTTGTTGCCACCCAGAATTCGGCCGCCAGCCGGTGGTGCCCGTGGGAGATCGGTTATGCCGACGGCGTGAAGCCGATCGATCGCATTCTCATAGTTCTTACGTCGGATAGCCGCGGCACGACGTACGGGAACGAGTATCTTCAATTATACAATCATGTCGATCAGGTCGCGGGCGTCGGAGTTTATTCGTATGATCGCGCCGGCGGGCGCAAGATTCTTCGAGGAAGAGCAATACCCTGACGTCCCGACCGGCGCGTTGGTGATCTTCCGGGTCGACCTCGTCGTTCGTCTTCGACCGGCAAGGTCTCGTATGGTGTCCGCAACGCGAGCGAAGTTGAAATCGTAGAACTCCTTCCATCGACAAGGCCGTAAATGAGCAGGATGACGTACGGACAATCGAAGAAGCGGAACGTCTTCTTCTCTTTCCACTATGCTGACGTCATGCAAGTGAATAACGTTCGGAAGTCCGGCGAGTTTAAGCAGACATCGTCCGACACTGGCCGTTCGATCGAGGGGTTCAACGACTACAGCCTTTGGGAGAGTCGTCGTCTGAATGGTGATGACGCACTCAAACGCCTCATCCGCGAAGGAGTTCAGAATACCTCCGTCGTGTGCGTTCTGGTCGGCTCAAAAACCTAGCAACGACCTTGGGTGCGATACGAAATAGTGCGCAGCGTCATCGACCAGAGGGGGCTTCTCGCAATACACATAAACGGGATCCGCCATCACCGACCGCCCTACGGGACGCACAAATTCGGTGACAATCCTTGCCGCTATTTGGGCGTAGCTGCCCGAAACGATGGGAAATTGTACTTATGCGAACGCAAGATGGTTGGTGGTGAGTATAAGTGGAAATGGTACGACAAACACACTGTGGCGGTACCGCTACCGTCTTACATGAGGGCGCCTCGGGTTGGCTCCCCCCGTCCGTCTGTCAGAAGTGACCTCGGAATACGACTGGTCCCAGGTCGGTCACGATAGCTTAGGTGATTGGATCGATACCGCTGCTCAGGCTGCAGGTCGCTGATCTAACTGGCCCCGGACGCGGTGGACGGTGCCGTGTAATGATGCCCTTGTGTGCGATGCGCTTCGCGTAGGCTGCGTCTTCCGGATAAGCGGATTCAGCCGCTTCTGGGGGGCGGCGGCGGAAACCTTGTCGAAGCCGTGATCAACCTTCCCCGTGTAGACCAGGTCGTCACCGTTGCGACGACCGAGCGAGTTAGATGCCGTCCCACTTCGTGCCGTCGAGCGCAAAGCCAGCGATCGTAAGCGTCTCTCGCTGCGCGCAAGTCATCTTCACCCAGTTATTGCCGCGGACGCCGGCGTACGCGCTGTCGCGGATCTTTCGACACCACGCCCTCCAGTCTGACCTTACAGGCATGCACGAAACATTTCGCGTCCGTCGATCTCGAAGCTCTCGCTGAATTGAATCTCTGTGCCGGCGAAGATTTTCTTGCGTTGCGGCAGGTCCGGGATGAGGTGCAGCCGGCGAGAAGCTTTGTAAGGCTCTTATCCCAGCGCGCCCGAGACGAGCCACGCGAGTCGCATCGGCCCGGGTCGCCGGGAGTTGCGGCTCGGCCGGTGCCAAACGGTCTCGCACTCAGTCCAGAGCGACAGCGTTGCTAAGACCTTCGCATCCATCGGCCGACGGTTACTGAACTTTCACCGCGTCCGCCGGGAGCTTGGACGCGTATTCGTCTCCGCGCTGATAAGCGGAGACATGAATGCTCGAACCTGGCGGAATCGTTCTCCCTCGCCAGAAATTCATCCGACGCCCGGTCTTGCCGGTGGCTCGATCGTAGTGCTTCTTCCAGACCAGCTCCGCTGGCCACCACGCGGTGCTCAGGGAGTTGTGGCTCTGTCCTTTTGGATCGGCACGGACGTAAGGCGCTCCTGAGAGACCGAGCACTCGGTTCTTGCGGACAGGATCGACCAGAAGTCCGGCTGCCGCGGCTTCGTCCAACATCCAAGTAAGGGGAATCTTCGACAACGCGCTCTCTTCCTCGGGGTAGCCGCCACCGACATCCGCGTGCACTCCGGCAAACCAGACTTGCTTGAGGTCCTTCGGGCCTGCTGGTCCATGCGTGGACGGGTACCAAAGATTGGACCGAAAGAACGCGCGACGCTCGTCGATGGCGACGGCATGTCGTCCGATCGCGATGTCGGGATTGTTGGCGGTGTACGGCAAGGCCAACGGATTTTTGATCCATCCTACCGAACTTACGGTGTCCCAGACGCCCACGAAATGAGGTTTGCAGACGGCCGCAGCGTCGAACGCTTCCTTGAACTCGCCGGCGAGCTCGAAGTAGCGTTTGTTGTCCGCATCTTCTCCCAGCGCGATGGACGTCAGCATCCTGATCGCGTACGGAACGAACGACGCGTTGCCCGGAGGAAGGAGACCATACATCTTCAGCAGCGAGGCCACCGCTCGAACCGTATAAGCGCCCCGACTGAAGCCGAACAGGAAAAGGCGGTCACCTGGCCGAAAATTCTCCATGATGAAAACGTAGGCGTCGCGAACGTCGGCAGACAGCCCGTAGCCGATCGCCTTGCCCAAGAGCCGGGTCGCGCGTCGGCCTACCGAAGTGAGGGCGCCAGGCCGCTCCATCGTCCCCAACCCGGGGTGATAGTAGATAATCTGTCGATCCCTATCCTGGGTGAGAACATAGTACAGTTTGACGACGTTGGTCCGGTCCGCGGCGAACTCGTTCGCCGTGCCGTCGCAACAAACCACGATGTTCCTGCCGGTCGTTTCGTTCATTTGTCTCGCCATTCCAGATCGCAGCGCCGATCCCGAGATTCGGCCGATGTCTGTCGAGCCAGATTAAGCGTTCGCGGCTGGAAATAACCCCGGGATGACCCTAGTTCACTCGCGGATGCCGAACCGCAGTTTGCGATCATCCGCTCAACTTTGCCCTCAAGTCTACTACACGTTGGCGAATCCGCAGACTCGGCTGCGCAAGTCGATCGATGACTACAAGGCGCTCATTCCGACCGCCGAATTCGCGTCGCGCTACAAGCCAACCGGCAATATCACGATGACCGAGGACGTGGCTTTCCCGGGCGTTGCAACCTGTCTGACCGCGACCTCGAAGTTCCTGGCGTTGGTGAACAGCAACGGCTTCCCGTCTTGAGTTTCTGGTGCGCCGACAACGCGCCCGGACAGGTATTGGGGGCTATTCGCCGAAACACTGGTATCCGACGGCTCAACAATGGTATCGGCAGCAGGAGAAACCATGAATCTCGACGCAGCCCAACTTAGATCGAACATCGTGCAGGACTACGTACCTGCGGGGAACAGCAATCGACCTGGCACGAGAATGTCGCCGAGCTCCATCACGATCCACAACACGGACAACGACTCGCCGGGTGCGAACGCAGCGGCACATGCCCGCTACATGAAGGGTCCGGACGCTCAGATGCGCCAATAAGGTCCGCCTCGACGTAGGTACAGGTTTAACCGTCGGTCGGTTCGAGAGCCTCGATGTCGACGACGACGGACGCGTCGTCGTCCGGGACGACCAGTCGATCTCCGAAGATCTTGCGCATGTACGGTAGATCGTAGGTGCAATAGATCTTGTAGTCGTCGTCTCCACGAGCATGCGCGAGCCAGTTCATCGCCTGTTCATGCGGGTTCGGAAACTTGACGTCGTCTCCCGAGACCACGTAGACGTCCGCCGTCACGGTCGAAAAGAAGGCGGCATCCACGTTGTTCCTGCTGCCATGGTGCATCAGCTTGAGCAGATTGACGTGGATTTTGCCGTCGTCATCGAGCATGCCGCGGCGAGCGAGTCCCTCGATGATCCTGTCGCCTCGCGCATCTCCCGTCAGCAGGGCGGTTCGGCCGGCGAAGGTGGCCATGACGACGATACTGGAAAGGTTGTAGGGCGACCGATCGGAGTACGCTGCCGTGATGTCCTCACGGCGCTTTTGCTTCCATTGCGTCCGCAGCTTATCGAGTTCCTCCGCATTGGGCCCGATGACCTTCAAGGTAAGACCGGAGAAGGGGGCGTCGTCGACGCCGTCGCGCAGAACGACGAGCGGCTGATACGGATCGTTGCGGAGATGATCGATTCCGTGCCGCTGGGAGAATGCGTGGAGCATCTGTCCCTGAGGCACCGAAGAAAGCACCTTGCTGTACCATTTGTCCGTCGTCCCCGCCGGCGCGCCCGCCAACGAGGCGGTGACACTGTGTACCGCGGGAACGTCTTCGATGACGTGATCGAGCAGGTCTTCGAGACTGTTGTGCCAAAGAACCCCGATGTCGGCGGGAGGATCGCCGTTTTCGATGTCGTCCGCGAAATCCAGAATTCCTTGGACATGGTCGTCGTCGATGTGGCTGACCATCGTCAGGTCGAGCTTGAAGTTTTCCCTCCCGAGTTCCTGCGCCAATGCCTTCAACCTGGGCTTCAGCCAGGTCGCGTAGACCGTGTCGGGGCCTCCGTCGATCAGCGCGACTTTCCTGTCTTGCGGAGCATCGCTCTTGCCCCATTGCAGGATCAGGCAGTCGCCGTGCTTCGCCTTCAAGGCTTCCAGTCTGAACATCGTCTCCCCCTCAGATGGATTGCAGTGCCCGTAGGACGTCCAACAAGCCGTGACCCTGGAAATAGCGTTCGCGGCCGAGGTCGCTTGCCGTGTCGCAGAGAATGCGCTTGATGCGCGCGGGATTACCCTTCAGTTCCACGTTGCGAGCCATCAGCATGGCCGCAGCGCCGCTGACGTGGGGCGCGGCCATGCTCGTTCCGTCGAGACGCATGGCAGACCCTTCCAACGTGGGTGCGAATATCTTTTCGCCGGGGGCGACGAGATCAGGCTTGATCCGACCGTCCCCCGTCGGGCCTCGGCTGGAAAAGTAGCTGACGCCGTAGTTGTACGGCTCGATCCGATGCGTCGATCCGACGGTGATGACGCTTTCGGCGTTCCCCGGGTCGGTGATGCTGACGGGACAATACTGATCGAACGGTTCGCTGTTGGGTGCCGAGAACCGCCGGTAGCCGAGGTTTCCCGCGGCGGCAACGACAACCACCCCCGATGCGACGGTGTTCTCGGCCTCCTCGCAAATGGGTGTTTGCCCGCAAGCGTAGGTGGCAGCTTCGTGCAATAGCGAAAGGCTAAGATTGGCGCCGTGTATCCTCTGGCGATCCGCATTCGCGTTCAGATAGCGAAGAAACTGCAGGGCGGACATGATGATGAACTCGCTGCTGCGCCCCTCGTAGCCGGTGATCCGGATGTCGATCAGTCGGATTTGAGGGCACATCCCCTGCAGCCGTTCGTCGCCCCCTCTCGCCCAATCCGCGCCGAGTATGCCCGCAACGTGGGTCCCATGACCGTCCGTCGGTTTCGACGTCAAGTAGGTTTGGTCGTGCTGGATGCGCAGGAACGGCTTCAGCAGTTCCCAGTCGACGGCCCGCGATCGCTTGATGCGGGTCGCGATCTCCTTGAGATAACTCGACTCGTACCGGCTGTCCCGCAGTCTGTAGCGCTCCGGCAGTGCTTCCCGCCTACCGAGGAGAAGATCCTCCAGGTAGCCGAAATCGTACGTCTCGATCACGCGCGACTTCTTCAGCCTGTCGATCTCGGAGAGGCGGCCGATGTCCTCGGCTCTCTTCTGCGGTGCGAGCCCGCGCGCGTCGAAGTCCGCCTGATCGATGAAGGCCGGATGGGTCGCATCGATGCCGCTGTCGATGATCGCCCAGGTGACGGATTTGCAGTCCACCTCGAACAGGCGGTTCGCCGCATCCGCTTTCACCGTCTTGACGGAATGCGTCAGGGCGAAGCGGACTTCTCTATTCCGGTTGACGGCGTAGATCGGGCTGATGCTTCCCTGGTCTTTCCTTCTTCCCTTGACGGCGCGATCCGGTAGCCGACCTCCAAGCAGTAGATTCCAGCCCTTCAGAGCCAAGTCGGCGATCCTGTCGCGTCCACGTCGGGATCTGTCCTCGTCGCTGGATGAACGGATCTCCTCGACGGCGGCGAGCAGATCCGCCCTGATGTCCGACCGGGCAATGCCGTCGTTGGAGCTCTGAGCGATGATGCCGGCGATGCGGACGAATGCCAGCAGTTTGGGGAACGGGTACCCCTCCCGCTCCTGCCGAAGCTGATCGTCCCAGATCTGTCCCTTTCTCGGGAGAAGGCCGTCGAAGACCGGCTTGCTGGCTCCGGTAAAGTCCCGGCCGTCTGCGATGTCCGAATACCATCTGGTCAGAGGTATTACGCCTAGCACGAGGTCGACCAGATTGAGCCAGGACGAGACGACGGTCCGGTTGTAGACGGTCTGCGTGAACTCGAAGCGATCCTTGAGCTGCTCTTTCATACGTTGGGACACGAGAGCAGGCGTGCTGTCGAAATGAGGTTCCAGCAGCACGGCTATCCGATCGTCGGGGCCTTCCTTGAGCGCTTCCTCGAGATATTTCGTCCAGACGTCCGGGAGAACAGGACCGTCCTGAGTGAACCGGCGATGCGATCCCCCGCCATAGAGTATCGTTTCAACCAGATTGCGAATTTCGCTCATCGCGACGATGCCAATGTCCTGAATCCCGACGCCGCAGGCTCGCAACGGAGGCGAGCCGCGTCACCTAGGGAGGTCCCGGGGCGTACTTCTCGGGACCCATCATGCGCCTTCCGGAGGCGCCTTGGAGTTTCCAAAGCAAACGGGCCGAACTTGCGATACCGATGGGATATCGCCCGATAGTCACTCAATATCGGACGGATCGTCTGCGCGACCGCAGCATGAAGACAATAATCGAGAGACGGCCGAGCGCGAGCGACGTCGTCGCGAGGAAACCTATGGGTCGTGTACCGATACTGGCAAAACAAGTTTCGGCCTCGATCACAATGTGCATCCTGCTTGCGTTGCTGCTGCCACGAACCGAAGCTGAACAGAGTCGTCCTTGTATTCGGGTATAGCGGTCAAGTTCTAGCACTTGACGCGGCTTGCCCGGCCGGCTCGGCCTGGGTTGAGTGATTACGCGCTAGAATTCATCTAGTCGTGCGAGCTCGGCTGTCGTCAATGAAATGTCGACAGCCGAAATGCAGTCTTCGAGTTGACCGATCGTTTTTGGCCCCGGAATCACGTGAACATTGGACGCTCTGGACAAAAGCCAAGCCAGGGCCACGGCCGCGGGAGGTTTCTCACGGGTCTTGGCGATATCCCAAAGAACGTTGAGGCGATCTCGAAGTGCGACCAGCTTGGACGGTTCGAAGCGCCCATCGTTGCGGCGATAGTCCGTCGGATCGGATAGCGGATAGTTCTTGCCGCTCAGGATTCCGCGGCCCACGGGTGAATAGCATACGAAACGTTTCTCGCGTCCCAAACGCGTCAAGAGGCCGTTCTCGGACATGCGGTGGATGAGAGAATATTCGTTCTGCACGTACGCGATCTGCGCGATGATCTGCGCTCTCTCGAAGGCGATTTGATCAATCGCACACAGACCCAGGGCGCGGGCCTTACCATGCGAACGAGGTCGGACATGACGCCAACCACATCTTCCACCGGTGCAGCCGGATCCGGGCGGTGTTGGTACAGGACGTCGATGTGGTCACGGCGCAACCGTCGCAGTGAGCCTTCGACCGCCCGGCGGATGTTGGCCGGTGTGCTGTCCAGGCCCACCATCTTGCCGCGATCGAGACGATACCCAAATTTCGTGGCGATCGTGACGCCCGAGCTACTGGGGCCGAGCGCTTCCGCGAGCAGTTCTTCGTTCGCGTACGGCCCGTAAAGCTCGGCGGTGTCGAAATGGGTTATACCGAGATCGAGGGAACGATGGATCAGCGCGATTGCCGTTTCGCGGGATACGGCTCCATAGACGCCGGTGAGCGCCATGCAGCCGAGGCCGATGCGCTCCAACCTCATTCGGAGAAAGCGTTGCGCAGGATCCTCGAAGTCTCGTCGAGGGTGCGGACGAGTATGTCGTTGCGGTTGGCATAACTCATCGTCGATGCTGCTGGCGCGATCTTCGAGATCAGAGCGCGAATATTCTCGGCGGCCAGTTGTCGGAGCTCGTCGTCCGTGTCGCGGCCAGGACCGAGCGGAATGTTTCCGTCCAACTCGGTCGCGATAAGTATGTCGTAGTCCGGCGTGTGCGCCTCGACGATGCTCGAGAGCGCCTCGATACGACGAGGCGGAATTCGGCGCCCGGACAACTGCAATGCAGCGCGGAGATAACAGAGTGCGTCGCAGACCGGGCGATCGACAAGGATGACGTCGTTCTTGAGCGAAGCGGCCGCCTCCTGCCGCATGCACTCGGAGATCAGCCACAAAGTGCTCTCGAAGGTGTGATCTCTCAGGATCGGAAAGCCAGCTCTGATTGCTGCGCGCGGAAGATCGCCAATCGGCCGACTTTGAGATTCAAATCCACCAGCCGGGGCTCAAGCGCGTCGAGAAAGCTAGATTTTCCGGTCGAATGGGTGCCTGTGATGGCAATCTTAACGACGCGCCGGCTCATAAAAGCGAATCTTGCTTGGGGTCAAGAATGTCAGCCGCCGAATCGCCCTGTCTCTGCCTTCCATGGAGAGAGGCGAGAGAAGTTCGATGAAGATCAGGCCGGTCAATGTAGCGTCGTAAAGAGCCGAATGATGACCACGACCCGTTAACTCCGCGGCTTTGCCAGCGAGACCAAGCTCACGGCCGAAATTCTCCAGTCCATAAGACGCAAGGCCGGGCTTCAGGACTTCGCCAATTTCAGGGTATCGATTGCGGCAGACGGTCGCCAGTCCCCGAGAGACCTGGTGATGATTTCGAGCTTGATCCGGACATTGTGGCGCCCCGGTCGTGCACCTGAAAATTCAGCGAATGCTGTACGAAATAGCGCTGCTGCTCGGTGCTTCCAGCGACTTCGATCCGACGATCATTCACGTCCACGGTAGCTACATCGAGGCCCGCGAGTTCGGCGAGGTCTCTGATCGTGGTGATGTCGCCAGTACAGGATCGACTTTGTCCGCTTTGCGTTAGCTTTGAGTACTTTCATCGAGTCCTCCGCGATCGAGCTGGCTACGGGCTCGATCAGGTCGTCCTCGATGCCGGACCAGGTCACCAGAACAGTCGGTCGAATGTACCTCAATCGTTCCAGCCGCGCGACGTCTTCGGGGAGGACTTTCCATCGGGTGATCACGAGGATCGGATTGGCCAGGCATCTTCGGTCCAGCTCTTCGAGCGTCCCGAACAGATGATCCTTCACGCCTGGCAGGAACGGATCGGTCGCGCGGTTTAGTAACTGGAGAGGCGTCGTGTGCGGGCGAAAAGCTCAATGTCCCGCCAGTTGGTCTACCGCCTCGACATCGCCCATGACGAGGTGGGGTTGTTGCATCGCGAAATTGCGGAATAGGTGGCGAACGCAATAACCGCAATCCAACGGGCACCCGACAACATGATTCAGGCTCAGCCCGGATTTCCGAGCAGGAAATTCGATCCGGCAACCGAAAAACCATCTCCTGCCTTCTCGGCGAACTCGCGCTCCGGCAAGTTTCTGCGTGGTGCAATCGAGGCTGCGGGCCTGCCGGACACGGTTTCGATCTCTTTCGACAACGTCATTCCTCGCGCGCTGTTCGACAAACAGGGGCGCGAACGTTACCCGACCTGCGCCGAACTCGTCGAAGAGTTGGAGCATCATGCGCTGTGGAAGTTCGGATGTGGTGATAGGGCTGAGTTCGGTGGTCGGGGAAGCCTTGGAGCGGACGTGGGAACGCCAGGTTGGCCGCCGGGGTCGAGTCGGGGCCCAAAGTGATCCGACTGGAACATCCCTCGTTCATAATGCGGCGGCCATTACCGGAGCGAACCGACTACGTGCGAAGACTCGGCGACTGCATCGAAAGCGCGGTTCTTCGCGTGTCGATAGCGTGAGGCGATGGTCGCGCAAGCCTCCGCAGCCCCTCTTTAGAATCGCACGGTTGGTGGCTGCGTCCGAGCCTACATGAAGAAGCGGAATTGGTACGGGGCCGAGCCGAGGCCGCTCATCCGCTTCACGACGCGGGCCAATACCTTCGCATACCCCATGGTCACCGGAAGAGGATCGTACAGCGCGTCGTTGTTCCAATTCATTTTCGCCAGCGCGAGTGCTGAGCGCGCGGTCTGATCCCATGGACCATGACCGGCGTGCCGCACAAGCCGAATAGGACGCGGCGTGCTTCGGCTTCCTTGGAAATACGCGCCCCTGCCGATGCCGACGACGTCTCCGTGCATCCAAAGAAGGGATTCCCGATCTCCCAAGGGAAGCAGGGTGCCGCGCGAGACGGGATAGCGAGCGACTTCGCCTTTGGAGCCGCCCTGTCGACTTCGCTCGACGCGCACGCCTCTCCAGCCGACATCCTCGACGACCTGGACGAGATCGACCGTTTCGCAAAGATGGAGCGCTTCCATGCAACCATCGATTTCTTGCGGCTGGAACTCGGTCGTCTTGTGGACCGTGACAGAACGCGGCGTCCGTCCGGAATGTCGTCGCCGATAGAGGTCCATTGAGCGCGTCATGACGCGGAACATCTCGCTCCTTGAAAGAAACGGATTGTCCCGGTGCACCTCGACCTCGTGCGCGTCGTATGCGACGAACTCGAGGCCGGCGCCCTCGGCGTCGAAAACCTGGCTACAGCAGGTCACGAAACGCGGCTTATCGGAGTCGCTCGGGCGAACTGCGTACGAAATTCCGATGTACGCGGCTTCCGGGTCGGCCTCCGCGAGCTTCCAAGGTACGCCGCCGGCCTTGGTGTACAACGCCAGGCCGATGCGCCACATGACGCTGGCGCGATCGGGGTAGGCAAGCGCGCGGTCTTCGCGGACGAGCTGAATGGGGATCCGCCGCGCCGCTGTCGCGGCCTTCAGATGGTCGTGAAGGTCGAAATCGTCGCCTTTCGTGCCGACGAATCCCGACTTCCAGCTCAGCGGGACGTAGATGAAGATGATATCGAACTCTTCGCGCCGCATCTCGAGCGTCTGGATGGCGCGCAGGAGTCGATCGGCGAGGATGACGTGAGGAGTGGGCGAATCCTTCATCTCTCCCGCGAGCCTGGCGTCCAATTCGATGTGGCAGCCCTTGGCGGCTCCCCGCATCTCGAGATTGAACGTGGCGCGGAAGCCCTGCCACTTCGGCAAATAGTCCTTCCGTTCGGTCGGCTCGAACTCTTGCGCGAGTTCCTTCATGAAGGCGTACAACCGGTGTCCTTCGCCCGCTGGAGCGATCGTCGCGATGCGGATCGGATCCGGGACGAGCCCCGAGGAGTAGGGGCCGAAGCGAAGCAGGCCGCGCAAGGGGTGGATTTCGACGTCCGAAGCGCGGTCCGGATGAAAGGTGAGCCTGGCTTCCGGAAACCAGAGGTGGGGGGAGATCTCGCTTGTCATCAACGGGCTCTCCTCGAGAATGCAGTCGTGCTGCCAAGCCGAAAGCCGGCGTCCACGCCGGAAGTTACGCCGAGGGCATGGATTTCGTCGTTTCCGGTCGAAAACAGGTCCGACCAGAACGAGAGGATGTCGTTCAACTTTGGGTTATAGCGCCTGATGGTCCGCTCGCTCGCAAAGTCCGTTGCCGCCATCCTGTTATCGTCGTTGATGCCTTCGAAAACCGTCCGTGGTTCGATCAGCAGCCAAAGCCGATTGTCGGCCCAATCCAATCTGACGGAAACGCCTTCGCGCCACTCGAGTTCTTCATGTTTGGCGACCGAACCTGCCAGCGAACCTGTCAGGCGGCGCAATTTCGTCCACTTGTCGTCAGACGCCGTCTCCGGGGTCAACAAATCGGCGCTTCTGCGACGCACGGTCCAAAGGTCGTGTTTGCGGGCGAGCGCTCGCGTCAGCGCTTCACGGATCAGTCCGCGCTCCTGACTTTCGTAGCGCAATCGCCTTATGTCGATCGGATGCAGATCGATGTCTTCGATCATGTAGCCTTGGAGGGCCGCGCGCGCGTCGGCATCGCTACCGAAAGCGAGAACGCCTGCCTTCGAGCGAGTAGCGACCATCGCGACATCCGCGGCCTCGACCGCGTTTCTGACCTCCGCGACGCCTCCGATCGAGCAGACGATCCTGCGACAGACTGTTGGAGCCGTCACTTCGAGGGCGTTGAGCCGGACCACGGGAAAGTTGCGGTTGTCGCCCGGCCGCGGCGCCGGAGACAGCACCCGACGCTCGGCGGCCATACTATCCAGCACTTCCGTATCCAGATCGGCAACCAATCTGACCAGATCGCGAAGCGCCTCGTCGAAATTCTCGATCGAAACGAGGCCGCCATCGACGCTCTTGCTCGCCGCTCGAGCCAACAGCTTCTCGACCCGGGGAAGGGGAGGCCCCTCGCCGCGATGAAGCCAGAAAATGCCGGCTGGAAAAGCTACTTCGTCGTCCAGGGCACCCTCAAGCGCGTCGATGATCGAGTCGTCACGGCCACTATAACCGGCGACGATTAGACCCCAGCGACCGCAGGCGCCGATGAAGGCAGCTCGCAGTCTCGCATCCTGTTCGCGAAGCTCATCCGTCGTGTTCTTCAGTCGCCGGGAACGAAAGTCGCCGTGCAGTTTGATTTCCGCCGGCCACCGGCCCTCGTCCATGACTTCTCGCCCGAGACCTGCGGATTCGATAGCCACGGTCGTGAGATGTCCTGTCCCTCCGTAGACCTTCGCGCACCCGTCCGCGACGAGCGGATCGAAGTTCGTTGTCCAGACCAGCCGCGTCCGGTTGCAGCGCATCAACGTCGCGAGTGCGATATGGCCGTAAGAAGGTTTGGCGCCGCGAATCTTGGAATCTAGGTAAGTTCGGCGATCGGCTTCGTTTGCGTAGGCGGCCTCGAAAAAGGATGCATATTCTTCGGGCGTGCCTGGAGCCGGAAAGCTTCCAAGTCCGTCGATGAAGGACTGAATATTGCGCTGTACGGCCGGATTAGCGAGATCGGCGACCATTTTGGGAGAGACGCGACGCTGGCTAACGTAGAGCTGCTGCTTGAATTCCCATATCATGTCCCAAGCTGTCGGAATGCCAGCAGCCGCAGACGTTCCCGCGCCGAGCAGCCACATTAAATTCGGGCCGCGAAGTGAGAAGCGGCGCGCGAAATCATCTGCAGTGACGATCTGGTAGCCCGAATCGCTCGGCATCTTTTTGATCTTAAGGTGAACGGGCTCAGCTATGAAATGGCGCGAGCGCTGCTACTTCGGCACATCTCCGGAAGTCTGCAGTTCGCCGATCTTGACGGTGAGACCGGTGTAGAACTCGTTCTTCCAGTTGAGGGTACGGAGTGTCGTTCCATTGGTGTATCGAAAATCGAGCGCGATGCGGCCGTCAGGCGTTAGCTTGTATTTCATTCCGCCTTGGAAGTAGTTGACTTCGTTGTGGCTGGGATGGAGCACGTCGTAGAGATAATAGTAGCGAAGATAGAAGGAGAAGGGCTTCAGGAAGCCCTTATCGAACCAAACGTTGCCGCTCATCTTGGTACCGGCCCAGAGATAGTCGCGGTTCTTGAGTTGATCGAATGTTCCGGCGTTCTCGACGCGATAATAGTCGGAGGCGAGCGTCGGGAAGAAGCTGACCCACATTCCAAGCGCTTCGTTCGCCCGGAAACTCGATCCGATGAACCAATCGGGGGCCCAAGGTTGCCACATCGATTCCAGCCCGTAGATACGGGCCTGTTGATCGTAGTCGGTGGTGTAGGTCGCGTTGGTGCGAAGATATTGCATGGGTATCGGACCGCCGCCCTGGATTTCGGCTTCGAAACCGGCCATTGCGGATATCGACCCGGTCATCGTGCCCTTCGAAAGCGTCGTGTCGAACTCTATCCCGGGCGCGAAATTGAAGTAGGTCATTCGCGCTTTGTTGGGATCGCCCGTGTAGTTCAGATTCGTGTTGCCGTGCACGGCCATCAACACGGCACCCTTTCCGACGAATGTATCGAATTTGTTCGCGAGATTGCGCGTGTAGGTGAACGAAGCGCCGTTGTCCGACAGATCGCCGTCGAGAGTGATGTAGGCGATGGGCGCGTAGGATTCGCGAATCAGGAATTCGGTCTTGATGTCGTTGTCCTTCTTGATATCTATCGCTTTCGGCGTTGCTGCCGCGTTCGCGGACCTGACATCCACCGGGAGAGCTGCGGGGGCGCGGGGCGATGCGGGTTTTTTCTTCAGCCTGGCGAGCGCGGCCTCGACAGGTCCCTTCAGCTCGGCGCGCTCCTTAGGACTGAGCTCGGAATAGCCACGCAGGAGATCCTGAAGATCCTGCTGGCTGAGTTCCTTCGCCCAAGACGGTTGCGCTATGGCGCCGAGCACCGCCGTGAGAATGAATCCCCATATACCGATGCTTTTGCCCGTCATCTTGAGCCCCGTGATTCGCATGACCGGTCAGAAGGGAGATGCGGCAGCCGGCGACCGGCGTCCGGGATTGTGTCCGTCGACTACGGCGGCGACATCGTTCACGGTCATTTCCGGGCTGTCGATTTCGCTCGGATGTAGCCATGGAGTCAGAACCATGTTCCGTTCATTGTAGTAGTAGAGGTTCACCATCTGAGCCAACCCGCGGCAATCGATGCGGGTGAAATTCCAGGCTTTGAGCTTGTCCGTATCTTTGATCTCCGCGGGATTGACGTGTTTGACGCGCGCCATCACGAGCTTCACGTCCGCCTTGATGGCGGGCAGGGGATAGCGAGCCGCAGCGGCACGCGCCGGACCGCTTGAGACGATGCTGGCCAGGCTATTGGTGAGTTCTCCGATGGTGTCTCCATCCAGGCCCTTGGGACGACCGGCAAGTGGAATGCCGTCGAGGCGCGCGTGAAGAACGACCGACGAATTGAGAACCTTTCTGAGGTCTCCGCTCAGTCCGAGGCTGTCGAGCTTGGTCTTGTCGGTCAGCGGCCCCGTCGATGACGTCAGCCGTGCGACCGCGGCCGTTACCGCCTTGCGCGCCGCCCGCTTCGAGTTTTTCGCCATGGTCATCCCCCTGTTCGACGCGCTTCGTCATCATCCGGCCGAAGGCTCTCACATGGGCGGGTTGATCCCGTTTCTCGCAGAGCGGCCGCGGCTGGCCACCGGTGGACCTTAGGATCGGACCCAGCGCGGAATAACTAGGGACATTCCTAGTGAAGGCCCACGGGGGAGCCCGGGACTTCGGCATCTCGCGAGAACTCCTCGTGCTCTCGGGTGCGCAGCCTCGGAAGCCGATCCCTGGGAGCAGCCAGACTGGCCGAGGCAGGTCCGGTTGGACCCGGCGATTGGCGACCTCACGGCGGTGTCGTCGGAGGAAGCAGGATTTGAGCCGCGTCTCAGTCAAAAATGAAGCTGGGGTCTGCGGTCGCCGAAATTCCGCCTCTGCCCCCCTTTCCGCCGATGTCCGTTCGTTTGCGGTTTCCCCGCAAGTTCTCTCGCACGGTCAGGCCGCGGGTAACCCACGGAGAAATCGATCCAGGTCGTTTTCCGGGATCAGAGTTCGCACTCCGCTTTTTCTTGACACTCGGCCCCATACCAAGCGCGACAGTCGCCGGCGAGGTCCTCGAAGCGTTACGTGGTTCCTCGAGCGCCCGTGGATGGAAGCTGCGTTGGACGACGTCGCGGCGGCTTGGCGACGTGGGCGCAATTGGTGGGGAATAGGACCGGAGGGCGCTTCGCGCATTGGAACGATTGCCCGGTTCGCAGCGGAAATCGTCGCCGAGCGTCATCTCGGGTCCGATTATCGCTCGCTCTCAGTGGATATCGCCAAGGACAGCAAATTTCTTGATGATCATGAGGCCGCGCTCGTCCGTTTCCTATCCTTCGCCAGGGACATGCCGTCAGGGCATCCCAGGGCGGTGCTCTCGGCTTTAGGCCTCGACCGGATCGCGATGCCGTTCCACGTATCGGGACCGATAACCATCGGTGGGCTGTCGATCCCACGAGCGTGCCTTACCTTGGCGTTCCGCACGGGATCATCGATCAGGTCGACCTGTCTCGGTGGCTTCGCTGTGTCCTTCTGGGCGAGAATTTCGCATCCTTCCACAGGCATGCGATCGAGGCCAACGGCGCCAAGGACGACCTGGTGATCTACACCGGCGGCCAGCCGTCCTTGTCTTGGCAGACATCGATGCTGGCGATGCGGCGCAAGCTGCCTCCGGGACTGCCGTTTCTCCATTGGTCCGACATCGATTGGGACGGGCTCGAGATATTCAGGAAAATGGAAGGCCTGCTGGGCACCGTGACACCTCATCTGATGTCGATCGAGCTGGCGGAAGAGTTCGGAGTTTCCGTCGTCGGCTCGTCGTCTCGAGGTAACCAATTTCGTGGTAGTGCGATCGAGCAGCTGGCGGATTACCTTGGGCGATCCGACGCAAAGCACCTGGAGCAGGAGGCGCTCGTGAGCCGAAGGGTTTCGGGCGGGCCATCCCAGATCGTGGCAGTCAGTTTCTCTCCAAGCGCGTCATCGACCTCCCTATCCGCCGGTCGTTCTCCTGTGAAGCTGGTCGTCGGCGTAGGTTTCACGCATTTCGTCGAGCATGTCGTCGGGAATGGTGGTCTTGACCAGGCCCGGTCCGACGGCTCTCCGCCACCGCGCGATGCGAAGGCCGGAATATCGTGCGCCCCTAGGCAAGTCCCTAGTGCGCCTTCGCTCGCGGATATCGCAATCTGGTGTCCGCCAAGCGGAGGGATCGAGCAATGAAACGAACGGCCGGCCGGAACGTCTTCGTCACCGATCTCGCGAAGGTACTGAAGAAGATGGATGGCGCTGCCTTCGCCGATCGACTCGGCAAGGCAGGAATGAAGGGCGTCTGGATACGCGCCGGTCGCGGCCCGGACCGGGACGCCAATCTGACCAACCCGAAACTCGTGTCGCTGCGAACCGAGCTACGAAAGGTCGGCGTGGAGCTATGGGGATGGCACGTTCCATTTTGTGCTGACCAGCCCGCCGCGTCCGACGAGGCGTCGAAGGTGTTGAAATGGGCGGACGACGCGGACTTGGCCGGCATGGCGGTCGACGCGGAGCGTACGCCGGAAAGCCCGCGCTTCAGGGGGACCAATAGAGAAGCGGTCACCTATCTGAAGGCTCTCACGAAGGGGTTGGACGCCAGCGGTCGCGGTGTCGCCTTCTCGAGCCATGATCAGCCGCCCTTGCATTCGAACATGCCTTTCGGGCCGTTCCTCGACTACATCGAAGACGTCTGTCCTCAGGTCTACTACACCTCGGCGAAACCTCAGATCCGGTTGCGCAAGTCGATCGACGGCTACAAGGCGCTGATCCCGGCGGCCGACTTCGCGTCGCGCTACAAGCCGACGGGCAACATCACGATGACCGAGGACGTCGCGATGCCGGATGTTGCGACCTGCCTGGCCGCGACGTCGAAATTCCTCGATCTCGTGAGCGACGGCGGCTTCGGTTCATGCAGCTTCTGGTGCGCGGACAACGCGCCTGACGAGATATGGAAGCTTTTCGCGCACACGCCTCTGGCCGCTCCGCAGGCCGCCCTCGCGGCCAAGCCCGCTTCGACCAGATCCATACCCGCTTTCGCAGAAGGAAAACCCATGAACCTGGATGCCGCGCAACTTCAGCTGAACATCGTGCAGGACTACGTTCCCGAGGGCAACAGTAACCGGCCGGGTACCCGGATGTCAGCAACGTCGATCACGATCCACAACACCGACAACTCGAGCCGCGGAGCCAATGCCGCGGCCCACGCGCGGTACATGAAGGGGCCGGACGCCCAGAAGCGGCAGGTCTCCTGGCACTTCACCGTCGACGACAAATACGTATATCAGAGCATCCCCACGAACGAGATGGCGTGGCACACCGCCACCAGGCAGGGGAACGAGACCAGCATCGGCATTGAGATCTGCATGCACTCCGACATGGCGGACGTGGATGCATGCTACGACAGGGCGGCGCTCCTGACGGCCTGGCTTGCCTATCGGCTCGGGATGCACGTTCCGAGCAACGTGTATCAGCATCACGACTGGTCCGGTAAGAACTGTCCGAGGGTGCTGCGTGCGAAGAAGAACGGCTGGACAGACTTTCTCGCGAGCGTTCAGAACCACTTCAGGAATCTCGGTCCCGTCGATGCGCCAATGATCGCGCTTCCCAAAGGCGACCATCACCATGGCGGCCCCGCGGCCCAAGCCTAGTGTACGCGGGGTCCGATCGTGCCGATGCCCCACGGCGTTTACGTCGATGGCGATCGCGTATGCGCGACACGGCCACACGTGTCGCGTGTCCGTTGCCGAGTACGCTTATTGTTCCGGAGGCTGCTCGAGAATGATCCGTGAACGGGCGCCGGCGATTCGCAATCAGTCGATCTTGAAAAGCTCCGCTACCGAAACGTCGAAGGCGTCAGCCAGGCTGTCGACGACCGAAAGAGTGGGATTGGCTCGCGTGGTCTCGATGAGTGAGACGGACTGCTGCTCGATGCCGGCTTAGGCCGCCAGTTCCTTCCGACTCCAGCCTTTCGCATTCCGAAGTCGGCGAACCTTCGTTCCCAGCAGCGTCGCCGCTACCTGGTCGCTTTTCGGAAAGCGCTTCTCGAACTCCGATCGTGCCATAGCGCGATCATATCCAACCTTGGACCGGGCGCGAAGGGGGATCGCCGCTTTCAGTTTGAGGCGGGCTACCGGCAGCCAATCGAACCTGCCGGTCAGACATGCGGAATCCGGACAAACTCCTAGGGACGTTCCCAGTACGTCGAATCAAGACGAACTGCTTTGGTGAGACGGGAAGCGCGGAGGCCCGCATGATTGAAGCTTTCTCTCTTTCGACCGCCCATTTGTTCCAAGATGCGATGGCCTCGCAGGCGAGGCTGCGATACCGGGTTTTCGTTGAGCGTTGCGGACTGCCGCACCTGCATCACGACGATCTCGAATTCGACGAGTTCGATACGCCTGCCGCGCTCTACTTCGTCTGGCGCGATCACGACCGCGTAGTGCGAGGGTTGATACGGCTCCTGCGGACGGATCGGCCGTACATGCTCAAGGCCTATTGGCCCGAATTAGTCCGAGGCGCGTTGCCGGCGTCGGCCGGCATCTGCGAGATGACGCGGGTATGTGTTGACAGAGCAGTGCCCGCAATGGCGCGTCGCTTTATCCTGCCGGAACTGCTTTGCGCGGTTGCCGATCATGTCGAGAACTCGGGCGGCGAAGGCGTCGTCGGCGTCACGCGAGCCCATCTCCTCACGCACTACGTCCGGAACGGCGTCGAATGGCTCGGCGAGCCGGCTACCGTCGAGGGCGAGACCGAGCGCGCCTTCTTCGTTCCGCACACGTGTCTTCGTCCCGAACACCATTGTGCGAAGTATGGAATCGGTGACGCGACGATGCGGACCGGATCCGTATTGGAGAGGGCCGCGTGATGGTCGACGATCCGGCAACCGGAGAAACGATCGAGGTCGTCGCGGAACGGATGGCGGACGCCATTCTCTACCTTAGCGACGTCGCGAGAGACTCGGGGCTGGAGACGATCTCTAACGATCTGATGTCGATCCGCGGGAAGCTGAAGGACCGTCCGGATCGCCGATCGTCCGATGTCGCGTACGCGGCCGTGGCCGGACAGAAGAAGGCATCCAGATGAACACTCGTGCCACTTTCGCGGACAAGGCCCGGCGCGGACTGGAGGCCGATCTGGGAGGTGTCGTCAGGCTGCCGTTCGAAGGCTATCGTGGCGCGGGCATCGGAGAACTGGAACGCTTCGCCGACATGGCATCCGACCCATCCGGCGGGATCGATCCCGTCGCCGCGATCATCGTCGAGACGGTCCAGGGAGAAGGCGGCCTCAACGTCGCTTCCGAACCGCGGCTGCAAAAGCTCAGCCAGGTTGCGAGCGGGCTGGGGGCGCTTCTGATCGTCGACGAGATCCAGGCCGGATGCTGTGGCACCGGGAGGTTCTTCGGTTTCGAGCGGAGCGGCATCGTCCCCGATCTCATCTGCTTGTCTAAATCCATTAGCGGCGCGGGCCTGCCGATGTCGCTCCTGCTGGTGGCGCCCCAATTCGACACTTGGCGTCCCGGTGAGCACAACGGAACGTTCCGCGGCAACAGTCTGGCGTTCGTCGCTGCCGCCCAAGCAGTGGACGAGTATTGCGAGCCCGACTTCGTCGCCGGCATATCGGCACGGGCGGTCCAGCTTGAAATGGCTGCGCGACGCGGCCTTGAGATATCCGCACGCGATCGTCGGACCGCGCGGCATCGGCATGATGGCGGGATTGGAATTTCGGGATCCGGATTCCGCCCAGACGGTCGCACTTTGCGCACGGGAAAGCCGTCTGCTTCTCGAAACCTGCGGCCCGGACGACCGGGTCATCAAGATTCTCGCGCCGTTGAACATCGACATGGATCTGTTCGCCGAAGGGCTCGAACGATTGGGGCGCGCGATCGGGTTGGCGTGTGCGCCAGTCGCCGCCGACGAAGCTGCCTGACGGCCCTGTCGGCTACAGCGAAATGATGCCGCTCTGGATCCCCTTGACCACTGCCGTGATCCTGTTGCTGACGCCGAGCTTCCGGATCGTGTTCGACAGGTGGAATTCGACGGTCTTCTCCGAGATGGAGAGGATCTCGCCGATCTCCCAATTGGTCTTTCCCTCCTTGCACCACCGAAGGCATTCGGTTTCCTTGGCGGTGAGGTCCTGACCGGGAAGGCGTCGCTCGTCGTTGATCTCGCTCAGCCGTAGCCTGTACTGGAACGTCAGGCCGTACATGATGGCAAGCCGGTCGGGGCGCGCGTGCTTTTCCTCCCGCAGGCTGAGGCTGATCAGATCCACGTCCGTCCCGGGACCGTGGAGCGGGATTGTTATTCCGGAATGCACGCCCAGATCGTGGCATTCCGCCAGGAATCGGCTTTGCCTCGGAGAAAGCTTGGTCTTCTCGCAGGCTTCGGCCCAAGCGAACGGACGGCGCGCCGAATTGACGAAGTGCACGACGGGGTCGATCTGGTCCCACCCGTTCTCGATGTAGCTGTCGGCGTATCCGGTCGGAAACTTCAGCCACGGAACCTCGACGACGCGACGGTCCCGCGTCTTGGCGAACACGGCGTTCTGGTAACCTTCGTCTTCGACAGCCTTGAGAAAGAGATCGCGAAGGGAATGGGCCGAAACCGCCGAGCCCGACGATGCAATGAAATCCTCGATACGCGCAATCATGCAGCCCCCCCGCTGCCAGAGTTCAATCCGACGAATTCCCCCAAATATCTATTGAACTCGGAGGCATGCACCCAATGCGGAGCATGCCCCCCGTCCACAATTAGAGGATTTTGCAACCATAAGTTCCGGTAGGTCAAGCGATGCAGATAGGGAATGTTGACGAACGGATCGTTTTTCCCCTGTACGATCGCAAGCGGCTTCGGGCAATTCCACACTGCGGCGACTTCGTCCTGCCCGATGCCGGCGAGCCCGTTCGCCAGCATCAGCCGCCGGGCATCGCCGTGTGTGCGTCGGATGCAGCGCGCCAACCGGGACGACGGGTCCATCTCCGATCCCAGCATCGCGGTGCCGTATGCGAGGACGTCGTCCTCGGTGAAGTCCGCCTTTCCGGCGAGCTCCATCGTCGGCGTGAGCAGAAAACCTTCCGCGGCTCCGGCCGGGCTGAGATGCACCGGGGGCGTGCCGGTGATGAGGAGAGACCGGACCGCCCGCCTTGTCGCCCACATCTCGATGCCGATATGCCCGCCGAGCGACCAGCCCACGACATGGAAGGCGCCGATGCCGAGAACCTGCATGAGATCGTTCAATGCATCGGCATACCCGGGGAAGCTGTACGTCCGTTCCGGAGCGGATGCGTCGGCGGAGTTGCCGTGTCCCGGGAGGTCGACTGCGACGACGTCGTAGCCCAGCGCGGCAAGGAATCCGATCTGATGTCCGAAAATCTCCTTGCAGGACGAGTTGCCGTGAATGAGAAGCACGGCATCCCGATGCCCACCGGTTCGGATGAAGGCTAGGTCGCCGGAGGCCGTTCGCAGCGTACGCTCGGGCCAAGAGGTTGGCGCATCGCAACTTGCCATCGCATGCTCGAATCGATTGAACCTGAGGAAGCATTTTCGGCAGCAATCGACGTTCGTCCGCTGGGGAAGTCCCCAGTTGATCGGGGTGGCGCCGCTCGGCTTTCGCACTGAATGCGTATAGAATAGGTGGGTGACCGCGCAAACCGGGTCGCGTGCTGCCACGAAGGTCTGGAGCGTGGCTCTATCTGGTCGCCTTCGCGGACGTTGAATCGCAGCAAGGACTATCAAGCCCGCGTAGCAGTCTTCGGTATCCTTTCATCATCGAAAGTAGCCTGAACCTGACGTCATGCCGACGATCTCAGCGGTTTGGGCCTGTCCAGCGAGAGACGATCAACTCGAATGCAAGCAGATGGTAGAACAATGATTCAACATCGCTGCCGCCTTGGCGGTCGTGCGACGCAAGCCACTGTCAATGACGTCGATGCTCCGCGCTCCGCCTGCTCTCGTTTGAATCAATAGCACGCGCAGGATGCAGTTTTTCGGCGTCTTCGTGCCGGTCTCCGCTGGCATTCGTATCAAAATTGCGATGCAAAACATTGATCCGGACCATGGGGTAATGCCAGATGCCGAGCCGGCACTCTCTCGTGCGGTCGGCACGCTTATTGGCAGCAATGACGAGGTCGTTGCAGCCTTGAATTCCATGCCGCCCCTAACCGTTTCGGCTGGCATGAGCTGGGTTTGCGCCACATCGGCTGCTGCGACGCGCGCCGGCGGATGTGCGATTTGATTAATCTACGATTGCACCGAGTTCGAACCTAAGGGCGTTGGGTTGCCCGTTCGATCCTTCGCTTTACTGGGGGAGAAAGCAGGCAAACGGTACAGGTTGGCTTGCGAGGTTGAAACAACCGTTGGTAAATGACCGCCGGCTTGCTTACACGGCGGTGAAAACATATGGCTCGATCCTGCATCATTGCTCTTGGTGCCATAGCCCTCATAACATTGCTTCCATCTTCGGGGCCGAGAGCGCAGCAGCAAATTCGGCCGGCGCAAGTTGACGGCCAGAACCCGGCCGTACCGCAATCGACATCCCCTGAGCCGCGACCGGACCCTTCGACTCAAAAGTTCACGGCGCCTTCGACGGACGCTAGCTCTCCTGCGAGCGTTCAGACCAGGCCGAGCGATCCTCAGAAGCAATGTGTGAAACCGGGTGAGTTCATCATAGAGCTGCGATCGGGTCGAAATCCGGTGGGCGCGCCTATCGTGTTGGCCACGAATTTGTTGCCAACGAACCAGCGCGTCGACGTCGGCGTGCGTGCACCGTTCGTCGATGGCGTCCGTTATTTCGCTGGCATCGACTACGGGGACGAAACCTATCTTTTCAAACGGCAGGATGTGGTCACGCACCGTGCGACGGACTCGGATTCACTGGTGAAGAAGCATTTGCTGGATCCCGACCAGACCATCGTCACGTTGAACATGGGTGACGATCTGGCTTGGTTCTGGAGCAGGGTCGATCTCTATCTTTACACCTGCAACAGCCCGGTCGGTCAGTCTCCTTGGCGCGTCTCGTCCGTAAGTGTCCGCCTTAGTCCCTATTGGTTCAGCATTGGTGCCGCCCTTGTCGGCGTACTGGTTCTCTACCTCTGGATAGCGTTCGCGCTCCGCAAGAAGGATCACACCTTTGGATCCTTCCTGCGCGCGTTGAACCCCGCCCAGGTCTCGGCGGGGTCGGACGGAAAGGGAAGCTTGTCGACGTTCCAAACACTGGCCTTCTCCCTGGCTGTTGCCGCTCTGATCTCGCTGCTGCTGCTTCAGACGGGAACGTTGGTCGATCTCTCCGGATCGATCCTGACGCTCCTGGGTATCAGCGGCATCGGCGCCACGATCGCCAAGGGAACGGATAGCCAACGCAACACGCTGTCGGCGGACAACCGGGCATGGCTGCTTCGACGTAACTGGCTTCCGATGGCCAAGACGATCGTCGAACCGTCAAACGCGAGCTGGCGTGACTTTTTCTCCACGGACGGCGTCTTCGACGTATATCGCTACCAGAGCTTCATTTTCGGGCTGGTCGTGATCGGAGGCTTGATCGCGGCAGGCGTGAATCAGCTTTCCACATTCGTTGTCCCAGACACGATCCTGGGAATCGTAGGACTTAGCCAAGTCGTCTACATCGGCGGCAAGCTGGTGACACCAACCAACATCTCCGATCTTAATGCCGCAATCGCGGGGCTGCGTTCCGATGAACAAAAACTGAAGGCGGCCGCCGCGGCGGCCAAGCAGGGCCAGGTGGCGAGCCTGGCGGAAGCGATCCCTCTCATCGGACAAAGTACCTACGACGCGTACCGTCAGAAGGCCAGGGACGTCGCGGCAATCTTCACGGACGCGACCGGCATTGTCGTTGCCGACGCATCGCTCGAGCCTGTCGTGATGTAATAAGGGAGACGGACATGGCTAAAAATATCCTGGTGTTCGCAGACGGCACAGGTAACGAGGGCGGTCTCCTGCCGGACGAGAGCCGGACGAATGTCTACAAGCTCTATCGGGCAACGCGGACTGGGCCAGAATCAATTATTGACCCGAAGAAGCAGCTGGCTCTCTACGTCCCCGGCATTGGCACGCCAATGCCCAGACACGACAATGGTTGGGACCGGATAAAAGAGGCGGTCCAACAGATGTTTGGGTTCGGCACCACGAAGAAAATAATCGATTGCTACGTTGCGATCATCGGCGTCTGGGAACCGGAAGACCGCATCTACCTGTTCGGTTTCAGCCGTGGTGCCTACACGGCCAGGTGTCTTGCGCACGTGCTCGAGCTGTGCGGCATTCCGACAAAGGAGCGCAATGGCGAGCCGATCAGCCTCGATCCGACGTCGTTGAGAAAGGTCGCCAAAGAGGCCGTCTCTTGCATCTATTGGCTTGGCATGCCCAGGGACGCCGCACAGGCGGAAAAAAGAGCGGAGCAGTTTTGCGATGGGTACCATTCGCAGGTCGGGCGAGCCGCAGGGGCTTCCGCCTACTTCATCGGGATTTGGGATGCCGTCGCTGCAATCGGCTGGCAACGTTTCTTCCCTGACTGGGCTTACGATCGCCATTTCCCGTCAGACATCCAATATGCGCGTCATCTGCAATCAATCGATGAAGGCCGAAAGGATTTCAAGCGGGTACCCTGGGGAGGGAGCGGGACGGTCAAATGGCCGGATAGGAAGGGCGAACCGGAGCAATTCGACCAGATCTGGTTCGCCGGCAATCATTCGGACGTCGGCGGAAGCTATCCCGAGAACGAATCCCGTCTCTCGGATATCACGCTGGCCTGGATGGTGGAATTCATCACAGAGAAGATTCCGGATGCAGGCCGCGTCATGGTCGACATGGACCTGCTAAGACTATATCCGTCAGCCGACGGTATGATGCATGACGAGTGCATGGTGGGTATGGGCGGCACGGCGTTCAAGTGGGCAAAGGCGGTTCGAGAGGTGCCCGACACGGCGCAACTTCATTCCACCGTCTACGAGCGGCTGGCGATGAAGTCGGTGCGCAACTTCACGAGCTTCGCACCCTACAGACCTGTCGCGTTGCAGAACCATCTCAAAGCGAAAACGTATTACGAAGCCACAGGCAGCAGAGGCGACGACACGGCCGCATCCAGGCCCGGGGATGCGCCAGGTTCTCCGGAGAGTGGTGCTATTTCGACTTGATTGGACCGCACCGCTGCCCCCCATTCCGATGGCAATCGGTTACGTACGATGGTCGGCTTGGAGGCCTTCTTCACTCCGAAGAGCCACAAAGGCATTGCGGAGTTTCTGAAGGAGGTCGCTGTCACGGAGCGGCAGGCAAGGCTCGCCAGGACGCGCGCATCCCGACCGACTGCGTTCCGGGGGCTTGCAGCAACGCGACCGCCCCCGGCCGGACTCGTCCCGGTCAATCGGCTGATTGAGCAACTTAAGAAGTCAGCGGATGTAGCAGGTGTGCATGAAGCGCCGAGTTCACCCAATACGCAGGTTTTCTGCGGACATCTTGCCCGAGCTGCCTGTCTTGAGTTCGAAGCTGATCCGGGCCCCTTCAGCGAGCCCGGTGTAGCCGGCCTTCTCGACCGCCCTGACGTGCACGAATACGTCCGATCCGCCATCATCGGGCTTGATAAAACCGTAGCCCTTCGTCGCGTTGAACCACTTTACAATACCAGTCGCCACTACAATATCTCCAAATCAAACGACCGCGATCTACCTATTCTTTCCAGAAGGATCAAGACCATACTCGATTGCCCGCGCGCCATCTGCCGCCGCACAAATAAAGTGCCAATCGCTTGGCAGAAGGGTTAGGCCGACCGACCTTCGCGCTCCATCGGCTGCCTGCGGCGGCAATGCCTGCGACGACCATTGCGACGTTGCGGCGCCGGGGAAAGCACTGGAAGCTTACTTGCAACAAGCTTCTCACTCTCTTCTTCGCGCGCTCGCTCCTGAGTGGCCAGTATGGCCGCCTGTTCCAGCGAATCAAGAAAGGCCCGGCCCTCTTCCATAATGATCCAATGGCCGGATTCCCGCGCAACCAGCTTCTGTCTGAAAATATCGAGGTCTGGCACCCGCTCTGCCAATCGCTTCATACGAGCCGTCCATTCCGGACCACTGGTGTAGAACACCGCTAGGTAATCCTTCAGGACAGCAAGACTGGCTCGGCCCTCCGGTTGGCCGGCGAGAATCTTAAGGACCGAGAGCTGAAAACTCACATTCGTCAACCAAACGCCGCAACACGAACGCCGCATATATAGTCATGGCACCTGCCGACCTGCGCCTGGCTTCAAAACAAAACCCGAAAAGTCATTCTAATCCACGGATCGTCCGGCAGTTTGGACGCAAGTTAAGACTGTCCTTTCGAATCTGGGGAGATGCCTTTCAACGCTATTCCCGGGCCGTTGCGGCAGGACATGCGGGCTCTCAAACATCCAAGGTGACTGTTCCTGGACGGCCAGTGTTTTGCAGAACGGAGGCTGCACGTCTCAAAGAGACGCAGGCCAAAATTCGCGAGAGCGAGCTTCCAAGGTCGTGACGTTGCAAGAAGACCCAAAATTACCATACGCGCGTGAAGATATCCGCGCCCTTCAACTTGGCAGGCTTGCCGTTCTTATCAACGTAGAACAGCGTCCATGACGATGGCATTTGAGACCCGTTAGTTTTTCCAACCCATCGGGTGAAGGAATTGCACTGGGCAAAAGTAACAACAAAATACAAGCCGGTTGGACTAACAGCTCCCGATGCAGGATAAGGGATGCCCTGGCACGCAAATCCTTGAGCATGGTTTGTGAAAGTCCCTTGTATTGTCCCGCTATTGGCGGACCAAATAAACAGTTCTGAACCCCGTTCATTCTTCCAGTATGAGGGAGCAGGAAGCCCCTGGGCCATGGCCTCGGCGGAAAGAAAGAAGAACTGAGCGAACAGCAAAAGCCCCAGTAATCTCTTCATATTGATGCCCCCAAAACAGTCCGGTCAAAGTTCGCAACCTAGGTCAGGCAGTTTGGTACATCTCCAGGCTCCGTTCGCTGCTCTTATTTCGCGTTCGGCAATGAAATGCAGCACTTATGGGCGAAATCGCGCTGAATCGCGGCGAAGTCTGAGAGCGTCAAGCCCGCGCCGCCTGCAATCCCCGCATCGGCTCGCCCGGGCGGCCGAGCGCCGAGCCGATGCTCGGCTATTTTGATGTGAGGCCGACTGCGCGGATCCAGGGGAGTTCGCGCCTATGGCCCAACTTCAAGACACCGTTGCCGCCCGGCGGGCGAAGCCATCGCCGAAGCGCGTCCTGCCTATTATCGAGCGGCTACAGCGCTTGTTTCCGTGAAACCCGGACAGGCAATCGCTATACACGCCTACCTACCCGGTTCACGAAGCCCATGAACTCGCGCGGGACAGTCAGTTCGGCGTTTACTTCCCGTGATGCATCTCACTCTATCAGCAGCAAGCGATTCCTGCGGCTCATGACAGGCATCCGGGGGCATCCGCCTGCGCTGCGCTCCGGCGGAAACGGGCTCTAGGCGCTTCGCGCCCCGAGCCGCCTCCGGCGTCTCGGCCCTTCGGGTGACGATCGCCGTGCCCGTGCCATCGCGCATTTCTCTTTGGAGGGGATCTGCTGGCACTCAAGGTGGCGTTTGCGCTCCGCGTGATCGGGTACGCGGAGATCGCACGCGGTTCGCCTCGCGGCCCAATGCGGACGCTGCGACGAACTTCTATCGCGCTTGGATCGCCAGCTGTTTGATGGATTTCGATCAACGCGGAACGGGATTGCAACCAGCGGCTTCGCTATCACTGAAGCTTGCGATTTCGATCTTCGGAAGAACTGAAGACGAGAAGGGGAGGGCGAACGACAGGCACGGAATTACGTGCGGGGCCGATAAATATCCAAGCGTCCAGTCCCGCTCCTTATTGAACCCGATTGATTGCTGCCGACAGCTGCGAGACTGCCCGTCTTGGAGCTCGGGAGTGCTGTGCGCGTCTGCCCGGGCGTGCTGCTGCCCCAATCGTCTATCGCTTGGCTCGCAAACGGCAAGGCTGAAGAGCTGGAGGACGTCGGAAATGCGTATTGAGCTTACGATAAATAAGAGATCCTGCACTGTCGACGTGCCGCCCGAGACGCCACTGCTGTGGGTCCTTCGCGATGTGATTGGTCTGACGGGTACGAAATACGGGTGCGGAATTGCCCAGTGCGGTGCCTGCACGGTGCATATCGGCAGTGACGCGGTTCGGTCGTGCATTACGGCCGTAGGTGACGTTGCCAAACCAGTCACCACAATCGAAGGCTTGGATGCGGACGGCAATCATCCCGTTCAGGTCGTCCTGAAGTCAGATCATTTTCTGCTCGCTCAACCTTAGACGCATCCAGCGGCTCCCTTGCCTTCCGCTCTCTGAAACAGTCCGGCTCGTGAAATGCGTTCGTCTTCCCATAGTAGACGCACTGCAATATTAGTGAACGCGACTCGCGCCGGACTGACGCTTATATTCCGCGTTTCGATGGCTTTTTCGGACGAATTTCATCATTGCTCGTAGAATGATAGCGCCGCTGCAGCGATTAACAAATATATCCATGCACTCGCCCCGTTGGCTCGGTGGTGAAGTAAGTGGAGGTAAGGTGCGCGGGCTTCGCGCCGAAGCCGCTCGCCTCGCGAAGCTTGGCTAGATTGCACGGAGAAATTGAGTTGCAGAAACGTGGGTCCGCGAACTGCGGCGCATGAGAAACACGAATGGATGGCACCTCATCGTCGCAAGCGTTTACGCCTACGGCGTCGAGATCAATCCACGAGCTGTTGCAACTATCCAGCGGTTGCCCCAACGCACGATAGAATCGATTCGCCCGATGCCGGGGATCACGTCCCCCCGTGCTGCCATTCGAATCCCATCGGGCCCTTCGAGCACCGCCGTTCCGCCGCGAACGTCAAGGACTGCCCACCCCCCAATAGTTGTTGGTCTTGTCTCCGGGACCGACAGGAGCGGCCCCGCAGGCTCGAGCGAGCCGGTCACAGACATGTCCGCCTCCAAAACCGAAGAAGCTGGATTCGAAGCTTCCGCCGATTGCGCCCCACCCGACGCTTTGGCCAGAGGCTTCGGAGCAAGGCTCGCGCTGACTGTGGAGGGCTGACCTAAACCGGGCGGTGTTCGCGAGCTTGCTGCTGATGCTATCTTTCGGGCGCTTTCGGCCTTACCGCCTGACTTTGTGTCCGGCATGCGGCGCGAAGCCGGTTCTATCCGAGCATTTGGATTGAGAGCCGGGATGGTTGCAGGAGCATACCAGGCACCAGCCCATCCCAATCCAAAACCTCCAGCCAATGCGACCGCGACGAGCCAAATAGTGGATTTTGAATGACCGCTTGGCGCCAATAGCGCCAGGACCTCATCTCGATTGGAGGGCGAGAAATCCGATCGACCGAGCGTGACGGGCCACGTCGCGACCTCGCCACTACCCTGATCCGCGACCGTCTCGATTACTTCCAAGGTATTGGCATGGTGCAATTGCATGCTCGGGTCCCTTGTGGTCCCCAATGATCATGCCGGGAACTAAACCAACCCTTAACGACCGATGCACCTCAGCACGAATAGGACAGCAGTTGATCGCGCAGAAAGCCCAAGGAGTGATGTCCGGCGGCCGCCGCGACTCGACCACATGACGGTCGGGCTGTGTTTTGCAACCGTGAGCGGCTGGACCGGATTTGCATTCGGACCCGTGGCTCACGCCAGGAGCACAATGAATCCATGGCCCCGCCAGATTTGAGCCGCATGGCCGCCTATGTCGGTACGAAGGGTCATGCCGGGCGGGGCGCAACACCGGGAGTTTTCGATGTCCGGTTATTTGCGAATGTGCTTCGTCAGTTTGGTTCTTGTTGAAACTCTTTCGACGGGCCCTGCGTCTTCCAATCCTCTTGCGGATATCTTCAATACTGCAGCACCCCAGCCTACGGTGACCTCTCCGCCACAAGCGGAATGCTTGGGACGCCCCGGCAACTCGACCCCCGATAGTCAGCATTGGGTCTACCGAATGGACGGGCACCACAAATGCTGGTTCCTGACCGAGGGTATGGCGAAGGTGAAGAAGACCGTTCGTCCGCGCGCGGCGAAAGATAACACCGCCAGTCTGGACGAGAACGGAACCACGCGGCCCAGGCAGAGCGGGGTCGTTGATGCGCGCGCGGAGTTGCTGCGCTCTGCACCGGCCGAGCCGTCTCAGCCGCCTTACCCCGAAGTCAAGGTAGCTGATGCTACCTCCGATCTCGATACGGGCACCACTCCGATGTCGGCGGCCCCCATCGCTGGGCACGACCGCTGGCCCACGCACTCCGTGCCGAGCCAAGTCGATGTTGAGCAACCTCTCGCGGCCGCGCCGGCCAACGATGTGGTGACTTCGTCCGAACCTCCGACTATCCCGATCGGCGTGCTTGTGCTCACTGCAGAGGCTCGTAACGAGGCGCGGAGCCGGACGGCAGCTTGGCTTGGCGTATTACTGATGATGCTAGGGATGATCTTCATCTTAAGCTCGAGCCGCTCGCTTCGGCACCCGATGAGATTGCGCCACTGAAGCGTACTCCCCAGGTTTACCTGATCCGTCGTCGCGCGGTCGATGAGGTCTAGCGCGCTGGTATAGCCGAATTGCCACACGTACAAAGGTTCCGCGGGCATTCATTGAGTTTGACGCCGCCTTTAGACGGACGTTTGATCACGATGATGGTCCCCCTTTGGGATGGGACTGCATCATGCACTACAAAGTGTTCGTGGGGGACAGCAGCCGGCACGTGATTTGCGCCGCAACTCGACTGCATTGACGAGCAGGCGGCGAGACGTCGAGCCGAACAAATGTCTGGCGAGCACGACCTTGAGCTTTGGGAAGGTGATCGCCTCATTGCTGTATTTCGAGGTGAAACGTCGAACGAACAATCGAGGCGACCGCTCCGTCCTACATAAACGGCCGGTCTCACCGCCGGGTAGTTCGAACATTAGCCATGCCGGTCTAATGCCGACAAGTCGCGTCGAAGCTCAATGAGCTAAAGCCGCAGCCGCCAGATGCTCCCGGTACTCTGCCTCTGCGGGCAGTTTCCAATGCTGCTTACTAGGGTCTTGTTGCGCGTTTAAGCGCATCTTCCCACCATGGCGCCCGTGTCCAGGAGCGTGCGGAAGGCAACGCATTCATGCGCAGCTCGGAAGCAAGCGTCCCAATGTCGGAATCCGAACCGACCGAGCGCGAGCACTCTTCTCTAATTGGTGGTTGCTGAGAACCGAACCATATTGGCGATCAGCCCGGCGCAGAGGCCCGGCTTGTTCGTCGCGCTCAGTGCTGCGTCCCGTTCAATTCTCTCAGTAAGGCATGTAGGAAGTCGCTGGCATGATCGTATTCGACGCGGCCATCGGCAACCGCGCGAGCGCGCGGACATAGGACATTGCCAACAGTCTCGGGATCGAGTGTGTTGACGCGCTCAGACCACAGCTCAAGTAGACCGTCAGGTATGTCGTCGCTGGATCTGAACAGCTTCGTGAGGCAATGCTCGCCGTCGTGCCTCTGATCGTGGTGCGCTTTGGCAGCATAAAAGGCGAACAGACCGCGGAATGCTTCGCGGGAAACAGCGATCCTGGCCATTACTTCCCCCAAATCATTGAAGTGTCGCTACATTCTAGCAATCTAAGAAAGTAACCTAAAATAACACAAGGCCGGCTCGGGAAAAATATGAAAGTGAGTCAGCAAAGTTGCCGCAAGGTGGTAGCTCGCCCATTCGCGTAGATGGAAAGTCGGAGTTAGCGGGGCACTTCCCTTTCTGGGACGGCGCTTGAGAAACTCCGTCATCCCCGCTGATAGCGTGCCTCTAGGAGTGAGTGAGCTCTGAAGCGAGATCGCTGGTGCAATCCGGTGCTGGTATGGCTCGGTACGTGTCCTTTCGATAGACGACCTCGGCCTCCGAAAATCCCGCGTCCGCTTCCCGCTGTGGCAGCGCCCCTTCGCGCGGCATGGGCGGAGTTAGCGATGAGTATAGCGCAGGGGGTGGCGCGGCATAGGCGTCGGGCGCTTGCGGGGTTGGCCGCTGACCTGTGCCTAGGCGCCTTTTTTCCGCCCAGCACGAGTTTCAGTTGGCTACCCGCTGCGATCTTGACCGGCGTTTCCGACTCGAATGCGAACGGACGCTCGCCCCACTCGTACTCACTCGGGCTTGGGGATCCGGCCCTTGCCGGCGCATTTCGTGCAGCGACCCGGATAGATCTTGCGGCCGGGCTCCGGCTCTCGGACGGGCAACGATCCCGAGCCGTCGCAGGCGTCGCATTTGATTTCGGCGCGGCTGCCCTTGACCATGCCTCGGCGGATTGCGGAGAAGATCGAGGCTGCTAACGCCGTTCGGGTGGGCGCTAGGGCGCGCGCCTCCGGATACCGGCGGTTTGCTCCTGGCATCGTACCGCCCGGCGGGCTCGAGCAGCCGTTTCCTCGTGAAGGGTCCGCCCGCTCCGGCAGATCGCGCGCACGCTGCGCGAAGCCCTGTAAAACTCTTCCACGACGCCACCCCGCAACATCACTGAAAGCTCGATTTCAGTACGACGACGAACGCGCGTCAAATCGGAAGCCGCACGTCTGCTCTTTTGCTGGGCGACTATTTGAGCGACTCACAGATCCATTCGGTGGCGCTGGCGTTGAGAATGGCGACGATCCAGCAGTTTAATGTCGGCGCGCCCATCATCGCGCTGGATGACATCGTCACCTCCTACGATGCCGATCATCGGCGCACTATCGCCGGGCTCATCGGGACAATGTTCGGTGGCAGCCAAATCCTGATTACCACGACGAGCGGTTTTTCAACTATTTGAAGGACCAGCTCGAGGCGAAGGCGTGGCACTTCACTCGGATCATTGGCCTCGATCCAGCCTACGGGCCGCGTTTTCGCTGACGACAAAGTGAGCGACGAGATGATCGAGGCGCGTTGGGCTGCGGGCCAGTCGGCGGCCAACGAGATGCGCCAAGCCGAGGAGGAATGGCTTCCCGGCATCTGTCGGGATTTCGTGGTCAGCGTGCGGATCCGGTCGCTGGAGAGGCCCTATTCTTTCGAACGCAGCGAGTTGGCCTCGACGCTTGCCGGCCTGCTCAAGGATGCCAAGCTCGCGCCTGCGCTGGTGCCCGGCGTCAACAATCGCTTCCTCGACAGCTTGGTGAAGGGCGTGATCGAGAATTTTGGCAGCCGCTTCCAGGACGGACCTTATGGCGACGGCTCGATAGGCGACGAGAAGGCGCGCTGGGAAGAGTTCAAGACTTTCCGCAGCCAGTTCGCCTGCAAGAAGTGCAGCCGGACGAAGTTCCAGCGGCCCTTTACTCTCAAAAAGCCGGTATGCGCGGATGATAGTTGCGAGGCGCAGTTCGAGTTTGCGGTAGGGGGGCTGAATGGCAGGGCGTTCAAAACCCGTCGAGCTGGCGACGCGCAGCTTCGAAAAGCAAAGCGACGCCACGGCTTTCTTCAAGGCCATGCTTAACCGCTACCGGCGCGGTGAGCGGGTGAGTGACGCGGATGGCCTCGACGTTGCGGCCCTTCTCGAGCGCGACACTGAATATGTCGCCAAGGTGGGCTGTGGCGTAAGCCATTTCCAAGTCATGATGACCGAGCATGGGACGTAATGCTTCCGGATCATCCGCACGGATGGCAGCGCCACGGATTTCTCCTATCCACACTGCATCTCCCAGAGACCGCCCAGCCGTAAGCAGGCGGTCGCCCAAGCGCTTCGACGTACGGTGCGCTTCGATCTTTACAAGGCCCGCGATAATTTCTTCGCTACCCACAGCGGTTCTGACGGCTTGGTTTCCTGTGCCGTTACGGGCGAACGTATCGCACGGAACGAAGCGCAGATGGATCACCGTCCTCCAGATCGCGACCCTTAAAAGGTCTCCGCTGAGGGCACCAAGGCCTCTATCGCTGTGGCGCAGATTGCTCCGACCCCCGGAATGGTCATTAAACGTGAAGCGACCTCGTCCCGTCTGGCGCGCATGCGTAGTCCTTTCTCCAGTTCTGCTATTTGCTCCGACAGGGCCTCCACATGCTTCAAGAGATTCTGGCAAAGGGTCCGGGCAGACGTCATATCCTGTCCGGCCCCATAGCAGCCAACACAATGGGGTGCTTTCCGTGCCGCTCTCGGAAAGCACCGCTCGGAGCGGAACGAACGCGATGGCGATCGTCGGTCCGCGCCGATCAGCTCCGGCCGTAAACTTCGGCACCGCCGCCGCGCGCAGGGCCGGCGGTAGGATCGACGCCTTCAGGAAGATCGACGACGAGCGAATGGGTCGTCAGGATCAGCTTGGCCACCGACACCGCATTCTCGAGAGCGGCGCAGGTCACCTTGACTGGATCAATGACGCCGGCTTCGAACATGTCGGTAAATCTGCCGCTCCTGGCATCGAAGCCCGTGCCGGGTTGCTCGGCGACGACCCGTGTCACGATCAGAGCGCCATCCTGTCCGGCATTGCAGGCGATGATCGCCAATGGGCGCTTGATCGCGTCGCGGACCAGCATCGCACCAGCTTGTGCGCCATCAACCTCCTGATCCACCAATGGATCGAGCCGCGCTGCGACCTGCGCGAGGGCAGTACCGCCACCGGCCACCACACCTTCGTCACGGGCAGCCCGGGCTGCGTTAAGGCCATCTTCGAGGAGTTGCGCCGTGCGTCTTTGCTCGACCGGCGTGGCGCCGCCTGCGAGCAGGAGTGCCGTCCCGCGGGTGAGCTTTGCAAGGCGATCGGCCAGCTTGTCGCGCTGGATATTCTGCGGTGCCTCGTCCCACAGCTTCTGGACCAGTTGCCGCCGCCCGTCGATGGCCGCCTTGTCGCCATTGCCGCCCAGGATCACGGTCGCGGATGCGGATACCCTCGCGCGCGTCGCATTGCCCAGATCGGCGATCGTCACCTCCTCGATCCGGGCACCCAGGTCGCGCGCGATCACCCGGCCACCCGTCATGATCGCGAGATCCTCCATCATCGCCTTGCGCCAATGGCCGAATTCCGGCGGATTGATCGCGACGACAGTGCCACGTCCCTGAAGCCGAGCCTGCATCACCGCCGCGATGACCTCAGGGGCGATCTCGTCCGCTACCAGCAGCAGCTGACGCCCGCTTTCCTTGAGCTGGTCGAGGATACGCAGGATCGGCTCGGCCGATGGCACTTTGTGGTCGGTCAGCAGGATCGCCGGATTGTCGAGTTCGGCGGCCAGGCTTGAACTGTCGGTCGCCATATGGTGCGATACGAATCCGCGATCGAGCACGAGCCCTTCGTCGACCTCCAGCCGCGTCGGTGAGCCCGGCAACGCATATTCGACATGGACGACGCCTTCGATGCCGACCCGCTCGAGCGCTTCCGCTATAAGCTCTCCCAGTGACGTCTCGGTGGCCGCGACGCTTGCAACCATGCGCAATTCGCCCTGACGCAGCGGCCGAGAGCCCTCTCGCAGTGCTTTGATGACCAGATCGCGGGCGTGGTCCATGCCGGCGACAACGTCGACCGCCTTGTGCTCGTGCCCGACCAGTTTCACGCCATCCTGCACCAGCGCATTGGCGAGCGCTGTCGCGGTCGTGGTGCCGTCACCGGCGATCTCATTGGTCTGGGCGGACACCTCGCGAACAACCTGCGCGCCCAGATTCTCGAACCGGCAGGGTAACTCGATCTCGGCCGCGATGCTGACACCATCGCGCGACACCAACGGCGTCCCGATCGGGCGATCCATGATGACGTTGGTTCCCTTGGGGCCGAGCGTACCGACGACAGCGCGGGCAAGCTGGTCCACGCCGCGCGCAAGCGCCGCCCTGGCTTCAGCATCGTAAAGCAGGATCTTGGCCATCTATCGTCTCCTGTGTGCGCCGCCATCCGTTGGGCGGAGCCTTGTCATTCCGGTCTGGCTAGGGAGATGGCACGCGCCCGTGGCGCGGCCGCCGCCCGTGATCGTGTCATTCGCATTGGAGCGCCTCGTCCATGTCCCCGAAGAGGATCACGGTGTTCTCGTCGATCATCACCATCCGGCCGTAATGGGTGGCGGTGGAAATCTCGAAGATGTGCGGTGTCATCTCGCGGCCGAGCGCCTCGCTGATCTCGGCCATGTCGAAGACGATCTTACCCTCGCCGTCCACACGGATCATCGCCGGCAGGTACGTAACCTTGATTCCGGGACGCTGTTCCATGATCTCCGCGATGCAGCGTGCCTCGACGCTGTCGTTCATCGTCACCCCGCATTGATGCGAAATGGTGCGTTCCCGGGTGATGTCCTTGAGCGGCGTGAAGAGCTGCTGCTCGGTGGTAACGGCCATGGTGTGGGTTCCTTTCGTCGCGCGATTATTCGACGGGCTCGGCGACCTGCAGCTCCGGCATCGGAATTTGCGTCGAGAAGACGCCGATCTCCGACACGATCGCCTGCAGGCGGTTGATCGCCGACGCATAAGATTCGGCGAACTGCGCGGATTTCACACGCGGCTGTGACCAGATGGGTTGCAGATCGAGCGCCGCCTGGGTCGCGATCGGCGAATATTTGTCGAACCAGCCCTGCAGCAGGCGCCGATTATCCTCACCATGCGCGGGATCGCGCACGAGGGTCGCAAAGAGCTCAACCGTATTGGCGAGGTTGCGCTCGTAATCCGCTTCCGCCGCTGAGATGACGGCGGGCGACGAATAGTCGCTCTGTGGCGCCGCGACCTGCATGACGAAACCGGAGCGGAACAACTCGCCGACCAGTGGCTCGAATAGCACGTTGACGATGAAATACTGCTCCAGGAAATCCTCGGCGCCGCGTGCAGATTCCACGAGTTCGCGAGCCTTCTGCCAGATCGAGTTCTCCAGCCAATTGCGCTTGCCGGCGTCGACGTCGAAGCCTTCGATGTCGAGCGCGATCTCGCCGAGATAGAGCGTTAGATCCTGCGCCAGCCGCAGCTTGTAGGACGAGTTGGTCAGGATCGCGTTGTTGACCATTTGGGTATAGCCGTAGCGCTGCGCGCGCATCAGCGCGGTGCCCAGGCCATATTCGGCATGCTTGAAGGCACCCAGATGATCTTGCAATATTTTCACCCACGCCTTGTCGAAGCGCCTCGGTGCGCCGGCGCGCCGTGCGTTGTCGATTACGTTCTTGATCATGCCGCAGATGGTCGACTGGCGTTGATAGTGCGTCCGTTCCCATTCCTGGTCGGGCGCGCGATAGAGATGCCAGTCGCTGCTCTTCAGCGCGGTCCACTCCTTCGAGTATGTCGGCGTGCCGTCCCCGAAGGAAATGATCCAATTCTGGAGGAGGTAGCGTTCGGGGTCCGGCTGGACGTCAACGGTGACGTCCTCGTAATGCGTCGCCCGACGCCCCTTCGGCTCGAAATAATTATAGGCGCGGCTATCCGATCCCGGAAAGGTCTTGGCGCCCGCCGCCGCGGACCTCTGCTCCTGCTCCATCACTCGTCCAGACATCGTCTTCTCCCTCTCTCTCTGTTGGGCATTCGGCCTCATGCTTGGGTGGCGGGCGTGAACTTGTCGAAATACATCCTGGCCGGGTCGATATCGGCCATTTGCAGGGTCGGCAGTGCGGCATCGATCATCGGCGGTGGACCGCAGCTATAGGCGTCCGCTTCCTCGGTATTCTCCATGTCGAGCAGGTGGCGGCGCAGCACGTCGTGGATGAATCCGGTTTCGCCGTTCCACTCCGAATCCGCTTCGACATGTGACAAGGCGGGAATGAACTTGAAGTCGGGCATCCGCGCTTCAAGGTCGGCGAAGACGTCGAGCGCGAACAGATCCTGCGTTGTCCGGGCGCCGTAGAAAAAGCGAACCGGGCGCGTCTCGCCGCTTGCCGCCTGGTCGAGCAGGATCGACAGCAACGGTGCCATGCCCGATCCGCTGCCGACCAGGATCATCGGCCCGTCGCGCTGCTCGCGACGGAAGCAAGAGCCATAAGGCCCCTTCACCGTGATCGGATCGCCGATCTTCGCCTCGCCGATCGCGGTCGAGAAGGCACCGCCGGGATAACGCTTGATGATGAACGCCAGGCGATCGGGCTCACTCGGTGGATTGCTCATCGAATAGGAGCGCGTGATCTCCGCGCCATGGAGCGTCAGGTCCACAAACTGTCCGGCCCAGAACTTCATCGGTTCGTCTAGGTCGATCGCGATGCGAACGATGTCGTGCGTCAGCGGCTCGACTCTCGCCAGCTTTCCGTTGAACGCCTTGACTGCGATCGAGCGCGACAGCAGGTCCTCGTCATAGTTGAGCAGCTCGACCTCGACGTCGCTATAGACGAGCGTCCGGCACAGCAGGACCTGACCGCTTTCCTTCTCCGGGTCGGAGAGCGCGAAGGTCGAATATTTGAGCATCTCGACATCCCCTTCGTTGAGGATGCATTTGCACGCGGAGCACTGCCCTTCCTTGCAGCCGTGCGGCAGGGTGACGCCCTGGCGGAAGGCTGCGTCGAGGACGGTCTCACCTTCCTTCACTTCCATCTCGACCCCTACCGGCTCGAGGCGCACCTTGTGCACCGCCGGCCTGCGCTGAGGCGTTTCCCGTCCCATGATCATTCTCCGTGAGGCAGTCGCAGCGGATGCCGGGGGAGGCGGCGACACCACCTCCCGGGTTGCCAGTGGGGGGTCAGATCCGGCGGATCTTGAAACCCTTGCGATAGTCCTCGACATGTTTGGCCCGCGCCTCGGGCTTCAGTTCGCGCAGCGCGAGCAGCGGGCTGCGGATGGTGTGGCCTCGGACATGGTCAAGCGTCCACATGTCCTTCTCCTCGAACGACAAATGCGGCTGAGCGATCAGCGTCTTGCCGTCAGGACGCACGAAGCCCATGTCAACGATGGCGTCGGCGAGATCCCAGCCGTCATAGACCTCTTCCCACTGGCGGCGGCCCGAGAAGCGGCCCATCGCCGGGGTCGGACGGCCCTGATATTCGGCGGCGAACGCTTCCTTGTGGGTCCAACGGTCGACCTCGCTGGCATAGGTGAACAGCTCGCCGTCCACCTCGTCGACGCAGAAGTCCTCGCGGACGACGCATGGCACCAGGCTCGACCAGCAGCGATGCGGATAAACGTAGCCGGTGTCGGCGAAGGTGATGATCTCGCTGCCGGGTTTGGAGAGTTTCTCGTAATTCTCCCACCAGGCGCCGAACTCGTCGTACCAGCCAGGATACTTGGCCTCGAACCATTCGAAGTCGCGCTCAGTCTGCGCCTCGATCCGCCAGAAATTCGCCCACCAGCCGGCCGAGATGGCCTGCGCGACCTTGTGGACATAGCCCTTCTTGACGATCGAATCGAACGCCTCATGGACGTCGTCGTGGTGGATCTTGATGCCGTATTGTTCGAGCGGCAGCATATAAGTGCGATAATAGTCCTCGAAGATCCAGCGGTGCCACAGCTCCGCGTAGCTCTCCTTATTCTTGTCGCGATTCTTGGTGCCATATTCGATGATCGTACCGATCATCGCGTCAACGAACATGTGGTTCTGCCAGAAGGAATAACGAATATCGCGTTCCAACAGCAGATGATTATCTGGCTCCTTCAGGACCGACATCAGCATCGAATGGCCGTTGCCGATATGGCGGCTTTCGTCGCTTTGGACCGAGAGGAACACGGTCGGCAACGCGTAGTCGCCGTTGCGTGCGGCCTCCGACGGCATCGCCACAAACAGCGTGTTGGTGAACGCCGTCTCGGCGGCGACTTGGAGATAGATATTCGATGCGGTGATCGCATCACCGGTTAGGAAGGCCTCGCCAAACTGCCGCCCGATCGTCGTCGCAGCGCATTTGCCGAACGCCTTCTCAGTGATGTCGAACCCGGCCGGATCGATATAATTCTCCATGTACCACTTCTTGAGGTTCATCTGGATGGTCGAGTGCCGGAACTCGTCCACCATCTGCATCGTGAAGCCGGTGCGCAGATGATCGCCGGGGGCGAGCTGCCCGAGCGGCGCCATTGCTCGGGCGGCCGAGATCTCGGGGAAGGGGATGATCGCCAGGAACAGCTTCATCCATTCAATCCAGCGCGGCTCGACGTTGCGGAACATGTCGCCGCGCAAGGCTGCGTCGAGCGCGCCATAGACGCGATTGTCCTTCTCTTCCTGCATGGGGAAATAGGAACGCAGCACCTGCTTCATCGGGTCGCGCGGCGACTTGCTGATCTTGTAGTCGGTCGGGAACGCCATCGCGTCCTGCACATAGGACGGCGTCCAGCCCAGGTCGGCGATGAGGCGCGTCGCCTCCCCGATACTGATGCCCTTCTGGCTTGTGATCTTGTTGAGTGTGAGTGCCTCAGTCATCGCTCATCTCCTTTCCCTGGCGCGGCGGGGCTTTTTGCGGTTTGGCTGTGACGACATGGCCCGATCATCAGGCACGGCCACCGCTTGAGTCCGCTCAGCAACATACGTGCCAAGGGGAGAAGTGCTGGATTTCTTGGAATAGGCGGAGCGGGGCGCGTCATCAATGCGACACGGCGCGCAACACTATTGTCCCGTCGGTCCGGAAGCTGAGCGCGGTCTACGGTCAGGCGCAGAAATGAGTAGTGGGGGGTGGATGGTTCCAGATGAAGGCGTTCACCGCTCGCCAATGCTTCTGCGCCAGAGAGCGCTCCACGCCGCCGGGACCGGAATAGCCGCTGCGGTAACGCGCAGCCATCTCGCCATTTGTTGCTGATCGACGGATCTGAAACCTCCGGGCTCGACGGCAATACCCATTGCCATATCGCGTCGTTCACCTGGCCTCGCGGGGGCGCATGACCCCGATCGATACAAAGGTATATCAATGCGGTTCGTGGCGTTGAGTCTCGCTGCGATAAATGTGCCTGAGACCCCAGCACGACGCTCAAATTCGGCGTTAGACGGAACCTTTCAGCGGATTTCACCACAACGATTGTGTCAAGTTGCGCCGTACGCTTAGCAGTTTCAACGGCGGACCTCCTACATGGAAAGTCAGCATCTGAGCGAGTTGGGGATTGCAGCTTATCGAGTTGACATCCTGCGGTTGGCCGGCGGAGCCGACTAACCGAAATAGTTCCTTGAATTCCGCCAACGCGGAACAATCTAAGGATGGGAGCTCCTGGATCCGATGGCGCCGAAGTTGCCCGAGCGAACAAAGCGGCTCGGAAAAGGGCCGGACGCAGGTCAGGGTGTACTCAGGCAATTCGCGTGGGAGATCAGATCTATCAATGTGTGTCTGGACGACCTTCGCTGCTTCCAGGCGAATGCGCTCGGTATCACTGGACCGCAAATGATGATTTTGATGGCTCTGACCGACTTGGAACGCGATGAAGGCGTTCCGGTCAATGTCGTTGCAAAATTGATGAAGATCGGCTCGTCCTTCATCACGAAACATTCGAAGGAGCTTGAGACCAAACGATTCCTGCGGCGCACTCCAGGCGCGAAGGATGCCCGCTTCGTACATTTGTCTCTAACAGAGAATGCTCGCAAACGTCTTGCGAGCATCGCGGCCCAGCAGGAAGAGCTCGATCAGTTTGTTTTTGACTATCTTGGTATTCAGGAATTCGCGAGATTGGCTGGCTGCCTTAGAGGAGTTAGGCATAGGTTAGAAAAAGCTCGCCTGCACGCTGAACTAAAATCTTGAGATGAACTGAGTCATCAGGATGGCGATCTCGCTTCCTGAAGCGATTCCCGTCTTCAGCGTCGTTGGAGAGGGAAGCATTGCGGAGGAGGATTCGATCGCGGAGCGCGTCGGCCTGTATCCGCTCGACCACTTTCGCGCATTCCAGTCACTCGGTGACGTCGGCACGAGCGAAGAGGACATCGCCGCACGGATTTCGTCGCGCCCGCAATTGTCAAGCAGCGTCTGCGCCTTGCCCTCGCGGCGCGAACATCTCATTTGAACTGCGATTTGCTTTCCTTGAGCAATCGCGCGTCGCGCGATCCGAAATCCAGAACCTGGCCCGCCTTACTGAGTAACGACAGACTGGATGGAGGTGTTTTGGATGCTTGAGGCGCAAGGATATATCGCAATTTCGGCCATCTACTTGGTCGTCGCCTGGGTTCACTGGCGGTTTTCAAACAAAGCTGACGTTGCTACCGGCCAATCGACGGCGAACGAGTCGAATGAGCAAGGAGCCAGAGAATGAACAAGGAGACCCTGATCATCTGCGCGAGTTACGCTGCCATCGCGCTGATCTACTTCGCGATGGCGATTGCTCATGCGCTGGGCATTTAGAAGAAGCCGGCGAGTGAGAGTGCACTCGCCGGCTTGATTGCTAGCTCTCAGGGCTGGATTTTTTCGGTATTGGTTGGCGTTGGCGAGCACCGAACACTGCTCATATAACCGAGTTTTTCGAGGTCGATGGACGAGTTAACATCGCGATTCAATCGTGACATCTCGATGACCTTCGATGTGGATGGCATTGCATGAGCCAAAGACAATGTCGGATCCTTCATTCCAGAGGCTTGAGTCTCTTGGGGTGCCGGAAGGGAGAACATGACATGTCCTTCCCGATTGGCAAAGGAAGCCCGCGCTGACTTGATCTGTAGGGCCATTTCGGAAATCTCAACTTGCTTGGTCTTGAGCTCTGCTGTGGCTTCCTTTTGCTGCCTCACAAACGAGGCGACGACATCCGCGAGCGATTCCGGGCGTGCAGCCTTAAGGGACTGATTGATCAAGTGCATTTCGGCAACTTCAGATCGCAACTCGAGTGAGAATTCGATCATCGTAATCGTACTCACAATGAGAGCGAAGCCAGCTATTCCAAACCCTAGACGCACGCACCACCGCGTCGTGAATATGCGTGCAATGGAGTTTGCAGCAGCGCCGAACCGCCCATGTGGGTGGAGTTCTCCCCGAGGTTTCGGATCGCCCTGAGACTTTCCCGTCAGCTCGCGCAATGCCGGCGGCATTTCGGGGCGCAGTCCCGCGGCTCGCAGTTCCTCTCGAATGACGGCGCCCGGATAATCGAGAACATCCGTATGATCTTCCGGCGGGTTCGCGTCGAGGCGAGCCAAGATCGTTTCGATCAGCGGTTTATCCATGTTTACTCCTCCAATTCAGCGATCTTGGTGCCAGACGGCGGCTTACGCTTGAGGCGCAAGTCGTTCCGTTCAAGCGCCAGAATGATGCGGCGCAAATTCTTCTTGAGCGCGTCCACTTTTTGAGGAGAAACACGCATGGCCTCGGCGATTTCACGCGAGGTTCTGAGCCCTGCGAGCATATGCATCGCCACTTGGTTGGCCCCTGGGTCCTGTTGTTCGATGAGTTGCGAAAGACCCGCAATCGACAGCGCGTCGTCTTGAGTGGGACGCGCGGGGAAGCGGATCACCGCTTCATCATCGAAATCGAACAACCTTGCGCCTGGTGATCTCATCTGATCGCTGCGAATGCTTCGCATGATGCCGACGAGATAGACGAAGAGTTCGTATTTGTTTAAATCAACCGTCCTGGTTGTGAAGCTCCGCGTAATGGCTTCTTGCGCAAGTTGTTCGGCTTCGTGCCGCCTGTTCGCTCGGCCGACACTCATCCGATAGGCGACAGCGAGGACTCTTGGATAGAGGTCGTCCCAATCGATGTCGTCCACCCAGTCCGGTCGTTTTTGCATCCTTCACCGCCTTGATCGAGGCATTCTAATGCTCGCCGCCGATCGGGTTGGCGAACAGCTGAATCTCATTGGGGTAGGCGAGCCTGCGGCAGGTTTTCATCCCACTCGATCAAATAAATTCAACAACATAAAATCTTCGCAAAAACAGCGGCCTGTTCTTTTGGCATGAGACTTCCGGCGCAACGGGCCGGCGATCTGCAAGCTCGGCTTCAAGGTGTTCAGCTATGGGCACTTCGCGAAGGGCCCGTCAAGGAGACGCTCGGGACGATCAATCAGCCGATCGTCATCGGCGTGTTGCCGTCCAGCCGGGCGACATCGTCAGCGCGGATGATGACGGCGTGATGGTCGTGCCGACGGCGACCAGCCGCGGTCGTGAAAATCGCAGCCGCATGTGACGGGAAGGAAGCGGGAGTCATGAAGGCACTCCTGGACGGCGATAGTCTCGAGCTTTCCGGGATGAAACGGGTGCTTTCCGCCAACAATTGCACTCGGGACTGACGCCGGGCGCCGCTTTTCGCGCCGGCGGCACCGGCAAGCGAGAATTGGCGGTGATGAAGGCGATCACACGGTTTCCTCCAGTGGCAAGAGCATCGCGCACATCCTGCATCACCTGATCGGCTTCGGTTCGCAAAATTCGCCGGCCACGTCATCCTGTTGGACGGCGAGCGTGCTGTCGAAAGCGAGCGAGACGGAAAGCCGTCCCCGCTCTCCTACTGAGCGGGGGCAGGAACTGTCTGGATCAGATCATCCAGCAGACCAGGTTCACTGCGGAAGACCAAACTTGATGCATGGGATCGGAGGCATCGAAGGGCGCTTCAATTCCATGAGTTGCGGTCTTGGAAAATGCAGGCCGCTACGGGCGCAGCCGGAAGATCGACCGAGCGCCAGGGCCTGGTAACCTGGCAGATTGCCCAAGGGTGAATGGCGCTTCGGGTCTTCTCACCAGCCCCGGGGTCCAAGGCCGAGCTCGTTTCCATCAGCCTTCCCGGGGGGCCACCAGGGAACAGAGGACCTTGGCTCTCCCGGCCAGCAAAAGACTCGTTTACGATTCATTGGCGATCCGGAAGATACGGAAACATATCAGATTGACGAGGCCCTCATGATCTGTATACGTATCATTTAGCTCGTTAATGATCTGAAAACGTTCATGTCCTCTACATCGGATCCGCTCCTCAAGGACCTTGGCCTGCGCTTTCGCAAGGCGCGCTTGGCCGCTCGCTTGTCGCAGCAGCAAATCGCCCAGCGGGCCAATATCAGCAGGCCTCGCTATCGGGACATCGAAACGGGGGCTGCCGCCGCCCGTGCAACCACGCTTGTCAACGTCGCACGCGCACTTGGCATGGAGATGATGCTGATCCCCCAGGCGATGGTGCCCGCTGTTCAGTCGATGCTCCAGCCTGCGGATAGTGATGATGATCGTCCTGCGTTCACGTCGGATGTCGAAGACGAGGAAGGATCATGAGCGCGACACCCCACGCCGCGGAGCGTATCCAGTCGCTCGATATCTCGTTGAACAATCTTCCGGTCGGCACCCTCGTCCGGACGCCCGGCGACTACAACGCGTTCAACCTCTTGCCTTCTTATCGGAGCTTGAACAACCCGCCGATCTTCAGCCTGTCGCTTCGATCGATCGATGGCGGCCTTCGCAGGGACCCGAAACCGATCCGCGGCGCACTTCCACCGTTCTTTGCAAACCTTTTGCCCGAAGAGAAGCTGCGCGAGGCGATGGAAAAACACCACGCGGCGTCAGTCAGGCCGGGCAACGATTTCGATCTGCTCACAGCTCTGGGAACCAATCTGCCCGGCGCGGTGCGCGCGCTGCCAAGTGACGGCATCCCCGTTCCCATTGGTCCGGAAGCGGAGGGCAACAAGAAGGCGCGCTTTTCGCTCGCCGGCGTGCAGATGAAACTGTCGGTCATGAAAAACACGGGAAAGGAAGGCGGGATCACGCTCGCCGTGGACGATGAACAAGGGCAGTACATCGCGAAATTTCCCTCCCTCACGCACATCGGCCTATCGGAGAACGAATTCGCAATCCTCGCCCTTGCGGAAGCGCTGGGGATGGACGTGCCCGCCCGTGAACTCGTCGACAGATCAGAGTTTGCCGGCATCCCGGAAGAATTCAACACCATGTCCACGGGCAAGGTTCTGCTTGTCCGCCGTTTCGACCGCGAGACTAGCGGGGCGCGCGTGCACATGGAGGATTTCGCGCAAGTGTTTGGCCGATATCCGTCCGAGAAATACACCGGCGCAGCCTATCACAACATCGCGGCAGCGCTGAACAGCGGCGTCTCCTTCGATGCAGCCATCGAATTTGTGCGACGCCTCGCCCTCACAGCGCTCACCGGCAACGGTGACATGCACCTCAAGAATTGGTCGCTGCTGTATCCCGGAGATGGCCGGACACCAACATTGTCGCCTGTCTATGACGTGCTTTCAACGATTCCCTACATCCCAAAGGACGGCATGGCGCTCAGCCTTGCCGGCGAAAAGTCGTTCAAGGCGCTGACCCAGGAGCGCTGGCGCAATTTTGCAAACCGCAGCCGTCTTCCGGAAGGGGCCGTGGTGACAGCAGTCGCTGAGACTGCGGCGGTTGCGCGCGACAAGTGGTTGGCTCTTCCGGAACGCGATGTAGTGCCTGCGCAGGTCCTCGAGCGGATCGATGCGCATGTCGATGAAATGGCGGCCATCCTCGACCTTTAAGGCAGGTCTTGGAAGCGCACATCCCCCGATCCTGCCATCGCATAAGGGATGTTGCCGAATGCACTCGCTCACAAATTTTCCGGCCAGGCTTCCGGGCGTCATGCAAATCAAGAGGCGACGGTCCGTTCTCGAAGGCGATCTTCCTTCTGCGGCTGAAGGCGAAGACATTCGCCCGCGCATCAGCTCTTGCCCGACCTCGTCATCGAGGTCAGCCCGGATGCGGCTGCGACAATCCTCGTCGCAACGAAGCGAGGAAATTGCCGCATGGATCGACAGGGAGCCGCGCATCCGATTGACGGCGATAAGAACACCGCGATGCGACCAGCGAGCCGGGTGGAGACCGGCACTCGCGGCGTTCCCTGCGGCGCAAGCCGGCCGGTCCAGTTCGGAACGGCCGTATGCAGAAACCCGCCGAGCATCGCTGCGAGGTACCCGAACTGCATTTCTTCGAAGGGTCTCCAGCAAATACGCCAGCCACAGTGGGATCACCGCGCCGGCATAGATTAACCCCAGCAGGAAGAACGCGGAAGCTGTAGGCCGTCGCGGGACCTTGGTCGTTGTGAAGGCGCGGGACCGACATACGGGGCTTCCCCTACTTGGAGTGGGGGCTTGACGGCTTCCATTTTCTCGAACAGCGTCGCAAACATCTGCTTTGGCCTTGCCGGCCTGCGGCACCGCCTTGGCTGGCTTGATGTTGGTCGGCGTGCCGACCACGATCATCGCCACGTGACTATGGCGTAATGCGGCAGCCACTTCACGCCATAGGCGCCGGCCTGATCGGATTTCACACTCATGTCTTCGCCATTCTTGCCGACGAAGGAAGCCGCGCCGTCCGGCAGCATGCCCTGATGCTTGCGGCATTGTGTCCCCTGTCGGCGGCAACGAATTTGACGGTGTCGCCGGGTTCGATTTTCACCGGCGCCGGCTCGAACACCATGAGGCCGCCATCTGAATCTTTGTTCAGCATCTTGACCTCGATTTCGGCCGCAGCAGCGAAGCTCGTCACGGTCAGCATCGCTGCGGCATCCAGAAGCAGCGCATTGTGCATTGTGATCTCCTGTCGTCTCGCGTTGACGGAGTTCGACGATATCCAGGATGTCAAAGTGACCGAGGAGCGCGGATGGAGGGGTAACGCGAGTCCTTGCCGGGAAAAACTCGCGCCGCCCCTTGAAACCTTTTCCGGGCTTCTTAATCTTTTCGGCGTCGCGACCGCGGCGATCGGGATGCTCTCGGGGCCCGCGAATGAGTCGGGCGCCGGACGGTGTCCAAAGCCTGCTCGTACCCATCTTGCTCCAGGGAGGATTTGGCTATGAGGTATGATTGGACTCCCCTCGGGAGATCCGCCATCGGCTTCGACCGTCTTTTCGACGTTCTCGACGAGGTGCAGCGGACTGCCGAGGAGAGCTATCCCCCTTACAACATCGAACGTCTCGACGAGAACCGTTTCCAGATCTTGGTGGCGCTGGCCGGATTCACGCCGGACGAGGTCGCGCTGACGGTCGAGCAGAACGTCCTGACCCTCGAGGGCCACAAGAGCGAGAAGGAAGAGAAGACCTACCTGCATCGCGGCATCTCGGCGCGCAATGTCAAGCGCCAGTTCACGCTCGCCGAGCATGTCGAGGTCAAGGGCGCCCGCTTCGAGAACGGTCTGCTCATCATCGAGCTGCAGCGGGAGATCGCCGAGGCGACGAAGCCGCGCCGCATCGCGATCGACGGCATCGCTGCGAGCAACGTCACACAGATCGGATCCCGGTTCGCCTGATCGGTCCCGAAATCTGAAAAATCCGAAATTGCCGCCGCGAGGACCTGCGCGGCGGATGCTGCAACTCGTCCTGGATCAGGAGGCGACCATGCGGCCGACGACCGCGCCTGACGACAACATTGTCGATTTCAACTCTTTCCTTCATCCCGGCGCCCGTTCGAGCACCCGCGGGGTGTAGTCTCACGCCCAGGCCTCAGCTTTTCCGAGAAGCGCGCCATCCTGCCTTATGAAGCACCGGATGCGACCGCGATCGCGTCGTGCCCGCCGGTCAGGGCTCCCGAAGGGCTCAAGGCGCCGGTGACCATCGACGAGATCCTGGAAGCGCTCTGCGTGCTGGATGGCGGCCCGCGGCAATTGCATGCCGGCGTCGCTATCACTGTCCCGCGTTTGGGCGCCTTCTTCCATGACCGCTCGAAGCTGCCGTCCGATCCTCGCCAGCAAGACGCCGCCGGCGACATCTATCGGCATCGCGCAGGATAATGATCGACCCACATCGCCGGCGCCCTGATCAGACATTCCCGCCCGCCGAAGCCAGACGGATCTTGCGGCGGCTCGGACACCTCTCAGGGTGCGAGCTGGCTCAACATGATTGAGATCGAGATCGAGCGTGTTGCGGGCAAAATGCCTCTATTGCTGGATCGATGATCTCACCGATTGCGCCGCGCGATCACCGCCGGGGAACGGCAGTGGGATGCCGGGACGCTCCCGCATCAAATGGATGTTCGCAATAGACAAGGCCCGCGCCAAAATGTCGAAGCGATCCCGACCTTTCCAAAGAGTCATGGTCACTGTGCAGAGGCACGCGTGTGGTCGAAGGCGGGTAGCGGCGTCCCTAGCTGCTTATGTCCGAAAGCAAACGCACGGCTTGTCCGAAGCTCGCCAAGCTATCGCGAACGCGACATTGCACACGACAAACCAGGGGCAATGAAGGCCGGTTTGGCGCTGGCCTCAATCCTGCAATCGCGAAGGCTGCGTGTGTAAAGCGGCGTCACAGCATCAGCAACGCAACGATTTTGGACTGCGGTCAGACCCTCTGCCCGTCGCAGGGTGAGCTTCGACGCATTTCCATCTCGGTGTGTCGCTGATGCATGCGCTGCGGCGACATGCGTGAAACAGATGTCGTACCCGGTCCACCGAAGGACGGGTGCAAATTTCTGTGCGTGATCAGCCTTCGTTCGATGATGACGCACATTATGGGGTGATGATGCGATTTGAAGTTCTTACCTGGGGTGCCGCAACAGCTGCGCTCGTTGCAAGCGGAGCGGTCAATTCAACAGATCTTAGGCCGACAGCAAAAGTCCCGCCGAGACCGTGGAGCTGGAGCGGAGGATATATCGGCGGACACGTCGCCGGGGGCTACGGCCGGACGTCGTTCAGTGATCCCTATGGCCCGTCAATCTACGGGGACGTCGTTGATACGCCTGCATTCCTGGCCGGCGGCCAGATCGGCTACAACTGGCAGAGGGACCGCTGGGTGTTCGGCGTCGAACTGGAGGCGAGCCGTGCTGTCTCGGACGGCACAAACACCTGTCTTGCCTTCTCCAGCGTTGCTGTGATCGCAACCTGCAACGCGGGTCCAAGCGTCCTTGCCACGGCAACCGGTCGTGTGGGTTACGCTTTCGGCCCGCACGGCCACACGCTGGCCTACGTCAAAGGCGGCGCCGCTTGGCAAAACAATCGCGGTGCGATCGCCAATCACAATGAATTCCGGGACAGGAACTTTGCCGGCTTCCCGCGGCATACGACGCAGTTCGATGACGGTCGCTTCGGCGGGACTGTCGGCGTCGGCATCGAGCAGCAGCTCACACCCGCCTGGTCCGTCAAATTTGAGTACGACTATATGGGGTTTGCCGGCCCTCGCGTGGCGACCCCTCCAACCGTGCAGCGTCCGCCCCTTGCGATCATTCCTGCCAGCACCAGCAGCCTATCCAGCGATTATCACGTCGGTAAAGTCGGCTTGAATTATCACTTTGGCGTCGATCCGAGGGCGGAATGGGCCGATGCGCCGCTGCACCCCGCAACAGCGACCGCCGAAGCCAAGCCTGTTCTATCGACAGGCGACTGGTCGCTCGAAGGCGGCTCACGGGTCTGGCTCAGCCGGGGAGCTTTCCAGTGGGACTACACAATTCCGCCCCGGTTTCCAGGAGATGAGAGCGTTCCCAGTTCCAGGCTCACCTATCAGGGGCTCGACGGAGTGTCCGGCGAGTTGTTCGGACGCCTTGACAGCCCCTTTGGGATATTCCTGAAGGGCAATATCGGCCTCGGACGCTTCAACAAAGGAAAGATGAACGACGAGGATTCGAGCATCTTGAACCGTGCCTATTCCAACACGTTATCAGGTCAGGCGAACGGACGGTTCGTGTACTACACGGCGGACGCCGGCTACGATTTTCTGCGCGGCAGCACCTACAAGCTGGGCGCATTTATCGGATGGACCTCCTACGGCCAGAAGTCTGATTCGATAGGTTGCGTGCGGATCGCCTCGTCCTCGCCGGCCCGGGCATGCGCGGGGCAGCGGCAGATCATCGGCAGTCAAGACACCAATTGGAATGCGCCGCGCATCGGCCTCAGCGCCGAGGCTTTGGTGCTTGAACGCTGGCGCGTGAGCGCCGACGTAGCTTACCTGCCATGGACCGATTTCACTGGTCGCGACAACCATCTCCTCCGCCCAGCGACAACTTTCTACGATCAGCGCGGAGACGGTGGTGGAGGCCTTCAGGTGGAAGGGGTGCTTTCCTACTTTCTCACCAAGAATGTCAGCATCGGAGTTGGTGGCCGGTATTGGTCAATGTGGACCAGGAAGGACAGCGATGTGACCTACAACGCCAATTTAGAGAATACCCGCGTCCAAGGGCCTGCTCTTGCGAAATACCGCATGGAACGATGGGGTACGTTCATCCAGGCCTCCTACAAATTTGACTGACAAGCCAGGTGGCTCTGCACGGTGTTTTGACCGGTTGCGTGCGGCGGCGGTCAGATGTCGTGCGCGACAAGTGATCGCCCTTCCAGAACGCGATGTCGTTCTACGGGACCCTGATAGTTGCGCGAAGGCGCGCGACCGACATACGGGAGCTCTCCTACTTGGAGGGAGTCTTGGCGGCTTCCAGTTTCTCGAACAGCGTCGCAAACATCTGCTTGGCTTTGCCGACCTGCGGCACCGCCTTGGCCTGCTCGATGTTGGTCGGCGTGCCGACCACGATCATCGCCACCATGCCCAAGGCGTAATGCGGCACGCACTTCACGCCATAGACGCCGGCCTGATCGAATTTCACGCTCATGTCTTCGCCATTCTTGCCGACGAAGGGAGCCGCGCCGTCCGGCAGCATGCCCTTGATGCTCGCGGCATTGTGTCCCTTGTCGGAGGCAACGAATTTTACGGTGTCGCCGGGCGCGATTTTCACCAGCGCCGGCTCGAACACCATTACGCTGCCGTCAGAACCCTTGTTCAGCATCTTGATCTCGATTTCGGCCGCGGCAGCGAAGCTCGTCATCGTCAGCATCACTGCGGCGGCCAGAAGTAGCGCCTTGTGCATTGCAATTTCCTGTCGTGGCGAGTTGACGGGCCACTAACTAGAGCTGGAAGGCCGGTCGAGATTTGAGCTGACGCAATCTTTCCGAAGAATCTCCCTTTTGTGATCACTCTGGAGCTGCCGCGGAGAGAAAATGCCGGCAATCGACCGTTCGGTCGAGATCCCGTTGTTTTCCTGACTTTCACCTGGAGAACTCGAAACTTCGCGTCCGGCGCGCTCCGTCCGCTATGAGAAGGACACCGCTGTCGTCGAGCGGGGCCCGATGCGAAGTTGTTTCTCGTGCTGTTGCACGGCCATTTGCGCGTTGACAACACGGCGCCGTGCTGTCCGTCGGTAGCGCGGCAACGGCTGGCGGCGAAATTTGCGGTGCTTGCGGTGAATGCGCTACAGACCGTCGGCCGCCGGCTGCAGGACACTCAGACGCGGGTGCTGGAAATGTCGCGCGAGCCGGTCGAGCAGCGGGTTTCGCATGCTGTTACGCCTTTCCGAGCAGGTCGGCGGCAAGACCGACCCGGGGATCGATATCCTGCATCCGGTCAGCCAAATCCTCGGTGTATGGCGCAACGGGAGTTGGTTGAAGGCGGTCGCCAGTGGATCGTTCTGCGCAATCTCATGAGTCGTTCGGGCTTGCCGAGGCCAGCCGAGGCGGTTTCGGCCAACCTCAACGTAATTTGCGCGGGCTCGCGCAGCCGTTCCAGAAATTTTCTCGAGATCGATCCCGTGTTCGCGGTAGGCCTCGTCGACCGCGTGGAAGGTCGCGATCAGGCCGCCGGCGAAATGCATGCTGAAATCGAGGGAGATTCGTATGCTCGAAGGCGAACGCTGTATGATTGTGTCGACAATCAGCTCGATGGTCGGGAACGCGATCTCTATCATGGTGCCAGTCTGCGCGTCTGGCGTTGCCGCCTGTTGTGTTAATGCAAGCAGCACGGCGATGACCGCTTCGCCGGATTGACGGACAACGGCTGCGCGTCGTTCTTGACCTGCGTCAATGCCCCGGCGGCAAGCGTTGCTAGTGTGCACTCTTTGTAGAAGTCTCGCCAAGGCGCTGGATGCGCGACCGTTGCATGCTCCTCAGGCGGGCGAGGGTACCCTGCGAGATGGAAGCAATGGGCGAGCGAGCAATGTGGGAAGGGATTTCGACGGCCCCGTACGAGCGAGCGCTCGAGCTCGCTGTGATCGAAGGCAATCGCGTGCATCCGCTGATCTTCGCCTGCCGTCGCACTCCGAGCGGCTGGGTCAATGATACGACCCGTGAGCGGGTTGTCGTCCATCCGACGCACTGGCGTCCATGGCCTTCGAAAGACTAGTTTGCTCCAGCTCCCCTCTTGCCGAAGAGACGGCCAGTCGTGCTATGAGGCGATCACCGTCCCAGTCTCGCAAAGGCGCGTTCGTTTCTGCATCGGGCTACTGAATGACAGCACAAGGCCGATTTTGGCTTCGCTACGGGGCGGCGGCCGCTGCCGTCGCTGCCATATTTTGCGTGCGCCTTGGCTTGCATCATTATTTCGAGGATCGGACCTTCACCGTGATCTATGTTCCGGTCGTGGTCTTTGCGGCATTTGCTGGCGGCCGCGGGCCTGCAATCTTCGCCACTCTGTTGTGTCTTGCGAGCGCCAGCTACTTCCTGGGACCGAGCCTTTACAGCAACCCGGCGAACCTGATCGATGTCTCGTTCTTCGCAGTCATGGGGCTCATCCTCGGCGTGATGGGCGACCGGCTGTTGCGGGAGACGGAAGACGCCCGATATCGGCAGGCGCAGCTCCAGTCGATCCTGGATACCGTCCCGGAAGCCATGGTTCTGATCGATGAGCGGGGCATCATGCGATCCTTCAGCGTCACAGCCGAGCACCTCTTCGGCTGGTCGGCCGCGGAGGCGATCGGAAAGAATGTCTCGATCCTCATGCCCGCGCCGTACCGGCAGGAGCACGATAGCTATCTCGATCGCTACCGCTCTACGGGCGAGCGTCGCATCATCGGGATCGGGCGGATCGTGGTCGGCGAGCGCAAGGATGGCTCGACGTTTCCGATGGAGCTCGCAGTGGGCGAGGCCAAGGCCGGCGCCGAGCGATACTTTACCGGCTTTGTCCGCGACCTGACCGAACGGAGAACCCAGGAGCGCCGGATGCAGGAATTGCAGTCCGAGCTGGTGCACGTGTCGCGGCTGACCGCCATGGGCGAGATGGCGTCCTCGCTCGCGCACGAACTCAATCAGCCATTGTCCGCGATCACAAGTTATCTGCGCGGTGCCGCGACCTTGCTGAAGGCAGGTGAGGTCGACAAGGAGCGCGTGCGCGAGGCCATGGACCGCAGCGCCGACCAGGCGTTGCGCGCCGGCGACATCATCAAGCGCCTGCGGGAGTTCGTCGCCAAAGGCGAGACCGAGCACACCATCGAGAACCCGGCGACGCTGCTCGAGGAGGCGGCGGCGCTGGCCCTAGTCGGCGCCAGGGAACAGGGGGTGCGCGTTTCGCTGCGCTGTGACCACAATCTTCCCGATATCGTCGTCGACAAGGTGCAGATTCAGCAAGTCGCGCTCAACCTCATCAGGAACGGCATCGAGGCGATGGAAACGAGTAGCCGGCGCGAGCTGACCATCGGTGTCATCCGCCAGAACAGGTTCGCATTCTTCTCCGTCACTGATACCGGCGTGGGCATCGCGCCGGAGATCGACGAGAAGCTGTTTCAACCCTTCGTCACCAGCAAGGCAAACGGCATGGGTGTCGGTCTTTCAATCTGCCGAACCATCATCGAAGCACATGGCGGCCGCGTCGCGGCGCGCCCCAATGACGGCGGCGGCACAATTTTTGAGTTTACGCTGCCCTTCGCCGAAACGGAGGCGGGCGATGAACGATAAGACGGTCATTCACGTCATCGACGATGACGCTGCGATGCGGGATTCGCTGGCGTTCCTGCTCGACGTCAATGGATACAAGTCGCAGGTCTACGAGACGGCCGACGCTTTTCTGGCTGGCGCCTGCGCCGGGACGTTGAGCTGCGTCGTCTCCGACATTCGCATGCCGGGCATAAGCGGCATCGAGCTGGTGAGGAAGCTGAAACGCCAAGGAACATCCAGCGCGGTCATCCTGATCACGGGTCACGGCGACGTCGCGCTCGCCGTGGAGGCGATGAAGGCGGGTGCCGCGGATTTCATCGAAAAGCCGTTCGACGATGCCGCGCTGCTGGGGGCAATCCGCTCTGCCCTGGAGGCGCGGCCCGCGGCAGGAAGCGAGAGCTCGGCGAAGAAGGAGGCTGAAGCGCGGCTTGCCGATCTGTCACCGCGCGAGCGGGATGTCCTGCAGGGGCTTGTGGCAGGCAAAATCAATAAGGTCATTGCGCATGACCTCAGCATCAGTCCGCGCACCGTTGAGGTCTATCGTGCCAACCTCATGGCGAAGACGGGGGCGCGCAGCATGTCCGAACTGATGCGTCTCGCGCTCGCTGCGGGTCTGTGAGGGCTGGGCAACCACGCAATAGCTTCACAGAGATGCCGCTGAGTGCGCCCTGATCCGGGACCTTGCGACCGACAAGGCCAAGCGATCTGTTTGATCGGCTAGCGAGCCATCTGACGGGTCTTGCGGAACACGTTGAGATGGCGATGCTCGAACGGAACAACGGAACGGAAAAGTAGCGCCGTCTCAGTTGGCGGCCTCCGGCAGTGACACAGCGACATCATTCCGCTTTTCCATCAGCTGCAGCACGCGCTGCAATCTCCTCGGACCCTCATGATGTGGTGCAACATGATCTCGTCGATGGCCGTACCCATCATGTCACGTCGTGCGGCAGGATGCCGCTTGACTGGGAACAAAGCCTTCAATGCATCGGCTTTCGGGACGATCCCGCCTAGTGGCTCTGCACAGTGATTTTGACAGGTTGGGTCCGGCGGTCAGATTAGCTCCGGCAGGAGTTTCGGATCAATGAGGACCTCGATGCTGCGAGGCGTCCTTGGCTGCCGTCTGATGAGGCCGACGCGTTCCAGCGTCAGCACCATCTGGTGAACCGAAGGCGGGCTGACGCGGAAATATTCCTGCATGTCGGTCTCGGCCGGGGGCCTGCGATGCAGCCGGGTATAGAGGTGGATAAAAGCCAGATACTGCCCCTGCGTGGGCGTGAAGGGTTTTGACGAAGGACTCAAGCCGGCCATCCGATTCAGTTGTTCGTGCGTGCCTCGAACGAGGTCGGCACGCCATGAATGTACGCTATCGGGTCGAACTCAGCCAAATCGAGCGCACCGAACTGAGGGCGCTGCTCAGCGGCGGCAAGCAGGCGTCCCGCAACCTCAAGCGAGCGCAGATTTTGCTGGCCGCCGATGCCGGGACCAGCGACGAGGAGGTCGCAAGGAGCGTTGGCGTAAGCGGCTCGACCGGATATCGGACCAAGCGACGCTTCGTGGAAGGCAATCTGGAGCGGGCGCTGAGCGAAGAGCCGTGCCCCGGAGCGAAGCGCAAACTCACCGGCAAGGAAGAAGCCTTGCTGGTGGCGACCGCCTGTGCCAGTCCCCCAAAGGGCCGTGCGCGCTGGACGCTCAAGCTGCTGGCAGGCGCGAAGGTCAAACTCACCGACAGTGACGGATCCAGGACAGGGGATGTGGGAAAGTTCACGACCCGATCGTGAACTGACGGAACCGTTGAGACTGACGCTGCGATTTGAACGCGTCATGATCCGATCGCGTCGCCAGGCCGGCTGATGAGAATTCTCGGACCCCGATTGTTGAGAGAGTTGTGCTGCGGACGTAAAAGGTGATTTTCGCCCCTGCAGAGCTTCTTCATGAGCCGCTGCGCCGCGCGCGAATCTCGTCGGCGCTTGATCACGACGTCGAGAACGAGGCCATTCTGGTCGACAGCGCGCCAGAACCAATGTTGTTCGCCGGAATCGAGATAAGGACTTCGTCGAAATGTCTTTTGTGGCTGCGAACGGAGCTAGCGAATCCAATCGGAGTGGATAACGCAAGTACGTTAGATGCCCGACAATATCGGACGAGTGAAATAGCAGTATTAGAGCTAGCATATTGACAGAGAACGATTTCTCCTTTGGCGCGGTACCTGCTTAGCCTCCTCTATAAAGGCGCATTAACTGAGGAGAAGTCGTCCGATTCCTACGGAGAAAACGCCGCCGGGGCATGAGCTCACGACAACCCGACGATGTGCCAGGTGCCAGCGGAGGAGGCCGGCAGCTCCGAAACCCCGGCCATCTCCGCACCCAGCCTCCTCCTCAACCCAAGGCGGGAGCAAAATAGATGAGGCAACCCATCACCGGGAGCATCGATATGTGCGGCAATACGCACTGTCACTTTGATCGTCGCGCCGCACGTGGAGGCGCATCAGCTCGGATGGACGGCGGCCGGCACGTCCGAATGGGGACCTGGCGATTTTGGTAGGTTGTGTCGCGGAGCGTCACATGTGAGAGTTCACACCGACGAGGGTCGGCCACAACATCAAGCCATTGCTTCCGCAGAACGTGTCCAGACGACATGCGCACTAGCGTCTCAAATCCTTGTTAAAGGGAGTATCACATGACTAACGCCAAAGCGCTCGTTCAGGAGCGGTCCCGGCCCATGCCAGCGGACCTTCCACTTCCAGCAGTGGCACCTCCGACTATTAAGTGGCCCAAGGGCTCTCTCCCGAATGACAGCGCTTATGCCGGCTATCTCACCTGAGTCTATCGGATTATGCCTACTTGGCGCCGCCCCTCAGACGAGGGCGGTCGAGTTATAAAACAATGCTCAAGGCCTGCCTGAGGATACGCGACCTTGAACTCTTTGATCCTGTGGCCAATGGCTCTTCAATATCAATTGGCGACAGCTATATTCACCCTTTCCATCATCAGAGTCTCGAGAGCTTTCTCCTCAAGACGTCTGAACAATGGTTCGTCGTCACGCGAGAGCGCCTGCGATCGGAAGCTCACTTGAGCGCCCCGATTGCTGTCGCCGCTAACGTCTCTGCCGATCACTTTCGCCAGTGCTATCAGGAGAGCCTGAATTGGCCTCTCGACTTCATTATCGTCGAGGCGGCCCGCAGCGGCGGCCGGCTCCGTGTGCGAGCTGGCCAATTGGGGAGCCTGCCGATCTATTTCACCGTTGAGGAACGCATTCGCTCGGTGACGCTTTCCTGGGACTTTGCTGATTTCTTGCGTGAATCGCGCGCGCTTGACACCGAAGTGATCGCGCATCATCTGGCGATGAGAACGTTCTACTCTGCACGGCAAGCCTGCCTCGGCGTTAACCTACTAACAGTTGGCGCGAGCTTATACGTCGACACGTCGGACACACTGTTTGATTGCGGCCCAAGACGATCACTACCTGATGCGCACGCTGGGTTAACGACCACCGATGCGATTCGTGAGTTTCATCAATTGCTGCATGAGGTTGTCGTTTCTCGACCAACCAACTGTGGTGCAAGTGCGGTGGAATTGAGCGGAGGAATGGATTCCGCTTCCGTCGCGATCGCTGTCGGCGAGGGCGTCGGATCGTTAACATGTGGGGGCATACTACTGGGTGATGAGAGTAGCCCCAACCAGACTGATAGACGAAATAGTATTGTGGCCGCACTGAATTGCCGCGACTACGCGATCGAAATGAACGCCCACATGCCGGCGATTGATCTGAATCTCGACTTAATCCACCATCTGCCACTTGTTTCGGAATATTACCTTGAGGCGTTCGACGCACTTTGGGGTAGGTTTCGTGACGCGGGTTGCGAGATAATCTGGTCCGGTATAGGAGGAGATGAGCTCTTCTTTCGCTACTCTGGCGAGGATGGTGAAGCAAGGTCTCCGTCGTCACGTTGCTTCGATATCGCCGTTGGACATGCGGAAGCCTTGCTAACGAGACGCGGCCTTGATGCCGCGCGTTCGTCTTTCCTATTTAGCGCGCCTCCTGGCGTCATCGCGTCAACGACTCTTATAGGGAAACTGTGTCATGCTCGACCTCTCGCGATGCGAGGACTTTGGCCAGTGACCCCGCTAGGCGATCCGCGATTGATCAACTTTTCAGCGACCCTACCGCTCGAACTTCGAGCAAACAAGCAGATGCTCCGTCTTTGCATGCGTGTCCGTAACGGCCTTGAGATGTTTCCGCGAGACTATAAGAAGGAGAGTTTCGAGCTTGTATTGCCAAGGGCGATTTCCGCGCGGGCGGACTCACTTGCATGCCAGCTAAAGTCTTGCGCATTGGCGGACTTAGGCTTGGTTTCGCCAGATTCGGTTATGACGCTTCTGAACAAAGTAATAGCAACGCGCGAATTTTCTGCGACGAGTGCCTTGGTGCGTTTTCTGTGGGCGGAGCGTTTCGCCCGGCAACTTGGTTGATGGTGTCCGTCCGACGCAGCGGCTGAATTCTGAGGCTTAATCGTCCAAAAGAATATCAAAGAATATCAATGACATGGAGCGTGGAGTCATACTCCTCGTAGGTGCCAAGCATAATTTGGCGGAGTGCCAAATTGTGCACGGGATCGATGACCGAGGGCGATTCGTAAGTTGGTGAAATGGACCCAGCAAACAGTACTTCTTCGTCCCGCTCGTCACGTCGGAACGTTCGGTCCGCGCACCATTTGACAAGTTGCGTGCGGCGGGCCGCAAGCCGCTGTTCGGCTAGACCGCCTGCAGGCGTTCGATCACTTCATGAGCGAATGGCGACTGCATCGTCTTGTACACCTCGACGAACTTGCGTCGGTGCGCCAGACAAAAAGCCAGCTGGATCGCGCCGCCATGATTGCGCGCCAGCGCCTTGTAGGCGGCATAGCCGTCGACCTGCAGAATGCCGGAAAAGCCGTCAATTGCACGGCAATCTTGTCGGTGCCGCGGCCGTCGGCGAACACATAGGCGACCGCCGGCGGCGACGGGCCGCCCCGTGGGCGATCATCGATCGCATGCGCCCAGAACTGGCAGATGCGGGTGCGATGTCGCCCAGGATCAAGCACCGGGCATCGGCGTCTCGTCGCAGAACAGCCGCGGCGAGGCCTGGATCGTCTTGAGTTGCAACTGATAGAGGCTCTCGAGCACCATGCGGCACGCTTCACCCAGCCGGCGAGCGTCGCGCGGTCGAGATGAATGCCCTGGCCGGCCAGCATCTGCACCTGCCGATACAGCGGCAGATACCAGGAGAACTTCGACACCACCACGTGGGTCACCAGCGCCGTCGAGGCCATGCCGCCCTCGATCAGCCGCGGCAGCACCTTCGCCTGTACCACGCCGTCGGTGCAGCCGCGGCAGGCATATTTGGGACGGATCGTGCGCAGCACCCGCAGAGCGCCGGGATCACGTCCAGCACCTCGCTCACGTCTTCGCCGATCTTGTGCAGACCGCCGTCGCAGCACGGGCACGCCGTCGCGTCCGGCTCGAGCACCTGCTCGTAGCGCGGCAAGTGCTTGGGCAGCGCGCCGATGTTGCGCCTCGCCTTCTTGCGCGGCTTGCCGAGCGGCTTCGTCGCAGGGGCATCGTCGTTCGCAGACAGAGGCGGCGTGGCGCCGGTCGCGAGATCGTCCAGCTCGAGCGCGAGTTGCTCGGCGACGATCGCCGCAAGCCGCTCCGAACGCTTGCCGAAGATCATCTCCTTGAGCGTCTGCATCGCCACGCGCCGCATCTCATTCTCGGCGTCGAGCGCGAGCACCATCTCGGTCAGAGCCGCTGCGTCAGTCGGGAGAGCTTCGGGACGAATCGCCATGACAAAACGATACATGCGTTCGCCATCGGCTGCAGCGAAATCCTCGCCTCTCAGCCGACAACGGCCGGCCGCGGCACAGGGCTTGGGTGAAACACGCGTCCCATGCTGAACCGTCTCCTTGAGACATTCGTACAAGACAGCCTCTTCGCGGTGGCGGGTTTGATTGCGCGATCATCCAGCGATGGCGCGACCGCTCCTTGAACTGGATCAAGTGATAGCGACAGTTGATTGAGATCAACGCGCGCACCGTTCCCCCGGGCTAAGGATCTCTTAGCGAAACCGGAGGCGGGACATGCCCCAAATATTGGAAGTGGTCCACGCCGTCGTCGGCTTTGCCGCGATTGCCTAAGAATGGACCTTGCGTTCGAAGGCCTGGGTCTTACGGCCTTTATCGCCGCCAATCGGCTGGCGACCGCGCCCTTTCTCTTTTGCTCGCCTTATGGCGTCTTCGGGCGGTCCACCTATGGACGGCTGGATGGTTCGGTCGGAGGCATCCGAGACGTGAAGACAAGCCGCGTCGTGCCTTCAGCGTCTCGGCCGATCGCGTCCGTCATGCAACACAGTGAACGAGTTGGACCCGGAGTTGGCTGCAGTCGACAGGCGAGGTGGGGCCATGGTTTAACCCGCAAGCTTTCTGGGCGGTTCCCCGACGCTTGATGCTGGGTTATCAGTTGCAAATGACGGCTGGGGTCTTGGTCCCGTTGTGAGTTTCGTTGCTGTCATCCTGATCATCGGCTTTGCCGTTGTTGCAGTGGGATGGGCGATCGGGCGCGATGTCTGATTGATCTTGCTCAAGGATTTCGCTCCGGTTCTGAGCAACATGTCGGCAAATAGGAGAACACAATGCCCTTATTTGAGGTGCGCTTCATCAAGACCGTCTGCGACGACACTGGGCACGAGCATCGCGCTTGCCAGGCGGCGTTCACCATCGAAGCTCCGTCCCTGACGGAAGCGGTGCGACGATCGGAAGCCGACTTCTGCCGGCAGAGGCACGTCCACGACTGGACGATCTTCGCGGATGCCGTCGAATTCCGGGCGCCGACCGCGCTGGAGCGGCCCGGGGCCTCCTAGCAAGGTCGATGTGTCTTGACCCCCGTCGTGCGCCGCTATGCGGGCTACAATGTGCCGCGCTATACGTCTTATCCGACCGCCGCCGATTTCTCGCCTGAGGTTGGCGCGAAAGACCACGAGACTTGGCTCGCCGGCCTCAACGCGCGTCAGGCCGTCTCGGTCTATCTTCACGTGCCTTATTGCCGAAAGATATGCCTCTACTGCGGCTGCAACACCAAGATGGCGGTACGTGACGATGTGATCGATGGCTATCGCCGCGCGCTTGAAGCCGAGATCGATCTTGTTGCGAGCCTGGTCGGGGCGAGGCCTGAAATTGCCAGGCTGCACTGGGGCGGCGGCACGCCCGGCATTCTCGGACCTAGCGGCTTGCGATCCGTCATCGCCGCACTCCGCCGTCAATTCCCGTTCGCGGACGGCCTCGAGCACGCGATCGAATTGGATCCACGTCACGTGACTGTCGCCTTCGTGGGCGCACTGGCGGAACTCGGCGTCGGCCGTGCAAGTCTGGGCGTGCAGGACGTCAATCCTTTAGTCCAGGCCGCGATCGGCCGCCAGCAGCCGCGCGTTATCATCGAGGCGGCCATCGAGCGACTGCGGTCGGCCGGAATCAGAAATCTGAACGTCGATCTGATGTATGGGCTGCCGCTGCAGACCGCCGACTCGGTTCGAAAGACCTGTGCCTCGGTTGCGGCGATGGGGCCCGACCGCATCGCCTGTTTCGGCTATGCGCATCTGCCGCGGTTCAAGGCCAACCAGCGGCGGATCGACGAAGCCGGGCTGCCGTCGCAGGATCAGCGCATCGAGCAGGCCGAGGCCATGTCCGAGGAGCTGATTTCCGGCGGCTATGTGAGAATCGGCATCGATCATTTTGCCAGGCCCGGCGATGCGCTCGCAAGGTCTGCGGCAGGCGGGAAGCTGCATCGCAATTTCCAGGGTTATACCGAGGATGCCAGCGGCGTCCTTCTCGGGCTCGGCGCCTCCTCAATATCGACTTTCGCGGACGGCTTCGTGCAGAACGTCGCGGATGTTCCAAGATACATCGGCGCCATCGAGGCGGGCTCACTCGCCTCTGCCAGGGGATGCCGGCGCGATGAAAACGACCGGCAGCGCGCGCGAATCATCGAGCGGCTGATGTGCGATTTCACCGTCGATCTCGATGCCGTCGCGCCAAATGCCGATTTTCGCAATGAAATGGCGAGGATGACACCGATGCAATCGGAGGGGCTGGTCGAGATCGAGGGCGCGAAATTGACAATAACGCAAGCTGGCCGGGCCGTCGTTCGCGTCATCGCCGCAACTTTCGATACCTACAGCTGCTCGCGCGCCGCACAGTTCAGCAAGGCAATTTGATCTGCATCAACGACAAAGCCCCTTGGTGGATTTAAGACGTCACCGGAAAAAAAGGGCACACATCGTCAAATGTTGATTGAAGCGGCCGGCAAGACGGGCAGCACACTGTTCGGCAATCTACGTGACTGCTTGAAGGGCGTCATGGATCGCAGGAACGAGTTGCAGCGCCTGGACCCGCGGGAGATCGAGGTTATCGCGCGAGAGCTGAATCTTTCCAGGACGGAGCTCGCTGCGCTGATCTTGAAGCCTTCGGGTTCGCTTCAGTCCCTGAGCAGGCGCCTCTCCCATGCGGGCCTTGCCGAGGACGACCTGGAAGCATCTCGCGGTGACGTGCTCCGCGATCTGCGACGCGTGTGCTGCCAATGCTCGTCCAAGGCGCGCTGCGCCCGGGACTTGAATCACGAGCGGCAAGCGAGCCCAGCAAAATACTGCCCAAATGAGCAGACGCTGCGCGCGTTAGCGGACGATGTGCGGCGGTGCGCCCCACCGGTTCTGCCGGTCCCCGCCACCCGCAATTGATCTCGATCAACCCGGGCGCGGCGCGTGCCTCCCTGATCCACTCCTCGAGGATGTCGCACCATGACGAACGTCTCCGCTGGCGCAAAATCGATGACGATCGGAGAAACGGTGTTGTGGCCGCTGTTTGCGGTGCTCGCATTCCTGTGCCTGATCGGTGCGGGATTCGCGCATGACGCCCCGTTCGCCTTTCACGCGTCGCTTGGATGCGCCGCCAGCATCGCGGCTGCGTTTTCGATCCTCAACCGCTACTATGATCGTCCGGCCAAACTGCCGCCGCAGGAGATCAACGGGCGTCCCAACTACAACCTAGGACCGATCAAGTTCGCATCTGTGGCGGCGATGTTCTGGGGCATTGCCGGCTTTGCCGTCGGGCTGATCATCGCCTCGCAACTGGCATGGCCCACGCTTAATCTCGATCTCCCCTGGACCACCTTCGGCCGCCTTCGTCCGCTGCACACCTCGGCCGTGATCTTCGCCTTCGGCGGGAACGTCCTGATCGCGGCCTCGTTCTACGTCGTGCAAAAGACCTGCCGCACGCGGCTCGCCGGCGATCTCGCGCCCTGGTTCGTCGTGCTCGGCTACAACTTCTTTATCCTGATCGCCGGCACCGGCTATCTGCTCGGCGTCACTCAGTCCAAGGAATATGCCGAGCCGGAGTGGTACGCCGATCTGTGGCTGACAATCGTTTGGGTGACTTATCTGCTGGTGTTCCTGATGACGCTGGTCAAGCGCAAGGAACCGCACATCTTCGTCGCCAACTGGTTCTATCTCGCGTTTATCGTCACGATCGCCGTGCTGCACCTCGGCAACAACCCCGCGCTGCCGGTCTCTGTGTTCGGCTCGAAGTCCTACATTGCCTGGGGTGGTGTTCAGGATGCCATGTTCCAATGGTGGTACGGCCACAATGCGGTCGGCTTCTTCCTGACCGCCGGCTTCCTTGCCATCATGTATTACTTCATCCCGAAGCGCGCCGAGCGGCCGATCTATTCCTATCGGCTTTCCATCATTCATTTCTGGGCGCTGATCTTCCTCTACATCTGGGCTGGCCCGCACCATCTCCATTACACGGCGCTGCCGGACTGGGCGCAGACGCTGGGCATGACGTTCTCGATCATGCTGTGGATGCCATCCTGGGGCGGCATGATCAACGGGCTCATGACCTTGTCCGGCGCCTGGGACAAGCTGCGCACCGATCCGGTGCTGCGCATGCTCGTCGTCTCCGTCGCCTTCTACGGCATGTCGACCTTCGAAGGCCCAATGATGGCGATCAAGGTTGTCAACTCGCTCAGCCACTACACCGACTGGACCATCGGCCACGTGCACTCCGGCGCGCTCGGCTGGGTCGGCTTCGTCTCCTTCGGCGCGCTCTACTGCCTGGTGCCGTGGGCATGGGGGCGCAAGGGTCTCTACAGCCTCAAGCTGGTCAACTGGCACTTCTGGATCGCCACCCTCGGCATCGTTCTCTACATCTCTGCGATGTGGGTGTCGGGAATCCTGCAGGGCCTGATGTGGCGCGCTTACACCTCGCTCGGCTTCCTTGAATACTCCTTCATCGAAACCGTCGAGGCCATGCATCCCTTCTACATCATCCGTGCAGCCGGCGGCGCATTGTTTCTGATCGGCGCGCTGATCATGGCCTTTAATCTCTGGATGACGGTCAGGGCCGGCGAAGCCGAGGTGGCACGAGCCGCCGGACGGCTCCAGCCTGCCGAGTAGGTCATGCCATGTCCTTCTGGAATCGACACAAGATCTTCGAGAAGAACGCGACCATCCTGATCGGTGGAATCCTCACGGTCATCGCGATCGGCGGTCTCGTCGAAATCACGCCGCTGTTCTATCTCAAGAGCACGATCGAGGTCGTCGACGGTGTCCGTCCCTACACGCCGCTCGAGCTTGCCGGGCGCAACATCTATGTCCGTGAGGGTTGCTATCTCTGCCATTCGCAGATGATCCGCCCTTTGCGCGACGAAGTGGAGCGCTACGGCCACTACTCGCTGGCCGCCGAGAGCATGTACGATCACCCCTTCCAGTGGGGATCGAAGCGGACGGGTCCCGATCTCGCCCGCGTCGGCGCCAAATATTCCGATGATTGGCATGTCCGGCACCTGATCAATCCGCGGGCGATCGTGCCGCAGTCGGTGATGCCGGGGTATCCATCGCTGGCTGCGACCGAACTCGAGCTCGAGGACGTCGCCGCGCATCTGCGGACCAGCCGCGCGATCGGCGTACCCTATACCGACGACCAGATCGCCAATGCCAAAGCCGACCTCAAGGCTCAGCTCGATCCCGATGGTGCGGACGCCGAAGCGTTCCAGAAGCGCTATCCAAATGCGGTTGTCCGCAACTTCGACGGCAAGGCGGGCGAACCCACCGAACTCGATGCGCTGGTCGCTTACCTGCAGATGCTGGGGACGCTGGTCGACTTCAAGCTCTATGACGAAAAAGCCAATCTGCGTTGAAGGTGTTTTGTGATGAAGGCGATTGTCTCCGTTGAAAACCTGGTGTCGCAGTTCGTGCTCAATTTCTGGACACCGATCTTCGTCGGCATCTTCCTTGCCATCGTCTTTTGCGCGCTGCGTCCCCGTAACAAGGCGCTGTTCGATGCCGCGGCCAAAATGCCGCTGCGGGAGGATTGACAGATGAGCCAGCACAACGACATCGACCGCGTGTCCGGCCGGTCGACCACGGGCCACGAATGGGACGGCATCAAGGAGCTGAACACGCCGCTTCCCCGCTGGTGGGTGCTGACCTTCTACGCCACCATCATCTGGGCCTTCGGCTATTGGGTGGTCTATCCGGCGTGGCCGCTGGTGAGCGGCTATACGACCGGTGTCCTCCACACCACCAATCGCGCCGCCGTTACCGCGAATCTCGCCCAACTCGAAGCTTTGCGCGGCGAAAAGATGAAGGCGCTTGGCACCGCGTCTCTTGCCGACATCGAGAAGGACCCAGCCCTCCTGGCCTTGGCGCGGGCGCGTGGCAAGACGGTGTTCGGCGACAATTGTGCGCCCTGTCACGGTAGCGGCGCCGCCGGCGCGAAGGGCTATCCAAATCTGAACGACGACGACTGGCTCTGGGGCGGCACGCTCGACCAGATCATGCAGACCATCCAGTTCGGCGCGCGATCCGGGAACGCGAAGGCGCATGAAGGCCAGATGCTCGCCTTCGGCCGCGATGGCATCCTGAAGAAGGACGAGATCGTCACGGTTGCCAATTACGTGCGCTCGCTCTCGGGACTTTCGACCGCCGCCGGCTATGACCCAGCCGCCGGCAAGACGATCTTTGCCGAGAACTGCGTGAGCTGTCACGGCGAGGATGGCAAGGGCAATCAGGAGTTCGGCGCGCCGAACCTGACCGACCAGATCTGGCTCTATGGCTCGGACGAGTCCACCCTTGTGGAGACGATCACCAAGGGCCGCGCCGGCGTCATGCCCACCTGGAGCGGACGGCTGGACCCGGTCACGACCAAGGCGCTCGCAGTCTACGTCCACTCGCTGGGCGGCGGCAAATAGCAATCCCGGGCGAGGTTTGAGCGGTTCACCCAGGTGAAGCCGTTCCGCCTTAGGGTAATGGAGCCTTATCGGGGGATTTTGATGGGCCTTCCGATGACCAAGAACGTCACGCCGAAGGTGCTGATGGGCGGCGATGATGATCTGCCGCTCTATGCACCCCAGAAGAAAATCTATCCCCAGCGGGTTTCCGGCACCTTCCGGCGAGCCAAATGGGGGTTGATGGCGTTCTGCCTCGGCCTCTATTACCTGCTGCCGTTGCTGCGCTGGAATCGCGGCCTTGGCGCGCCCGATCAGGCCGTGCTGATCGATTTTCCCAACCAGCGCTTCTATTTCTTCTTCATCGAGCTGTGGCCGCAGGAGATCTACTACCTCACCGGGCTGTTGATCCTCGCTGCCTTCACGTTGTTCCTGATGAATGCGCTCGGCGGCCGCATCTGGTGTGGCTACCTCTGTCCCCAAACGGTGTGGACCGACCTGCTCTACGCGGTGGAGCGCTGGACCGAGGGCGACCGCCGCGCGCGAATCAAGGCCGATGCCGGTCCGATCACGGTCAACCGCCTGGCGCGGCGCGTGCTGAAGCACGCGATCTGGATCACGATCGCGTGGTGGACCGGCGGCGCCTGGGTGCTCTATTTTTCCGACGCGCCGAGCCTGGTGAAGGACCTCGCCACCTTCCAGGCGCCGGCAATCGCCTACATCTGGATCGGCATCCTCACGGCCTCGACCTATCTCCTGGCCGGCCACGCGCGGGAGCAGGTCTGTCTCTACATGTGCCCGTGGCCGCGCATCCAGGCCGCACTGACCGACGAGTGGGCGCTCAACGTCACCTACAAGTACGACCGCGGCGAGCCGCGTTGTTCGGTGAAGAAGGGATTGCACCTGCGCTCGCTGGGCGAGAGGGCCGGTGACTGCATCGACTGCAACCAGTGCGTGGCGGTCTGTCCGACCGGCATTGACATCCGCGACGGCGCGCAGCTCGGCTGCATCCAGTGCGGTCTCTGCATCGACGCCTGCGATAACGTGATGAGGAAGATCGGCCGGCCGGCGCGGCTGATCGGCTACGACAACGACATCAATATGCAGCGCCGGACCGCCGGCAAGACGGAGATCTACAAGCCGATCCGTGCCCGGACGGTGGTCTATGCGTCGCTGATCACCGTGGTCTGCGCGGTGATGCTGGATGCGCTGCTGACGCGGTCGCTGCTGGATGTCAACGTGCTGCACGACCGCAACCCCGTGGCGGTCAAGCTCAGCAACGGCGCGATCCGCAACGGTTATACGCTGCGCTTTCTCAACAAGCGCGGTTTTGATCGCGTGATTGCCGTCGATGTCGACGGCCCCGCAAATGGGCAAATCCACATCGTTGGCGTCGATTCCGTCACGCCCGACAGACCGATGATCGTCCTCGCACGCGATGCCACCACCGAGCTGCGCGTGCTGGTGACCGCACCCTTCGACGAAAAAGTGGAGAAGACCCAGCCGGTGAAATTCCGCATCACCGACATCGGGCTTGGCGAGGTTGCCTCCGCCACCGATCATTTCGTCACGCCCTGATTGCTGAGGATACCGGACATGACAACGTCTTCATCCGCCATACGGCCGATCACCGGGCGCTTCGTCCTGATCGCCGTGGTTTCTTTCTTTGCCGTCGTGATCGGCGTCAACGCGGTGATGATGCGGCTTGCCATCGCCACGCTGCCGGGGACCGAAGTCGACAGCGCCTATAGTGCGAGCCTTGCCTATCAAAAGGAAATCCAGGCCGCGCATCAGCAGAACAGGCGCGATTGGAAGGTCGCTGCGCATATCGAGCGCCAGGCCGACGGGACGGCCCGGCTGAACCTGGATGCAAAGGCGCAGGACGGCGCGCCGCTTGCCGGATTGTCTGTCTTCGGTCGGCTCGAGCGTCCCACTGATCGCAGAGCCGACCAGGTGCTCGAGATGATCGAGGGCGGCGGCGGCAGCTACCGCGGCATCGCGCACGGCGTTGCAGCGGGACAGTGGGAGCTGGTGATCGAGGCCGACCGCGACGGAAAGCGCCTGTTCCTGTCGCGCAATCGTGGTCCTGAACTGACGGAGCACTGCAATGCAGTCGACGATCGATTTCTCACATTATCTGAAGAAGACGGGCCCGGGCCTCCTGCATCTCGATCTCGCAGTCGAGGGCATCAATTGCGCGGGTTGCATGGCCAAGATCGAGCGCAATCTGTCGAAGATTCCGGACGTGACCTCGGCCAGGGTCAATCTAACGGACCGCCGGCTCGCGCTGGAGTGGAAGGCGGGCGCGGTCGATCCCGCGCTGTTCGTCGATCGTCTCGCCGAGCTCGGCTACAGGGCCTATCCGTTCGAGCGCGCCGACGCCGAGACGAGGGAGGCCGAGCGCGCAAGTGCGCTGCTGCGGCGCCTGGGCGTCGCCGCCTTCGCGGCGATGAACGTGATGATGCTGTCGGTGCCGGTCTGGTCCGGCAATCTCAGTGACATGCTGCGCGAGCAGCGCGACTTCTTTCATTGGCTCTCGGCGCTGATCGTGCTGCCGGCCGCCGCCTATGCGGCCCAGCCGTTCTTTTCCTCGGCCCGGGCGGCGCTCCGCGCCCGCAATGTCAACATGGACGTGCCGATCTCGGTCGGCATCGTCCTGGCGCTGGCGATGTCGCTGTTCGAAACGGCCATGCATGCCGAGCACGCCTATTTCGACGCGGCGATCATGCTGATCGCGTTCCTGCTGGCAGGCCGCTATCTCGACCAGAACATGCGACGGCGCACCCGCGCCTTTGCCGGCAACCTTGCCGCGCTGAAGGCGGAGACCGCGACCAAGTTCGTCAGCGAAGAGGAGATCCGGACGGTCCCCGTCGCCGCGATTCGCCCCGGCGACATCGTGCTGCTCCGTCCTGGCGAGCGTTCGGCCGTCGACGGCAACGTCATCAGCGGCCGCTCCGAGATCGACCAGAGCCTGATCACCGGCGAGACACTGCCAACGACGGCGGTAGCGGGAAGCGCGGTCTACGCCGGGGCGCTGGTGCGGTCGGGCGCGTTGCGTGTCCGCGTATCGGCGGCCTCCGAAGCAACGCTTCTGTCTGAAATATCGCGCCTGCTCGAGAATGCCGTGCAGTCGCGCTCGCGCTACCTGCGTCTGGCCGAACGTGCCTCGCGGCTCTATGCCCCGCTCGTTCACGCCACGGCACTGCTGACGATGATCGGCTGGCTTATCGCAGGTGCCACGCTCCACGATTCAATCGTGATTGCAATCGCTGTCCTCATCATCACCTGTCCCTGCGCGCTCGGCCTCGCCATTCCGGCCGTTCAGACGGTGGCCTCCGGCGCCCTGTTCGGCTCGGGCGTGTTGCTCAATGCAGGTGACGCGATCGAGCGGATCGCTGAGGTCGATCGGGTGATCTTCGATAAGACCGGCACGCTGACTCTGCCTGAACTCGACGTCGCAAATGCCGGGTCAATCCCTGCCGATGTGTTCGATTTGGCCGGCCGCCTGGCGCTCTCGAGCCGGCACCCGGTCGCCGCCGCGGTTGCGCGCGCGGCAGGCGCAAAAGCGCCGCTGCCGGGCATCGCGGAGGTACCGGGGCAGGGCGTTTCCGGCGTGGTCGATGGTGTCGACATCAGGCTGGGGCGGCCGTCCTGGTGCGGCGCCGATGAGGCGGCTAACCAGATTCTCCAGAACGATCCCGAGGCATCTGTCGTCGCGTTTCGACATGGTTTGATGCGCCATGTCTTTGCAGTCCGGCAGCGGATCCGTCCTGATGCGGCGAACACCGTCTCTGCGCTGCAGCGGGTCGGCTTGACTGTCGAGATGCTGTCCGGCGACCGGGAGCCGGCCGTCAGGGCCGCTGCCGAGACGCTCGGCATTTATCATTGGCGTGCCGAGGTGACCCCGGTCGACAAGATCGCCCGCATCGACGAGCTCGCGCGCCATGGCCACAAGGTGCTGATGGTCGGAGACGGTCTGAACGATGCGCCGGCGCTGGCCGGCGCTCACGCCTCGATGTCGCCGGTCACCGCAACGCAACTCAGTCAGTCGGTGGCGCATGCGGTGTTTCTCGGCGAGCGGCTTGCACCCGCGCAAGCCGCAATCGCCATTTCACGCCAGGCGCTGCGGCTGATGCGGCAGAACCTCTGGCTCGCGGTGATCTACAACGCGCTCGCCGTGCCGGTAGCCATGGCCGGTCTGGTGACGCCGCTGATCGCGGCGGCAGCGATGTCCGGCTCATCGCTGCTCGTGATGCTCAACGCCTTGCGCGCGCGCCGGCAGAGGGAAGCCATCTGATGGAAGTCCTGGTCTATCTGGTTCCGCTTGCGATCATGCTCGGTGCCCTCGGCCTTGCGGCCTTTCTCTGGTCCCTCAAGAACGGTCAATATGAGGATCTCGCTGGCGCCGCCTGGCGGGCGATCGCCGACGATGAGCCGTCTGAAAATTCCTCCACCTTGGTGGGCCCAGCGATGGCCCAACATCAGCAACGCGATCGCAATCCTGGCGAAGATCATCAGCAGGGCCCATCAGGACGCCTTCGCGGCGAACCGAGCGGGGTTCGGCAAACCGGACGGTCGCCCCCGCTCAGCGATTGCCGCCCACCTATCAACAGCAGCTGGGGAAATTGGTCAGCTTATGGAAGGCGCAAGAAGATGTCGGCTTCAGCTGTGAACATGCGGTAGATCGTGAATTTGTCAGATCGATGATGCGTAACACCGTAATCAAAACGACCCGCAAACCCGACTTAAACTACAACCTCACCCCCCCTCTTTGCAGAGAAAGATATTCTCATGGCCTCAAGAGCATGGCCTAGCCTCTCCACAATCGTTTCCGAAGTTTCTCGATTAGTTGTGCTCGTCGTAAGACGCGAGCATTCGACGAGCTTGGATAACGATTTTAAACCCCAGTCAAATAGGGTCTCACGAGGCTATAACGTCCCCTTCTCGCGTGAACGCTTCGATGCCTCAAAGTCTCGCCGAAAGATTTTGTTCTCGTAGATCAAGCGCCACGTCGCGGTGGAGCTATCACTGGCCGTGAGACCGAGTTGAATGAAAAGGTTGGAGGTATCGAAATTCGTAAACCACCTCGATTGACCGCCGCGTATACCTGCAACGAAGTAGCCTGATTGAGCGTATATCGACTCACCAAGCCTGTGAACTTGAGTGCCTTTTCCGTATTTGTCTGACAGTAGACTAGCTAGCTCGTCGTAGCGAGCCACCGCCGCACTACCTGCAGGGTCTTCGCTGAACGGACGGCTGGTTATAAGGACACGCCAAAGCTTGTCGTTGAACCCAAATGACAGTAAGGCCGCGCTTTGGTCGGCCAGCGCCTTTTCCATCTTCGATGCGAGATAGCTCTTTCCGAAGTCCGTTCCTTCAATTTCTTTGAGTTCGACCCCTTTGGCTTGAACCTCAGCGGAGGAACTTCCCCAAACAAGGCCGATCGGACCATCTGTTGCAGGCGACTGTGCGTGCGTAGGCAAGGCGAGGCACGATGCTGCGAATGCAATCAGGCCAAGAGCATACTTCATAACGCGTCACGATCCTTTACGACTTTGCCAGGTGGTTGAGTAGGCTTGCTCGAATTCTCGGTGAGAGTCGGAAACGGCAGTGGAATTCCATGCTTTGCGGAGTAAAATTTCAATCGGAGTTGAGATACACTCAACTCGTCAGTTTCTGCCTTTAGAAGAGACATCGCCTGAGCCAGCCCGCCGGAGTACCTCGCGGCCTCAAGCTTAGAGGCGGCAGCCTTCTTCTCTGCCTGCGAGAGCTCTTCAAGGATCACATTTAGTTCTTGGTCGGATGCGTCGTGAACCGGCCGACCGTCAAGCCGATAGTCCAGCGTGATACGTCTGACAAAAGAAGCTCGTTTTTGGTCGAGCATGGCCAGCGTATTTCGCGCGATTGCGAGCCGAACCTCGATTAGAGATTTGAGAAGTCCCGGTCCATACTTTTCGCTCTCCTCTTGCGTGGTCGATATCTGTGAGGTGAGAGCGGCCCTGTCTCGATCGATTTCAATTGTTGAGACCTGGGGCTCTTGAAGTACGGCCCCAAGGGTCACGCTCAAGGCGACGCTTAGGATTGTCAAAATGGCTACTAAGAATTTTTGCACTCTCGCCCCCAAGGCGGCGGATCATTTCGCAACTTAGGGGGGTGCACAAGCAAAAAAGACCGAAGGCTAGACTTTGGTCGGGCATTTCTCGTGCCGCGCGCGGCGGATTCTTAGTTGCACCGCGACCACTGCACCGGAATTCGCTAAAGATGGGGGATGCAACCGTCGATTTTGCCCAAGGGTCGTTCGATCCGCCACGCAACCCAAAGATTGCGATTGCCTCCGGATTTATACTTAGGGGAATGACACGAGTTTCGAAACCTGGAGAAGCGGGCAGACTGCCCCCATCAACGATCGAAACCGGAGTTTCTGCCATGCTCACCGCCGCAACTGCCGGGTCTTCAATCCACGCGCGTTCGGCCGCTGCGGTTCGGTCAAACTCCCTGCCCGAAGGCCCGCTGGGCTTGATCGGCGCTTCGACGCGGTTTGCGCGCAATGCTGAAATTTACGGCGAAGACGATCCGGCTGAATACCTCTACCAGGTCATCTCCGGCGCGGTGCGAACCTGTCGCACGCTGGATGACGGCCGTCGCCAGATCGGAAGCTTCTATCTGCCCGGCGACATCTTTGACGTCGAAGCCACCGAGGTGCATCTTGCCTCGGCGGAAGCGATCAGGGAGGCGCATGTCGTGGTCGCCAAACGCAGCGCCGTGATGGCCCGGGCCGAGTACGAAAAGAATTTTGCCAGACAGCTCTGGACGCTTGCGGTTCGCGAGCTGCAGCGTATGCACGAGCATTCAATGGTGCTGATGAAGAGCGCGGAAGAACGGGTGGCCGGGTTTCTGCTGGAAATGGCGGGCCGCAATGCCGCCGCTCAGTCGATCGAACTGCCGATGACGCGTCAGGACATCGCCGACTATCTCGGCTTGACGATCGAAACGGTGTCGCGGACGCTCAGTCAGCTGGCGCAGTCCGGAACCATCGCCCTGGAAACCTCGCGCCGCATCGTCCTCCGCAACCGCGTGGCGCTGAGCCGGATCAATGCCTGACAATCGAATCTCCTTTCGCGCTTTGTGACCAGCCCTTTCGCCTTTGAAGGGCCTGTATCCAATCCGATCTCATCCCCCGAACCAGGTGGGTTGGTTTGTAATTTTGCAGGTTTATAAAAGTTGGATTGATTTCAAAGGATATTTTCAAACTGACAGCGAATCGAAGTTCTGCAGTTTAGGAGCAAATCAAGATCTAAGTGAGCTGGCGCGATTTGCGCGACTCGCGGTATGCCGTTGTCGTCAATCTCCTCACTGCGCAAAAGGTATAAGATGGTTGCAGCTGCCCGTGAATTGCCAGCTTCAGGATATGCGCTCGAAGTAGATGGCCGACTCAAGGCCGAATTTGCGACCAGGGACGGAGCCAAAACGGGTGCCGAAGAGCTGAAGAAGCGCTTTCCCATGCTTCGAATCAGAATCTATGACGCGCAGACAAAGATTCGAGAAGAGGTCTAGGTCCAGGCGCCTGGTCGTTCCATCCGCATTGGATTTGCCGTGCGTCTCCCTGCGGGGACCGGGCTGTCGGCTGCGCTGAAACCCCGGCTTTGGCCGGGTTTTCACCCATTCGGGCGTCCATCCCTGACGCGAAGGCCGGCGCTCAGCTGAGGATCTGGCACCGGCACGTTGCTCCTGCAACAGACATAACGCGTCTGCAACAAGCATTGAGAGTGAGAGGGCTGGCCGGGTTCGGCCGCGACGGGTTGGAGCTGCGAGAGAGGCTTGCAGCGCCCGTCGCGAAAGATCCGCGGTGTCCAGACATCCTCGCACGCGCACCGGCCAGGACCGGGCCACCCTTTATGACGAAATCACCGACAAGATCATCGCCGAGCTCGAGGCCGGCCGCGTGCCGTGGGTTCAACCCTGGGGGACGGAGGCTGCAAAGGCGCCGCTGTCGATGCCAAGGAACGCAGCGACGACCCGGCCCTACAGCGGCATCAACGTTCTCATCCTCTGGGGGGCGGTGATCGAGCGCGGTTTTGCCGGCCAAAGCTGGCTGACCTTCCGCCAGGCGCTTGCGCTCGGCGGTCATGTCCGCAAGGGCGAGCGCGGCATTGCCGTGGTCTATGCCGACCGCTTCGTGCCGGCCGACGAACGGCGCCGTGCGCGTGAGACAGGCGAAGAGGCGCAGGCCGTTCCATTCCTGAAGCGGTTCACCGTCTTCAACACCGATCAATGCGACGGACTGTCCGCCGACATCGCGGCCACCGCGCCAATGCCGCCGCCGGGCATGATCGAGCCGCAGGTCGAGTCCCTGATTAAGGCAACCGGCATCGACTTCCGCATCGGCGGCAATCGCGCCTTCTATATGCCGGCAGAAGATTACGTGCAGGTGCCGCCGCCGGCGGCTTATTTCGAACCGATCAATTGGCACCGGACCGCGCTGCATGAGCTCGGCCACGCCAGCGGTCATCCTTCGCGCCTCAACCGCGATCTCGGCGGTTCCTACGGCACAAAAAAATACGCGTTCGAGGAATTGATCGCCGAATTGTGCGCAGCATTTTCCTGCGCTTCACTCGGCATCGTGCCGACCGTGCGGCACGCCGACTATATCGGTTCCTGGCTGGAAGTCCTGCGTGAAGACAACCGTGCGATCGTGCGGGCGGCCTCACAGGCGAGCAAAGCCGCGGATTATCTGCTTGGCTTCCTGCCAGCAGATAGTCCAACCGCTTCGGCCGATTGTGCCGCGGCAGATCAGGAGGCGGCGTGAGCGGAGTTGAGCTGCCAAACAGAGGAAGAGGGTGCCGCCGAGCGCCACGACGGGTTGGAAGTCGAGAGAGAGGCTTTCGGCCGCCCGTCGTGGAGACAAAAAATGACCAAGGCAGTCCAAAAGATCACGCTGTCGCCCTCGCGTGACATTCCCTTTAACAAGCTGGTGCTGAGCCAGTCCAACGTTCGGCGCGTCAAGGCGGGCGTCTCAATCGAGCAGCTTGCCGAGAGCATCGCCCACCGAACGCTTTTGCAAAGTCTCAATGTCCGCGCCATCGTGGATGCCGCGGGCAACGAGACAGGCATGTTCGAGGTGCCGGCCGGCGGCAGGCGTTACCGTGCTCTCGAGCTCCTGGTCCGGCAGAACCGCATGTCGTTCTCGGTGAGCGGCGATCACGCGCGCCTGGAGCAGGTCTGCGACAATATCGGCCGGTCCGGCTCTGATGAGCCGTACCAGATCCGCCGCACGCTGACCGAGAATCTTTCAATTATCCACCCAGCGCGATATCGGTGAGGCGTGACAACCCGCACCATAGCCCGCCGCGCCCGCGCGCCCGCGTCAATCAGGCAGTCTTCGTCGTATGCATACCTGGGGTCTGAGCAAAGAGCTGAACGCGTCTCAGAAAATTATCGCAGCTAGCGTGCCAAGCGCGCCGAACACCAGCCCGATCAGCGAACCGGCTGTCGGCACGTCTCGAAAGAGCAGAAGCGCCAGAATCGGTTCCACAACTAGAATTGCTCCCACCGATACTGCGACGATGATCCAGATATTCTTGAGATACATGTAGCCGAGTGCGTATCCGCAGACGAGCAGGATACCGCCCGCCGATATCAACAGGAACATCGGCAGGAGCGTTGTGAAATGCCCGCCAGCTTTCCCAAACTGCTTTGAGGCAATCAACTCGGCGACTATCGAAAGGGCTTCTCCAAAGAAAATCGCCCCCACCGCCACAATTTTCAATATTGAGCTCATCGCCTGATGCAAAAGCAAGGTGAAAGGTACCTTCTAATATTGGAATTTATCTGGCGCTGCCTTTTACAACTAGAGTCATTATCATTGCGAAGCCATCGCATTGCTCGCGATGTACTCCAACCAGAATTGCAAGGTGCTCGAAGTTGCAATCTCCATCCAATGGTCGACGCTTAAGAGCGCAATTTTGGGCATAGGCAGCGCATGATCCGGGCATCCGTACTCAAGAGACTTCATGGCCATGCCGCGGCTCCCGACGCTTGCCGCGGGTTCGCGGTCGCGCTGGCGACAACAACAGCCTATCGCAAGCGAGCGCAAGTGGTTGTGAAGGCTATTCCGACGTCACAACCTCGTAGGTGGGGTTTGCTAAGGGAGCCGGCCGCATGGGTTCAGCGCGCGATTCATGATCTCTATATGAACCACACCAGAACCAAAAAAGGCAGCTGCGGCTGGAATCGTCATGATGGCGATCGGACGTCTTGAGATGCGCGACGAATAGCCTGCTGGTGACCTTAGTGAGTAGGCCGCTCGAAGGTCCTGACCGGCTTGGCATCGCTGGGCTCGACGCCTTTGATCGCGAAGCCCCACACCTGGCCGCTGTCGGACTGGGTGACGTAGAGCCCGGTTGGAGCGCAGATCCACGCCATTGGTGGAGCACCCATGGTACGCGGCGCGATCATGACCTCGCCATGTCCCGTCAGCAGTGCGTGCGATTCCGAGTGTGATCAACCCGCCTCATAGAAATGGTCCACGACCTGAGGCCTGACAGCCTGAGCTTATGAAGTCATCCCCAAAACTTCCCGGAATCGCGAGCATTGTTGGCTCGGCGGCGCCCCCGAAGATTCCGCACTGGACCGTTCAAGACAACAGGTCAGGCCAAGCCGAAAGGTGCAGCGTCCGGAATTGTACCCCACCAAAACAGAGAGGCGACGGCATGTTTTGTGTGTGGCAAACTTCTTTGCCAATGTTTGAAAGGGACAATCCGTCCACCAGAGCCGCTCGCAGCGCTCACGCTCAGGAGCAGTCGGATGATTACGCCGGTTCGACGGAACTGGAGTCCAAAAGAAATGTTCAATGCTCTTACGCCGGCGATGTTCAGCGCCGAACCGTCGGTTGTGCGCGCACGTTGGAATAAATTGTGGCCTGACCTGTACACGGAATATGACGCCAGGCATTTGAAAACCGAGCTATCCGTCCGCAATCTGATCACTACCGATGAAGCTCGGGCTTTTTTTACTGTCTGGGCCGCAGACGAAGAGCGTCACACCGATGGCTTTATCCGCATCATTGAACTTGTCGCCAATGGATCCGAGAGGAACCTCCGAGAGAGGTTGGAGGCTCGACCGCATGATTTCGGTGCGATCAATGACCACCTCGCCGACGAATTTTCTGTGATGGTTATGATCGCATTTGATGAGATGTGCACTTGCCACGCCTATGCCGCCGAGAAGCCGTTCTATACCGAACTTCGCAACGACATCTTCCATCATTGGCTGCGAGAGGTGATTGCCGACGAGGCGGTTCACTCGATGAACGCCGTTAACGTGATCCGCGCACGCTATCGCGACCGCGTTGGAGAAATTGGTGCAATGCTCAATAGGATAGTCAGCGGCATTGACGATCTGAGCTATGCTGGCACCTTCCTGCTGGACTATTTCGGCGTCGTATACACGAAGGAATTGCTCGACAAATGCCGCGTCGCGATCCTGAGAAATGTCGAAAAGCCTCTCCCGGCCATAGAGCGAGACAGATGGAGCCATCGCCCAAATTGAGGTCGACGCCGTGACCCTGTTGCGGAGTAATTCCGGCAATTTAGAACCCGCTCCGATTCCATCGGAATGGAAAAGGCTCTAGACGCTCCGCCTAGCATAGCAGTGCGGATCAGGTCGACCGCCGTGAGGTCGCCACGCTGAAGGCCGCCGAGTGGGACAGAAACTGACAGCAGCTCACACCTTGGTTCCTGCCAGGCGCTGCGGCCGTTTCGGCCAATGCACGCCCGGTGCCGCAGCAGCGGGATTCAAACCGCAAGAGAGAGAGGAAGAGGGCAGCATGGAGTGCCACGACGGGTTGGAAGTCGAGAGAGAGGCTTTCGGCTGCTCGTTGTGGAGAACCGAAATGACAAAGCCAGTCCAAAAGATCACGCTGTCGCCTTCGCGTGACATTCCCTTCAACAAGCTGGTGCTGAGCCAGTCCAACGTTCGGCGCGTCAAGGCGGGTGTCTCGATTGAGCAGCTTGCGGAGAGCATCGCCCAGCGGACGCTTCTACAAAGTCTCAATGTCCGCGCCATCGTCGATTCCGAGGGCAACGAGACAGGCATGTTCGAGGTGCCGGCCGGCGGCAGGCGCTACCGTGCTCTCGAGCTCCTGGTCAAGCAGAAGCGTATGTCCAAGACGCAAGCCGTGCCCTGCGTTGTTCGCGAGGGAGGCATTGCGGAAGACGATTCGATCGCAGAGAACGATGAGCGCGTCGGCCTGCATCCGCTCGATCAGTTTCGCGCATTCCGGACGCTCCGCGACCTCGGCATGAGCGAAGAGGACATTGCCGCGCGGCATTTCGTGGCGGTGGCAATCGTCAAGCAGCGCCTGCGCCTGGCGTCGGTCTCGCCGAAGCTGCATGAGGTCTATGCCGACGACGGCATGACGCTGGAGCAGCTCGTGGCGTTCTCGGTGAGCGGCGATCATGCGCGCCAGGAGCAGGTCTGGGACAATGTCAGCCGGTCCGGCTATGACGAGCCGTACCAGATCCGCCGCATGTTGACCGAGAACACCGTACGTGGGTCCGATCGCCGTGCGCAGTATGTCGGCATCGACGCCTACGAGCGCGCCGGAGGTCCGGTTCTGCATGATCTGTTCGAGCATGACGACGGTGGCTGGCTCCAGGACGTGGCACTGCTCGACCGTCTTGTCATGGAGAAGCTCAAGCAGGACGCCGAGGTGATCGCGGCCGAAGGGTGGAAGTGGATCTCGGTGGCAGTCGATTTTCCATTTGGCCACAGCAGCGGCTTGCGGGAATTGGAGGGAACGCCGGCCTCGCTCAGCATCGAGGAGCAGGGCACGATCGATGCACTCAATGCCGAGCGTGACAGGCTCGAAGCCGAGTACCAGGATGCTGACGAACTCCCCGAGGAGATTGACCTCCGCCTTGGGGAGATCGAGGCGGCATTGCTCGCGTTCGAGGAGCGGCCAATGATCTACGATCCGGCCGACATCGCCCGCGGCGGAGTCTTCATCAGCATCGATTCCGAGGGACAGCTCTCGGTGGATCGCGGCTACGTCCGGCCGGAGGATGAACAGGCGGTCGTCGATACTGAGCCCCGACAGGGCAGCACAACGATTGAGGGCGAGAATGCCGTCGGTCCGGTGCAGCGTACCGCCATCACCGTCGGTGGCGCACCAACCGAGCCGGCCGAAGAGGATGAGGACGATGCTGCAAGACCGCTGCCGGACCGTCTGATCACCGAGCTGACGGCCTATCGAACGCTGGCGTTGCGCGACGCGCTTGCCGAGCATCCCTCGATCACGTTCCTAGCGGTGCTGCACAGTTTCGTGCTGGCAACCTTCTACAGGTTCGCAGCGTCCGCCAGTTGCCTCGAGATCGCGGTGCACACGCCGACATTTCCGGCGCAGGCTCCGGGATTGAAGGACAGCGCGCCGGCCAAGGCGATCGATACCAGGCACGAAGCCTGGAAAGCGCGGCTCCCGAACGATGCGAAGGAGCTTTGGGATACGCTCACGGCATTGGACGGCCATGCGCAAGCAGCCCTGTTCGCCCATTGTGCGTCGTTCTCGGTCAATGCCCTCTATGAACCCGTGAATCGCTACGCCCAGGGGCGGGTATCGGTTGATGGGCTCGCGCGCAGGCTCGGCCAGGCCGACGTTCTGGCGCGGGCGGTCGGGCTCGACATGGTGCAGGCCGGCTGGAGGCCGACCGTCGATAATTATCTCGGCCGCGTCCCCAAGCCACGTATTCTGGAGGCGGTGAGGCAAGCCAAGGGCGAAGCATCCGCAGAGCTGATCGACCATCTCAAGAAGGCCGATATGGCCAGCGAAGCCGAACGCCTTCTTGACGGCACGGGATGGCTGCCGGAGTCACTGCGCCTCACTGACGCTATCCAATCGGCAGACCAAGACGCAGACGCGGGCCCGCTTCCCGAGTTCCTCGTCGGCGATGAGGAGGGTCGCGAGACCGCAGACGACGTTCAGCCACACGGCATTGCCGCCGAATGAGTGGCCGGAGTGGCACGGCAATCCCGCCGTGCGCTTCCTTCGAAGTTGCTTCCGAAGCCCGGCATCGTGCCGGGCTGCTCGGTTTGGAATGCGGCTGCTGCGCCCCAAGCCTTGCGCGCGGCGTAGCCGCGTCCTCCCCCGTGCGGTGGCGGCAAGGGGTGAGCAGAGTGAGAGATCGGCCGGGACAGGTTTGAGCCGGTCGGGTCGAGAGAGCGCCCGTCGGCTTGAACCGTTCCCGCTCTCCTCGAAAGCTCAACCCCCATGATCAATCTGTCCTGCTCCGCGACCGCCGCGGCTGCGTCCTCTATCGCCCAAGCCGCGCGGCTTATCCTCTGTGACCTCGAACATGGCCGGCGAATCGATGCAGCAAGTGTTCTGCGTTCCGCCATGGAAAGCGCCTTCGGTGGCTCGGATGCCGCCGGCGCCTGGCATTGGAAGGCCGCCTATGAAGCCTGTGAGGCGGCAACCGTTCTTTTCCTGCGCAAGCATGGCGCCGCCATGCGGACCAAGGCGGGATCGCCGGCAGCGCAACTCTCGATGCTGGCCAACGTCGCAGGCCTGCTTCCAACCCATACGCGCAGGTCGGAAGAAAGCGAGGCGTTTCAGCAATTCTCGACGCCGATTCCGCTTGGCTTTGTCGCCTGCACCGCCGCCGGCATCACCACCACAGATCTCGTGCTGGAGCCCTCGGCGGGCACCGGACTTCTCGCCATCCTCGCTCAGATCTCCGGCGGCACACTTGCGCTGAACGAGCTCGCCGAAACGCGCGCCGGGCTGCTCGATCTGTTGTTTCCCAACGTGACCGTCACGCGCTACGACGCGGCGCAGATCGACGATCATCTCGAGGCGGCTGTTGCCCCGAGCGTCGTGCTGATGAATCCGCCATTTTCGGCTCTGCCCAATGTGGATCGGCGGATGGCGGACGCAGCACTGCGCCATCTCTCCTCGGCATTGGCCAGGCTTCGCGACGGCGGTCGCCTCGTGGCGGTGACCGGCGCAAGTCTCGCCCCCGACAATCCAAGCTGGACCGACGCCTTCATCCGTCTCCAGGAGCGCGGCCGCGTGGTATTCTCGGCTGCGATTGCAGGGGCGGTTTTTGCCAGGCACGGGACGGCGATCGATACGCGGCTCACCGTCATCGACAAGCAGCCTGCGCCGGACAGAAGCGTCTTTCCAGCATCTCCAGGCGTGGCGCCGGACGTAGCCACGCTGCTGGCATGGGTCCTCGAACATGTGCCGCCGCGGCTTCCGATCACTTCATCTGTTCTGGCTCCGGTCAGCTCGACCGTGCCGGTTCGGCGATCCGCTCCCGCCTTCACGATGCGTTCCTCGCCCGGTCAGCGGCTCGGCGAACCGGACAGCGTAGAGCTGACCTACCAGACGGTCGACTGGACCCCTCCGGACGGAGCTCATCTGACCGATGCGCTCTATGAGGACTACACCTTGCAATCGATCCGCATTCACCGATCGCAGCCGCATCCGACCAAACTGGTGCAGTCGGCCGCGATGGCCTCGGTTGCCCCGCCGAAGCCGTCATACCGGCCCCATCTTCCGGTCAACCTCGCTATCGACGGCCTGTTGTCGGACGCCCAGCTTGAAAGCGTGGTCTACGCCGGCGAAGCACATTCGGCCTTCCTTGCCGGCGCCTGGACGGTCGATGCGACCTTTGACGGTGTGGCTGCTGCGCGCGACGACGCTCCACATGCCGTCCGCTTCCGCCGCGGCTGGTTTCTGGGCGACGGCACCGGCGCGGGCAAGGGCCGGCAGGTCGCCGGCATCCTGCTCGATAACTGGCTGAAGGGCCGGCGCCGGGCGGTTTGGATCTCCAAGAGCGACAAGCTGATCGAGGACGCACAGCGTGACTGGTCGGCGCTCGGCATGGAGCGGCTCCTGGTCACGCCGCTCTCACGCTTCCGCCAGGGCACCCCGATCCGGCTGTCGGAAGGCATCCTATTTACCACCTACGCTACGCTGCGCAGCGATGAGCGCGGCGAAAAGCTTTCGCGTGTCCGGCAGATCGTCGAATGGTTGGGCTCCCATTTCGACGGAGTGGTTGTTTTCGACGAGAGCCACGCCATGCAGAACGCCGTGGGCGGCAAGGGGGAGCGCGGCGAGCAGGCCGCCTCGCAGCAGGGACGCGCAGGTCTGCGGCTGCAGCACGCCCTGCCCAATGCACGAGTGGTCTACGTTTCCGCGACCGGCGCCACGACCGTTCACAACCTCGCTTATGCCCAGCGGCTCGGCTTGTGGGGCGGCGAGGACTTTCCGTTCGCCACGCGCGCCGAGTTCGTCGAGGCGATCGAGGCGGGCGGTGTTGCGGCGATGGAGGTGCTGGCACGCGATCTCAAGGCGCTCGGTCTGTATGCGGCCCGTTCCCTTTCCTATGAAGGCGTCGAATATGAACTGATCGAGCATGAGCTCACCCCCGAACAGATCCGCATCTATGACGCCTATGCGGCCGCGTTCAGCATCATTCACAACAATCTCGATGCCGCGATGCGAGCGGCCAACATCACCGGCGAGACCGGGACCTTGAACGCCCAGGCGAAGTCGGCGGCCCGGTCGGCCTTCGAATCCGCAAAGCAGCGCTTCTTCGGCCATTTGCTGACGTCGATGAAGACGCCTTCCTTGATCTGCGCCATCGAGCGCGATCTCGGGCAGGGGCATGCCGCGGTCATCCAGATCGTCTCGACCGGCGAAGCGCTGATGGAGCGCCGGCTCGCGGAAATCCCGACCGAGGAATGGGGTGATGTGCAGGTCGACATCACACCGCGCGAATATGTGCTCGACTATCTCGCTCATTCTTTCCCGGTCCAGCTTTACGAGCCTTTCACCGACTCCGACCTCTCCTCCCGGCCTGTGTACCGTGATGGTCAGCCCGTCGAGAGCCGGGATGCGGTTGCGCGTCGCGACCGGCTGATCGAGAAGCTTGCCTCGCTCGCGCCCGTGCCCGGCGCCCTCGACCAGATCGTCCAGCGCTTCGGCACCGATAGGGTCGCCGAAGTCACCGGGCGCTCACGCCGGATCATCCGGAAACATGACCGCCTGATGGTCGAGAACCGCGCCGGTTCGGCGAACCTCGCCGAAACCGCAGCCTTCATGGACGACCTCAAGCGCATCCTCGTTTTCTCGGATGCCGGCGGCACGGGTCGCAGTTACCACGCCGAACTGTCGGCGCGGAATCGCCGTCTGCGGGTGCACTACCTGCTCGAACCCGGTTGGAAGGCCGATGCAGCAATCCAGGGGCTCGGCCGGACCAACCGGACCAATCAGGCGCAGCCGCCGCTGTTTCGTCCGATTGCGACCGACGTGAAGGCCGAGAAGCGCTTTCTCAGCACGATTGCGCGCCGCCTCGACACGCTCGGCGCCATCACCCGCGGTCAGCGTCAGACCGGGGGGCAGGGGCTGTTTCGGCCCGAGGATAATCTCGAAAGCATCTACGGCCGTGATGCTCTGCGCCAACTCTACCTGCTCCTGGTTCGCGGCAAGGTGGATGGTTGCTCTCTTGAGATGTTCGAGAATGCGACCGGGCTGAAGCTCGTCGACTCCAATGGCATCAGGGATGACCTGCCGCCGATCACGACCTTTCTCAACCGTCTGCTGGCGCTGACCATCGAGCTGCAAAACGTGCTGTTCACCGCCTTCGAGCAGTTGCTGACGGCGCGGATCGAAGGCGCAATCGCCTCCGGAATCTATGATGCGGGCCTCGAGACCCTTCGCGCCGAAAGCTTCGTCGTCACGCATCGGCGCACCATCTACACCCATCCTGCGACCAGCGCCGAGACACGGCTTCTGACGATCATCCAGCGCGAACGCAACCGGCCGCTCACTCTGGATGATGCCCTCGGCCTTCTGCCGGATCGCCGCGCAGTCCTGCTGGTGAACGAACGTTCCGGCCGCGCGGCGGTGCAAGTCCCGGCTCCAAGCCTGATGCTGGACGACGGCGAAATCGAGCAGCGCGTCAAATTGGTCCGGCCCATGGAAAGCCACAATGTCCCATCCAAGGCCATGGCCGAAAGTCATTGGATCGAGACAGACCGTGAGCACTTCAGTGCAGCCTGGACAGCTGAGCTCAAAGACGTGCCAGAGTTCACCGAGAGCACGATCCACGTCGTCGCCGGGCTGCTCCTGCCGATCTGGAAACGGCTGCCGAAGGAATCGACCCGCGTCTACCGCCTCCAGACCGACGCCGGCGAGCGGATCATTGGGCGGAAGGTCTCGTCCGCCTGGGTCGCCAACGCGCTTTCGGGTGAGCGACCGATACTCGAGCCCGAGGACGTCTTCGCCGCCTTGCGCGACGGCCGCGCGTTCGTCGAGCTCGCTGAGGGCCTGACACTGCGGCGCGTCCGCGTCATGGGTGCGCATCGCATTGAGCTCGCGGACTTCAACGACACCATGCGCGACCGCTTGCGGACCTATGGACTGTTCAGTGAGATCATCTCCTGGAAGCTGCGCATGTTCGTGCCCACCGATGCAAGCGGGGCCGTCGTGCTTGGCAAGGTGCTCGAAAGCTACCCGGTCGAGCGCATCTGCGAACGCGAGGCCGCATGATGCGGCGCGATGCTTCCGACCGGGCATGCCGCCTCGCGCGTGAGGCCGAGGCTGTGTGCCGCCACTTTCTCTCCACCCGCAAGGGCGAGGGAGGCTGCTGGCTGCGGGGCTATGTTCACAACCGGCCTGGCCGCTCCTTGTTTGTACGGCGCCACTGCTCGCACAAAGGACCGTCCGGCAAGTGGACCGAACAGGGTGCGCGGCGGATTTGCTTGCGCGTTTGCGCCTGGGTGCTGTCTCACAGACGATTGACAGCTCTTGCGCAACCAACTGCCAGCGCAGTGCGGGAGGTTGCGTGATGTCCCGCGACGCTTCTGAGCTGGCGCGCCGGCTCGCCCGTGATGCCGAGGCGGTCTGCCGCCATTACCTGTCCAATGGACGGCGCCAGGGCCGCTATTGGATCGTCGGCGACGTCCGCAATACGCCCGGCCGCTCGATGTTCGTCCGGCTCAGCGGACCGGACTCCGGTCCCGGCGCCGCCGGGCATTGGCGAGATGCTGCCTCGGGCGAACATGGCGATCTCCTCGACGTGATCCGCGAGAGCTGCGGTTTCGTCGATTTTCGCGATGTCGCCGGGGAGGCACGACGCTTTCTGAGTCTGCCGCCCGCTGAACCGCGCCGCAGCCCAAAGCCGGTTCGCACACCCGTCCCCGCCGGATCGGCGGAGGCGGCACGGCGGCTCTTCGCCATGTCGCAGCCGATCCGTCGCACGCTCGTCGAGACTTACCTCGGCCATCGCGGCATCAAGCCTGTGCACGCTGCGGGCGCGCTGCGGTTTCATCCGCGCAGCTACTATCGCCCGGACGACGGTTCGCCGACTGAGACTTGGCCGGCGATGATCGCCGCCGTGACCGATCTTGCGGATCGCATCACCGGCGCACATCGCACCTGGCTCGCGCCGGACGGCTCTCACAAGGCGCCGGTCGACACGCCGCGACGGGCCATGGGCGGTCTCCTCGGCCATGCCGTCCGCTTTGGCGCGACCGACGACGTCCTCGCTGCCGGTGAAGGTATCGAGACGATGCTGTCGCTGCGCTGTGCGCTGCCCGCCATGCCGATGGCCGCCGCGCTCTCAGCCAACCATCTTGCCGCCCTTCTGCTGCCGCCGACGTTGCGTCGGCTCTACGTCGCCCGCGACGCCGATGCCGCGGGTGACACGGCGGTCGCGGCATTGACCCAATGCGCCGAAGCCGCGGGCATTGAGGCGCTTGTCCTGTCTCCGCGGACGGGCGACTTCAACGAAGACCTGCATGCATTCGGCGTCGGCGCCCTGCGGGCGGCGCTGCGCATCCAACTCGCGCCGCAGGATGTCGTTCGGTTTATGCTGTTCGCTGATGCCGGAACGGTGTGACTGATCAACTTGCGGCCCCGCCGGCAATTGGGCAGATCATGTCGTGTTGTCGGTCATGTTGCGGACCGCAGTCGAGCTTGGAATAACGCTACACCGGCCTTGCAAACCTCTGCCGAGATGCGCGGCGCAATCGCTCGGCAGCGATCTGAGCTACAGCGACAGTGGCGCTACCGAATTTGGTAGGTCACCTTTGGCCAAAGCAGAACAGTTGATGGTCGTAATCGACATGCGGTTTGTGCTACGCGACGCCTGAGGAAAGGGGTATCTGATGGCGTGGGTGTACATACTTCTGGCGGACATATTCGAGATCGCATGGCCTTTCATGTTGAAGCGCTCGATCGGGCTTCCAAAATGGACAACAGTTTTTTCGGCGGTGGTCTTCGCTCTTCCGATTTTTCTTCTGTTGGGTGAATCTGTAAAGTGCTTGCCCGCTTCGACGGTTTACGCGGGCTTCGCCGGAATTGCGACCGTGGGGACAGCAATTGTGGGCGTTGCGTTTTTCGGCGAGAGCGCAAATCCTGCTCGCCTCTGTTCGGTCATGTTGGTTGTTGTCGGTCTGGTCGGCGTCAAGTTGTTTTCGGAATAGTCTGTATTTGCATCGGATCATCAGCCATGGCGAACCGAATGCGGCTGTCATGTGTTATCGAAGCGCGCACATTGCGGGAGTTGATGCGCTATGGAGAAACGCATTCCGGATGACGAGAGTTGAAATGTCGCAGCCCGCAGACATCCCGGAAAAGGCCGGCTTCCAGCCGGATCTGCTGGCCTTCGAAGGGTGGATTCAACTCTGATTTGCAACGCTGTTGCTGAGTTCCTCTCAGAAATCTTCGAGGGACGTTCTGAATCCGAGTCTCTTGCGTGGTCGGTCGTAGAGGCGTTGCTCGATCCATCGCAGGCGCTCTTCGGTGATGGTGCTGAAGTCGGTGTGCCGTGGCAAGTCCTGGCGTTCAGTCCATTTGCGTTTTCGTTGCTGCCGCGTTGCCAAGCAGAGTCTGGATCGGCAAAGTAGAGATCGGCCTGCAGCGCTGTGGCAATGAGCCGCCGTCCTTGCGCCGGCTCAGGGCGGTGTCGCTCATGCTCGCTCCGTCCGTCGCAGCGGGCGACGGCGTTGCGTCGGATCGGACCGACAGCAGCGCGCACACGCCGCCGCCTCCCGCGCGTTCAGGCCGGCGCACGCTGGCCTCCCCCCGCAGCGTCGCTGCGGTAGCGGCCGGTCGAGGTCTGGTAGTACTGGGCGCGCATGGCCGCCATGGCCTCGATCAACGGTCCCCACGGCGCGGGAAAGCGTTCTTCCGCCATCACCCGGTGCAGCATGCGCGTATGGCCGGCCAGCTCGTCGTTGAGGAACTCCACCACAGGCATAGCCGGATAGCGCTGCAGCAGCAGGATCGCCGCGTTGTCGGCCTCGCCGGCCGACCTGTCCTTGTCGCGTCCATGCAGATCGTTTTGCAGGCGCCCTATCGCGGAGATGAGCCGCAGGACCTGGCGAAACGCCGGACGCGCGCGCAAGGTCGCCATGTCTAGCCCCCACAGCAACGACAGGCAACAGAACACGTTCGCGTAGGCGATCGAATCGATGCCGTTGTGCAGGTACTCGGCGTAGGACCAGCGTTCCGCCCTTGCCGCCTGCGCGTGTCCGGCGCGCAGCGCCGCGCAGTAGCGCAGGGTCTCGTCGAGAAGCTGAGCATAGTCGCGACGATCGTAGGCGAGCGCGGCCAGTGAGGCGCGTAGCACAGCGCAGCCCTCGAATCCGGGGAGCGCGCACGGCACGCCCTGCGTCAGCGCCTGCTCCACCGCGGCGAGCTGCTCCGGCGCGATCAGGCCAAGGTCGTTGCAATCGTCGAGCCAGAACAGCAGCGCCAGTTCGCGATAGAACGCCACGATCAGCGTTTCGTCCTGCGGATCGCGGCCGGTGCGGGCGCTGGTGTCGCGCAGGCTCGGGTGGATGCGCTGCAGGATGTACTGGCCGCCCCTGACCGCTTCCACGGCATGTTCGTCGGCGAACCCGGTCAGGGAACGCCCCCAGTCCAGCACCTGCTGCAGCGCGCGTTCGGTCTGGATCATGGCGCCGCTCCTGCTCCCGCGGCCAGGACGCGCCGCCCCCAACGAAGCGCCAGCCACAACCCGGCGAGTTCGGCCACACGCACGACCCGGATGGGGCAAAACAGTTCTTTACCGATCCACAGCGGCGTCTGCGGCAATGCATGCGCCGCATGGCGGGCGAGCATCCACTCCAGCGCACGCGCCACCGCCTGCGCGATGCGCCGGCGCCCTGTCGGCTCTTCGCTCCCGTCCATCACGTGCAACGCGAACAGCGCATAAGCGGTTTCCTCGAATGTGGATGCGCGACCGGCGCCCCAGCCGCCGTCGTCGCGCTGCGCCTGCAGCAGCGCCGCCAGCGCGCGCTCGTCGCGCCACTGGGGCTTGCCTTGCGCCAGCGCAGCGACCGCATGCGCGGTGGGATACAGCCACGAAGCGTGCCATTTTTCGTTGTCCCATAGACCGTGCGGGTTGCGATTGGCCTCGACGTAGGCGCTGGTGCCGGCGGCGGGCTTTCCCAACAGTCGCAACGCATGCAGGGCATGGATGTTGGTCGACACCGAGGCATTGCGCTCGCCGGGGAAGGTGACGAACAGCTCGCCGATTTCGAAATGGCGCAACGCATCGACCGCCGGGTCGCGGCCTGCAAGGCGCAGGACGCACAACGCAATTGCGGTGTCGTCCGCATCGGCCGCGAAGTGCAAGGCCGGGCCCAGACCGCGCACGCCCAGGCGGGCGTCGAGCTGCGCGACGATCACGCGCACCGCCTCGGCGAGCGCGGGATGCGCGAACAGCCCGGCCAGATGCAGGGTGTACAGCGACCAGCATGGCTCGAACACATTGATCGGCCAGACATTGGGAACGACACCTTCGATGCCGCTGCGCGTCGCCCGCGATGCCGCCTGCAGATATGCGTCGGCGCGCCCGACCTGCGGCGTGCTCCCTTGTGTCACGGCGTGCGCACGCCACGCGGCGGTGGCCGCCGGACTGATGCCGATGCTGCCGTCGTCATCCGGGCACGCGGCGGCCGGCGACGTCCCCCAGGCTTCCCAGGAGTGCAGCAACGGATGGCCGCTCGGCAACGTCGCCATGGCCCCCAGCTCGGCCCCCAGCTTGACCAGGCGCGCGTGCCGCAACGGCAACAGCGCCGGGTGGCGCGGAAACGCCATGCCGCCCGGCAGGGATGCGGCCTCGCCGCAAAACTGCGGCAGGATCAGCTCCGCGCCGATCGGCGCATCTTCCGGCACCGCATGCGCGTAGGGATCGGGCTGGCGCTGGAGAAACCGGGTTGCAGCCTGGACTGCGTCGGCAGCGCCGGGAAGAGGATCGGCACGCTGCAATGCCAGCAACGCCGCCCACGTGGGCGCATGGCGGAACAGCGGGAAGTCCGCGCTTCCCCATCCGCCATCAGCCCGTTGCTGCGCGATGAGCCACGCGTATGCGTCCTGCCGATCGGTGACGTTGCCGTGAAACTGCAGAGCTCGCGCCGTGTCGTAGACGGACGGACCCACGCTGCCGCCATCGCTCATCTCACTCAGCAGGTGGCGCAATTCGGAAAGGATCTGTTCGGACAGCGCGTTCACGCGAGATGTTCCTTCTGCAGACAGTTGACGAGAACCAGGATCGGGCAGACGCCGCGCACGTCGCCGAAGCCCCCGCGCATGTTCGGCGCGGAGAAGACGCGCCAGCGCTGCTCGAACCCGCTTTGCGCCGTCCTCATCCAGATCTCCGGCAGCAGCCTGCTGGATGCGCCGCGCGCCTGCGCGCAATCCGCCGAGCGCGGAAACGCCAGTTCGGTCGTCGTGTTGCGTCGAACCGGTCTGCATGTTGTTCATGTCCTCGTACCTGACAGGAGACGGCCACGGCGAGCGGCGAGCCGCCGCGGTGTTGCCGGCGTCGCACCGAGCGCGCGCGCCGAGTGCAGCAATGCCGCGCGTCGCCGGTACCGCTGCCTCGTCACACGGGGCGTGCGATGTCGGCTCATGAGAATCCGATGCGGATTGTCATGGACGGATGTGCGGTCGGGTAATAGCGCTGGCCGTTTTCGACGCCGCTCAGCAACCGCGGCCGCACCCCTGCCTTGTGCATGGTCAGCGCCAAGGCGATAGAGAACTGCACCAGTTCCAGCCACACCAGGTGGTAGCCGATGCAGACGTGTGGGCCGGTACCGAACTGCAGCATGTCCACCGGCCGGATCGGCTCCGTGCGTTGCAGCCACCGCGCCAGGCGGAACTGATCAGGCGCCTCGTGCAGCTGCGCCGAGGTCGAGAAATGCAGCAGCGGGATGCACAGATCGGTGCCCGCGGGAATGCGCCGTTGGCCGAGTTGCAAGTCCTGCAGCGCGCGACGCGGCAGGACCGTGGTCGCCGGATGCACGCGCAGCGTCTCGCGGAACAGCGCCTCGGCGACCGGACACTGCGCCAGGTCCGCGTGCCGGGTCGGCACCGCGCCCACACGTTGCGCCTCCTCGACCAGGGCGTCCCACAGCATAGGCTGCCGCGCCAGCTCGATCACCATCCAGGCCATCGTCGAGGCGGTGGTGTCGTGACCGCCAAGCAGCAGCAAGCGGATATTGGCGATCAGGACGTCATCGGAGAGCGCATCGTCGCTGCGATCGAAGGCGCTCACCATGTCGTTGATCAACCCGGTGCGCGCGGCATGCGCGCGCGCGTCGCGGACGTACTGGCGCAACTGCCTGTCGATCCAGTCGCGGGCGGCGCGGCCGCGCCGCAAGGGCAGTCCGGGCAGGTCGACCGGGGGCGCGACGATCAACTGCAGCAGTTGCCGGTACTTGCGATGCCATCCCGGCAGGTCCTGCGCGGGGATTCCCATGAGGCTGAAGATGAGCTTGAGCATCAGGTCGCCGGTTTCGCGCAGGATGGTGACGTAGCCGCGGTCGCGCCACGCCTGCACCCGCGCCCGGATGACGGGCGCGAACAGATCGCCGATGCCGGCCTGGGTCAGCCCCTTGGGCAGGAACGCCGCCTTGATCGCATCGCGCGCCTGCCGGTGCGCGCCGCCGTCCTGGGTGACCAACGTTCCGCTAAACAATTCGGGCGCGATGTCTTCGATCAGCGCCGAGGACACGTCCTTGTGCCGGAGCAGTGCGAACGCATCCGGATCCACGCAGGTCATCAGGTGTCCGGCAGGGCCGAAATTCAGCCAGAAGTGGCTGCCCAGCGTCCGCTCCGCGCGCCGCAGCAGGCGCGGCAGGTCGCAGACGATGGCGGGAAGATGCCCGACCAGGGGGAAAGCGCCGGGCACGACCGGGATGTCGCACCGCAGCCGGTGCCGACGGTCCAGCGGGTTGAGCAGCATGTCCATCAGCAGCGCGCCGCCGCGGCCGCTTCGGCGGTGTCGCCGGCAGGCCACGCGGCGGGGCTGTTGCCACCGTCGGCGTACGTCGGCACATGCGCCAGCATGCCGCCGTCGATGCACACCACCTGGCCGGTGATGAACGCAGCATCGTCGGAGAGCAGGAACGTCACCAGCGCGGCCACGTCCTCGGGGCGGCCGACGCGCGGCAGGAGCTGGTGCCGGCGCAGATGCCGTTGCATGCGCTCGTCCAGCTTGGCGAGGAGACGCTCGGTCATGATGAGACCCGGCGCAACCGCGTTGCAGCGGATCTGCGCATGACCGTACTGGGTGGCGAGCGAGGCCGACAGCATGTTCATCGCCGCCTTCGACGCGGCGTAGGACGTCAGCGCGGTGTCACCGCTGAGCCCCTGGCACGACGACATATTGACGATCGCGCCACCGCCGCGGGCGATCATCCGTGGGATGGCCTGCCGGCAGCAGAGCAGCGTGCCGCGCAGATTGGTCGCCATGGTCTGATCCCAGACCGTCAGGTCCAGGTCGAGGATCGCGCGGTCGCGCGGGGTCAGATGCATGGCGCTCGCGTTGTTCACCAGCAGGTCGACCCCGCCGAAGTGGCGCTCCGCCGTCTCGAACAGCGTTGCCACCGCCTGCGCATCGGCGATGTCCATGGCCAGGGCCAGCGCGTGGCCCGCTTCGGCCGCGATCTGCGCGGTGCAGGCGATGGCCGCCGAGCCATCAATGTCGGCCACCACCACTCTGCCGTCCTCGCGCGCGATGGCGAGGGCACATGCCTTGCCGATGCCGGCGCCGGCGCCGGTCACCACGGCCACCTTGCCTTCAAACCGTCCCATCGTGTCCTCCTGGATTGCGTTGGTCTTTCGCGGCATGCCGCTCGGCCTCCGCCGGAGAAGGCGCAGGGTCGGCGATGGCGCGCTCGTCATCGCCAGCGTCGTTTTCGATGACCCGAATGGCGGCGACCGGGCACTGGCTGGCCGCGAGTCGCACGGCGGCGAGCAGCGCCCGCGGGACCGTCGCCACGCACACTTCGGCCACGCCGTCCGGCTCGCGCTGGCGAAAGGTGCCCGGCAGCGTCAGCACGCACTGCCCGGTGGTTCCGCACAGATCCTGGTCGACCACGACGTGCATCTCAGCCTCCCCGCGCATGCAGCCGCACCGGCAGCGCGCGGAACGTCCTAAGGAACGCGGAGGGCTCCCGGGTCGGCTGCTCGGCCAATGCCAGTGTGGGGAAGCGCGCCTCGATCCGCGGCAGGCTCTCGGCCAACTGCACCCGGGCCAGTTGCGCACCGAGGCAGAAGTGGATGCCGTGGCCGAAGCTCAGCATGATCTTCCCGTCGGTCGACATGCCAGGACTGGTGCCGTAGAACCGCGCGGGATCGAAGCGGTCGGGATCGGCGAAGGCGTCCGGGTCGCGATTGCCGGCCGCGATCAGCACGCGCACGTCCGCGTTCTTCGGGATCACCACGCCGCCCAGTTCGATGTCGCGCTGGGCGATACGCGGAATGGAGCTGAACATGGCGGGCGCGTCGCAGCGCAGGACTTCTTCGACGAATGCCTTCACCCCCACGGCGTCTCCCTGCAGCCAGTGCCGCTGTTCGGGATACGCCAGCATCGCCAGGACCGCATGGTCGATGGTCGCAGCCGTGGTGGCGAAGCCGCCCAGCAGCATGCCCCACAGCATGCTGATCAACTCCGCATCCGACAGCGTGTCGGCATCGTCGTCGTGTGCGCCGACCAGCATCGACACGATGTCGTGGCGGGGATCGGTGCGCTTGCGCTGTATGAGGTCGCCGAAGTAGGCCTTTACCCTGGCGCTCGCCGCGTCCGCCGCGGCGAGCTGGGGATCGCTGGCGTGCGGGCTCAGGCCTTCCAGAATGGCGCCGATGCCGGCGGCGAGCCCGAACATGTCCTCCTGGGGCATGCCGAACAGTTCGGCGAAGACCAGCATGGGCAAGGCCAGCGCGAATTCCCGATGCAGGTCCACCGCATCCCCGCGCTCCAGCGCGGGCGCCATGCCGTCCAGTCGCGCTGCGGCGATGCGCGCGATGCTCGGCCGCAGGTTGTCGATCTGGCGTATGGTGAAATCGCGCGAGATCAACCGGCGCAGACGCGTATGCGTCGGTTGGTTCTCCATCCCTAGCGTGGACGCCAGCAGATTGAGCGACAGGCTGGTCGCCGCACGCGGGAAATAGCGCGCCAGTTCGCCCGGCGCCGGTCCCCGAAACGCATCGCCCGTGGCCTCGAGCGCCCAGTAGATGTCGGCGTGGCGGCTCAACAGAAAGAGGCCCGACGCCGCGCGATGCACCGGATCGTGCTCGCGCAACCACCGCATGAACGGATACGGGTCGTGGATGCACGCCGGCGACGCCAGTTCGGCGAAGGCGTCCCGGCATGCTGCCGTGGTGTCTGGCACGTCCATCTCGCTTACCTGTTGGCTGGCTGATCTGACCGGCGCGCGCCAGGCGCGCTGGAAAATTGCGGAGAAGATCGCGATCCGCGGCGGCGTCCGCGCATCACCAGAGCACCGGGAACTCCTCGAACCCGCCAGTGATGATCTCCTTGCGCAACTTCAGTTCTTCGGGCGCCACAGCCAGGCGCAGCGCGGGAAAGCGCTGGAAGATCGAACCGAACACCAATTTGAGTTCGAGCCTCGCCAGCGCCACGCCGATGCACTGGTGCGGCCCGTGGGAGAACGCCAGGTGCGGCTTCCCGCCGCGTCCGATGTCGAAGATTTCCGGGTCGTCGAAATGGCGCGGATCGAACGACGTCGCCGGCAGGCCGACCAGCACCTTGCTCTCCGCGGGAATATGCACGCCCGCGATGGTCACGTCGGTCCTCGGATAGCGCATGATGCCGTCCCAGCCCGCGCCCGGCGGGTACATGCGCAGGATTTCCTCCACCGCCTTATCCAGCAGGGATGGATCGCCGACCAGGCGTTCACGCTGTTGCGGATGGCGGAGCATGGCCAGCAGGCCGAATTCGATCTGCGCGACGGTGCTCTCGTGCCCCGCCACCAGCATGCCCGCCGCCAGGCCGATCGCCTCTTCCTCGGTCGCCTTGCCCTGGTCGACCGCCGCGAGCAGATCCGTCAGCAGGTTGTCGCCCGGATCCTGGCGCTTGTCCCGCATCTTGCCGCGAATGTAGGCGCGCAGTTCGTCCCAGGCCAGGCGCGACGCGCTGCGCGGGCCGCTTTCATGCTGGTGCGTCATCACCTCGTCGGACAGCCCGGCGAAAAAGACGTGATCCTCGTAGGGCACGCCCATCAGCGCGCTGATGACCATGGCCGGAAGCGGAAAGGAGAGGTGGCGCCGCAGGTCGGCGGGCTGGGGCTGGGCCGCCAGCGTCCCGAACAAGTGCGCGGCGATCGCTTCGGCCTGCTGCGTTAGCAGCTTCATCCTGCGGTTGCCGAAGGCCGGCGCCACGATCGTGCGTAACCGGGCATGCTCGCCCCCCTCGTGCGAGACCAGCCATCCCGGCGAACCGAGAATCACCGAATCCGGGGTGAATGCCGCCGGCGGCATTCCCGCGGGCCGGAACGCCGCGTCGGACAGCACCGCCTTGGCCTCGTCGTAGCCTGTCACCCACCAGCCTTCGTGCCCGGACGGGAAGCGCACGCGGTGGATCGGACCGTTGGCGAGTAGCGCCAACATCTCGGGCGAGGGCTCGATGTGATCGACGCGCCACATCGGCAGCGTCGGCAAGGGTTGTTCGGACATCAAGGGTTGTTCGGACATGGTGGCACTTCACTCTCTCAGCGATGGAAGGGCGGAAGGTGACCGGCAGGCGCTGCGGGCAGCGAATGACGCAAGACGGCATGTCGACGATGTCCTCCGCGGCGGTGGTCAGCGTCAGATGCTCCCGCCGCACGAACAGCGCGCGGAAGGCGCATCGCAATTCCAGGCGCGCTAGCCGCGGCGCCCAGGCAGAAATGCGCCCCCTAGCCGAACGACAGGTGCGGGTTGTGCCGCCGGGTGACATCGAACCTGTCGGCATCGCAATAGATCGACTGACCGCAGGGATTGGTGAAGGAGGTTCGACCGCACCCGCCACCGACGTGTCCGCCAATATAGCCTCCTGACCAGTCCCACGCCGCCGGTGGCAATTTCAATCTTGGCTCAAGGTCTGCCGCTTTGGTTGCATCGCGCGCGACGGGCACAATTGTTGTGGCTCCCAAAAGAAGAACTCCAGATCACATCCAACACTTCCCTGCATCTTCTCGGTCCACAAGCGAGCGCCAAGTCATAGCCACAGCAAACGCTCGGAACGGACCAGACGCGAACAGCGACGCGCGCCGTGTCCGTCCCGAAGACCATCGCACTGCGATTGGTGACGATGCCGTGAACACAGCAAATCGCGTGCCGAAGTGAATTCGCAGGCCCAGCAGGCACTTCGTAGCGGCGCGTAGTGTCAGGTTTTCGGCATTGAGTCTCAATGCCGACAACCGCCGCAGCAAGTGCCCGGCAAAGGCCTGCTCTTGCGGAACATGCGCGAGCATGTCGTCGAATACTTTCAAGGCGGCGGTCACGCGTCAGATCGATGGCCTGTCGAGATTGCCGAGAACAGAGCAACTGTCATGCCGGGGCGAAAATGCTGATACTCCAAGGATGAGCATCAGGGATGAGCATCGAATCGACGGCAATGGACGCAAAGCTGACAATCGTGTGCGATTGCGCACATTCTCAGGCGAGTTCGATCAGTTGGGATGGCTCGGAGGCAGCACACCGCGGGCTGCTTGCAGGTCATGGAAACGGCATCACGCGAGCGCCGCGTGCTGCATTTGAAAGGTGCTCGACCTGATTAGCTCGCATATTGCTGGGTTGTCCTTCAGACTGCTCGCTCAGAGAGTTGACGGTGTTCATCCGTATCTGGCCGGTGACACATTGTCCGCAACTCAACCTTTGAACCTCGGGGCTCGCCTCGGCGAGGCGCACCCTTCGTCGCCATTGAAGCATTCACTGCGAATGCTCTGGTGGCACACCAATTGCTAATTAGGTCCCAGATCCCGGCCCGGTCAGTCGTTGCGGTCCAAGCTCCAGTCGCGACTATCAACCATGACCAACAGCTTGAGATGTCAGCCCATCTGCGCAAGCTCTTTCGCGCAAAGGGTAAGGCGCACAGGCATCGTCAACTTCATCGACCGCTGAGAAGGAGTCGATTATCAAAGGTTCGAGATTCGGCCGTCCCATCAGGCTCAACGGTTTCTCGATTGAAAAGCGTCATGATCCGCTGGCGTCGCCGCGTCGCGCCGTACGAACCGAGCTTGTCAGCGATCATCACGCGCGGCGGCGTGCCGGCGGATTTAAAGAGCTTCGTCATGAGCCGCTGCGCAGCGCGCGAGTCTCTTCGGCTTTGGATAAAGACGTCGAAGAACGACGCCATTCTGGTCGACAACGCGCCGGAGCCAATGTTGTTCGCGCGATCGAGATAACGAAGTCGTCCAGATGCCATGTCGCCGCGAGTGGGAGTGCGCCGGGGAATCCCGATGGGAGAACGCCTTGCCGGATTTACGTCCCCACTGGCGCACGGTTTCATAGGTCACGCCAATGCCATGCGCCGCCAGCGTTTCCTCGACCATGCGAAAGCTTAAGCAAAGCCGGAAATACATCCAAACGGCATAGCTGATCACTTCCGATGCGAAGCGATGCGCCGATAAGGCCCCGTGCGGTCGGCATGCCGGTCGTCTACCCCTTGGCCGTTCCAATTCGTTAACTTGACGGTGGCCCAGAACCTGAAGAGACGCAAAATTGGCTTTTAATTCGGCACCGGTTGAACCACGCCCAATTCCGGTTTTTGTCTCAAGAGTGGAGATACGATATGATTTCGAGGCACCCAGTCGATGTGGTTGGCGGTAGCGACGAACTCATCGAGCAGGCGCTGCGAGCCGCGATGGATAGTGCTCTGAGTCCGGAGTCGCCGACTCACCTGCGGGAAGCGCTAGAAGCGGCAGTGTTTCCAGGTGGCGCGCGGATGCGCCCCAAGCTCTGCTTGAAAGTCTTCAATGCATCCGGCGCAAGCCATCCGGAGCTGGCTGCACGAGCTGCGGCAGCAATCGAATTGCTGCACTGTGCCTCGTTGGTCCATGACGACCTGCCTTGCTTCGATAACGCCGCGCTGCGCCGCGGCAAACCGACGGTGCACCGGCTGTTCGGAGAGCCGACCGCCGTTCTGGCCGGCGATGCCTTGATCGTGACGGCTTTCAAATACATAAGCCGGCAGGCTGCGCGGGCACCTGAGTTGGTCGCGCGCATGATCGAGGTGGTCGCGGAGGCGGTCGGCCCCAGTCATGGGCTGATCGCCGGACAGTCGATGGAGGCTGTGACGCACGTCCCAATCGACCGCTATCATCATTACAAGACCGGCTCCCTCTTTGTGGCGGCGGCCACGTGCGGCGCCCTGACAGGTGGTGCTGACCCGGCCCCATGGGCGAAGGTGGGGGAACTGCTCGGGCATGCGTACCAGATCGCCGACGACATCGCAGACACGGTCGGCCGCGCCGAGGTGCTTGGCAAATTGCGTGCCGTGGACACGCAACTGGATCGACCCAATATCGTTCGCAGCCAAGGGTTGGATAGCGCAGCCGCCAAATTTTACGCCTATCTCGAACAGATAAGTGACACCATTCCTGCCAGCCCTCACAAAGGGTCCTTCGTTGACTGGCTGAACCAGGCGCTTTGCAAGGGCGTAGCGGGCCCGGGAAAAGCCGGACTGATCCAACAAGCGGCGCTGGAATGCGTCCAACCTTGATGAGACGTGAATTACAGCAACGAAATCTGGTCGTTGGTTCCGTCATGGCTGGATACGATGGAGATCGCGGCTGGATCTTTCGGATCGCCGTGCTGACGTCTCACCGGAAAAGCTGGAGGACAGGCGCTCATTGCTCCTGAGCGGCTTGCGACACTCGGCTGCGTCAAAGTCAATCTCCTGGTGGTTGAAATCCAACTCAGCCTTGCGCGCACAACTCGTGCCCGAGGATATCGCCCGCTGTCTGCCGCCTCCGAGGGTCGCTACGGGATTTGCGCCCAAGCAATTTGAATTTGCTATCGTCTGACCGGTCATTGCGTGGGCTGCCTTTGCGGGGTACCGCCGCGCCCAGGGCCTTCTAGCGGGCGATCGGACGGCAAGCGGCCCGGCCCGGCAATGGCAGAGGTGCGGCTATTTTCCGCCGGCGCTCACGCGCCTTTGCATCGCGAAACAAAATAGCCGCACCTCTGCCATCCTCCGCTTCGCTCCGGCCCGTCGGCTGACGCCTCCGGGTTCTGGTCCGTTCCGCCCGCCGTCTGGTGATCGCCACGAAGGCCGCGATGGGCGCGGCCGAACGGCAAAGGACCCTAAGCCATGATGACCGAACACGACGATAGCCAGTTCGAACCGCCGCACGGCTCATCACCGACCGATCATATCCTCAACGAGCTTCAGCTCTATGGCCATCGTCCCTTTCACGACGAGCCTGACCCAAGGCCGCTCCCGGAAGCCAAGGCCATCACAGGCGCGATCGCCGACATCTTTGATGCGCTCGTGGCGACCCTGAGCGATACACGGCTTGAACCCGACCTCGAAGATCTCCTCTGGTCGACCGTCAATCTCTTCCATCGCGCCACGGGCCGCATCGAGCGCGAACTCGATGACAACGAAAAAGCCCAGCAAAAGAGCCAGCGCGAGCAGAATGGATCGGAGGTGCGATCGGTCGAACTGGAAAGGCTCACGGCCGAAGGCGTCACATTGATCGAACGCCGCAACGCCATGGAGCTGTTCCGCGATCTGGCGACTGAGCAATTCGAGCTTCATACCGGCTCGCCCTGGCGCCCCCGTTCCGGGTCACTCGTCAATCATCGCACGCTCACCTCTGCGATGATTGATAGCCGCGATTTCCTGGCTGCCAAACGTCGCGCGGACACCGAGGCGTTGCTGCCGTCGGGACCCAAGATCGGGCTCACCGGTGGACTCGATTTTAACGACGTCGCCCTGATCTGGGACCGCCTCGACAAGGCCCATGCCAAGCACCGGGACATGGTGCTGCTCCACGGTGGCTCGCCGAAGGGCGCCGAGCGGATCGCCGCAAAATGGGCCACCAACCGCAAGGTTCCCCAGGTCGCCTTCAAGCCGGACTGGACCAAGCACGGTAAGGCAGCTCCGTTCAAGCGCAACGACGCCATGCTTGCAGTGCTGCCGATCGGTCTCATGCACTTTCCGGGCACCGGGATACAGGACAACCTTGCCGACAAGGCCAGGAAGCTCGGCATTCCCGTCTGGAAGTTCGGCGGCGCGTAAGCGCCGTCGCCCATCGGCGCATCTTCGTCGAGGACCAAGTTCGCCAGCGCAGATCAGTGCAAATTCTCTGATGCGACCGTATAGCGCTCGAGCAGAAAGCTTCGGTTCTTGTCCGATTCGACGAACGAGGTCACGCACTCGCACAGCGCTGCATTCTGCGCTATTATTCTTGTCGCGCCGTGGTGGTGGAAGGCGCGATGCGTCATGTCTTTTGTCGCGGAGCCACCACCATGCTTATCATCGCACTCGCCCTCAATATGCTTGGCATCGGCCTGTTCTGCTGGCTGGGTCTCATCCTTGCTGTCTACGCGCTGCCATATTTCGTTGCGTTTTCCGCAGGATTTGCGGCTGTTCACGCTGGGGCAAGCATTGCCTCGGCAGCTCTGGTCGCAATTCTTGCCGGCGCCGTGGTCGTTCTCATCG